>NZ_JCAFSQ010000023.1:0-4667 GCF_059369375.1 Stenotrophomonas sp. YJH_SMC_48-3 | reverse complement strand
GGTGACCACCATGTCGGCCATCGAAGCCTCGTCGAAGAAAATCGCCGAGATCATCAGCGTCATCGACGGCATCGCGTTCCAGACCAACATCCTGGCACTGAACGCCGCGGTGGAAGCCGCCCGTGCCGGCGAACAGGGCCGTGGCTTCGCCGTGGTTGCCAGCGAAGTGCGTACCCTCGCCCAGCGCTCGGCCGCCGCCGCCAAGGAAATCAAGGGCCTGATCGACGACTCGGTGGGCAAGGTCGCCGAAGGCTCCAGCCTGGTGCACCAGGCCGGCAGCACGATGGGCGAGATCGTCGCCTCGGTGCAGCGCGTGACCGACATCATGGCCGAGATCTCCGCCGCATCGCAGGAACAGAGCGCCGGCATCGAGCAGGTCAACCAGACCGTGGTGCAGATGGACGAAACCACCCAGCAGAACGCTGCGCTGGTGGAGGAAGCCACCGCCGCCGCGCGTGCAATGGAAGACCAGGCCGTGCAGCTGGGCGAAGCCGTGGCCCGCTTCCGGCTGGCATCGCAGGGCACGACGGCCATTCCGGCGCGTCCGCTGGCGGCGCCGGTACCGCGCCAGGTCGCAGCTGCCGCACCGGCCGTGAAGGCGGCCCCGGCACGTACGCTGCGCACCGGGACAGCCCAGTCGGCGCTGGCTGCAGACGGCGACTGGCAGGAGTTCTGATGTCGCCAGGGTCGGACCCTTCTCCCTCGGGAGAGGGGTCTGGCCCCTTACGCATGGAAAGTGATGCAAATCCCACTTCATAATCCGGTGCAGAGGCCGATATCCCCATCGAGCCTCGCGCCAACGCGTGCTGGCGCCCGCCCCTGACCGTAGATTCCATGTCCGACGGCAACGACACTGCAGTGCATGATGTCCACGCGGCTGATGCCGCCGACGAACGTTTCCTGGTCCGCAACCCGCGCCAGTTGCGCCAGCTGCTGCGCTCGCTGATCGACCAGCGATCACTGATCAATGCCCATATCGACGGCCGCGACCGGTCGTTCCCGACCGCACTGCTCGAACTCGAAGAGGATGAAGACTACCTGCTGCTCGATGGCAGCCTGCAGGAGGCTTCCAACCGCGCCGCCGAACAGGCCGACCATCTGCTGTGCTTCGCCCAGCTCGAGCGTGTCCTCGTGCGGTTCCGCCTGCACGCGCTGGAGCGCGTGGACAACGATGGGCACGTTGCCTTCCGCGCCCCCCTTCCGGACGAACTGGTGCATCTGCAACGCCGTGAGATGTACCGGCTGGAAACCCCCGTCACTGATTCGCCCCAACTGCGGATCCCCGCCGGCGAGAGCCGCGCCGACGCCCTGTCGATGCGGGTGGTGGACATCAGTGGCGGCGGCCTGGCGGTCGCCGTGCCAACCGATTGCGCAGTGTTCAGCCTGCAGAAGCGCTACCCGGCGGTGCTGTCGTTGCCCGACGGCCCGGACCTGGAGATCGGGCTGGTTGTCTGCAACCTGTTGCCGCAGCGCCAACCCAACGGGATCGAGATCAAGCGGGTGGGCATGCGCTTTGACACCCTGCCGCGCGGCGCCGACAGCGCCATCCAGCGCTACATCTTCCGCATCGACCGCCAGCGCAAGGCACGCCGCAACGGCGAGCTGTAGGGCGCGTTCGATGGGTAGTGCCGGCCGCTGGCCGGCAACCCGCATATTGCCGTTGCCGGCCAGCGGCCGGCACTACCGATCCTCGGCAGACCCACGCCGTGCGCGGATGCCTCCGAGCCGGCGCCTAAAGTCCCCCCCGGAGGGGCCGATATCGAGCCTGACACCGGGACTTCCGGCAGAACCAGGACCCCTCGATGAACGACAAGACCAACTCCGCCGCCAGCGCCGGTGGCGAATTCCTCAGCTTCACCCTTGGTGACGAGCACTACGGCGTGGACATCCTCAAGGTGCAGGAAATCCGCGGCTACGACGCCGTCACCCGGGTGCCGGATGCACCGGACTACATCAAGGGCGTGATCAACCTGCGCGGCACCATCGTGCCGGTCATCGACCTGCGCCTGAAGCTGCGCCTGGACAATGCCCGCTACGACGCCTTCACCGTGATGATCGTGCTGAACGTCGAAGACCGCGTGGTCGGCATCGTGGTCGACAGCGTCTCGGACGTCATCCCGCTGTCGGCCGAGCAGATCCGTCCGACCCCGGAATTCGGCGCTGCCGTCGACACCCGCTTCATCTCCGGCATCGGCACCCACGACGACCGCATGCTGATCCTGCTGGACATCGAGACCCTGCTCGACAGCGCCGACATGGGGCAGAACGCCCTTGCCGAAGACGCTGCTGCCTGATCGAGCGGACCTGCTTCACGTTCCGGTCACAAAACCCTTCAGTTCTCCCCGGCAGTGCCGATAGGGGGACAGAAGCCGGTCGCGCAGGAGCGCGCGGAACCGGAACGACCATCACCATCCCCGGAGATATACCTCGATGAAGTCCCTGCTTGCGTTCGTTTCGGCCGCTGTCCTGGCCACCACCGCCTCCTCCGCGTTCGCCCAGTCGGCCGACATGATCCCGCCGGAACTGGCACCGCGCTCGGTCGGCAAGGACGGCATGGTCTGCGGCAAGGTCGAAAAGGCCCGCTACGCAGAAGGTTCCGAAGGCCAGCCGACCTTCCTTTACATGGGCGGCGCCTTCCCGCGCCACACCTTCTCGGCCCGCATCGCCGGCGAGAACCGCAGCAAGTTCTCCTTCCCGCTGGAAACCCTGGAAGGCAAGACCGTGTGCGTGATCGGCAAGATCCAGCGTGACGCCTCGCGCGCGGAAATCGAAGTCAGCTCGCCGGCTGGCCTGAAGCTGGCCAACATCAAGTAATCCGCTGTCCGTCGGACCACGCCGGTGCTGGTGCCGGCGTGGTTTCTGCTGCAACCGGGCCCGATGCCCGGGCGCGTCTGCCTTAGGAGCTCGCAACGCCCATGCCGTGGATCAACAACCTGAAACTGATGCCGAAGCTGCTGCTGACTTTCGGCGTCCTCCTGCTGGTGATGCTGTTGCAGGGCATCGTCGCCTATCGCGGCCTGCATTCGCTGAACAACGTCACCACCGAGCTGGCCGGTTCACGCATGGAGAGCATCCGCCTCGCCGGCGAGATGCGCGGCATGCTGGGCGAATACCGCAATGCCGCCTACCAGCAACTGATCCGGGCCAGCGACGACGTCAAGTCCGATGCGCGCAAGCAGGGCGTCGAGCTGCGCGCGAGCATGGACAAGTCGATCAAGGAGTACCCGAAGCTGGTCGACAACGCGCAGCAGAAGAAGCTGTTCGACACCTTCGCCAAGGAGTGGAAGGACGCCCTGGCCTCCTATGACAGTGTCACCGAGATGCTGGAGCTGGACCTGCCGGACGATGCCATCGATACCTTCGTCGGCGAAACCCGCACCAAGCACCGCAAGGCCGCCTCGGCACTGGAAGCGCTGATCGCCGAAGACAACCGCCTGGCCCGCGCCTCGCGCGAACAGGCCGCGTCCACCTATTCCGCCTCGGCCGTGCTGACCGTGATCGCCCTGCTGGGTGGCGCTGCGCTCGGCCTGGTGCTGGTCTGGCTGTTCGCCCGCGCACTGGTCGGCAGCGTGCGCGGCGCCGTCTCGGTCGCCAACGACGTCGCCGGTGGCAAGCTCGATGGCCATATCGACGTCAGCCGCCAGGACGAGGTAGGCGAACTGATGCAGGCCATGCAGCGCATGCAGCGCGACCTGCGCGAACGCATCGAGACCGACCAGGCGGTCGCCCGAGAGAACCTGCGCATCCGCACCGCGCTGGATTACAGCTCCACCGGCGTGTACCTGACTGATACCAGCAACAACATCGTTTACACCAATCGCGCCCTGCAGCAGACCCTGAGCCAGTACCAGGACGACGTGCGCCGCGACCTGCCGGACTTCGATGCCCAGGCCTCGCTGATCGGCAAGCCGGTCACCGTGCTTGAGCACCGTGGCGAAATGGACCAGACCCTGCTGGGCAACCTGAAGGCGCACGGTGTCGCCCGCCGCCCGATGCAGTATGGCGACGCCCAGTTTGCCCAGGTCGTCTCGACCATCCGCAATGAGGACGGTGACACTGTCGGCTACGTGGTGGAATGGCGCGACCGTACCCAGGAAGCGCAGGTTGAAGCGGAAGTGGCCCGCGTGATCGCCCAGGCCGCCGCCGGCGACCTGTCCGGCCGCATCGATGCTACCGACAAGGAAGGCTTCTTCCTGCAGCTGGCCCAGCAGATCAACGGCCTGCTGGACGCCAACGCCGGCAGCATCGAACAGATCTCCGGCCTGCTCGCCGCACTGTCGCAGGGTGACCTGACCGTGCGCATGCACGGCGACTACCAGGGCGTGTTCGCCCGTATGCGCGACGATGCCAACGCCACGGCCGCGCAGCTGAGCGAGATCGTCACCCGCATCAAGCAGTCCAGCCGCGCGATCAGCTCGGCCGCCGGTGAGATCGCCTCGGGCAACAGCGATCTGTCGCGCCGTACCGAACAGCAGGCCGCCAATCTGGAAGAAACCGCAGCCTCGATGGAGGAACTGACCTCCACTGTGCGCCAGAACGCCGAACACGCCCGCCAGGCCAACCAGCTCGCCATCGGCGCCCATGGCGTCGCCTCGCAGGGCGGTGAGGTGGTGGGCCAGGTGGTGACCACCATGTCGGCCATCGAAGCCTCGTCGAAGAAAATCGCC
>NZ_JCAFSQ010000022.1:0-14275 GCF_059369375.1 Stenotrophomonas sp. YJH_SMC_48-3 | reverse complement strand
TATCGACGTTAAGGTGCGGGATGGGGATCGCTCGGCTCGTCTGTCGGCTGCTATCCGCAGATATCATGTTGACGGTCCCTCCACCCTGGCTCCTACATACCGCGTAGGAGCCGGGAGGAACATACAAGCCCATGCTCGGCTTGCCGGCCAAACACAGCCGAGCATAGGCTCGGCTCTACACAAGAAGCAGCCGAGCATGAGCTCGGCTCTACAGGAGCCTAGGCCAACAGTGTCGTCAGCTGCGCCGGCTCACGGGCCAGCTGACCCGCGCCGGCTTCGGTCAGTTCGGCCTCACCGCCAAAGCCCCACAGCACGCCCACACTGCGCAGGCCGTGGTGGCGCGCGCCTTCGATGTCCATGCGGCGGTCGCCGATCATCCAGCACTGCGCAGGCTGCACCTGCAGCCGACGCAACGCCTCGCCGACCAGTTCCGGCTTGTGGCTGCGCGAGCCGTCCAGGGTCGAACCGACGATCTCCTCGAACAGCCCGCCGAACGGCAGGTGGGCAAGGATGCGGCGCGCATGCGGCTCGTTCTTGGCCGTGACCACCGCCAGGCGGTGGCCGCGACCATGCAACGTGCGCAGGGTGTCCTCCACCTGCGGGTACACCGTGTGCTCGCGCCAGCCTTCGACATCGAAGCGCTCCCGGTAGTAGCCCACTGCCTGTTCCACCCGCGCCGGTTCACCGAACAGCGGCATGAAGGTGGTACGCAGCGACGGACCGATCCAGCCCCGCAGGGTGTCTTGCGGCGGCACCGGGTACTCCATCTTCTGCAGCGCATAGGCGATGCAGGCGGTGATGCCCACCTGCGAATCGATCAGCGTGCCGTCCAGGTCGAAGAACAGCACATCCTTGCCGCGCTCGCCACTCATGCGCCGCGCGCGTCGAGTGCGGCCACTGCAGGCAGAGTCTTGCCTTCCAGGAACTCCAGGAACGCACCGCCGCCGGTGGAGATGTAGCTGACCTGCTGGGCGATATCGAACTTGTCGACCGCGGCCAGGGTGTCGCCGCCACCGGCGATGGAGAATGCCGGCGAGCTGGCGATGGCGCGGGCCAGCGCTTCGGTGCCCTTGCTGAAGGCTTCGAACTCGAACACGCCGACCGGGCCGTTCCAGACCACGGTGCCGGCCTTCTCGATCAGCTGCGCGTACTGCGCGGCGGTCTGCGGGCCGATGTCCAGGATCAGGTCGTCTTCGGCAACGGCATCGACCGCCTTCACTTCCGCGGCAGCGTCGGGCAGGAACTGCTTGGCGGTGACCACGTCCACCGGCAGCGGAATGTCGGCGCCACGCGCCTTCGCATCGGCCACGATCTTCTTCGCCGTGTCCAGCAGGTCCGGTTCATACAGCGACTTGCCGACGTTATGGCCAGCGGCAGCAATGAAAGTATTGGCGATGCCGCCACCCACGATCAGCTGATCGACCTTGCCGACCAGGTTGGCCAGCAGTTCCAGCTTGGTGCTGACCTTGCTGCCGGCGACGATGGCCAGCAACGGCTTGGCCGGTGCATCCAGCGCCTGCGCCAGCGCGTCCAGCTCGGCCATCAGCAGCGGGCCACCGGCCGCGACCGGTGCGAAGCGGATGACACCATGGGTGGAGGCCTGCGCACGGTGCGCGGTACCGAAGGCATCCATCACGAACACATCGCATAGCGCCGCGTACTTCTTCGACAGGGCTTCATCGTCCTTGCCCTCGCCGACATTCATGCGGCAATTTTCCAGCAGCACCAGCTGGCCCGGCTGCACCTCGACGCCGTCGACCCAGTCACGCACCAGCGGAACCTCGCGGCCGAGCAGTTCGGACAGGCGCTGGGCCACCGGCGCCAGAGAATCGGCTTCGCTCCACACGCCTTCCTTCGGGCGCCCCAGATGCGAGGTGACCATCACCGCCGCGCCCTGCTCCAGCGCACGCTTGAGCGTCGGCAGCGAAGCGGTGATGCGCTGTTCGGAAGTGATGCGGCCATTCTCGATCGGCACGTTCAGATCCTGGCGGATCAGCACGCGCTTGCCGGAGAGGTCGAGGTCGGTCATGCGGACGATGGACATGGGCAACTCTTTGGCTCAGGGACGGGATGCCGGGGTACGGCAGACGGCCATTGTATCGGGTGCGGGTGGTGGGAGGGTCGATGCCTGCGGCAGGCAGAGGCGCACGGCAACGGCAACGGCAACGGCAACAGCAACGGCAACGGCAACGGCAACGGCAATAGCAACGGCAACGGCAACAGCAACAGCAACGGCCAAAGCGCTGACGCTTCATGATGCTGGGGGTGGGCCGGGGCGGTGTGGGGTAGCAGGGGGCGCCGTGAATCCGTCCATGGAGGCTTGGCAGCCGCATCCATGCGGCTGACACCCCTGCCAACCCACACGGCCCCGGCCTCGACAGGTTCATGTGACGGAGCGGATGGCAAAGGCAAGAGCGGTTTCTGATGTCGGAGAAACTAATGTAGAGCCGAGCCCATGCTCGGCTGGGTCTACCGCGAGCAGCAGCCGAGCGTGGGCTCGGCTCTACAAGAAGCGCCCAGCGAAGCTGCTTTGCTTTTGCTCTTCTTTTTTCTCTTCCGTGGGTGGACGCAACCGGAAACTGTCAGAGGCCGGGCGGGGTGGGTTCACGGGGTGTCAGCCGCATGGATGCGGCTGCCAAGCCTACAAGGACGTACTTGCGGCGTCCCCCGCGAACCCACCCCGCCCGGCCAAGCACGGCTTTTGCTTTACGCGACCAACCGCCCACCCACGAGGGGCTGCGCCGTTCGCCGGAACCTACGCCGAAGGCGCCGGCTTCTGCCGAAGCAGGCTGACCGCCAGGCCGCCAACAACCAACACACCCAGCCCCAGCAGCGCCCACAGCAACCACGCCTTCCAATCGTGCGGCGGCTTCAGCGCCGCATCGCCGGCCAGCGGTTCCGGACTGCCTTCCAGGCGCGCCAGCGTCGGCTGCCACGACGGATCATTACGCTGGCGCAGCTCTTCAATCAGCACGCCGATCGGCGCTTCCATGCGGCGCGCGGTCGCGCTGCCCACTGCCAGTGCATATGGCGCTGCACCCTGGCTCAGGAACACCAGCACTTCGGGTTGATAACCCAGGCGCAGGGTGGGTGCGGTTGCCGTTTCGGCGGGGTTCGCCACCAGCTTCCAGTAACGATCGCGGTGCACGCCGCCCAGCGGTTGCGCGGCCGATTGCTGCCGTTGGCCCTGCGCGCCCTGCTGCAGCTGATAGGCAATCCACGGCGCACTGCGCCGCTGCCACTCTGCACTCTCGTCATCGCGGCTGAACAAAGTCCACTGCACCAGGCTGTTGTCAGTGCTGGCCACGTCGGCACGCGCCGCCGGGAAGCGGCCATCCATCTCGAAGGTGTACTCGCCCTTGCCCTTCGAGGTCGGTGCCAGCGACAACCACTCCCATGGCAGTGTGGCCGGTGCCGGCGGCAGCTCGGCCAGTACGCTGCGCAACGTTGGCAGACGGGCATCGCCCTGCGCCAGCACGCGCAGATAGCGCGCTTCCCCATCCACCTGCAGGCGGCGCTGCAGCAGGCGCTTGCCGGCGCGCTGCAGGTCCACCAGCGGAATGTCGCGGCCAAGTGCACGCCAATGCTGCAGGTCGTCGCTGACGTCCAGCTGCACCTGAGCCTGCAACGGCTGGCCACTGTCGGCCCAATCCAGTACCAGCGCCGCCAGCGGCTGCTGGCCCAGCACACTGGCGTCGATCAGCCAGCCGCCCTGCCCGTTGGCCCTTGCACCGCCAGTCACACGTGCTTCCACGCGACGGACACGGCCATCGGTATCGCGCTCGGTCAGCAACTGCAGGTCGTTACGCTGTGCTTCGGCCAGCGGCGGCAACGCGAACCACGGCAGTTCCCGCTGCACCGGCGGTTGTGCCAGCGGCTGGTCCGGCGCGAGCAATGCCGACGGCAACGATTGGCCGGCGGCATTGAACACTTGCACGTCACCCAGGTCTGCGCTACCGGAGCGACGGTAGATCGCCGGTTCCAGCACGACACGGTAGGCACCCGATTGTGCGCTGGACAACGTCAGCGGCCACTGTTCGGCGTACTGGGTACGGTAATCGGCAGCCTGTGCGGTGATGGCGGCCAGCATGCCGAACATCGCCGGCAGCAGCGCCCTGCTCCACGTCTTCATTGTTTTTCCTCCACGGTCGGCGCCGCGCTGGGCGGTGCCGGTGCCAGATAACCCACGACCGTGCACAGCAGGCCGTAGGCGATGAACGATGCGATGCCCAGCAGGTTGCCCAGGTGCTGGCGATCGACAAGCACCAGCTTGGCCAACACCACGCCCATCAGCACCGCTCCCACCATCCACAACACGCGCTGGCCGCGGCGCGAACCCCATACCCAGGCGATCACGCCGAGCACGCTCCACAGCACGGTCAGGCTGGTCTGCGCCAGGCTGGAACGCATCATCGACGAACTCCACGACAGGCCGCCCCACTGATGCACGCCGTGCAGCACCAGGCTGGTCAGCGCGACGAAGATGGCCAATGCCAACAGCGGCAGCCGGATCTTCACCAGTGCCTGCGGCGCCTGCCCGCGGTACAGCCAGCGCGCCAGCAGCGCCAGGCTCAACCACTGCCCCAGCTCGGCCGGATTCAACACCGGCAGCCACGGCAGCGGCGCTGCGTCACCCGGCAGCAACTGGCCGAACAGCCAGCCTGAGGACAGCAGGCCGAACAGCACGCACTGCAACGGCAGGCGCACGCTGTCGAAGGCAGCCCCCAGGGGCCACCGCAGTGCGTCCCAGCGCCACAACGACAGCGCCGCCATCAGCAGCCACGGCAGCGTGAACAGCAGCAGCGTCCAGCCCTGTGCCAGCCCGGCCTCGCCACCGCCCCACAGGGCCAGCAACGAAAGCAGCGACGGCCACAGCAGCCACCACAGGAACTGCGCGATACGTGCCACGGTGTTGCCGCCCTGGCGCAGGCACAGCAACGTACGGACGCCCAGCGCCGCGAACACCGCCCAGGCCAGCGCGCCATAGCCGGCGAACGGCTGCTGGTGCGCATCGCTCTGCATCAGCGCCAGCGGGAAGCCCAGGGCCAGCATCGCCAGCGCGGTGACGCCCAGCGCGCGTGCCGGCTGGCGGCGCTGCACTTCAGCCGCCAGCCAGGCCGTGGCTGCGACCAGCACAAGCAGCGCGTCGGCCTGGGTGCGGTGCGGGAAGAAGCGGAAGATCTCGTGCACCAGACCGCCCAGCCACCACAGCAGGCCCCACAGGTAGTAGACCAGTGCGATCTCGTGGCGCTCCCTGCGCTGGTAACTCCACGCCGACGCGAAGCCGGCAATGGCCAGCAGCAACGCGCCGATGGCGGTCGGGTTGAGCAGGACGCGTGCGTCGTCGAGCCAGTGGTCGGCGCCGGCCACAAAGGCGAACGCAGCACCGATCTGCAGCAACGCGCCGGACACCTGCGGCAGCCAGCGCTTCTGGCGCAGGCCCAGCCAGGCCAGGCCCGCACCTTCCAGTGCGAACACCGCGCCGGTGGCACGCGCAGACAATGCCAGCGGCACCGCCAGCGTGGCGAAGCCCACCGCCAGCACCGCATGCGACTGCGCCAGCACGGTGTAAGACGCGCGCGCGATCAGTGCCCGTGCCAGTACGGCGTAGATCGCCGCCAGGCCCAGCGCGCACAGCGCCAGCGTCATCGGCTGCTCGTGCAGCATGCCCGCCTGCATCGAGAAGGCAACCAGGGGCGTGCCGAACACCAGGCTGCCGTCGACCAGGTCACGTCGCCCGGCGGGCTGCCGGCGCGCGTACAGCAGCGGGATCAACAGGTAGAAGGCGAAGAACAGCAGCAGGAACGGCTCGGTGCTGCTGAACTTGTCCGGCGCGTACTGCAACACGCCCCAGAACGTACCGATGCCGAAGGTAAAAGCGAAGCCAAGCAGGTTCAGCGCACGCCACGGACGGAACCAGGCGATGGCGAAGATGCCAGCGTTGAGCACCGCGTAGTAGCTGAACAGCCCCACGTGGTTGCCACTGCCGGTGGACAGCCACAGCGGTGCCATGAAGCCGGCGAGGATGCCCAGCACCGCCAACGTGCGCGAGTTCTGCACCACCGCCAGCACGCACAGGCCGGCCACCAGCGCGATCGAACTGGCGAAGGCAAACCCGGGGTTGAGCAGCTCGAACCGTTTGAAGGCGGCGAAGATGGTCAGCAGCAACACGCCGATGGCACCGCCCTGCAGTGCCAGTGCGAACAGGCGCCGGCGCTCGCGCTGGTGCCAGCCGAACGCCAACAGGCCCAGCGCACCCACGGTGACACCGGCCAGGCGCAGCTCGATCGGCAGCACCAGCCAGCCCTGGTCGCTGACGTACTTCAACAGCGCGGCAACACCGGCCAGCAGCACCAGCATGCCGATCTTGACCGGCACGTTGCCCTCGGTGAACCAGCGCTTGACCGCGCCGATGCCGCGCTCGATGAAGTTGGGCAGTGCCGGTTCGGGGGGCAACGGCGGCTGCACCGGCGCGGGTAGCACCGGCGGTGGTGCGACCGGGCGCGGCGCCTCCACTGCCGCAGACACCGCTTCGCGCACCGGCGTTGGCTGGGGCGGAGGCGGTGCGGCAGCCGCCACCGGCCGCAGGAACGGCGGATCGGCGCCGGCCACAGGCAGGGGCGCAGACCGTTCCGGCGCAGGCTCGGCTGCAACCGGCCGGGCGGCCGGCGCGGCAGCCATGGCGGCTTCCAGCGCGGCCACACGGCGGCGCAGGCCAGCAATCATCACCAGCGCCACCACCAGCAGCAGCGGGATGGCCAGCAGAACCAGTACCACCAGGGCTATCAATGCTTCCATTGCATGCTTCCATTGCAATCCCGCGCCCCAGCGGCAGCGGTCGACCGGGCCATGCTACGACAGGGCCGGCCCCATAAACGACGAACCCCGGCCAGGCCGGGGTCCGCGTGCGATCTTCGCCGGCCTTACTTGGCGGCGACAACCTTGGCCATTTCCAGGCACTTGTTGGAATAGCCCCACTCGTTGTCGTACCACGACACGAGCTTGACGAAGGTGCCGTCCAGGGCGATGCCGGCGTCTGCGTCGAACACCGAGGTGTGGGTTTCACCGACGAAATCGGTGGCCACCACCTTGTCTTCGGTGTAGCCCAGGATACCCTTCAGCGCGCCTTCGCTCTGTGCCTTCACTTCAGCGCAGATCTCGGCGTAGGTGGCTTCCTTTTCCAGCTCGACGGTCAGGTCGACCACCGACACGTCGGAGGTCGGGACGCGGAAGCTCATGCCGGTCAGCTTCTTGTTCAGTTCCGGAATGACCACGCCGACGGCCTTTGCCGCACCGGTGGACGACGGAATGATGTTTTCCAGGATGCCACGGCCGCCGCGCCAGTCCTTGTTGGACGGGCCATCGACGGTCTTCTGGGTGGCGGTGGCCGCATGCACCGTGGTCATCAGGCCACGCTTGATGCCCCACTTGTCGTTGATGACCTTGGCCAGCGGGGCCAGGCAGTTGGTGGTGCACGACGCGTTGGAAATGATGGCCTGGCCGGCGTAGGTCTTGTCGTTCACGCCGAACACGAACATCGGCGTGTCGTCCTTCGACGGGGCCGACATGATGACCTTCTTCGCGCCGGCATCGATGTGCTTCTGCGCGGTTTCCTTGGTCAGGAACAGGCCGGTGGCTTCCAGCACCACGTCGGCGCCGACTTCGTCCCACTTCAGGTTGGCCGGGTCGCGTTCCTGGGTCAGGCGGATCTTCTTGCCGTTCACCAGCAGGTCGTTGCCCTGCACGGCCACGTCGGCCTTGAAGCGGCCGTGCACGGAGTCGTACTTGAGCATGTACGCCAGGTAATCCGGCTCCAGCAGATCGTTGATGGCCACGATTTCGATGTCGTCGCCGAAGTTCAGCACCGCCGAGCGCAGGACGTTACGCCCGATGCGACCGAAACCGTTGATACCAACCTTGATTGCCATGTTCTCAAGCTCCTGCGGCCGCGACGGGTGCGGCGGGATGGATAGGGCCCACAAGTCTAGCAAACCGGGGCTGGCCACCGTGGGCCAGCCCCCGCGCCAGAGGGCGGGCGGACAGGATTTGATCCGGATCAAAGCGTTAGCGCGGCGTGAGGCCGAGACTGTCGCCATCCACCCAGCAACGAGATCACCCCCATGCGCAAGACCTCCCCCCTGATCCTGGCCGGCCTGGCCGCTGCCCTGTCCCTCGCCGCCGCCCCGGCCATGGCCCAGTCCAAGGGTGACTGGACCGTCTCGGCCGGCGTCCACCAGGTGGCGCCGAAGTCGAACAACGGCTGGCTGGCCGGCCACACCCTGAAGGTCGACGTCGACAACGACGTCAAGCCGACCATCACCGGCGAGTACTTCATCGCCGACAACCTGGGCATCGAAGTGCTGGCCGCGCTGCCGTTCAAGCACGACATCAACATCAACGGCCTGGGCCGCGTGGGCAGCACCAAGCAGCTGCCGCCGGTGGTGACCCTGCAGTACCACTTCAACAGCAAGGGCAAGGTGTCGCCGTTCGTTGGCGCGGGCGTGAACTACACGACCTTCTTCAGCGAAGACACCACCGGTGCGCTGAAGGACAGCCGCCTGAAGCTGCAGGATTCGTGGGGCTTGGCCGCGCATGCGGGCGTGGACTTCGCGATCGGCGAGAAGGGCGCGCTGCGCGTGGACATGCGCTGGATCGACATCGACAGCAAGGTGAAGTTGAACGGCGAGAAGATCGGCACAGTCAACATCGATCCGCTGGTCTACGGCGCGTCGTACGTCTTCAAGTTCTAAGCGTGTGCCGGGCGCGGGGGCTTCCCCCCGCTCCCCCGCTGAACGCAAAACCCACGCAGCATGTTGCCCCGGTCTTTGCCGGGGCCTTTTTTTGGAAAGCATGCAGAGGCGCGCTCTTCTGTAGAGCCGAGCCATGCTCGGCTATCGCGCGGAGCGCGCAGGTACCCGAAGAAGATCAGCTGAGCATGGCTCGGCTCTACAGAAGCATGAACGGGCCGCCTTTCAGTCGATTATTGATCCGGCGCCACTTCCACCCGGTTGCGGCCGCCTTCCTTGGCGCGGTACAGCGCTGCATCGGCCCGCGCCAATGCCTGTTCCAGCGTATCGCCACCATCATCATGCCAGCGTGCCACACCGATGCTCACGCTCACCACCGGGGCCGCATCCGAATCGGCATGTGCGATCGCCAGCGCCTGCACCTGTTGCCGAAGCTGCTCGAACGGCGCTGATTCCGGTTGTCCCGGCGCCCAGTGCCCCAGCGCCACGAACTCTTCGCCGCCGTAGCGTGCCACCACCGAGTCGCTACCACGAAGCTGAGCAGCCAGGGTCGTCGCCACCGCATGCAGCACGGTGTCACCGGCGGGATGGCCGTGGTGGTCGTTGTAGCGCTTGAAGTAGTCGATATCGATCATGGCGATGCGCAGTGCGCCACGCGCATGCGGTGTACGCAGATAGCGCTGGAAGATCTGGTTGGCCTGGCGATCGAAGGCGCGCCGGTTCAGCAGGCCGGTCAGCCCATCGTGGTTGGCCAATGCATCCAGGCGTTGCTCGGCCCGCCACGTTGCACGCGCCTGCCGTTCGGAAATGTAGCTGCCGACAATGCCGGCCAGGTTGCTGGCCAGCACGAACATCACGCTCTGCAGCATCTGCGCCCAGTGCCGGCCCACCTGCAGCTCGGCCAGCACGAAGGCCAGCGCGATCAGGGTTCCGGTCAGCGTCGCTACCCCGAAGCGCAGCCCGCACAGAAAGTAGTTCAACAACAGGAACAGGCTGATGCCTTCGTAGGGGTAGTCCACGCCGGCACGGTGCGCGGTCCAGATCATGGTCACCAGCGCCAGCCCGCTGACCAGCACGACGCTGCCGCCCAGCCACTGCAGGTGGCGCCGCAGCACCGGCACGAAGGTCAGCGCGACGCCGAGCAGCAGTGCCGGCAGCAGAACGCCCAGCCGCCAGCGCAGCACCGGCGCGTGCACGTCCGGCGGCAACCAGTAGGTATCGAGCACGGCAAAGCCCAGCGAGAACGCCCCGGCCACGGCGCAGGCCCAGCGCATGCGCCAGACCACCTGGGCATCGAACGTGGCAGCGAACCCGTCGTCATCGGGATGCCCGGCCATGATGCGCCTGTCCGTGATCGCCATCGGCCCCTCCCCGCATGTGCACGGGCCACCCTAGCGGCCGCCGCATCAAGGCCGCGTGGCGAACACCAGGCGTGATCAAGCCCGGGCCTGCCGAGGCCCGCTAGAATGTGCGCATGAAAGCCCTGCACTCCCTGTTCCTCGCCGCCGCCCTGGCGCCGGCCCTGCTGTCCGTCTCCGCCCCCGCACATGCCTGGGGTGCGCAAGGCCACCGCCTTGTCGCCGAAGTCGCCGACGCCCGCCTCACCCCCACCGCCCGCGCCGAAGTGGACCGTCTGCTGGCCACCGAGCCAGACGCCACCCTGGCCAGCATCGCGCCCTGGGCCGATCAGCTGCGCGCCAAGGACCCCGGCCTGGGCCGTCGCTCGGCCGGTTGGCACTACGTCAACATCGCCGAAGACAACTGCCACTACGAAGCACCGAAGCACTGCAAAAGCGGCAACTGCATTGTCGAGGCACTGAAAGCACAGAGTGCCATCCTCGGCGACCGCAGCCTGACCGACGGCGAGCGCCTGCAGGCGCTGAAGTTCGTCGTGCACCTGGTGGGTGACATCCACCAGCCGATGCACGCCGGCTACGCCCATGACAAGGGCGGCAACGATTTCCAGCTGCAGTTCGGCAACCGCGGTACGAACCTGCACTCGCTGTGGGACAGCGGCATGCTCAACACCCGCAAGCTGGACGATGCCGGCTACCTGCCGCTGCTGCAGAGCCAGCGCGCGCCGAAGCTGGCACGCCAGTCCAACCCGCAGCGCGACCCGCAGGCCTGGGCCGAGGCCAGCTGCCGCATTTCCATGCAAGCTGGCGTTTATCCGGCCACGCGTAAGATCGGTGATGAATACACCGAGCGCTACCGGCCGCTGGCCGAAGCGCAGCTGCGACTGGCCGGCGAGAACCTGGCGCAGTTGCTGAACCGCGTGCTCGGCACGCGCTGAGGAGCGTTCCAATGTCGGTCCAGGTGCAGTCGTTCTTCCACCGTGACAGCAACACCTTCAGCTATCTGGTCAGCGACCCGGCAAGTGGCGAGGCAGCGCTGATCGACCCGGTACTGGACTACGACCCGGATACCGACGCCAGCAGCGAAGCACCGCTGCGCGACGTGCTGAATGCCATCGAACAACAAGGCCTGCAGCTGCGCTGGCTGCTGGAGACGCATGCCCACGCCGATCATGTGTCGGCAGGGCGCCGGCTCAAGCACCGCTTTCCGCAGGCCACGCTGGGCATCGGCGAAGGCATCCGTGCGGTGCAGGCCACTTTTGCGCCGCGCTACGGCCTGCAGCTTCCGGCCGCCGATGAGATCTTCGATCGCCTGTTCAGCGATGGCGAGACCTTCGCTCTGGGCGAACTGCGCTGTCAGGTCATCGCCGTGCCCGGCCACACCAGCGACAGCGTCGCCTACCTGATCGGCGATGCACTGTTCACCGGCGACTCGCTGTTCATGCCAGACGGCGGCACCGCCCGCTGCGACTTCCCGGGCGGCGATGCCGCACAGCTGTACCGTTCAATCCAACGTCTGCTGGCCCTGCCCGATGCGACCCGCGTATTCGTCTGCCACGACTACGGTCCGGGCGGTCGTGATTTCGCCAACGAAACCACCATCGGCGAACAGCGCGCGCACAACATCCACGTGCATGACGGCGTGGCCGAGGCGGAGTTCGTCAGCGTGCGCCAGGCCCGCGATGCCACGCTGGCCGAGCCGGCGCTGATGCAGCCGGCGGTGAAGGCCAACATCCAGGGCGGGGCCTGATCCACGCCACTGCGCCCGCCGGGTGTGGACCGGCGCTATCCTGGTCATCGCGAGCAGTCATTTTCCCTGCGTGCGCACCACGTGCTGTCCCTTCACGATCTCGAAGGTGAAGGCATATTGCAGGGTGACCGCTACCGGCTCGACGCGCTCGGCGCCGCGGCAGTCGCCGCGGTCGGCAGGCACCTTGCCGGCCGCGAAGTGGCAGACCGCTGCGGACGAGTACTTCCACATCGCCACGGCTTCCTGCGCAGCCTGCAGCAGGGGCGCGTTCTCGCGTGCAGCCCCTGCCGCGCACTCCGGACGATCGGTCAATGGCAGGCTTCGCTCCACGGCGCCATTGGCATCAACCACCACCTGCAGGCAGATGGTGGTCGGCGCCAGTTCCGCGCGCGGGTCGCTATCCCCGACCTCCGGGTCCGGTGCCGCGTACAGTTGCGGCATCCGGTAGCCCTCGGTCGCACCCAGCGAATACACCTGCAGCTGCCCACTGTCGCCGCCCGCCTGCGGCTGCAGGCGCTGGTGACCGACATTCTCGCTGCGGGTATCGACGGTGGTCAGGCGATCCTGGGTTGCACACCCCACCAGCAGCGCTGCCATCATCAACAGCGGCGCGGACTTCACTTCGCGTCCTCGGTGTCATCCATGGCGTAGGTGATCGGAATGCGTACGGCACCGGCCACCGGCTTGCCGTTCTTCACCGCGGGACGATAGGTCCAGCTGCGCGCGGCGGCGACGGAGACGGCGTCGAACACCCCCGGATTGGTCGCACTGAGTACCCGCACATCGGTCGGATGGCCCTGTGCATCCACTTCGATGCGCAGATTGACCACGCCTACCTGGCGTTGCTCGACGGCGGACTTCGGATAGGACGGCGGCGGCATCTTGTCCACCTGGATCGGCCGGTCCAACCCCACCTTGGCCGCATCGTCCTGCGCATGTTCGAACGGCTCGACACCGATCCGGGTGCCACCGGCCGCACCGCCCTGGCTGGCCCATGCCACCGCCCCCATGCCCACACACAACCCGACCACCAGCACCTGCCCGGACACCCACGGCAATGCCTTCCGCTTGGACTGCTTCAACATGGCGATACGCTCCTTCAACACGGGTTGGCTGCGCCAATGGCAAACCGCGGGCGCAACCGGGTGGACCAGCTGCGCCTTCAGCAGCGTGCTGGCATACAGGCCGCGCAGCGCAGGCTGCGGACCGATGGTGCGGGCATCGCAGGCCAATTCCTGATCGCGCAGGAAGCGGCGTGCGGCCCATGGCAGCAGCGGGTGGAACCAGAACACCGCGCGCGCCAGCAGCAGCGCGCCGTTGGCCCAGTGATCGCCGTTGCGACGGTGGTTGCGCTCGTGTTGCAGGATCAGGCCCTGCTCCTGTGCACTGAACTGCTGGTCGAATGCCGGGCCGACCACGATGCGCGGCCGCCACAGGCCCACCAGCGCGGGCAGGCCGGGATCGCCGCTGGCCTGCCAGCTGCCATCGGTGCGCGGCGTCAGTGGACCCATCCGCCGTTCGAAACGGAGTTGTGCGCGCAGGTCGCGCAGCAGGCAGATGCCCGCGCCCAGCGCCCACAGCGCGAACAACAGCCCTGCCCATGGCAACGACGGCCCGTTCAGAGCATCGATGGCACCGGGCATCACTTTCAGCGGCAGCGTGGGTACCTGCTGCAACAACGCAACCTGCGGCAACGGCAGCATCAGTGCCACCAGCAGCATCGGCAGCAGCCACCAGCTGCGGTAGGCCAGCCCCCCGCCGCCCATCCGCACCAGCAGCGGTCGCATTACTGCCAGCAGGATCACGCCCACCGCCAGCCACAGGCTGGCCTGCCACAGTCCGTGGAGCAGCTCAGTCATGGTCCAGCTCCTGGATCAGCTTCTTCAGTTCGGCGATGTCCTGTGCGCTCAACTGGCCACGTTCGCTGAAGTGCGCGACCAGCGGCGCCACGCGCCCCTCGAAGACACGCCCGATGAAGTCCTGGCTCTGCGCCTCTACCCAAGCCTGGCGCTGCAGCAGCGGCCGGTACAGGTAACGCCGTCCATCGCGCTCGGCGGCGATCGCGCCCTTGGTCAGCAGGCGGTTGAGCAGGGTCTTGATGGTCGGCTCGGCCCAGTCGCGATGGGCCAGCGCGGCCACCACGTCATCGGCACTCCGTGGTGCCTGCTGCCACAGCACCTCCATCACAACGGCTTCGGCTTCGCTGATCGGGGTCATGGTTTACATCCGTAATCGACATCTCGATTACGCGCGTAATCGAATTATCTGTCAAGCCCCTCGACTTGAAGTGACCCCCGAGACTTGGACAGGGGTCAGGCGGCCGATTGGGCCTGTTGGGCCTGCTCCCGGTACTGTACCGGGCTCAGGCCCTTCAATTTCAATTTGATGCGCTCCTGGTTGTAGTACTGGATGTATTCCACCAG
>NZ_JCAFSQ010000021.1:0-16901 GCF_059369375.1 Stenotrophomonas sp. YJH_SMC_48-3 | reverse complement strand
GAAATGGTGATGCCGGGTGACAACGTCAAGATGGTCGTCACCCTGATCAACCCGGTGGCGATGGACGAAGGCCTGCGCTTCGCCATCCGCGAAGGCGGCCGCACCGTCGGCGCCGGCGTGGTCTCGAAGATCATCGAGTAAGCCTGCAGTACCGGTGGTTGCATAGCGCCGCCGGTTACGCGAATGGCGGGCCGGGAACCTCGGTCCGCCTTCGCCGTCTAAGGGAAGGCAAGTTTCAACACGTACGCCAGTAGCTCAATTGGCAGAGCAGCGGTCTCCAAAACCGCAGGTTGGGGGTTCGAGTCCCTCCTGGCGTGCCACCTGCCCACCTTATCCAGCGGCCTGGGCCGCTAAAGCAGACACAGCCGGATGAATAGCAAGATCGAACACTCCAAGGACAACTCCGCCAATGGCGGGGATATCGTCAAGTACGTCGCCGCATCGCTGCTGGTGCTGGCCGGTCTGTTCGTCTGGTTCTGGTTCTCCGCCGATTCCGGTCGCGCCACCCAGCTGGGTGCGTGGGCGGGTCAGCTGCGTGCGTTGGCGGTTGTGGTCGGTCTGGTTGGCGGTATCGGCGTGTTCATGCTGACCGGCAAGGGGCGCGACACCCGCGAATTCCTCTCCGAGTCGCGCTTCGAACTGCGCAAGGTGGTCTGGCCGACGCGCCAGGAAGCCATCCGCATGACCTGGGTCGTGATGGTGGTGGTGACCATTCTCAGTCTGTTGCTGGGTGGGTTCGATTACGTCATTCAGTGGCTGGTTCAGTTGTTCCTGAGCCGCTAAGGAGAATTGCATGAAGCGTTGGTACGTCGTTCACGCCTATTCGGGCTTCGAGAAGTCGGTGGCGCAGGCCCTGCGCGATCGCATCGTCCGTGACGGCATGGAAGAGCGCTTCGGCGATGTCCTGGTCCCGACCGAAGAAGTGGTCGAGATGCGCGCTGGCCAGAAGCGCCGCTCCGAGCGCAAGTTCTTCCCGGGTTATGTGCTGGTCCAGATCGAGACCCACGAAGAAGCCGGTATTCCGCGCATCGACAACGAAAGCTGGCATCTGGTCAAGGAAACCCCGCGCGTCATGGGCTTCATCGGCGGCACCGCCGACCGTCCGCTGCCGATCGCCGATTCCGAGGCCGAGGCCATCCTGAACCGCGTTCAGGAAGGTGTCGAGAAGCCGCGTCCGAAGGTGCTGTTCGAGCCGGGCCAGATGGTCCGCGTCACCGATGGCCCGTTCAACGATTTCAATGGCGTCGTCGAAGAAGTCAACTACGAGAAGAGCCGTCTGCGCGTTTCCGTGCTGATCTTCGGTCGCGCTACTCCGGTCGAACTCGAGTTCGGCCAGGTCGAAAAAGCCGTCTGATCCAGCTGCAGAGTCGAGCCATGCTCGCCTCCTGAACAGAAACCGGGCTTGGCCCGGTTTCTCTCGTTTATGTGCCACTTCAGGCATGTGAAGAAAAAACCTGATATAGTGCGCGGCTCCCCGCTGGGAAGCCAGCAGGATGAGGCCGCCGCAAGGCGGCCTTCAGCATGATTTCAAAACGCGATGCCGGGACGCGTGATTCCCGGTCCGATGGGGAGCCTGTTGTCGAAAGGCGCTAGCACCCGGAGAGTACTCACATGGCAAAGAAAGTTGTCGGTTACATCAAGCTGCAGGTGAAGGCCGGTCAGGCCAACCCCTCGCCGCCGGTCGGCCCTGCGCTGGGTCAGCGCGGTCTGAACATCATGGAATTCTGCAAGGCGTTCAACGCTGCCACGCAGAAGCTCGAGCCGGGCCTGCCGGTTCCGGTGATCATCACGGCCTACTCGGACCGTACGTTCACCTTCATCACCAAGAGCACCCCGGCCACCACCCTGCTGAAGAAGGCTGCTGGCATCTCGTCGGGCTCCAAGCGCCCGAACACCGAGAAGGTCGGCAAGGTCACCCGTAAGCAGCTGGAAGAGATCGCCAAGGCGAAGGAACCGGATCTGACTGCCGCCGATCTGGACGCCGCCGTGCGTACCATCGCTGGCTCTGCCCGTTCCATGGGCCTCGTGGTGGAGGGTTAATAAGATGGCACAGACCAAGCGTGAGAAGGCCATCAAGGCCGCCGTCGTCCCGGGCAAGGCATACGCCTTCGAGGACGCGATCAACATCCTGAAGACCGCCACCAAGGCCAAGTTCGTCGAGTCGATCGACGTCGCTGTGCGCCTGGGCGTCGATGCGAAGAAGTCCGACCAGCAGGTCCGTGGCTCCACCGTGCTGCCGGCCGGTACCGGCAAGTCGGTCCGCGTCGCCGTGTTCGCTCCGGCCGGTGCCAAGGCTGACGAAGCCCTGGCCGCTGGCGCCGAAGCCGTCGGCATGGATGATCTGGCCGAGAAGATGCAGGCCGGCGATCTGAACTACGACGTCGTCATCGCGACCCCGGACGCCATGCGCGTCGTCGGCAAGCTGGGCACCGTGCTGGGCCCGCGTGGCCTGATGCCGAACCCGAAGGTCGGCACCGTTTCCCCGAACCCGGGTGAAGCCGTGAAGAACGCCAAGTCGGGCCAGGTCCGTTACCGTACCGACAAGGCCGGCATCATCCACTGCACCATCGGCAAGGCCGACTTCGCCGAAGACGCGCTGAAGTCGAACCTGACCGCGCTGCTGCTGGACCTGATCAAGGCCAAGCCGGCCACCTCCAAGGGCACCTACCTGCAGAAGGTTTCGGTCAGCTCGACGATGGGCCCGGGCGTCACCGTCGACCAGTCGTCGCTGACCCTGAAGTAATTGTTTCAAGCGGTCACGGTACCTTCGGTGCCGTGACCGTGACATTTGAAGGCATCGCTGGCAGTGCATCGCCCGCGGTAGCCGTCAAAGACCGCAGGCGCGGTCGTGGCAATACCGGCGACGGGCAGGGAAGCTCGACCTGGCAAGGAGTCGCCGCCGGAGCAGTCATGAACGCTTAATCGATTCCCCGGAATCACCCTGCGTAGATGGTGCCCTTCTGGAGTTTTTCTGGTTCACGCACGTCTGGGTTTCCCCAGGTTGGCCCACTCCAGGTCTAGAACGGCCCACCCCCGGAACATCATCCCGATGTTCCCGGCGTCCAGGACGGATGCCGCACAGGACCGCACACGGCAGGAGCCGTAAGCGGAGTTCAATAGGAGGAGTGCAATGGCTCTCAATCTGTCCCAGAAGCAAGAAGTAGTCGCCGAGCTGGCAGACGTCGCCGCCAAGGCCCACTCCTTGATCGCAGCCGAATACGCTGGCACCACGGTCGCCCAGATGACCGCGATGCGCAAGCAGGCTCGTGAAACCGGTGTTTTCTTGAAGGTTGTCAAGAACACCCTGGCTTCGCGCGCCGTTGAAGGCACCGAGTTCGCAGTCGCCCAGGACCAGATGGTTGGTCCGCTGCTGTACGCGTTCTCGCTCGAGGAGCCCGGCGCTGCCGGTCGCCTGATCAAGGAAGCCGCCAAGGGCAACGACAAGCTGAAGGCTAAGGTCGTCGCCATCGGTGGCGAAGTGTTCCCGGCAAGCCACGTCGAAGTGCTGGCCTCGCTGCCGACCCGCGACCAGGCCCTGGCCATGCTGGCCCGCGTCCTGACCGAGCCGGTCACGATGTTTGCCCGCGCCATCAAGGCCGTTGGCGAGAAGCAGGGTGGTGGCGACGTCGCTGCCGACGCTGCCGAGCCGGCCGCCGAGACCGCCTGAGTTTCGACTTATCGTGGTTCCTGACGGAACCTCAACCCAGAAAATCATCCAAAGGTATTAATCATGTCCCTTACCAACGAACAGATCGTCGACGCCATCGCCGAGAAGTCCCTGATGGAAGTGATGGAGCTGGTCAAGGCCATCGAAGAGAAGTTCGGCGTCTCCGCCGCTGCTCCGGTTGCCGTGGCTGCCGCCGCTGGCCCGGCCGCTGCTGTTGAAGAGCAGACCGAGTTCACCGTCACCCTGAAGTCGGCCGGCGACAAGAAGGTCGAAGTCATCAAGGCCGTCCGCGCCATCACCGGCCTGGGCCTGAAGGAAGCGAAGGACCTGGCCGAAGCCGGTGGCGTCCTGAAGGAAGGCGCTTCGAAGGAAGACGCCGAGAAGATGAAGAAGGACCTGGAAGCTGCTGGCGCGACTGTCGAAGTCAAGTAAGCAGTTACCTTGCATCGTCATCGATTCGCGGCGATGCAGCCAAGGCTGGGGGCGTAAGCCCCCGGCCTTTGGTCGTTGTTGCGGTGGTGTAGAGTCGACTGTTGGTCGACTGCTGTGAAGGAAGTCGACCAACAGTCGACTCTACCGTTTCAAAAGCAGGAAAAAGCCCAACACGGGCTGCAGTCAAACCCCGGCAGGCCAGCGCACGGCGCGGCAGCGGGGGGGGTGGTAGCAGACGAGTTGGCAGTTGGAAGTAGCGGGAGAAGGCGTGCTGGTGCCGGCAATACCAGCGACTTCCAACTGACAATTTCAAGTTCCCTTCAGGGTCGTGGACGCACGGCCCGCACAACAAGGTGGAAGACCTCATGACGTCCTATTCGTTCACCGAAAAAAAGCGTATCCGCAAGGATTTCGGCAAGCAGCGCTCGATTCTCGAAGTGCCGTTCCTGCTCGCCATCCAGGTGGATTCCTATCGTGAATTCCTGCAGGAAAACGTCGATCCGGCCAAGCGCACGGACCACGGCCTGCATGCTGCGCTGAAGTCGGTCTTCCCGATCGCCAGCTACAGCGGCAATGCTGCCCTGGAATACGTCGGCTACAAGCTGGGCGAACCGGTCTTCGACGAGCGTGAGTGCCGCCAGCGCGGCATGAGCTACGGCGCCCCGCTGCGCGTCACCGTGCGCCTGGTGATCTACGACCGTGAGTCGTCGACCAAGGCCATCAAGTACGTGAAGGAGCAGGAGGTCTATCTGGGCGAAATCCCGCTGATGACCGAGAACGGCACCTTCATCGTCAACGGTACCGAGCGCGTCATCGTCTCGCAGCTGCACCGCTCGCCGGGCGTGTTCTTCGACCACGACCGCGGCAAGACCCACAGCTCGGGCAAGCTGCTGTACAGCGCCCGCATCATTCCTTACCGCGGTTCCTGGCTGGACTTCGAGTTCGACCCGAAGGATGCGCTGTTCACCCGTATCGACCGCCGCCGCAAGCTGCCGGTGTCGATCCTGCTGCGCGCGCTTGGTTACAGCAACGAAGAGATGCTGGCCGAGTTCTTCGAGATCAACACCTTCCACATCAACCCGGATGAAGGCGTCCAGCTGGAGCTGGTGCCCGAGCGCCTGCGTGGCGAAACCCTGGGCTTCGACCTCGCCGACGGCGACAAGGTCATCGTGGAAGCCGGCAAGCGCATCACCGCGCGCCACATCAAGCAGCTGGAAGCCTCGGGCATCGCCGCCCTGGCCGTGCCGGACGACTACATCGTCGGCCGCATCCTGTCGCACGACGTGGTCGATGCCTCGACCGGCGAACTGCTGGCCCAGGCCAACGACGAGATCACCGACGAACAGCTGCAGGCCTTCCGCAAGGCCGGCGTGGACGCGGTCGGCACCCTGTGGGTGAACGACCTGGATCGTGGTCCGTACCTGTCCAACACCCTGCGCATCGACCCGACCAAGACCCAGCTGGAAGCGCTGGTCGAGATCTACCGCATGATGCGTCCGGGCGAGCCGCCGACCAAGGATGCCGCGCAGAACCTGTTCCACAACCTGTTCTTCACCTTCGAGCGCTACGACCTGTCCGCGGTCGGCCGCATGAAGTTCAACCGTCGCGTGGGCCGCAAGGAAACCACCGGCGAAGCCGTGCTGTACGACAGCAAGTACTTCGGTGAGCGCAACGACGAAGAGTCCAAGCGCCTGGTCGCCGCCCACGGCGACAGCTCCGACATCCTCGACGTGATCAAGGTCCTGACCGAGATCCGCAACGGTCGCGGCGTGGTCGACGACATCGATCACCTGGGCAACCGTCGCGTGCGCTCGGTCGGTGAAATGGCCGAGAACGTGTTCCGCGTGGGCCTGGTCCGCGTCGAGCGCGCGGTCAAGGAGCGCCTGTCGATGGCCGAGTCGGAAGGCCTGACCCCTCAGGAGCTGATCAACGCCAAGCCGGTCGCCGCTGCCATCAAGGAGTTCTTCGGTTCCTCGCAGCTGTCGCAGTTCATGGATCAGAACAACCCGCTGTCGGAAGTGACGCACAAGCGTCGCGTCTCGGCCCTGGGCCCGGGCGGCCTGACCCGCGAGCGCGCCGGCTTCGAAGTGCGCGACGTGCACCCGACCCATTACGGCCGCGTCTGCACCATCGAAACCCCGGAAGGCCCGAACATCGGCCTGATCAACTCGCTGGCCGTGTACGCCCGCACCAACCAGTACGGTTTCCTCGAGACCCCGTACCGAAAGGTCGTGGACGGCAAGGTCTATGACGAAGTCGAGTTCCTGTCGGCGATCGAAGAAAACGAGTACGTCATTGCGCAGGCCAACGCGCTGACCGACGCCAAGGGCACCCTGACCGAGCAGTTCGTGCCGTGCCGCTTCCAGGGCGAATCGCTGCTGAAGCCGCCGGCGGAAGTGCACTTCATGGACGTCTCGCCGATGCAGACCGTGTCGATCGCGGCCGCGCTGGTTCCGTTCCTGGAGCACGATGACGCCAACCGCGCACTGATGGGCGCCAACATGCAGCGTCAGGCCGTGCCGACCCTGCGTGCGCAGAAGCCGCTGGTGGGTACCGGCATCGAGCGCGCCGTGGCGCGGGACTCCGGCGTGACCGTGAACGCCCGCCGTGGTGGCGAGATCGTGCAGATCGACGCAGCCCGCATCGTGGTCAAGGTCAACGAGGAAGAGATCGTTGGCGCCACCGACGCGGGCGTGGACATCTACAACCTGGTCAAGTACACCCGTTCGAACCAGAACACCTGCATCAACCAGCGTCCGCTGGTCCAGGTGGGTGACGTCATCGCCCGCGGTGACGTGCTGGCCGACGGTCCGTCCACCGACATCGGCGAACTGGCCCTGGGCCAGAACATGCTGATCGCGTTCATGCCGTGGAACGGCTACAACTTCGAAGACTCCATCCTGCTGTCCGAGCGCGTGGTGGAAGAAGATCGTTACACCACGATCCACATCGAAGAGCTGACCTGCGTCGCGCGTGACACCAAGCTGGGGCCGGAGGAAATCTCCGCCGACATCCCGAACGTCTCCGAGCAGGCGCTGAACCGCCTGGACGAGAGCGGCGTGGTGTACATCGGTGCGGAAGTCCGTGCCGGCGACATCCTGGTCGGCAAGGTCACCCCGAAGGGCGAAAGCCAGCTGACTCCGGAAGAGAAGCTGCTGCGCGCGATCTTCGGCGAGAAGGCTTCGGACGTGAAGGACAGCTCGCTGCGCGTTCCGCCGGGCATGGACGGCACCGTCATCGACGTGCAGGTCTTCACCCGCGACGGCATCGAGAAGGACAAGCGCGCCCGCCAGATCGAAGAGTCTGAAATCAAGCGCGTCAAGAAGGACTTCGACGACCAGTTCCGCATCCTGGAGGCCGCCATCTACATGCGTCTGCGTTCGCAGATCGTGGGCAAGGTGGTCAACGGTGGCGCTGGCCTGAAGAAGGGTGACGTGATCACCGACGCCTTCCTGGACGGCCTGAAGAAGGCTGACTGGTTCGCCCTGCGCATGAAGGACGAAGACGCTTCGGAAGCCATCGAGCGCGCACAGAAGCAGATCCAGGCGCACGAGAAGGAATTCGAGCGTCGCTTCGCCGACAAGCGCGGCAAGATCACCGCCGGTGACGACCTCGCCCCGGGCGTGCTGAAGATGGTCAAGGTGTTCCTGGCCGTGAAGCGCCGCATCCAGCCGGGCGACAAGATGGCCGGCCGCCACGGCAACAAGGGTGTGGTCTCCAACGTGGTGCCGGTCGAGGACATGCCGTACATGGCCTCGGGCGAAACCGTGGATATCGTGCTGAACCCGCTGGGCGTGCCGTCGCGCATGAACATCGGCCAGATCCTGGAAGTGCACCTGGGCTGGGCCGCCAAGGGCCTGGGTCGCAAGATCCAGGCGATGCTGGAAGCCCAGGCGGCGGTGGCCGACCTGCGCAAGTTCCTGGACGACATCTACAACCACGACGATACCAACGTGGCCAACCGTGTCGACCTGTCGCAGTTCAGCGACGAGGAACTGCTGCGCCTGGCCCGCAACCTGACCGACGGCGTGCCGATGGCCACCCCGGTGTTCGACGGCGCCACCGAAGCGGAAATCAAGCGCATGCTGGAACTGGCCGACCTGCCGAGCAGTGGCCAGACCCAGCTGTACGACGGCCGCACCGGTGAAGCATTCGATCGCCACACCACGGTTGGCTACATGCACTACCTGAAGCTGAACCACCTGGTCGACGACAAGATGCACGCCCGTTCGACCGGCCCGTACTCGCTCGTCACCCAGCAGCCGCTGGGCGGCAAGGCGCAGTTCGGCGGCCAGCGCTTCGGTGAAATGGAAGTCTGGGCGCTGGAAGCCTACGGCGCGGCCTACACCCTGCAGGAAATGCTGACGGTGAAGTCCGACGACGTGCAGGGCCGCAACCAGATGTACAAGAACATCGTCGACGGTGAGCACGAGATGGTCGCGGGCATGCCGGAATCCTTCAACGTGCTCGTGAAGGAAATCCGCTCGCTGGCCATCAACATGGAACTGGAAGACAACTGATCCATGCCGGCGCGGCGGCCTCCACCGCCGCGCCGCTGGCAGTGAACTGAAAGCCCATCGACACAGCATTCCTCCTTCTGGAGAACACCATGAAAGACCTGCTCAACCTCTTCAACCAGCAGCGCCAGACGCTGGACTTCGACGCGATCAAGATCGCGCTGGCCTCGCCGGACCTGATCCGTTCGTGGTCCTTCGGCGAAGTGAAGAAGCCGGAAACCATCAACTACCGCACCTTCAAGCCGGAACGCGACGGCCTGTTCTGCGCCGCCATCTTCGGACCGGTGAAGGACTACGAGTGCCTGTGCGGCAAGTACAAGCGCATGAAGCACCGCGGCGTGGTCTGCGAAAAGTGCGGCACCGAAGTGACCCTGGCCAAGGTGCGCCGCGAGCGCATGGGCCACATCGACCTGGCCTCGCCGGTCGCCCACATCTGGTTCCTGAAGTCGCTGCCGTCGCGCATCGGCCTGATGCTGGACATGACCCTGCGCGACATCGAGCGCGTGCTGTATTTCGAAGCCTACGTGGTGACCGAGCCGGGCCTGACCGCCCTGGAACGCCGCCAGCTGCTGACCGAGGAACAGTACCTGCAGGCCCGCCAGGAGCACGGTGACGACTTCGACGCCGCGATGGGCGCCGAGGCCGTGTACGAACTGCTGCGCACGATCGACCTGCAGTCGGAAATGACCCGCCTGCGCGAGGAAATCGCCGCTACCGGTTCGGAAACCAAGCTCAAGCGCCTCACCAAGCGCATCAAGCTGATCGAAGCCTTCCTGGAATCGGGCAACCGTCCGGAATGGATGGTCATGACCGTGCTGCCGGTGCTGCCGCCGGACCTGCGTCCGCTGGTCCCGCTGGATGGCGGCCGCTTCGCGACCTCCGACCTGAACGACCTGTACCGCCGCGTCATCAACCGCAACAACCGCCTGCGCCGCCTGCTCGAACTGAGCGCGCCGGACATCATCGTGCGCAATGAAAAGCGCATGCTGCAGGAGTCGGTCGATGCGCTGCTGGACAACGGCCGTCGTGGCCGTGCCATCACCGGCACCAACAAGCGCCCGCTGAAGTCGCTGGCCGACATGATCAAGGGCAAGCAGGGTCGCTTCCGCCAGAACCTGCTCGGCAAGCGCGTCGACTACTCGGGCCGTTCGGTCATCGTGGTCGGCCCGTACCTGCGCCTGCACCAGTGCGGCCTGCCGAAGAAGATGGCGCTCGAGCTGTTCAAGCCGTTCGTCTTCGCCAAGCTGCAGCGTCGTGGCCTGGCCACCACCATCAAGGCCGCCAAGAAGCTGGTCGAGCGCGAAGAAGCCGAAGTCTGGGACATCCTGGAAGAGGTCATCCGCGAGCATCCGGTGATGCTGAACCGTGCGCCGACCCTGCACCGTCTGGGTATCCAGGCGTTCGAGCCGGTGCTGATCGAAGGCAAGGCCATCCAGCTGCACCCGCTGGTCTGCACCGCGTTCAACGCCGACTTCGACGGTGACCAGATGGCCGTCCACGTGCCGCTCTCGCTGGAAGCCCAGCTGGAAGCGCGTGCGCTGATGATGTCGACCAACAACATCCTGTCGCCGGCCAACGGCGAGCCGATCATCGTACCGTCGCAGGACGTCGTGCTGGGTCTGTACTACATGACCCGCTCGCTGGAGAACAAGAAGGGCGAGGGCATGGCCTTCGCCAACATCGCCGAAGTCAAGCGCGCCTACGACAACCGCGTGGTGGAACTGCACGCCAAGGTCAAGGTCCGCATCACCGAGGTGGTGACCGACGAAGATGGCAACAAGCAGAACAAGACCTCGATCGTGGACACCACGATCGGTCGCGCCCTGCTGGCTGAAATCCTGCCGGAAGGCCTGCCGTTCGCACTGGCCAATGTCGAACTGACCAAGAAGAACATCAGCCGCCTGATCAACTCCAGCTACCGCCAGCTGGGCCTGAAGGACACGGTCGTGTTCGCTGACAAGCTGATGTACACCGGCTTCGCCTACGCGACCCGTGCCGGCGTCTCGATCGGCATCGACGACATGCTGATCCCGGACGAGAAGAAGGGCATCCTCACCGAGGCCGAAGCCGAAGTGCTGGAAATCCAGGAGCAGTACCAGTCGGGCCTGGTCACCGCCGGCGAGCGCTACAACAAGGTGGTCGACATCTGGTCGCGCACCAACGAGCGCATCGCCAAGGCGATGATGGACACCATCGGTACCGAGAAGGTGGTCAATGCCAAGGGTGAGACCATCGACCAGAAGTCGATGAACTCGCTGTACATCATGGCCGACTCCGGTGCGCGTGGTTCGCAGGCGCAGATCCGTCAGCTGGCCGGCATGCGCGGCCTGATGGCCCGCCCGGACGGCTCGATCATCGAGACGCCCATCAAGGCGAACTTCCGCGAAGGCCTGAACGTGCAGGAGTACTTCAACTCCACCCACGGTGCCCGTAAGGGTCTGGCCGATACCGCGCTGAAGACCGCGAACTCGGGTTACCTGACCCGTCGTCTGGTCGACGTCGCGCAGGACGTGGTGATCACCGAGGTGGATTGCGGTACCACCGAAGGCCTGATCATGACCCCGATCGTGGAAGGCGGCGACGTGGTCGAGCCGCTGAAGGACCGCGTGCTGGGTCGCGTGGTGGCCGAGGACGTGTTCCTGCCGGGCAACGATGAAGATCCGATCGTCACCCGCAACACCCTGCTGGACGAAGCCTGGGTGGCCAAGCTGGAAGATGCCGGCGTGCAGACCATCAAGGTTCGCTCGACCATCTCCTGCGAATCGGCCTTCGGTGTCTGCTCGCGCTGCTACGGCCGCGATCTGGCCCGCGGCCACCTGGTCAACATCGGTGAAGCGGTCGGCGTCATCGCCGCCCAGTCCATCGGTGAGCCGGGTACCCAGCTGACCATGCGTACGTTCCACATCGGTGGTGCGGCGTCGCGAGCTGCTGCGGTCGACAACATCACCGTCAAGACCACCGGCTCGGTCAAGTTCAGCAACCTCAAGTCGGTCGAGCATGCCAACGGCTCGCTGGTGGCAGTGTCGCGCTCGGGCGAAATCTCGGTGCTCGATGCCCACGGCCGTGAGCGTGAGCGTTACAAGTTGCCGTACGGTGCGACCATCACGTCCAAGGACGGTGATGCGATCAAGGCGGGCCAGACCGTGGCCAACTGGGATCCGCATAACCACCCGATCGTGTCGGAAGTGGCCGGCTTCATCCGCTTCATCGACTTCGTCGACGGCATCACCGTCATCGAGAAGACCGACGAGCTGACCGGCCTTGCTTCGCGCGAAATCACCGATCCGAAGCGTCGTGGTACCCAGGCCAAGGATCTGCGCCCGATCGTGCGCATCGTCGACGCCAAGGGCAACGACCTGTCGATTCCGGGCACCGACCTGCCGGCGCAGTACCTGCTGCCGCCGCGCTCGATCGTCAACCTGCAGGACGGCGCTGCCGTCGGCGTGGGTGACGTGGTCGCCAAGATTCCGCAGGAAGCGTCGAAGACCCGCGACATCACCGGTGGTCTGCCGCGCGTGGCCGATCTGTTCGAAGCGCGCAAGCCGAAGGATCCGGCGGTGCTGGCCGAGCGTTCGGGCATCATCAGCTTCGGCAAGGACACCAAGGGCAAGCAGCGCCTGATCATCAAGGACACCGATGGTTCGGAGCACGAAGAGCTGATCCCGAAGTACCGCCAGGTCATCGTGTTCGAAGGCGAGCATGTCACCAAGGGTGAAACCATCGTGGACGGCGAGCCGAGCCCGCAGGACATCCTGCGCCTGCTGGGTGTCGAACCGCTGGCTGCCTACCTGGTGAAGGAAATCCAGGACGTGTATCGCCTGCAGGGCGTGAAGATCAACGACAAGCACATCGAGGTGATCACCCGCCAGATGCTGCGCAAGGTCGAGATCACCGACCAGGGCAGCAGCAAGTTCCTGAACGGCGAACAGGTGGAGCGCCAGCGCGTTATCGAGGAGAATGCGCGCCTCGCGGCCCGCAACGAGCTGCCGGCTCGTTTCGATCCGGTGCTGCTGGGTATCACCAAGGCCTCGCTGGCGACTGAATCGTTCATCTCGGCCGCGTCGTTCCAGGAAACCACCCGTGTGTTGACCGAAGCGGCCGTCCGCGGCACCTCGGACAACCTGCGCGGCCTGAAGGAAAACGTCATCGTGGGTCGCCTGATTCCGGCCGGTACCGGCCTGGCGTACCACAGCAACCGCCGCCGCGGCGCCTCCGGCCTTACCGAGTCGGAAATGCAGACCCTGGCCGGCACTCCGGCTGCGGTCGAGGCAGCGGTGGTTGAAGCCGAAGCTGAACAGGCCTCGGGCGAAGAATGATGCATCCGGTCCGGCCGCAAAGCCGGACCACCCGGGCGGTAGAGTCGACTGTTGGTCGACTGCCATCGAGAGTCGGCTAACAGTCGACTCTACCGGCGCAGGGCAGGGTGGACCTCGTGGTTCACCCCGCCAACCTGAACGGGGTACATGGAGGCCCCCCAGTAACGTTCCGGGATCAGGAGCGGGCTTGACAGGAGGCGTTTGACTGCTTTCCTGGCAGGTTGCTACAATCGTCTGTCTCAGCAGGCCAGAATTTTGGCCTGCTTTAACATTTCCGCATCTCTGGCCGGATTTTCCGGCCACCAATCAGAAGAACCTACTGATGGCGACGATCAACCAGCTGGTCCGCAAGCCGCGGCAAGCGACCACCTACAAGAGTGCCTCGCCGGCGCTCGACAAGTGCCCGCAGCGCCGTGGCGTCTGCACCCGTGTCTACACCACCACTCCGAAGAAGCCGAACTCGGCTCTGCGCAAGGTTGCCAAGGTCCGCCTGACCAACCAGGAAGAAGTGATTTCCTACATCGGTGGTGAAGGCCACAACCTGCAGGAGCACTCCGTGGTCCTGATCCGCGGCGGTCGCGTCAAGGACCTGCCGGGTGTGCGTTACCACACCGTTCGTGGCTCGCTCGACGCCGCCGGCGTTGCCAAGCGTCGCCAGGCCCGTTCCAAGTACGGCGCCAAGCGTCCGAAGGCATAAGGAGAGAGCACAATGTCGCGTAAGGGTAATACTCCGCAGCGTTCCGTCCTGCCCGATCCGAAGCACGGAAGCGAAACCATCGCCCGTTTCATCAACATGGTCATGCAGAGCGGCAAGAAGTCCGTCGCCGAGAAGATCGTGTACGGCGCCATGGACGTGATCACCGAGAAGAACAGCAGCGCCAACGCCATTGAACTGGTGCAGAAGGCTCTGGACAACGTCGCTCCGGCGGTCGAAGTCAAGTCGCGCCGCGTCGGTGGTGCCACCTACCAGGTGCCGGTCGAAGTGCGTTCGTCGCGCAAGATGGCCCTGGCCATGCGCTGGCTGATCGACTCCGCGCGCAAGCGCGGCGAGAACACCATGCCGAAGAAGCTGGCTGCTGAACTGATCGACGCCTCGGAAAACCGTGGCGGCGCCATCAAGAAGCGCGAAGAAACCCACCGCATGGCCGAAGCCAACAAGGCATTCGCCCACTACCGCTGGTGAGTTTGACGGCCTTGTAAAACAGGCAGGGCAGCACCACTTCGGTGCGTGCTGCCTCGCGGTCCCAGAAAGACTGCGCCAATCCGAAGGCCGCCGAAAGGCGGCGTTCGGCCATCCGAAATCCAAGAAATCTGAGAGGCTCCCGTGGCCCGTTCCACTCCCATCGAGCGTTACCGTAACTTCGGCATCATGGCTCACATCGATGCCGGCAAGACCACCACGTCCGAGCGCATCCTGTTCTACACCGGCAAGAGCCACAAGATCGGTGAAGTGCACGACGGCGCCGCCACCATGGACTGGATGGAGCAGGAGCAGGAGCGTGGCATCACGATCCAGTCCGCTGCCACCACCGCGTTCTGGAAGGGCATGGACAAGTCCCTGCCGGAGCACCGCTTCAACATCATCGACACCCCGGGGCACGTCGACTTCACCATCGAAGTTGAGCGCTCGCTGCGCGTGCTCGACGGTGCCGTCTTCGTCCTGTGCGCCGTCGGTGGCGTGCAGCCGCAGTCGGAAACCGTGTGGCGCCAGGCCAACAAGTACCACGTGCCGCGCATCGCGTTCGTCAACAAGATGGACCGCACCGGTGCCAACTTCCAGAAGGTCGTCGGCCAGCTGAAGGCCAAGCTGGGCGCGGTTGCCGTGCCGATGCAGCTGCCGATCGGCGCTGAAGACAACTTCAAGGGCGTTGTCGACCTGCTGAAGATGAAGGCCATCCACTGGGATGAAGCCTCGCAGGGCATGAAGTTCGAGTACAGCGACATCCCGGCCGATCTGCAGGCGGCTGCGGAAGAAGCTCGCCAGTTCATGGTCGAGACCGCTGCTGAAGCCAGCGAAGAGCTGATGGAAAAGTACCTGGGCGGCGAAGAGCTGGCCGAGGCCGAAATCATCAACGCGCTGCGTACCCGTACCCTGGCCACCGAGATCGTGCCGATGTACTGCGGCTCGGCCTTCAAGAACAAGGGCGTGCAGGCCATGCTGGACGGCGTGATCCAGCTGCTGCCGTCGCCGGTCGACGTGCCGGACGTGAAGGGCGTGGACGTTGACGACGACACCGTCGAAATGACCCGCAAGTCGGACGACAAGGCGCCGTTCTCGTCGCTGGCCTTCAAGATCATCACCGACCCGTTCGTCGGCGCGCTGACCTTCTTCCGTGTCTACTCGGGCACCCTGAACGGTGGCGACACCGTGCTGAACTCGGTGAAGGGCAAGAAGGAGCGCATCGGCCGCATCCTGCAGATGCACTCGAACAACCGCGAGGAAATCAAGGAAGTTCTGGCTGGTGACATCGCTGCTGCCGTGGGCCTGAAGGACACCACCACCGGTGACACCCTGTGCGCCGTGGATGCCCCGATCATCCTGGAGCGCATGACGTTCCCGGAGCCGGTGATCTCCATGGCCGTCGAGCCGAAGACCAAGTCGGACCAGGAAAAGATGGGTCTGGCGCTGGGTCGCCTGGCGCAGGAAGATCCGTCGTTCCGCGTCAAGACCGACGAAGAATCCGGCCAGACCATCATCTCGGGCATGGGCGAGCTGCACCTGGACATCATCGTCGACCGCCTGAAGCGCGAGTTCAACGTTGAAGCCAACGTCGGCGCGCCGCAGGTGGCCTACCGCGAAACCATCACCCTGGCTGACGTCAAGTCGGACTACAAGCACGCCAAGCAGTCCGGTGGTAAGGGTCAGTACGGTCACGTCGTGATCGAGCTGTCGCCGATCACCGCTGAAGATCGTGCCGATCCGAAGATCGCTCCGATGATCAAGGACGATTTCCTGTTCATCAACGACATCACCGGCGGCGTGATCCCGAAGGAATTCATTCCGTCGGTTGAAAAGGGCCTGCGCGAAACCATCACCAGCGGCCCGCTGGCTGGCTTCCCGGTCGTGGACGTCAAGGTGAAGCTGGTGTTCGGTTCGTACCACGACGTCGACTCCTCGGAAATGGCGTTCAAGCTGGCTTCGTCGATGGCCTTCAAGCAGGGCTTCGCCAAGGCCAAGCCGGTGCTGCTGGAGCCGATCATGAAGGTCGAGATCGTGACCCCGGAGGATTACCAGGGTGACGTGATGGGCGACGTCAGCCGTCGTCGCGGCGTGCTGCAGGGTTCCGACACCACCGGTGACGGTTCGGCCAGCATCATCAACGCGATGATCCCGCTGGGTGAAATGTTCGGCTACGCCACTGCGCTGCGTTCGCAGACCCAGGGCCGCGCCACCTTCACCATGGAATTCGATCACTACGAGCCGGCTCCGACCAACATCGCCGAAGCCGTCATGAAGAAGGGCTGAGCCTCGCTCAGCCTCTCTTGAAACCATTTACGAACAATCAAGGTATAGAACAATGGCAAAGGGTAAGTTCGAGCGCACCAAGCCGCACGTCAACGTCGGCACCATCGGTCACGTCGACCACGGCAAGACCACGCTGACCGCTGCACTGACCAAGATCGGTGCCGAGCGCTTCGGTGGCGAGTTCAAGGATTACTCCTCGATCGACGCTGCTCCGGAAGAAAAGGCACGTGGTATCACGATCTCGACCGCGCACGTCGAATACGAATCCCCGATCCGTCACTACGCCCACGTTGACTGCCCGGGCCACGCTGACTACGTCAAGAACATGATCACCGGTGCCGCCCAGATGGACGGCGCGATCCTGGTGTGCTCGGCCGCTGACGGCCCGATGCCGCAGACCCGCGAGCACATCCTGCTGTCGCGTCAGGTCGGCGTGCCGTACATCGTCGTGTTCCTGAACAAGGCCGACATGGTTGACGACGCCGAGCTGCTCGAGCTGGTCG
>NZ_JCAFSQ010000020.1:0-19871 GCF_059369375.1 Stenotrophomonas sp. YJH_SMC_48-3 | reverse complement strand
GAAATGGTGATGCCGGGTGACAACGTCAAGATGGTCGTCACCCTGATCAACCCGGTGGCGATGGACGAAGGCCTGCGCTTCGCCATCCGCGAAGGCGGCCGCACCGTCGGCGCCGGCGTGGTCTCGAAGATCATCGAGTAATCTGGTAGTATCTGCGCCCCGATGTTGCCTGGGTAGGGCATCGGGGCGTATCAAATGGGAAAGCAGGCACAGGATGTGCCTTGTGTTCCCCGGACCAGGAAGGGTCAATGCCATTCAGGCGGCGTCAACAGGCGACTGTTGACAGCTGCCTTGTGTGCCATTATGCTTCTACGTCTGGGCAGGCCGGGAAACTGGTCTGCCTACGTTTTTGAGGTCTATGGAGTGACCTTGTCGGCCTGCAGGAGTGTGGGCCGTCCGTATTCAGGAATTTCATGGGGCAAAGCAACCCAGAGGCTTTGTCTGTCGCTCTTTTAACGAAGGAACCTACCGCCATGGCGGACCAAAAGATCCGGATCCGGCTGAAAGCGTTCGATCATCGTCTGATCGACCGTTCGGCCAGCGAGATCGTTGAAACGGCAAAGCGGACCGGCGCGCAAGTGCGTGGCCCGATCCCGCTGCCGACCAAGATCGAGCGCTACACCGTTCTCGTCTCCCCGCACGTCGACAAGGACGCGCGTGACCAGTACGAGACCCGCACGCACAAGCGCGTGCTCGATATCGTTGACCCGAATGACAAGACCGTGGACGCGCTGATGAAGCTCGAACTGGCTGCCGGCGTCGACGTTCAGATCAAGCTGACCTGAGGACTACGACCATGACGAAGAAGTATTCGTTGGGCTTCGTGGGCCGCAAGGCCGGCATGAGCCGCGTGTTCACTGAAGATGGCCGCTCCATCCCGGTGACCCTGATCGAAGCAACCCCGAACCGCATCGCGCAGATCAAGACCGTCGAAACCGACGGCTACAGCGCCGTGCAGGTGACCGTCGGCGCCCGTCGCGCTGCCCTGGTCAACAAGCCGGAAGCCGGCCACTTCGCCAAGGCGAAGGTGGAAGCGGGTCGTGGCCTGTGGGAATTCCGCGTTGAAGACGCGCAGCTCGGCGATTTCGCCGTTGGCGGCGAAGTCAAGGCGGACATCTTCGAAGTCGGCCAGATCGTCGACGTCCAGGGTGTCACCAAGGGTAAGGGCTTCCAGGGCACCATCAAGCGCCACAACTTCCGTATGGGCGATGCAACCCACGGTAACTCGCTGTCGCATCGCGCGCCGGGTTCGCTGGGTCAGCGCCAGACCCCGGGTCGCGTTTTCCCGGGCAAGAAGATGTCGGGCCACATGGGCGCGGTGCAGCAGAGCACCCAGAACCTGGAAGTGGTCAAGGTCGACGTCGAGCGCGGTCTGATCGCCGTTCGCGGCGCCGTTCCGGGCGCGGCCGGTGGCGATGTGATCGTCCGTCCGGCGAGCAAGGCATAAGGAGAGATGACGATGGAACTCGTTATCACGGGTAGCAACAACAAGGTCTCGGTCTCCGAAGCCGTGTTCGGTCGCGATTTCAGCGAAGATCTGGTCCACCAGGTCGTCGTTGCTTACCGCAACGCCGGTCGCGCCGGCACCAAGGCACAGAAGACTCGCTCCGAAGTGGCTGGTACCACCAAGAAGTCGAAGAAGCAGAAGGGCGGCGGCGCGCGTCATGGCGCACTGACGGCTCCGATCTTCGTCGGCGGCGGTGTCACCTTCGCGGCCAAGCCGCGCAGCTTCGAGCAGAAGGTCAATCGTAAGCAGTACCGTGCCGCCATGTGCGCGATCCTGTCCGAGCTGAACCGTCAGGGCCGTCTGACCATCGTGGAGTCCTTCGACGTCGAAGTGACCAACACGAAGGGTCTGGTCGCCAAGCTGGCCGGCCTGGAAGTGGGCAAGCGCCCGCTGATCGTCACCGAAGAAGCGTCCGAGCACCTGTACCTGTCCGCCCGCAATCTGCCGTACGTGCAGGTGCGTGACGTCCAGGGCCTGGATCCGGTCTCGCTGGTGGGTGCCGACACGGTCGTCATCACCGCTGACGCGGTCAAGAAGGTCGAGGAGTGGCTGGCATGAACAGCAACGAAAAAATCTTCAGCGTGCTGCGTGCCCCGCGTGTCTCCGAAAAGACCGCGCGCCTGCAGGAACTCTCCAACCAGTATGTCTTCGAAGTTTCGAACGAAGCCACCAAGGCCGATGTAAAGGCCGCGGTTGAGCAGCTGTTCGACGTCAAGGTCGAAGCTGTCAACGTGGTCAACGTCAAGGGCAAGAACAAGTCCTTCCGTAACCGTGCTGGCCGCCGCGGCGATTGGCGCAAGGCGTACGTTCGCCTGGCCGATGGCCAGTCGATCGATGTAACGGCCAAGGCCTGAGGTACATCCCATGCCATTGATGAAATTCAAGCCCACTTCCCCCGGCCGCCGTTCGGCCGTGCGCGTGGTCACTCCCGACCTGCACAAGGGTGCTCCGCACGCTGCCCTGGTCGAGTCGCAGAGCCGCTCGGGTGGTCGTAACCACCATGGCCGCATCACCGTGCGTCACGTCGGTGGTGGTGCCAAGCAGCACTACCGCATCATCGACTTCAAGCGCAACAAGCTGGGCATCCCGGCGCGCGTGGAACGCATCGAATACGATCCGAACCGCACCGCCCACATCGCCCTGCTGTGCTACGTCGACGGTGAGCGCCGCTACATCATCGCCCCGAAGGGCCTGAAGGCCGGTGATCAGGTGATCGCTGGTTCGGATGCCCCGATCAAGGCTGGCAACACCCTGCCGCTGCGCAACATCCCGGTCGGTACCACCATCCACTGCATCGAACTGAAGCCCGGCAAGGGCGCTCAGATCGCCCGCGCCGCCGGTGCGGCCGTGCAGCTGGTGGCCCGCGAAGGCATCTACGCCACCCTGCGCCTGCGCTCGGGTGAAATGCGCAAGGTGCCGGTCGAGTGCTGCGCCACCATCGGCGAAGTCGGCAACGACGAGCACAGCCTGGAAAAGCTGGGCAAGGCCGGTGCCAAGCGTTGGCGCGGCGTCCGCCCGACCGTTCGTGGTGCTGCCATGAACCCGGTTGACCACCCGCACGGTGGTGGTGAGGCCAAGGCCGGCCAGGGTAACCCGCATCCGGTCACCCCGTGGGGTGTCCCGACCAAGGGTTACAAGACGCGCCATAACAAGCGCACTCAGCAGTTCATCGTCCGCGATCGTAGGGGCTAATCGACCATGGCACGTTCACTCAAGAAGGGCCCGTTCGTCGATCACCACCTCGTCAAGAAGGTGGAGGCCGCTGCGGGCAGCAAGAAGCCGATCAAGACCTGGTCGCGCCGTTCGATGATCCTGCCTGACATGGTAGGCATCACCATTGCCGTGCATAACGGCAAGAACCACATCCCGGTTCTCGTCAACGAGAACATGGTCGGCCACAAGCTCGGCGAATTTGCCATCACCCGGACCTTCAAGGGTCACGGTGGTGACAAGAAGTCGGGCAAGTAAGGAGAGATGACAATGGAAGCGAAAGCCATCCTGCGCACTGCGCGCATCTCCCCGCAGAAGGCTCGTCTGGTCGCTGACCAGGTGCGCGGTCTGCCGGCCGAACGTGCGGTCAACCTGCTGAAGTTCTCGGACAAGAAGGCTGCCCACCTGATCAAGAAGGTGGTGGAGTCGGCTATTGCCAATGCCGAGAACAACCAGGGCGCCGACGTCGACGAGCTGAAGGTTCAGACCATCATGGTTGATGAAGGTCCGACCCTGAAGCGTTTCATGGCGCGGGCGAAAGGCCGCGGTACCCGCATCCTCAAGCGCACCAGCCACATCACTGTGGTTGTGGGCGCCGCCAAGTAAGCGGATAAGGAAAAGACCATGGGTCATAAAGTTCATCCGATTGGTATCCGCCTCGGCATTTCCAAGGACTGGAACTCCAAGTGGTACGCCAACAAGGCCGAGTTCGCCGGTTACCTGGCAGCCGACCTGAAAGTGCGCGACATGCTGCGCAAGAAGCTGGCCCAGGCCGGCATCAGCAAGATCCTGATCGAGCGTCCGGCCAAGACCGCTCGCGTGACGATCCACACCGCCCGTCCGGGCGTGGTGATCGGCAAGCGCGGTGAGGACATCGAGAAGCTGCGCAAGGAAGTGAGCGAGATGATGGGCGTCCCGGCGCACATCAACGTCACCGAAGTGCGCAAGCCGGAACTGGACGCGCAGCTCGTTGCCGAGTCGATCGCCCAGCAGCTGGAGCGTCGCATCATGTTCCGCCGTGCAATGAAGCGCTCGGTCGGCAACGCGATGCGCCTGGGTGCCCTGGGCATCAAGGTCAACGTCGGTGGCCGCCTCAACGGTGCAGAAATCGCCCGTTCGGAGTGGTACCGCGAAGGCCGCGTGCCGCTGCACACCCTGCGTGCCGACATCGACTATGGCTTCGCTGAAGCCAAGACGACCTACGGCATCATCGGCATCAAGGTCTGGATCTACAAGGGCGAGGTCTTCGATTTCTCCCAGGTTGGCCAGGAAAAGCAGGACGACACCCCGTCGCGCAACGATCGTCACGATCGCGGCGACCGTGGTGACCGTCAGCGCCCGGCCCGTGAAGCGAGGTAACGACAATGTTGCAACCCAAGCGAACCAAGTACCGCAAGGTACACAAGGGCCGTAACGATGGCCTGAGCTGGAGCGCCAACGCTGTCAGCTTCGGCGAATACGGCCTGAAGGCAACCGCACACGGTCAGCTGACCGCGCGCCAGATCGAAGCGGCCCGCCGCTCGATCAGCCGCTACGTCAAGCGCGGCGGCAAGATGTGGATCCGCGTGTTCCCCGACAAGCCCATCACCAAGAAGCCCATCGAAGTCCGAATGGGTTCGGGTAAGGGTAACGTGGAATACTGGGTGGCCCAGATCCAGCCCGGCCGCATGATCTATGAAATCGAGGGTGTTTCCGAGGAAGTGGCTCGCGAGGCGTTCCGCCTGGCCGCCGCCAAGCTCTCGGTCACCACCACTTTCGTGACCCGTACGGTGCGCTGATGGATATCAAAACTCTCCGTGAAAAGTCGGCTGACGAACTCAAGGCCCACCTGATCGACCTGCGTAAGGAACAGTTCTCTGTCCGTATGCAGCAGGTCACCGGCCAGCTGCCGAAGACCCACGACATTCGCCGGGTCCGTCGCGAGATTGCTCGCGTCAAGACCCTGCTCGGCAGCACGAAGTAAGGATGGCCGCTATGAGCGACAATACTGAAAAGAAGACGCTGCGCACGGTCGAAGGCCGTGTCGTCAGCAACAAGATGGACAAGACGGTTACCGTCCTGGTTGAGCGTCAGGTCAAGCACGCGCTGTACGGCAAGTACATCAAGCGCTCGACCAAGCTGCACGCCCACGATGCCGACAACGCCTGCAAGGAAGGCGATGTCGTCCGCGTGACCGAGATTGCTCCGATGTCCAAGACCAAGAACTGGCGCGTGGTGGAAGTCATCACGCGTGCGGCTGAATAAGGAGTCTGAATCATGATCCAGATGCAGAGCTACCTTGACGTCGCGGACAATTCGGGTGCCAAGCAGGTGATGTGCTTCAAGGTGCTGGGTGGTTCCAAGCGCCGTTACGCCGGCATCGGCGACATCATCAAGGTCACCGTGAAGGATGCGATTCCGCGCGGCAAGGTCAAGAAGGGTGAAGTGTATGACGCCGTCGTGGTGCGTACCCGCAAGGGTGTGCGTCGCGCCGACGGTTCGCTGATCCGCTTCGACGGCAACGCGGCCGTCCTGCTGAACAACAAGCAGGAGCCGATCGGTACCCGTATCTTCGGGCCGGTGACCCGTGAACTTCGTTCGGAGAAGTTCATGAAGATCGTCTCGCTCGCTCCCGAAGTGCTGTGAGCGACAGGAGATAATCATGGCTAACCGTATCAAGAAGGGCGACCAGGTTGTCGTCAACGCTGGCAAGGACAAGGGCAAGCAGGGCGAAGTCGTCCGCGTCGACGGCGACCGTGTGGTCGTCGCCAACGTGAACATCGTCAAGCGCCACACCAAGCCGAACCCGCAGGCAGGTGTTGCCGGCGGCGTGGTCGAGCGCGAAGCTTCGATCCATATCTCCAACGTGAACGTGCTGAACCCGGCTTCGGGCAAGGGCGAACGCGTTGGCTTCAAGGTGCTGGAGGATGGACGCAAACTGCGTGTGTTCCGCTCCAGCGGTGAGGCGCTCGACGCCTGAGGAATGTGAAGATGACTTCCCGTCTCGAAAAGATCTACAAGGAAGAAGTGGTGCCGGCGCTGATGAAGCAGTTCGGCTACACCAATCCGATGGAAGTACCGAAGCTCGTCAAGGTCACCCTGAACATGGGTGTCGGCGAGGCTGCCACCAACAAGAAGATCCTGGAAAACGCCGTCGCGGACATGACCAAGATTTCCGGCCAGAAGCCGGTTGTCACCAAGTCGCGTATCTCGGTCGCGTCGTTCAAGATCCGTGATGGTTGGCCGATCGGCTGCAAGACCACGCTGCGTCGCCACAAGATGTACGAGTTCCTGGACCGCCTGATCAACATCTCGCTGCCGCGCGTGCGCGACTTCCGTGGTGTTTCCGGCCGTTCCTTCGACGGCCGCGGCAACTTCAACATGGGTGTGAAGGAACAGATCATCTTCCCGGAAATCGACTTCGACGCCGTCGATGCGATCCGCGGTATGGATATCGCCATCACCACCACTGCGAAGACCGACGCGGAAGCGAAGGCGCTGCTGGCAGCGTTCAAGTTTCCGTTCCGTAACTGATCTGTCGAGGAAACCGAAATGGCAAAGACCTCCATGGTCAACCGCGACATCAAGCGGGAAAAGCTGGCCAAGAAGTACGCTGAAAAGCGTGCGGCTCTGAAGAAGATCGTGTCCTCCGTGGACGCGACCTACGAAGAGAAGATCGAGGCCGCAACCAAGCTGGCCAAGCTGCCGCGCGATTCGTCGCCGAGCCGCCAGCGTAATCGTTGCGAGCTGTCGGGTCGTCCGCGTGGCGTCTACAGCAAGTTCGGCCTGGGCCGTAACAAGCTGCGTGAAGCCACCATGCGTGGCGACGTACCGGGTCTGCGCAAGGCCAGCTGGTAACCCCAGCCGGCCCTGCGATCAGGAGCCCCTTCGGGGGTTCCTGAACCGGGCAGGGGAGGCATTCAGCTTTCCCGACGCAAAAAAACCGAGGAGCCCGGCGCAAGCCGGGCTCTTTTGGCGTATACTCCCGCGTCTTGCCCTGCGCAAACGGGGTCGTAGGAGTGGGCTTCCGGCCCGCTGCATCAAGGGACCTGGCCCGTTTCCAGGAGACAACAGATTTTCGCGAAAGCGGATATCGGTGCACTCAAAGGTACTCATATGAGCATGACTGATCCCATCGCCGACCTGCTGGTCCGCATCAAGAATGCGGCCGCGGTGGGCAAGCAGACGGTGAAAGCCCCGTCGTCCAAGATCAAGGTTGCGATCGCCCAGGTCCTGAAGGACGAGGGTTACATCGCCGACCTGCGCGTGACCCAGCTGGAAAACAACAAGTCCGAGCTGGAAATCGTGCTGAAGTATTTCGAAGGCAAGCCGGTCATCGCGACCCTGAAGCGCTTCTCGCGTTCGGGCCTGCGCCAGTACCGCGGCAAGAGCGAGCTGCCGAAGGTCATGAACGGCCTGGGTATCTCCATCATTTCCACCTCCAAGGGCATCATGACTGATGCGCAGGCGCGCCAGCTGGGCGTCGGCGGCGAAGTCCTGTGCTTCGTGGCCTAAGGCGAAAGGAGTAGAACTATGTCCCGCGTAGCCAAGAAGCCGATTACCCTGGGTAAGGTTGAACTGAACGTCCAGTCGGACAGCGTCACCGCCAAGGGCCCGAAGGGCACCCTGTCGCTGGCCAAGCCGGCCGGTATTGCCATCAACGTCGACAACGGCGTTGCCACCCTGAGCACCGAAAGCGCCGACCTGATCGCACTGACCGGTACCGTGCGTGCGATCCTGTCCAACATGGTCAAGGGCGTGTCCGAAGGCTTCGAGCGCAAGCTGGAGCTGGTGGGCGTGGGTTACCGCGCTGCCATGCAGGGCAAGGACCTGAACCTGTCGCTGGGCTTCTCGCACCCGGTCGTGTTCGTGGCGCCGGAAGGCATCACGCTGTCGACCCCGACCCAGACCGAGATCCTGGTCCAGGGCGCTGACAAGCAGGTCGTCGGTGAAGTCGCCGCCAAGATCCGTGCGTTCCGCAAGCCGGAACCGTACAAGGGCAAGGGCGTGAAGTACTCCGACGAAGTCATCATCCGTAAGGAAGCCAAGAAGGCATAAGCGCGAGTCCCTCGCAAGAGCCCGCACATCCCTGTGCGGACTTCTCAGGGAAAAGCTCTTCCTTCAGCTTTCAAGGAATAATCAAAATGAACAAGAACATCGCCCGCCTGCGTCGCGCCAAGTCGACCCGTGCCCACATCCGTGAGCTCGGCGTCGCCCGCCTGTCGGTGCTGCGCACCGGCCAGCACCTGTACGCCCAGGTCTTCACCGCCGACGGCTCCAAGGTGCTGGCTGCTGCCAACACCACCCAGGCCGACGTCATCGAAGGCCTGAAGAACGGCAAGAACGCCGATGCTGCTGCCAAGGTTGGCCGCATCGTTGCCGAGCGCGCCAAGGCCGCCGGCATCGAGAAGGTTGCCTTCGATCGTTCGGGCTACCGCTACCACGGCCGCATCAAGGCCCTGGCAGAAGCCGCCCGCGAAGCCGGCCTGCAGTTCTAAGGGACAAGGGCAGGGGGCCATTGGCCTCCTGCCCACCTGCTCGCCAGCCTGAGTGAGGCTGGACGGCGCCGCTCTTCTGCAGCGGCCCACCGGAACAACGCGTCACGCCACAACCATAAGCGGCTTCGAGCCGTACATACCCAAACAACCAAGGAATCAACATGGCAGAAGAGCGTCAGCAGCGGGGTCGCGATCGCGACCGTAACCGCGAAGAGAAGATCGACGACGGCATGATCGAAAAGCTGGTCGCGGTCAACCGCGTCAGCAAGACCGTCAAGGGTGGCCGCCAGTTCACCTTCACCGCCCTGACCGTCGTCGGCGACGGCGAAGGCAAGGTCGGTTTCGGCTATGGCAAGGCCCGCGAAGTGCCGGTTGCCATCCAGAAGTCGATGGAACAGGCCCGCAAGAACCTGGTCAGCGTTGACCTGAACAACGGCACCCTGTGGCACACCATCAAGGATGGTCACGGCGCAGCCCGCGTGTTCATGCAGCCGGCTTCGGAAGGTACCGGCGTGATCGCCGGCGGTGCCATGCGCGCCGTGCTGGAAGCCGTTGGCGTGAAGAACGTGCTGGCCAAGGCCACCGGTTCGCGCAACCCGATCAACCTGGTGCGTGCCACCGTGAAGGGCCTGGCTGCTGCACAGTCGCCGGCTCGCATCGCGGCCAAGCGCGGCAAGAAGGTGGAGGAACTCAACCATGGCTAATGAGTCCAACAAGACTGTCAAGGTCCGCCTGGTGCGTGGCCTGCGTGGCACCCAGTCGCGTCACCGCCTGTCGGTGCGTGCGCTGGGCCTGAACAAGCTCAACGATGTGCGTGAACTGAAGGACAGCCCGCAGGTGCGCGGCCTGATCAACAAGGTTCAGTACCTCGTCCAGGTTGAGGAGTAATCGACCATGACTCTGCGTCTCAATGAACTGAGCCCGGCACCGGGCGCCCGCACCGAGCGTACCCGCGTCGGTCGCGGTATCGGCTCGGGCCTGGGCAAGACTGCCGGCCGCGGCCACAAGGGTTCGTTCGCCCGCAAGGGTGGCGGCAAGATCAAGGCTGGCTTCGAAGGCGGCCAGACCCCCATGCAGCGTCGTCTGCCGAAGATCGGCTTCCGTTCGCCGATCGCCAAGGACACCGCTGAAGTGCTGCTGTACGCACTGGACAAGCTGCCGGCCGGTGAGATCGACTTCGCCGCCCTGCGTGCTGCCAAGCTGGTTCCGAGCACTGCCAAGAAGGCCAAGGTCGTCGTCAAGGGCGAAGTGACCAAGGCGTTCACCCTGAAGGGTATTGCTGCCACGGCGGGTGCCAAGGCCGCGATCGAAGCTGCCGGCGGCAGCGTAACGGAGTAAGAAAATCATGGCGCAAGCTGGCATCGGTAACCTCGCGGGCGGAATGGGCAAGTTCACTGAACTTCGCCAACGTTTGCTGTTCGTCGTCGGGGCTTTGATCGTCTATCGCATCGGCTGCTACGTGCCGGTGCCGGGCGTCAATCCCGATGCCATGCTTGCCATGATGCAACAGCAGGGCGGCGGCATCGTGGACATGTTCAACATGTTCTCGGGCGGCGCCCTGCACCGTTTCAGCATCTTCGCGCTGAACGTGATGCCGTACATCTCGGCATCGATCGTGATGCAGCTGGCCGTGCACATCTTCCCCGCCCTGAAGGCGATGCAGAAGGAAGGTGAGTCCGGCCGCCGCAAGATCACCCAGTATTCGCGCATCGGCGCCGTGCTGCTGGCAGTGGTGCAGGGCGGTTCGATCGCACTGGCCCTGCAGGGCCAGGTGTCGCCGTCGGGCGCTCCGGTCGTGTATGCGCCGGGCATGGGCTTCGTGCTCACCGCCGTGGTCGCGCTGACTGCCGGCACCATGTTCCTGATGTGGGTCGGTGAGCAGGTCACCGAGCGCGGCATCGGCAACGGCGTGTCGCTGATCATCTTCGCCGGTATCGTCGCTGGCCTGCCGGGTGCGATCATCCACACCTTCGACGCCTACCGCGACGGCAACATCCAGTTCATCCAGCTGCTGCTGATCGCCATTGTCGTGCTCGCGTTCACCTTCTTCGTGGTGTTCGTCGAGCGTGGCCAGCGCCGGATCACGGTCAACTACGCACGCCGCCAGGGCGGTCGCAACGCGTACATGAACCAGACCTCGTTCCTGCCGCTGAAGCTCAACATGGCCGGCGTCATTCCGGCAATCTTCGCCTCGAGCCTGCTGGCCTTCCCGGCCACACTGGCCATGTGGTCCGGCCAGGCGGCCAACCAGAGCAGCTTCGGCCAGGTCCTGCAGAAGGTCGCCAATGCCCTGGGCCCGGGCGAGCCGCTGCACATGATCGTGTTCGCTGCGCTGATCACCGGTTTCGCGTTCTTCTATACCGCGCTGGTGTTCAACTCCCAGGAAACCGCTGACAACCTGAAGAAGTCGGGCGCGCTGATTCCGGGCATCCGTCCGGGCAAGGCCACCGCCGATTACATCGACGGTGTACTGACCCGCCTGACCGCAGCCGGCTCGGCCTATCTGGTCATCGTCTGCCTGCTGCCGGAACTGATGCGCACGCAGCTGAACGCCTCGTTCTACTTCGGCGGTACTTCGCTGCTGATCGTGGTGGTGGTGGTGATGGACTTCATTGCCCAGGTGCAGGCGCACCTGATGTCCCACCAGTACGAGAGCCTGCTGAAAAAGGCCAACCTGAAGGGCGGCAACCGCGGCGGTTTTGCCCGCGGCTGATTGGCCTGTTATACTTTCGTCTTCCTGACGTGATGGTCCCTCCGCTTCGCGGACTCCGGCCACACAAACGAAGGGCGGCCCCCGCAGCGGTTCCGGGTGGGGGTGTGATGAGGTGGTCCCGCGCTGGAGTAGCGCGGGCGGCCCCGGGGGATACCCCGGGTCCAACCCCATCCGGCGCCGGAGCCTGGGCACACTCCCCAGGCCGGGTTCATGAAACCAGTGGTTTCACGGGCTTCCATGTAAACCGGAACCTTGTTAGTATCGCTAGTTCACTTTTTTGATCCATCCTGCCGGATTGGCGTGCCCGAGGCGCGCTGTCGGCCATCACTCAGCTGGAGAACCGCGTCATGGCGCGTATTGCAGGCGTCAACCTGCCAGCCCAGAAGCACGTCTGGGTCGGGTTGCAAAGCATTTACGGCATCGGCCGTACCCGTTCGAAGAAGGTCTGCGAAGTCGCAGGCGTTGCTTCGACCACCAAGATCCGCGATCTGTCGGAGCCGGAAATCGAGCGCCTGCGCGCCGAAGTCGGCAAGTACATCGTGGAAGGCGATCTGCGCCGTGAGATCGGCATCGCGATCAAGCGCCTGATGGACCTGGGCTGCTACCGCGGCCTGCGTCACCGTCGTGGCCTCCCGCTGCGTGGCCAGCGCACCCGTACCAACGCCCGCACCCGCAAGGGTCCGCGCAAGGCGATCAAGAAGTAAGGGACTGAGAAATGGCTAAGCCCGCTGCTAAGACCAAGAAGAAGATCAAGCGCGTCGTCACCGACGGCGTTGCCCACGTCCACGCTTCGTTCAACAACACCATCGTCACCATCACCGACCGTCAGGGCAATGCTCTGTCGTGGGCGACCTCCGGTGGCGCTGGCTTCCGCGGTTCGCGCAAGTCGACCCCGTTCGCTGCCCAGGTGGCTGCTGAAAAGGCCGGTCGTGCTGCGCTGGACTACGGCGTGAAGTCGCTGGAAGTCCGCATCAAGGGCCCGGGTCCGGGCCGTGAGTCGGCCGTGCGTTCGCTGAACAACGTCGGCTACAAGATCACCAACATCATCGACGTGACGCCCATCCCGCACAACGGGTGCCGTCCGCCGAAGAAGCGTCGCGTCTAAAGGGAGCGATAAGAAATGGCTCGTTATATCGGTCCTACCTGTAAGCTCGCCCGTCGCGAAGGCGCCGACCTGTCCCTGAAGAGCCCGGCGCGTGCGCTGGACTCCAAGTGCAAGCTGGAGCAGAAGCCCGGCCAGCACGGCGCCACTGCCCGCAAGGGCAAGCTGTCCGACTACGCCACCCAGCTGCGTGAAAAGCAGAAGGTCAAGCGTATCTACGGCCTGCTGGAGCGTCAGTTCCGCAACTACTACAAGAAGGCCTCGACCAAGAAGGGCAACACCGGCGAGAACCTGCTGCAGCTGCTGGAAACCCGCCTGGACAACGTCGTCTACCGCATGGGCTTCGCCGTGACCCGTCCGGCTGCTCGTCAGCTGGTGTCGCACCGCGGCGTCACCGTGAATGGCAAGTCGGTCAACCTGGCTTCGTACCAGGTCAAGGCTGGCGACGCCATCGCCCTGTCTGAAAAGGCTGCCAAGCAGCTGCGCGTCCAGGAAGCCCTGACCGTCGCCGCCCAGCATGACCTGAGCCCGTCGTGGGTTGAAGTGGATTCCGGCAAGTTCACCGGCATCTTCAAGGCCGTTCCGGATCGTTCGGATCTGCCTGCGGACATCAACGAAGCGCTGATCGTCGAGCTGTATTCGAAGTAATTCACATTGGAGAGCCCCCGGCGACGGCCGGGGGTTCACTAGGAGAACCCGCAACATGACGGTTACCGCCAACCAGGTTCTGCGTCCTCGCGGTCCGCAGATCGAACGCCTTACCGACACCCGTGCAAAGGTCGTTATCGAACCTTTGGAGCGGGGTTACGGGCATACGCTGGGCAACGCCCTGCGTCGCGTGCTGCTGTCGTCCATCCCGGGCTTCGCCATCACGGAAGTCGAAATCGACGGCGTGTTGCATGAGTACACCACGGTCGAAGGTCTGCAGGAGGACGTGCTCGAAGTCCTGCTGAACCTCAAGGACGTGGCCATCCGTATGCACTCCGGCGACAGCGCCACCCTGTCCCTGTCCAAGCAGGGCCCGGGCGTTGTCACCGCTGCCGACATCAAGGTCGACCACAATGTGGAGATCCTGAACGGCGACCATGTGATCTGCCACCTGACCAAGGACACGGCGATCAACATGCGTCTGAAGATCGAACGTGGTTTCGGCTACCAGCCGGCTGCCGCGCGTCGTCGTCCGGACGAAGAAACCCGTGCCATCGGCCGCCTGGTCCTGGATGCCTCGTTCTCGCCGGTCCGCCGCGTCGCCTATGCCGTGGAAGCGGCCCGCGTCGAACAGCGTACCGACCTGGACAAGCTGGTCATCGATATCGAGACCAACGGCACCATCGATGCCGAGGAAGCCGTGCGCACCGCCGCCGACATCCTCAGCGACCAGCTGTCGGTGTTCGGTGACTTCACCCACCGCGACCGCGGTGCGGCCAAGCCGGCCAACAACGGCGTGGATCCGGTGCTGCTGCGCCCGATCGACGATCTGGAGCTGACCGTGCGTTCGGCCAACTGCCTGAAGGCTGAAAGCATCTACTACATCGGCGATCTGATCCAGAAGACCGAAGTGGAGCTGCTGAAGACCCCGAACCTGGGCAAGAAGTCGCTCACCGAGATCAAGGAAGTGCTGGCTCAGCGCGGCCTGTCGCTCGGCATGAAGCTGGAGAACTGGCCGCCGGCCGGCGTCGCCAGCCACGGCATGCTGGGCTGATATCGGTAATGCCTGAAGGCTCCACCGTTCGCGGTGGAGCCTTCAACGCAACACAACACGCCACGACGAACCGCAGGTTCGCGGGCAGGCCGTCCAGGACGGAGGGCCAGGACCAACCGCAGTCCGCGCAGCAACGCCAGGATGGCGACAACGATCCGCACAGCCTCATCATTAACCAAGGAATATCACCATGCGTCACCAGAAGTCTGGCCGTAAGTTCAGCCGCACCAGCGCCCACCGCGAAGCGATGTTCAAGAACATGGCCGCCTCGCTGTTCAAGCACGAGCTGATCAAGACCACCCTGCCGAAGGCCAAGGAACTGCGCCGCGTTGCCGAGCCGCTGATCACCCTGGCCAAGGTCGACTCCGTCGCCAACCGCCGTCTGGCCTTCGCCCGCCTGCGCGACAACGAAGCGGTGGGCAACCTGTTCACCATCCTGGGCCCGCGCTACGCGAACCGTCCGGGCGGCTACCTGCGCCTGCTGAAGTGCGGTTTCCGCGCCGGCGACAACGCGCCGATGGCCTACGTCGAGCTGGTCGACCGTCCGGTCGTGGCCGAGGAAGTGGCCGAGTAATCGGACCGCTCCAACGCGACACAGCGAAAGCCCGGCCTCTGCCGGGCTTTTGCGTTCTGGTAGCGCCGGGCCATGCCCGGCGTTTCCGTATCCGCTACGCTCGCCGGGCATGGCCCGGCGCTACCTGCGGCACAATGCGACCCGCACCGTTCCGACAGGCGTCACCTGTGGCGGTTCGAATGGCGCGCGCTCTCGGTTACGCTTGGCGCCCTGATCCATTCGAGCGTTGACGATGAATCCACTGCGCTGGCCCTTCCGCGCCCAGTTCTTCCTGGGCTTCCTGATCTGCGCGGGCCTGCTCGGCTACGCGATCTTCCTGCAGCTGAAGATGGGCCTGGAGCCGTGTCCGCTGTGCATCTTCCAGCGGCTGGCCTTCGCCGCGCTGGGCCTGCTGTTCCTGATCGGTGCGCTGCACGGGCCGTCCAACCGCCCGGGACGCGCGACCTACGGGATTCTCGCCTTCATTGCCGCCGCAGTAGGCGTCGGCATTGCCGCGCGCCACGTCTACGTGCAGATGCTGCCGCCGGAGATGGGCGCGACCTGCGGCCCGCCGCTGAGCTTCCTGCGCGAGACCATGGGGCCGCTGGAAGTGTTCCGCACGGTGCTCACCGGTACCGGCAACTGCGGCAACATCGACTGGACCTTCCTGGGCCTGACCATGCCGATGTGGTCGGGCGTGTGGTTCGTGCTGCTGGCGCTGTGGGCGCTGGTGGTGTCGCTGCGCAGGGTCAAGCGCTGAACGCAGGGTAGTGCCGGGCGCTGGCCGGCACACCGTGGGAATACCGGCCAGCGGCCGGCGCTACCTCAGAAATCCTGCTGCAGGCTCAGGTAAGCACCTCGGCGCGGTCCCCACTGCGGGGCGAACACGCCGACACCGCCGCCATCGCGCAGCTGGTAGCTTCGGTCCAGGGCGTTGACCACGGCCAGCTGCACATGCAGCGGATGCCCGCTGTCGGCATTGAAGTCGTGCCCGGCGCTGAGGTTCACCTGCAGGTACGACGGCAGCTCGCCGCCGTTGGGTACGCCCTCGATGTCCGAACGCAGGCCGCTGCCGAACACGTAGTTGGTACCGATCCGGTTGTGTCCGGCAAAGGCGTAGCTGAAGCCACCCGATGAGGTCAGCTTCTGGTCGTGATCGAGGTGGATCCAGTGGTCGGCCACATAGGCCAGTGCGTCCGGATCGAGGTTGTACTGGCTGGTGATCACCTGGGTGCCGATGGCCTTGTTGTACGCCGCGTTGAAGTAGGCGCTGAACGGGCCGTTGCTGTAGTCGGCACTGAACTCCAGCCCACGGATGTGGCCACGGCGATAGTTGAACGTCGAGTAGATGTAGGCGGCGCCGAACTGGCCTTCGTCCTGCAGGCGCGCAACGCGGCGATCGTAGGCGTCCAAGCCCAGGGTGAGGTGGTCGCCCACCTGCTGCGACACGCCGATGTCGTAGTAGTCGCTGCGTTCGGCCAGTGGCGTGTTGTTGCCGCCGCTGGGCTGCTGGTTGGTGGTGCCGTCGTATAGGGCGATATCGCTGCTGGCGATCAGCTCACTGGCCGGTGGCGTGAAGTAACGCGAATAGCCGGCATGCACGGTGGTGCTGTCGCTGGCATTCCAGACCACTCCCACGCGGGGGCTGAGCTGGCCCTCGGTGTGGCCAAAGGCCTTGTAGCGATCTCCGCGCAGGCCGTAGTTGACGGTCCAGTCGTCGCCGATCTTCCATTCATCCTGCACGTACAGCGCCAGCGTGCTGGCATGGAAGGCACTGCGGTCAGGTATCAGCAGCGGTGTGGTGCTGGACTGCTGGCCGGCGTCATCGACCGGAAACACCCAGCTGCTGTTGCTGGCCCGCGCATTCTCGTAGTTGCCGTACAGGCCATAGCGCAGCGTGTGGTCGTTGCCCAGTGGGGTGGAGAAATCGGCCTGCAGCGTGTTGGCGCGGTTGCTGCGTTGCACCTGCGAGGCGACGCCACTGAACACCAGGTCGCCGACGACATCCGGATGGAATGCCACATCGCTGTAGCGCTGCCCGGCCGAGAGCTGATATGCGGTGCTGCCCAACGTGCCCTGCAGCACCAGCATGCCGAAGCGGGTGGCCTCGCGCTGGGTTTCATCCAGCTGGCTGGAGTCGAAGGTGGTGGTATCGAGGTAACCGAACTGCGGTGTTTGCCCGGGGTTGACCGGGATCTGGAAGCGATTGTTGGCAAAGCCGGCGAACACGCTCAGGCGGGTGTTCTCGTTGACGAGGTAGGTAAGGTCAGCGAACGCTTTGCCCTGGTGGGTGTCGTCGTGCAGCGGCTTGCGCGAGCGGGTCGGGTTCTCCAGGCCAACCTCGTTCTGGTCGTAGTTGCCAGTCAGGAACCAGCTCCAGCGCCCCTGGTTGCCCCACCACGAGGCGTTGGGATTGATCTTGCCGAACGAGCCTGCGGTCAGCCCGGCGCTGCCGCCGTTGCCGAGCTCGGCGCCGCTGCGGGTGGTGATGTCGACCACTGCAGCGGTGCGCTCGCCGAACTGCGCCGGCAGCGCGCCATCCATCAGGCGGATGCTCTTGATGGTGCGTGCATCCAGCGTCTGGCCGAAGCCCGAGATCGATTCGGGCAGCAGCACGCCGTTGATGCGGTACTGCAGATTGGCGTGGTCGCCACGCACGTGCACGCCGCCGTAGGAATCCTGGACCACGCCGGGCGCCTGCAGCAGCACCTGGCTGAGCGGCGCGGAGGCGCCCAGCGGCTGCTTCTGGATGTCCTCGGCGGTGATCTGGTACTGGCTGCTGCCGATGTCCGGCGACAGCGTGTTGCGGGCCTGGTCGAGCTGGGCGTGGACGGTGACCGCGTCGAGGTCCTTCACGGGAGCGGCGGCATCGGCGGCCACGGCGAGGGAAGGCAGGCTGGCCAGGGTCAGGGCGAAGGTGATGCCGGTAGCAAGCAGGGAGGGCTTCATGGCGGATAGGCTGTGGAAGGGGCCATTGGGGATTGAGTGTTACTTCGTAACAGTGCGTGGCGAATCATGCGCCTGACCGGCTGGCCGTGGGCATGCCGCTTTTGGCCAATCGCGATGCCCTTTCCCCGGCGTTCAGTCATGTGCAGACGCCGTTCGGCCCTTTGCGACAGCGGTCGGCTCTGCGACCATGAACGTCCCCCACCTCCGGAAGCCTGCAATGAGCCTGTCCGCCGTTTCGCCTGTCCCCGATCCCGTCGCAGCCGCCACCGGCGCTGCCTGGTCGCCGGAGAGCTGGCGTGGCAAGACCGCGCTGCAGATGCCGACCTACCCGGACCCGGTGGCGCTGGACGCTGCCCTGCACGAGCTGAAGCGGCTGCCGCCGCTGGTCACCTCGTGGGAGATCCTGGCCCTGAAGCAGCAGTTGGCGGAGGCCCAGGAGGGCAAGCGCTTCCTGCTGCAGGGCGGCGACTGCGCTGAGAACTTCAGCGACTGCGAATCGGGCACCATCTCCAACCGCCTGAAGGTGCTGCTGCAGATGAGCCTGGTGCTGGTGCATGGGCTGCGCCAGCCGGTGATCCGCGTGGGTCGTTTCGCCGGCCAGTACGCCAAGCCGCGTTCGGCCGATACCGAGACGCGCGACGGTGTGACCCTGCCGAGCTACCGCGGCGATGTCATCAATGCGCCGGCCTTCACTGAAGCAGCGCGCCTGCCGGACCCGAAGCGGATGCTGCAGGCGCACGCGCATTCGGCGATGACGATGAACTTCGTACGGGCGCTGATCGATGGTGGTTTCGCCGACCTGCATCACCCCGAGTACTGGAACCTGGAATGGGTGAGCCATTCGCCGCTGGCCGCCGAGTACCAGAAGATGGTGGCCTCGATCGGCGATGCCGTGCATTTCATGGAGACGTTGGCCGGGGCCCGCGTGCACAACCTCAACCGCATCGACTTCTACACCTCGCATGAAGCGCTGCTGTTGCCGTACGAGCAGGCACTGACCCGCCAGGTGCCCCGCCAGCAGGGCTGGTTGAACCTGAGCACGCATTACCCGTGGATCGGCATGCGCACGGCTGCGCTGGATGGCGCGCACGTGGAATACCTGCGTGGCGTGCGCAATCCGATTGCGATCAAGGTGGGCCCGTCGGTGACGCCGGACCAGCTGCTGCGCCTGATCGATGTGCTCAACCCGCATGACGAGCCGGGCCGCCTGAGCTTCATCCACCGCATGGGTGCCGCGCAGATCGCCGAGAAACTGCCGCCGCTGCTGGACGCGGTCAAGCGTGATGGTCGCCGCGTGCTGTGGGTGTGCGATGCGATGCATGGCAATACCGAAAGCACCGCCAACGGTTTCAAGACACGTCGCTTCGACAACGTGCGTGGCGAGGTGGAGATGTCGTTCGACCTGCATGCGGCCGCCGGTACGCGCCTGGGCGGTGTGCATCTGGAACTGACCGGCGAGGACGTGACCGAGTGCATCGGCGGCGCGCGCGAACTGACCGAGCGCGACCTGGAGCGCGCGTATCGTTCAACGGTGGACCCGCGGTTGAACTACGAGCAGTCGCTGGAGATCGCGATGGCGATCGTACGCAAGCAGGAGCAAGTGCGGTAAGGGTTTTTCGGCAGGGCTTGCAGCCCTGCACCTGCTGCAATCAACGGCAAGAGCCGAAGCGGCATTCCGTGGGGTGGCGGGGTGGTGTGGGTGGTCAGGACACGCCGTAAACCCATCCATGGGGGCTCGATGGCGCCATCCATGGCGCCAACGGTCCTGCCCACCCACACCGCCCCGCCTCTGACAGATTCTGGCGGCCGTGGGTAGGTGTCGACCTTGGTCGACACGGGAGATTCCCGCCATGCGTGGATGAATGTCTGTCAGATTTCGAAATCAGAAAATGAGGTCAGATCCGTTTTCCTCTGGAAAACGGATCTGACCTCAGACTTTGCTGGCAGATCGCGGGAATCTGTCGAAGGCGGGGTGGGTCCGGTTGCGGGAGTGTCCGCGGCATGGATGCCGCGGCCAAGCCCCCATGGTGAAGTGACCCCCGAGACTTGGACAGGGGTCAGGCGGCCGATTGGGCCTGTTGGGCCTGCTCCCGGTACTGTACCGGGCTCAGGCCCTTCAATTTCAATTTGATGCGCTCCTGGTTGTAGTACTGGATGT
>NZ_JCAFSQ010000019.1:0-22677 GCF_059369375.1 Stenotrophomonas sp. YJH_SMC_48-3 | reverse complement strand
GTACTACAACCAGGAGCGCATCAAATTGAAATTGAAGGGCCTGAGCCCGGTACAGTACCGGGAGCAGGCCCAACAGGCCCAATCGGCCGCCTGACCCCTGTCCAAGTCTCGGGGGTCACTTCATGGATGGGTTTACGGCGTCCCCCTCAACCGGACCCACCCCGCCATCCCAAGGAACACCCGCTTTTGACGTTGACGTTGCCTCGGCAGGTGCAGGGCGCAGCCCTGCCGCCCCCGTCATTCCGCGATCAGCACCAACCCATCCGGGAACACGATCGCCGCTTCATCGGCACTCACATCGAAGAAGCCCACGCCGTGCTTCTCGGCCAGGTCCTGCACGCGGCCGTGCGCGCGCTCGGCCACCGAATAGGCAAACGCGCCGTAGATCACCTCGCGGCCGATGCTGTACTCGGTCACTTCGGCACGATCGTCATCGTCGTTGCTCAACGGGCCGTTCAACGGCGGGAAGTCCTGCGCCATCTCCGCAAACCACGCTTGCAGCGCCGGGCTGCTGACCGCCGGGTCGTCGTACTCGTGGCGCTCGTTCCACTGCGTCTGCTTCTCGAACCAGGCGATGAAGGCCGCCGCTTCGCGCGGGGCCGCGCTGGCCTCGAACACCATCATGTCGTAACTCATTGAACCGTCCTGTGGGGATTGCGAGTGGCCGCCGGGCATGGCCCGGCGCTACCGGGCCACGATGGTAGCGCCGGGCCGCGCCTGGCGGATCGCATTACACGGACGGCGATTCGGCGCCTACCCATCCCGGCGCCAACGCCTTCGCCTCCGGGAACAACGCAAAGCGCAGCCCGATCAGGCCCATCAGCGCCTCGTCGCGCGCCTTGCAGGCGGCCACGCTGCCGACCCGTCCCAGCGAGGTATCCAACCGCTCGCGCAATGCGTCGGCCGCCACAATCGGTTTGCGCGCAGCGATCTGCCGGCGGTAGTGCACGGCGATCTCTTCAAGAATGTGCTCGACCGCCTCACGGCTGCGCTCGGGCAGTTCCAGCCGTGCACGGCGCAGCTGCAGGATGTTCAGGCCGATGCGCGCCTCGTTGAGCATGTCCACCGAGGCGATGTCACTGCCCTCGGGCGTCGCCGCCAGGCGCGGGGCGAGCAGGCCCAGCAGGTCGAGCATGCGTGCGGCGAAGCGCTGCCGATCCTGCTGGCCGCGTCCTTCGGCGGCTTCGGCCAGCGTGGTCCAGCCCTGCCGCACCAGCCGGCGTGCGGTCCACTCGGCACCTACCGAACGGAACAGGCGGGTCATCACCACTGCAAAGCCAATGCCGATGAACATCGCGATCGACGAGTTGAGGAAGGTCTGGATGTTGGCGCTGTAGGTGTTCTGCAGGCTCAGCAGCGCGGCCAGGTTCACTGTCAGCGGCAGCGCGAACAACGCGCTCTTGGGGTGGTGCAGCATCAGCCCCAGCGGCAGGAACGCCACCGCCAGCACCAGCGCCAGCAGGCCGAAGTCGTGCACGGCCGGGAACACGCCGAACAGGTACACGCCGGCCACCACCGAGGCGACCATCGCCCACACCAGGAACTGCACCATGCTGGGGGCCGGATCGTCCTGTGCGGCGAAGAATGCGGCAGTCACCGCCGCCATCATCGCGCCGTTGCCACCGCCCTCCCAACCGAGCGCGATCCACAGTACGCAGTAGCTCATCAGTGCCACGCCGGCACTGAGCGCGGAGAACAGTGCCATGCCGTAGTCGACGTGCCTGTCGGCGGCCACCCGTTCGGTGCGGATGCGATAGTGCGCGCGGTCCAGCGGCGCGGTGCCCTGATCGATCGCGTGCTGCAGGGTGCGGCAGTCCTGCCACAGGTCCACCAGCTCCTCCAGGCGCAGCAGCAGGCTGGCCAGCTGCAGGTGCTGCAGGTCGCGGTCCACCTGCGGCTTCAGCGCGCTGATGCGCGCGCGCAGCCGCGCGTACTCACTGGCGTTGGTCGGGCCGTCCAGCCAGTCGTGGATGTCATCGACCAGCGCCGGCAAACCTTCAGGCAGGGCCTGGCCATCGCTGCGCAGCGCGCTCAGGCGGTCGGCAATCGAGGACAGCACCGGCAACAGCAGCAGCATGCGTTCGCGCAGCCGCTCCATCGACACTGCCGAACCGGCATGGCGCGGGTCGTCGCGGCGCAGGAACTCGATCAATGCCTCGAACTGCACCAAGTCGGCGGCCAACCGGTTGCGTGGCGCGTGTGCACGGCCACGTTCCAGGATCTGCCGGCACCACTGCGCGGCGTCCTCCATCCAGTTGCCGATGCGGGCGCGCAGCATCGGCCGCACCGAGGCCGGGAACAGCAGCGAGGCGAACAGCACCGCCACCACCGTGCCGAGGATGATCTCCTCGCTGCGCGCCACCACCGTGTCGAAGATGGTTTCCGGCGAGGTCACTGCGGGGAAGCCGATGAAGGCGGTGGTGTAGCCGGCCAGCAGGAACGCGTAGCCGCGCGGGCCGCGGTTGAGCAGGGCCATGAACAGGCAGCCGGCCAGCCAGATCGACATCGCCGCGCTCAGGACCAGCGGCGTTTCCACCAGTGCCGGCAGCACCAGCAGGGTGGCCAGGCCGGCCACCAGGGTGCCGACGATGCGGTACACGCCCTTGGCCCGGGTCGGGCCCAGCAGCGGCTGGCTGACGATGTACACCGTGCCCATCGCCCAGTACGGGCGCGACAGGTTGCCGGCCATGGCGATGTACAGCGCGGCCACTGCGGCCAGGTAGGTCTTGATCGAGAACAGCCAGGCCTGGCGGTCGGTCAGCGCGTTCATGGCTTACTTCGCTGCGGTCGAGGCGTTGGGCGCGGTGGCGCTTGCCTGCCAGCCACCGCCCAGCACCAGGAACAGATGGATCTGGTCGCGCGAGACCTGCGCTTCGGCGGCCGCCAGCGTGGCATCGCTGGTGGCCAGGCTGCGGTCGGCATCCAGGCTGGACAGGTACGGCGTGCGGCCGCCCTGGTACAGCCGGCGGTTCTGCTCGGCAGCCAGCGCGGCCTGCTCCTGCGCGATGCGCAACGACTGCAGCCGGCGCAGGTCCTGCGCATAGCGGTCCAGCGCGGTCTGGGTCTCGCGCAGCGCCTGCAGGACCGTGTGGTCGAACTCGGCCAGCGCCGCGTCGGCACCGGCTTCGGCGGCGTGGATGCGCGCGTGCGTGCCCGACGACGGCAACGTCCACGAAATCAGCGGGCCGATCGACCATTGCTGGGTCATCGGCGTGCCGAAGTCTTCCAGCAGGCCGGCGGCACCCACCGAGGCACCCAGGCGGATGTCCGGATACAGTTCGGCGGTGGCCACGCCAATGCGCGCGGTGGCCGAGGCCAGCTTGCGTTCGGCCTGGCGCACGTCCGGGCGGCGCTGCAGCAGCGCACGGCCATCACCGACCGGCAGGGGCTGCGCCAGGCCGGGGGCGTGTGCACAGTCGATCACGCCAGTCGGCAGCTGGCCCGGGGTCTGCCCGAGCAGGGCGGCCAGCGAATAGGCGGCCGCCGAGCGCTGCGCATGCAGCGGCGGCAGTGCAGCTTCCAGCAGCGCCACCTGGGCATTGGCGCGGGCCAGCTCCGGCGGCGTGCCACGGCCAGCCGCGATCAGGCGCTCGGTAACGGTGCGGCTGCGCTGTTGCAGCTGCAGCGAATGCTCGGCCACGTGCAGTTCGTGGTTGGCATGGCAGATTTCCAGGTAGCTGTCGGCCACCTGGGCGACCACACTGACCTGGGCCAGATCGCGTGCCGCCGCCACCGACTGCTCGTCGGCACGCGCCGCTTCGGCGCCGCGCTTGAGCTTGCCGAACAGGTCGAACTGGTAGCTGACCGCGAACTTGCCATCGGCCAGGTTGATCACCGGCAGCTCGTGCTCCTGCAGGAACGATTCGGCCGACAGCTGCGCGCGGCTGACCCCGGCCTCGGCTTCGTACTCGAAGCCACCGGCGTCCAGCGCCTGTTCGTATACCGCCGCCGCACGGCGCAGGTGCGCATCGGCGGCCTTCAGTTCGACGTTGTCTCGCAGCGCCTGGGTGATCAGGCCATCCAGCACCGGGTCGTTGTACAGCGACCACCAGCGGTCGGGCAGCGCCTGGTTGGCGGCCACCTGCGGGTTCTGCGTATCGATGAAGGCCGCATTGGCCTCCGGGCGCTTGAAGGCCGAGCCTTCCGGCAGTGCATAGTCGGGGCCAACGGTCCTGCACGCGGCCAGGCTGGCCAGCGCGACGATCAGGCCGAGACGGGGCAGGGCGGCGTTCACAGGCCCGCCTGTGTCGGCGCGGTGCCGGCCTTGTCGTTGTGCGGGTGACGGCCGGTGTCCACGGTCACCGTGGCGGTGCGGCCGGCAATCAGTTCCACGCCCTTGGGCACCTCGTCGATGGCGATGCGCACCGGAATGCGCTGGGCCAGACGCACCCAGTCGAAGGCCGGGGTCACGTTCGGCAGCAGAGAGCTGCCATTGCTGCGGTAGCGATCCTCGATGCCGGCGGCGATGCTCTCGACATGGCCGCGCAGCGGCGCCGATTCGCCCATCAGGCGGATGTCCACGCGCTGCCCCGGGGCCACGCCGCGCAGGCGGGTTTCCTCGAAGTAGCCGTCGATGCGGAACGAGCCGGTGTCCAGCAGCGCCAGCACCGGCTTGCCGGCCACCACGTAGTCGCCCACGCGCATGGTGCGGTCGTTGACCCGGCCATCGGCCGGTGCGCGCACCTCGGTGCGGCCCAGGTTGAGCTCGGCCAGGTCGACCGCCGCCTGTGCGGTGCCCAGCGCAGCCTGTGCAGCCTGCAGCTTGGCGCGGCGCACTTCGGCGTCCTCGGCGGCGACCAGATCCTGCAGGCTGCGGTCACGGCCGATCTCGCGGCGCAGCTGCGCCACCGAGGCCTGGCGCTCGGCCAAGCTGGCCTTGGCCTGTTCCAGCGCGATGCGGTAGCGCGCGCGGTCGATCACGAACAGCACGTCGCCCTTCTTCACCGCCTGGTTGTCGGCCACGTTCACCGTTTCCACCAGCCCGGACACGTCCGGTGCCACCTGCACCACGTCGGCACCGACATGGGCGTCGCGGGTCCACGGCTCATCCATGTAATAGACCCACAGCTGGCGCAGCACCAGCAGGGCGACGATCACGGCTGCGCTGGTCAGCAGTATGGGCAGGGTCTTCTTCACGATCTTGTTCACGATTGCATCCAACGCAGGAGGTGGAACAGCAGGCCAAGCACGATCCCGTACAGCGCCAGGTTGAACAGCGCCGGGTGCCATACATGGCGATAGGCGCCGGCACGCTGCAGCAGCGCGTGCAGGCCGCTGTTGGCCAGGTAGGCCAACAACATCAACCCGAGCAGGGTCGGGACGAACACTCCATGGAGACTGAATTCACCGGGCATCGGAAGGGGCGGGGGCGAGGTGGGGGAGGGGAGGGACAACAGAACAACGGCAACGGGCAAAAGCCGCTGGCGTGTGCACGGCAGCGGCGGTGTTCGGGGGCAGCGCTCTTACGTGATGCGGTCGGCGGCCTCGGCCAGCAGGCGCCATGCCTTCAGCACGGCGTGCAGTTCATCCATGGAAAGCTCGCCGAACACGTCCTGGCGCAGGCCGATCAACTGGTCTTCCAGCTCGCTGACCAGCGCATGGCCCGCGTCGGTCAGCCACAGCAGGTTGGCGCGGCGGTCGCTGGCGTCGCTCTCGCGGCGGACCAGGTCGCTGGCGCACAGCTTGTCCAGCAGGCGCACCAGGGAAGGACCCTCCATGCCCAGCTGCTGGGCCAGCGCCACCTGGCGGATGCCACCGCCGGAGCGGCCGATCATCAGCAGGGGCATGGTGCAGGCGGTGGAGATGCCGTAGCTGCCGAGCCGACTGTCGGCCAGGCGCTGCCACTGCCGCCCTGCGTACAGCAGGCCGGAGCTGAGCTGCATCTGCAGCACGGTGCGCTCGTCGAGAGGTCGGTCCATAAGAGATAGATAGGATACTACTAATTTCATTCCTATCAATAGGTTTTTCTGAATGGGGGGTGTAGTGAGGAAAGCGTTGCGCCTGCCTGGTGTCGGGTGGGGCAGGGGGGGCCGGACGGTGCAGGACACGCCGTGAACCCCCCTCCGGGGTCCGGCCCAGCCGCTGGCGGCTGTGCGTTCGGGCGCTTGCGAGGCATGCCTCGCAAGCAAAGCGCCCTCACCCTTGGGGGCTCGGCCGCGGCATCCATGCCGCGGACGGTCCTGCCCCGCCCGGCCCCCGCTGCCTTCCCATCACCCCGCGAGCGCGGTGGGTTGGCTCTTAGAAGCAAGAGCAGAAGCAGTGCGGACCAGCGGTCCGCACCCACCAAGGCGGCGGCGGCCGCTTCCGAAGCCATGAACCTCCGCTTCTGACCCCGCTTTCGGGCGGTCCGGCCGCGCCCGCAGGAATTTGTCGGAGAGGGGGAGGGGCAGGCCGGGCAGGACCGTCCACGGCATGGATGCCGTGGCCGAGCCTACAGGGACGTACTTGCGGCGTGTCCTGCCCGGCCTGCCACTTCCCCCTCTCGCTCAGCAGCAACGAGGCGCGGAAGAACCCCCCGATGAACCGTCCCAACAGGACGACCCACCCCCCGGTCGGGTACGATGCTCGCCCCCCGTTCGGGACGCTGTACGCAATGAGCAAGAACAACGAAAAGGCCGCCCCGCAGGGCGACGTGACCCAGGACCAGGCCGAGGATGCCGTGCGCACCCTGCTGCGCTGGGCCGGTGAGGACCCGTCCCGTGAAGGCCTGCTGGATACCCCCCGCCGTGTCGCCGAAGCCTATGGCGACTGGTTCAGCGGTTACCGCGACGACCCGCGCGCCTACATGGAGCGGACCTTCGAGGAAGTGGCCGGCTACGACGAACTGATCGTCCTGCGTGACATCGAGTACGAAAGCCACTGCGAACACCACATGGCGCCGATCATCGGCCGCGTGCATGTCGGCTACCTGCCGGCCGGCAAGGTGGTGGGCATCAGCAAGCTTGCCCGCGTCGTCGAAGCCTACGCCCGCCGTTTCCAGGTGCAGGAGAAGATGACCGCGCAGATCGCCCAGTGCATCCAGGACGTGCTGCAGCCGATCGGCGTCGGCGTGGTCGTCGAAGGCGCCCACGAGTGCATGACCACCCGCGGCATCCACAAGCGCGGCGTCAGCATGGTCACCTCCAAGATGCTGGGCAGCTTCCGCGACGACGCGCGCACCCGCGCCGAGTTCCTGCGCTTCATCGAAGTGGGCGGCAAGCGCTGAGCCGCTTGCCCGCACCGCGCCGGCCCCTGGTGGCCGGCATGCCCACGGCTGCCCACGCAGCCGCCGTGGGTGGCTGCTTGTCCCCACCAGACCTCATGACTCTTTTCGCTGCATGAAGCATCGCGAACGCATTGCCCGTTACCGTCACCTGCGCGAACAGCCCCAGTGGAAGCTGCTTGCCGCCGACCATGCCCCGGAAATCATCGGCCTGTTGCAGGGCCTGCTGATGGACGGCGAGCGCACGTTGCCTTCGTCGGTGCTCAACGAGCGCCTGCAGCGCGCGCTGGACCAGCTGGCCGGCGATGAACTCTCGCGCGAGCTGCCGCGGACCGCGCAGGCCTACATCGCGCACTGGCTGGCCCAAGGCTGGTTGGAGCGCCGCCTGCCCGAAGGCGCCGACCAGGAACAGTACGAGCTGTCGACCGCAGCGCTACAGGCGATCCGCTTCGCCGACGGCCTCGAGCAGGCTCGCGTGGCCGCCACCGAGAGCCGCCTGGCACTGGTCATCGAACAGCTCTCGCAGCTGGCCGCGCAGACCGAGTCCGACCCCGATGCCCGCCTCTCGGCGCTGCGCGACGAGCGCGACCGCATCGACGCCGAGATCGCCCGCGTCGGCGCCGGCCGCGTCACCGCGCTGGATGGCAAGCGCGCCCTGGAACGTGCGCGCCAGATCATCGGCCTGGCCGACGAGCTGACCGAGGATTTCCGGCGCGTGCGCGATGACTTCGAGCAGCTCAACCGCGAGTTCCGCGAACGCATCATCGACGATGAAGGCGAGCGCGGCGACGTGCTGTCGCAGCTGTTCGAAGGCGTGGACGTGATCGGCGAGAGTGATGCAGGGCGCAGCTTCCAGGCCTTCTGGCGTCTGCTCAATGACGCCGAGCAGAGCGCCCAGCTCGATGCCGCGCTGGAAGCGGTGCTGGCGCGTGGCTTTGCCCGGCGCCTGGACCGCAACGAGCGCAACTTCCTGCGCGGCTTCACCAGCACCATGCTCGAGCGCGGTGGCCAGGTGCACGACGTGCTGCAGCACTTCGCGCGCAGCCTGCGCGGCTTCGTACAGAGCCGTGGCTATCTGGAGCAGCGCCGCCTCAACCAGCTGCTCAAGCAGGCGCAGTCCGAAGCGCTGGCGCTGCGTGACGAGTTCCCCGCACAACGCGGCATCGGCCGCGACCTGCAGCTGACCACCAGCCGCCTGCGTTCGTGGTCGCAATGGAAGCTGCACGATCCGCGCAGTGCCCAGGTCGATGGCAACGTCGAGTACAACGACGCGGCCGCGATCAGTCTGGAAAGCGTCGGCGATCTGGTCGCTTCGTCCGAAATCGACTTCCGCACCCTGCGCCGCGACCTGCACGACCTGCTCGATGCACAGCCGCGGCTCAGCATCGCCCAGGCCCTGTCGCAGCGCGAAGCGCCGCAGGGCCTCGGCAGCGTCATCGGCTACCTGTCGCTGGGCACGCGTTTCGGCAACGTGGTCGCCGGCGAGCAGGAGCTTGCGCAATGGCGCGGTGGCGACGGCCAGATCCGCCGCGCCCGCATCCCGCTGGTTTGGTTCACCCAGGAGAGACGCCATGAGCTGGCATGAAGATCCCATCGAAGCACCGCAGGCCGACGTGGCGGAAGACGCCTACGAGGCCGAGCCGGCGGCGACCATGGCGCAGCCCCGCCGTGGCAACGACGTGTACTACCTCGGCGACACCGGGCGCCTGCCGCTGGATGCGCGCCGCGCGCTGTGCCAGCTGCTGATCGGCCCCAGCATCGACCAGCTGCGCCACGCGAAGCTGTGGCCCGCGCTGATCCGCAGCGAAGCGGCCATCCGCTCATCGCTGGCGGACCTGTTCCTGGAACTGGTGCTCGACCGCGACAGCGGCGTGGCGTTCACCCGCCAGGCCGATACCGAAGACGTTGATGCGCCGGTGCTGCTGCGCACCTCGCCGCTGACCTTCATCGACTCGGTGCTGCTGCTGTACCTGCGCCAGCAGCTGGCCGAGGCCGATGCACGCGGCAACCGCGCGGTGGTCGCCGACGCCGAGATGGCCGAAGCGCTGGCCATCTATGAAAAGAACCTGTCCACCGACCGCGCCGGCTTCAACCGCCGCGTTGCCTCGGCGGTGCAGAAGATGAAGGACAACCACATCCTGACCCGCCTCAGCGGCCAGGATGACCGCCACGAAGTCTCGCCGGCGCTGAAGCTGCTGTTCTCCGCCGAAGACGTGTCCCAGCTTTCGGCGGTGTACCGCCAGCTGCGCGAAACCCCGGCCGCCGAGGCCTGAGAGACCCGACCATCGCATGGCTATCTCCAAGCACACTCCCGCACTGTTCAACGAAGGCCTGCCGGACCCGCGCCTGCAGCAGTTCCGCATGCGCCGCCTGCAGGTGCACAACTGGGGCACCTTCAACGGCCTGACCGAAGTGCCGATCGCCGAGCGCGGCTTCCTGTTTGTCGGCCGCTCCGGCTCGGGCAAGTCGACCCTGCTCGATGCCATGTCCGCGCTGCTGACGCCGCCGGCCATCGTCGACTTCAACGCCGCTGCGCGTGAAGCCGAGCGCAGCGGCCGCGACCGCAACCTGGTGTCCTACGTGCGTGGCGCGTGGGCTGACCAGCAGGACAGCGGCACCGGCGAAATCGCCACCCAGTACCTGCGCAAAGGCGCCACCTGGACCGCACTGGTGCTGGAATACCGCGCCGGCGATGGCCGCGTGGTCAGCCTGGTGCGCCTGCTCTGGATCTCCGGCAACGGCACCTCGGCCGGCGATGTGCGCAAGCACTACATGATCGCCGAGCGCCCGTTCGACATCGCCAAGGATCTCGGCGGCTTCGACCTGGACCTGCGCAAGCTCAAGCAGAAGCTGTCCGACCTGCACCACTTCGACACCTTCTCCGGCTACGCCGAGCGCTTCCGCGACCTGCTCGGCATCGACAACGAGATGGCGCTGCGCCTGCTGCACAAGACGCAGTCGGCGAAGAACCTGGGAGACCTCAACGTCTTCCTGCGCGACTTCATGCTCGACACGCCGAAGACCTTCGACGCCGCCGAGCGCCTGGTCAGCGATTTCGCCGAGCTTGATGGCGCACACCAGGCGGTGGTCACCGCCCGCCGCCAGGTGGAAACCCTGCTGCCGGCGCGCGCCTACTACAACGACCTGAAGGAAATGCACCGCCGGCGCGGTGACGACGAAGCCTTGAAACTTGGCGTCGACAGCTTCCGCGAGAGCCGCCGCCAGGCGCTGATCGAAGCGCGCCTGCGCGAGATGGACGTGCGTGACCGCGGCCTGCTTGGCGAAGAAGCCCAGCGCCGTGCCGCACTGGACAATCACACCGAGCGCCTGGCCGAACTGGAGCTGCAGCGCCGCCAGCAGGGCGGTGAGCGCATCGAGGAACTGGAACGCGAGCAGGGCCGTGCCGAAGCTGAGCGCGACCGGCGCCAGGCCAAGCGCGAGCAGGCACGCCAGGCGGCGCAGCAACTGGGGGCCGAACTGCCGGACGACGCCCATGGCTTCGCCGAACTGGTCGAGCGCGCACAGAACGAGCTGCAGGACCGCCAGCGTGCCTCCTCGGCACTGGACGACGCGATCAGTGACCGCCTGGGCGGCAAGCGCGATGACGAGCGCCGTTTCGGCGAAGTCCGTGCCGAACTCGAAGCGATGCAGCGCACACCGTCCAACATCCCGGCGCCGATGCAGAAGCTGCGTGCGCGCCTGGCCGAAGAGACCGGCATCGCCGAGGCAGCGTTGCCGTTCGTAGGTGAACTGATCCAGGTCCGCGCGGAAGAGCAGGGCTGGCAGGGTGCCATCGAGCGCGTGCTGGGCGGTTTCGCGCTGTCGCTGCTGGTCGACGACAAGCACTACAACGATGTTGCCGAGTGGGTGAACCGCACTCACCTGGGCATGCGCTTCACCTACTACCGCGTGCGCCGCAACGATGATGCGTTCGCGCGCGAACCCTCGGCGAAATCGCTGCTGCACAAGCTTGAACTGCGCGAGCATGTGTTCGAAAGCTGGCTGCGCCGGGAGCTGGGCAAGCGCTTCGACTACGAATGCGTGGATGCCAAGCAACTGCGCAACGTCGACCGCGGCATCACCCGCGAAGGCCAGGTCAAGCATCCAGGTGACCGTTTCGAGAAGGACGACCGCAGTGCAGTGGGCGACCGCCGCCGCTGGATCCTCGGCTTCAACAACCACGACAAGGTCGGTGCCTTCGAGCGCGAAGCCCAGGAACTGGCCAAGCGCATCGCCAGCTGCGAGACCGACATCGCGCGCCTGCGCGGGCAACGTGACCGCGACAACGAACGCCGCCTGGCCTGCCACGAGCTGGTCAGCATCAGCTGGAACGAGATCGACATCGCCGCTCCGCAGCAGCGCCTGAGCGATATCGAAGCCACCCTGCGCGACCTGCGCGAAGGCAACGCCGATCTCGCCAGGCTGGCCAAGCAGATCGACGCCGTGCGTGCGGATATCGAACAGGCACGCCGCACCTATGAGGACGTTCGCGTCGAACGCGGCCAGCTGGTCAAGGAGCGCGACCGTCTCGATCGCGCCCGCCAGCAGAGCCGTGCACTGGTGCTGCCGACCCTGGCCCAGGAGCAGGAGGCCGGGCTTGCCGAGCGCCTGCAGGAGCAGGGTCCGCTCAGCCTGGAAACGCTCGAAGCGCACATGCGCCAGGTCAGCAACGCGCTGAACGAGCAGCTGTCGTCCTCGCAGCAGGACCTCAACCGCATCGAGAACCAGCTGATCGGCTGCTTCCGCCGCTTCATCCAGCAGTGGCCGGAGGAGTCGGGTGACTTCACCGTCTCGGTGGCCTCGGCCGAGGACTTCCTCGCCCGCCTCGAACGCCTGGAACGCGATGGCCTGCCGCAGCACGAAGAGCGCTTCTTCGATCTGCTGCAGAACCAGAGCAAGAACAACCTGCTGGCCCTGCAGCGCCACAGCGCCGAGGCCCGCAAGTCGATCGGCCAGCGCCTGGATGAAGTGAATGCCAGCCTGGAGCAGGTGCCGTTCAACCGTGGCACGCTGCTGACCATCGAACTGAGCGACCGCCGCCTGCCGGAAGTCGCCGAGTTCCACCTGCAGCTGCGCGAGGTGCTGTCGCAGCAACAGACCGAGCAGCGTGAACTGGCCGAATCGCAGTTCACCGTGCTGCGCCAGCTGGTCAACCGACTGGGCTCGCAGGAAGGCGAGGACAAGCGCTGGCGCGAGCTGGTGCTGGACGTGCGCATGCACGTGGAGTTCATCGGCGTCGAGCTGGATGCAGAAACGCGCCAGCAGGTGGAGATCTACCGCAGTGGCGCCGGCAAGTCCGGTGGCCAGCGCCAGAAACTGGCCACCACCTGCCTGGCGGCAGCGCTGCGCTACCAGCTCGGCGGCGCCGACAGCCAGCTGCCCAGCTACGCGGCGGTCGTGCTCGACGAGGCCTTCGACAAGGCCGACAACGAGTTCACCGCGCTGGCGATGAACATCTTCGACAACTTCGGCTTCCAGATGGTGGTCGCCACCCCGCTGAAGTCGGTGATGACGCTTGAACCGTTCATCGGCGGCGCCTGCTTCGTCGAAATCAGCGGCCGACACGACTCCGGGGTGTTGCTGATCGAGTACGACGAAGAAGGCAAGCGCCTGAAGCTGCCCGAGCGCAGTCGCCAGCAGGCCAACGAACCGGAAGAAGCCGAGGCCTGAGCGCCTCGGTCCATCTACCTGTAGAGCCGAGCCATGCTCGGCTGCTCTTCGCGACCTGAAACAACGTGCCAACCAAGGTTGGCACCTACCATTTCATAACGTTCCTCACGAACCGCGGAACGTGTCCCACGCCATCCGCGCGATCAGCACCACCACCAGCCCCACGAACAGCTTGCGGATGAACGGCGTGCCGCCCTTCAACGCCAGGCGCGTGCCCACCACCGAACCGATGATGTTGGCTGCGGCCATCGGCAGCGCGAACAGCCACAGGATGTTGCCGGTTGGTACGAAGAACGAGATCGCTGCCACGTTGGTCGCCAGGTTCACGACCTTCGATGCCGCTGACGCGCGCAGGAAATCCAGCCCGAAGAAGCGTACGAACAGGAAGATCAGGAAGCTGCCGGTACCCGGCCCGAAGAATCCATCGTAGAAGCCGATCGCCGCACCGATCGCCAGTGCGATCACCAGCTCGCGGCGGCCGATCTCCTGTGGCCGGTGCAACGCGCCGAAGTCCTTCTTCCACAGCGTGTAGGCCAGCATCGCGATCAGCAGGACCAGCACCAGCGGGCGCACCGCGTCCTTGGGCAGCAGGCTTACCGCAGTGGCCCCGGCGAAGGAGAAGATGAAGGCGGTACCGGCCGCGAACAGTACCGGCTTCCACGGGAAACGCACGTTGCGCGCGTAACGCCAGGCAGCCGCACCGGTACCGAACATCGAACTGAACTTGTTGGTGCCGAACAGCATCGCCGGTGTCTGCTGCGGCAGCACCGTGAACAGTCCCGGCAGCTGCACCAGGCCACCGCCACCGACGGCGGCATCCACAAGACCGGCGATGAAGGCGATCACCACCAGCCACCACAACTCGGGGGGAACCAGTTCCAGCACGGCGATCAATCAAGGTGGGGGCGCGACAGCATACGCCCTTCGCCGATGGATGCTGGCGGCGCTCCGCGCGACAATGCGCGCATGAGCCGAAAACCTGCCGATCCCTGTCCCTGCGGGCTACCCGCGGAGTACGCCGCCTGCTGTGGCCGTTTCCATGCCGGCGACACCGTCCCCGACGCCGAACGCCTCATGCGTTCGCGCTACAGCGCGTACGTGCGGGGCCTGGCAGGCTACCTGCGCCAGAGCTGGCATCCGGACACGCGTCCGGTCGAGTTGTCGCTGGATGACGCGCCCGGGCAGCGTACGCACTGGCTGGGCCTGACCGTCCATGAGCACACCGTCACCGGCGCTGACAGCGCCGAGGTGAGGTTCACCGCCCGCTACCGGGTAGGCGGCGGCAGCGCGGTGAAGATGACCGAACACAGCCGCTTCCTGCGCATCGACGGTCGCTGGTACTACCTCGACGCAGTCTGAGCCTCAGCCCGCTGTCGGGCGTTCGCCCGGATCTGGTTGCGGCCGCCGTCCTTGGCTGCGTACAGCGCCCGGTCGGCGGCCTTGACCACCGCTGCCGGGCGCGGGTCCACAAGGCTGTCGGCCAGGCCGATGCTCACCGTCACCTGCACCACCGGGCCGCTGCCGCCGCGCCCGCGTTGCTGACGCCCGGCGTCATCGTCGCGGCTGCGGGTGCTGCGGTCGCGCAGCTGCATGCGGGTGTCCTCGATGCTCTGCCGCAAGGCTTCCACGGCATCCATGCAGGCGTCGGCCGGCTGGCCCAGGAACACCACCGCGAACTCCTCGCCGCCGTAGCGGAACGCACGTCCACCATCACCGACCCGCGCCAGCCGCGAGGCCACCAGGCGCAGCACGTCGTCGCCGGTGTCGTGGCCGTGGGTGTCGTTGAACGATTTGAAGTGGTCCACGTCCACCATCGCGATGCTGTAGGTGCCGCGCGCCCGTTGCAGGGTCTCATTGAAGGCGCGGCGCCCCGGCAAGCCGGTCAGTTCGTCGCTGAACGCCATGTGGAACGACTCCTGCAGCATCGCGCCCAGCATCAGCAGCAGGGCCGCACTGGCCAGCGCAGGCAGCAGCACCGGCTGCAGGAAGACCCTCGGCAGCATCCACCACAGGCACAGCAGCGCCAGCAGCATAGCCGTGTGCAGCGGCCGCGGATGCCGCCATGCCTGCCAACCCAGCGCCGCCGTGGCCAGGAGGAACAGCAGCGCCGGCAGCTGCGCCAGCGCGTTCCAGTCGGCCGGGATCCACGCCCAATGACGGTTCGACAGCAGATCATGCATGCCGCGCGGCTGCTGCGCGGCCAGCAGCAGGAAGATCAGCAATGCCGTACTGCTGGCGACGGAGCGCAACAGCAGGTCGTGCCTGCGCCGCCCACGCTCCGGCCACAACGACAGGCCGGCGAACAGCAACGGCAGCCACGCCGAGATGGCATGGAAGCGCAGCGGTGTCAGCGCGCTGACATGGCCGCTGCGCAGGTAGCCGCCGACATCCTGGTGCAGCATCGCGAACATGACTGCCACCACCAACAGCAGGCAGAGCGCACGCACCTGGTGGTAGAGAAGGGCCAGGCCGGCACCGAGGCAGGCCAGCAGCCAGGGCAGAACGCGTTGGGCCGGACTGGCCACGTCTTCGTTGCCCAACGCCGCCCACAGCACCACGGCAACCAGCACGGCGGGCAGCACGAACAGGTAGTGCGCAGGCTGGCGGAGCGGATGCAGGGGCAATCAGGAATTCCAGCGCGGTGACGACGCGGCCGCAGCATTGCCGTTAGCGGCGTTCGGGGCGGCTTCTTGAATGCGGCAGGCCCATCCATGTGAACGAAGTGACGCCGGACCATGACATCGCACTCACCCGCCGGCACCGATGCTGTCGGCATGGACAGCGTACCCGCCGCCGTCGCTGCCCCGCAGCACGATCTCGCCCACCAGTTCGCACGCGTGCGTGCGCGCAGCATGCAACTGGCCGGCCCGCTCAGCGCCGAGGACGCCATGCTGCAGAGCATGGCCGATGCCAGCCCCAGCAAGTGGCACCTGGCCCACACCACCTGGTTCTTCGAACGCTTCGTGCTGGCCGGCTTCCCGGCTGCGCCTGCACATGACCCTGCATGGGACTACTTGTTCAACAGCTACTACAAGAGTATCGGCCCCGCCCATGCCCGGCCGCAGCGCGGCCTCCTCTCACGGCCCTCGCTGCAGCAGGTGCATGACTATCGCCAGCAGGTCGATGCACAGGTGCAGTCGCGGCTATCGGCAGGTGACCTGGACCCACACGCGCTGCACAACCTGCAGCTGGGCCTGCAGCACGAACAACAGCATCAGGAGTTGTTGTTGACCGACATCAAGCACGCGTTCTGGTGCAATCCGCTGCAGCCGGCCTACCGCGAGGACCTGCCCACCCCCCCTGGCGCTGCCAGTGCACAGGGCTGGATCGAATCACCCGAGCGCATCGTTACCGTCGGCGCTGCAGCCTGGCCGCAGCACGCTGCGTTTGCCTACGACAACGAATCGCCGCCGCACCGCGTGCTGCTGCCGGCACATGCTCTGGCCGAACGTCCCGTCAGCAATGCCGAGTACCGTGCTTTCATCGATGCCGGCGGCTACCGCGAACCGCGCTGGTGGCTCAGTGAAGGCTGGGCGTTGCGTGAAGCCGAGGACTGGCAGCACCCGCTGTACTGGGATGACACCCTGCAGCGCGAATACACCCTGGGCGGTTGGCGCGAGCTGGATCCGCACGCGCCGGTCTGCCATCTCAGCTACTTCGAGGCCGATGCCTGTGCCCGCTGGGCCGGGGCACGCCTGCCCAGCGAGTTCGAGTGGGAGGCCGCCGCCGCGTCTCAGGCGGTGCGGGGCCACTTTGCCGATGACGATCACCTGCACCCGCAGGCGGGGCAGGGCAGCGGCCTGCGCCAGCTGTTCGGTGATGTCTGGGAGTGGACTCACAGCGCGTATGGTGCCTATCCCGGCTACCGCCCTTTCGCGGGCAACCTCGGTGAGTACAACGGCAAGTTCATGTGCGGCCAATGGGTGCTGCGCGGCGGCAGCTGCGTCACGCCACGGGGCCATGTGCGCGCCAGCTATCGCAATTTCTTCATGCCGCCGGCGCGCTGGCAGTTCTCCGGACTGCGCCTGGCCAGGGACCTCACATGAGCACCGTTCACGACGCGCTGCAGGCGTTGACCGACCTCACCCCCGGCCGCCAGCAGATCCTCACCGACGTGGTGGCCGGGTTGTCGCGCACACCGCGCCAGCTGCCATCCAAGTATTTCTACGATGCACGCGGCTCACGCCTGTTCGAGCAGATCACGCAGACCTGCGAGTACTACCCCACGCGTACCGAGCTGGCGCTGCTGGCGCGGGTGCTGCCGGACATCGCCCGCAGCGTCGGTCCTCATGTTCATGTGGTGGAGCTGGGCAGCGGCAGTGGCCGCAAGACCGCGCTGCTGCTGGCGGCACTGCAGGACCCCGTGGCCTACACCCCCATCGAGATCTCGCGCGCCGCGCTGCTGTCCAGCATCGACCATCTGGCCCCGGCGCTGCCGGACGTCGAGATGCTGCCGGTCTGTGCCGACTTCACCCGCGCGGTCGCCGTCCCGGCACCGGAACGCGAGCCTGCGCGGCGCCTGTTGTTCTTCCCGGGCTCCACGTTGGGCAATTTCGTCGAAGAGGATGCCGTCGCACTGCTGCGCGCGATGCGCCAGACCATGGGCCGCGATGGCCTGGCCCTGGTCGGCATCGATCTGCACAAGGACCCGGCATTGATCGAAGCCGCCTACAACGATGTGCAGGGCATCACTGCTGCATTCACCCTCAACCTGCTGGCGCGCCTGAACCGCGAGATCGGCAGCGACTTCGATCTGGACGGCTTCCGCCACCGCGCCCGCTACAGCATCGCGCGGCTGCGCATCGAAACCGATCTGGTCAGCCAGCGCGCACAGGACGTCCGTCTGGATGGCCGCACCTTCCACTTCCAGGCCGACGAGCCGATCCGCGTCGAATACAGCCACAAGTACACCGACGACAGCTTCGAAGCGTTGCTGCTGCCAGCGGGCCTGCAGGTCGTGCGGCGCTGGGATGCTGAAAGCCCGGCCTATGGCCTGCGCCTGCTTCGCGCCCTTTAGCCGCCGCCAGCCCGCGCTGCTTCAGGTTCGCCTACGCTGCGCCTAAGATGGCCCTGCAACGGCAACACGGAGGACGCCATGCCCATTCTGACCACGCTCGGCCTGGCGGCCGTCCTCGCCGCGGCACCCGCTTCGACAGCAGCGCCTGCGGCCAGCAGCGATGCCGCTTTCAGCCGCTGCCTGGCCGTCCTGCAATCGACAGCCGCCAGCCAGGGCATCAGTGCCGACCGCTTCAATGGGATTATCGCCGGGCTCACCCCCGATCCCAGCGTGCTCGGCCTGCTCGACGCGCAGCCGGAATTCACCACGCCGATCTGGGACTACCTGGCCGCGCTGGTCGATCGCCAGCGCGTGGACGATGGGCGCGTCCTGCTGCAGCAGCATCGGGCCCTGCTTGATCGGGTGTCGGCCCAGTACGGCGTCGATCCGGCCACCATCGTCGCGGTCTGGGGCGTGGAGAGCGACTACGGCCGTGTGTTCGGCAAGCGCCCGCTGCTGCAGTCGCTGGCCACGCTGTCCTGTGCCGGCCGCCGCCAGCCCTTCTTCCGTGGTGAGCTGCTGGCCCTGCTCAAGTTGATCGACCGCGGCGACCTGCAGGCACAGGGGCTCACCGGTTCCTGGGCCGGCGCCTTCGGGCATACGCAGTTCATGCCCAGCACCTATGCACGCATCGCCGTGGACGGTGATGGCGATGGCCGCCGCGATCTGGTCGGCAGCATTCCCGATGCGCTGGCCTCCACCGCCAATTACCTCAAGCGCGCCGGCTGGCGCAGCGGAGAGCCGTGGGGCATGGAAGTGCGTATCCCGCCCGGTTTCGACGCCAGCCAGGCCGGGCGCACCCAGCGTCGGGCGCTGGCCGACTGGCGTGCGCAAGGTGTGACCGCATTGGATGGCAGCGCGTTGGCCCCGGCCAACCTGCCTGCCGACGCGCGCGCGGCCCTGCTGCTGCCGGCGGGCGGCAAGGGCCCGGCGTTGCTGGTGTTCCGCAACTACGACGCGATCTACAGCTACAACGCTGCCGAAAGCTACGCGCTGGCGATCGCCACGCTGGCCGACCAGCTGCGTGGCGGCACGGGCCTGGCCACGGCCTGGCCGACCGATGATCCCGGTATCGGCCGCGATGAGCGCCGCCAGCTGCAGACCCTGCTGCTGGCCCGCGGCCACGACATCGGAAGCGCCGACGGCATGATCGGTACGGCCACGCGTCGCGCCATCCAGGTCGAGCAGCAGCGCCTGGGCTGGGCCAACGCAGATGGGCGCGCGGGACAGCGTATCCTTCGCACTCTGCAGAACGCGCCGCGCACTGCACCGGTGCCCACGCGTTTCATGCTTCCCAGCAACTACAGTGCCGTGCAATCGCCGGCCATACGGAGTCGATCCCACGTGCAGCAGATCCAGGGTGTACGCAGCGGGCAGTACCAGGGGCTCGATGCCTGGCTGGTGGAAACCGGCGACGCCAGCGCGGCCATCAGTGTGTTTGGCGGCCAGCTGCTTTCCTTCGTGCCCAAGGGCCAGCCGGATCTGATGTGGCTGTCCCCCCGGCGCGCCGAACTGCCCACGCCGATCCGCGGAGGCAGCCCCGTCTGCTGGCCGTACTTCGGCCGCCAAGGCCAGGGCAACGACGTGCCCGCCCACGGTTTCGTCCGTACCGTGCCGTGGGAACTGCAACAGGCCCGTCGCCTGGACGACGGCAGCATCGAGCTCACGCTGGCACCCCCGGTGCTGCAGAGCCTGGACCTGCGATTGAGGATGACTGTGCGCGTAGGCCGCCAGTTGACCCAGCGACTGATCACCGAGAACGTCGGCAGTTCCCCTGCCAGCATCACCCAGGCGCTGCACAACTATTTCCGCGTGGGTGATGCCAGCGCGGTGGATGTGGACGGCGTGGACGGACTGGACTATCTGGACAAGTTCGAGAACTATGCGACGCCGCGTCGGCAGCAGGGCGCCTGGACGTTGCGCGATCCCCGTGATCCCGGGCGCAGCGACCGCATCTACACGCAGGCCAAGGGTCACTATGTCCTGCGTGATCCGGTGCTGAAACGCCGCATCGACATCCGTACGGAAGGAAGCCGCTCGCTGGTGGCGTGGAATCCCGGTGCCGAGGCTGCAGCGAAGATGGCAGATGTGGGTGAGGGCTGGCGCGACTACGTCTGCCTGGAAGCGGCCAACGCCGGACCCGACGTGGTGACCCTGCCGCCGGGTGGCAGCCATGTGCTGTCACAGACATTGTCCGCGGCACCGTGGACACCGGTAACCCGGTAACGAATCAACGCAGCAAGGATGTTTTCATGCAGGACGCACAGTGGTGGTACGCCAACAGCAGGCAGAGCGAAGGACCGGTGGACCTGGCCGCCCTGCGTCGCCTGCAGCAGGACGGCACGGTGACGGCACGCACGCTGCTGTGGCGCGAAGGCATGCCCGCGTGGCGCCCCTTGGCGGAGCTGGAACAGGATTCAACGCCCATCGAGATGGCGCCGGCTCCGGATATCGACACAGCCCCACCGGTTGAGGTCGTTGCGCCAAGTGTCGGCGATCCGTCCGATCCGTATCGAGCCCCCGCCGCTGCACCGGATACGGCTGCCGCCGCGGGGCTGGAGGGCGAGATGGCCTTGTACGCCAGCGTGGTCGGCGGCAACTTCCCGATCTATCGCCAGCGCTGGCGACTGGATCAGGGCATTGCCACCGCCAGTGGAACCTGGCACTGGCCGGCCTTCCTGCTCGGCCCGATCTGGATGATGTACCGCAGGATGTACCGCCTGGCGGCAATGTGGGTCGGCCTGCTGCTGCTGATCAGCGTGGTGGAGACCTTGCTGGATGTGCCCGAAGGCGTGTCGCTGGTCATCACCATCGCGCTCAGCGTCACCACCGGCACCTTTGGCAACACCTGGTACCTGGCACACTGCCAACGCCTGATCGCCCAAGCCCGTGCCGTCAGCGGCGGCGATGACGCACGGCTGCGCAGCGAGCTGACCGCACGCGGCGGCACCAGCGTGGTCGCCACACTGGCCGCCATCGTCATCTCGGTGGTGTTGAGCACCGTCGGCGCCGCACTGGCGGGGTAGGACAGGTCAGCGGCCCTGACGCGGCCGCAGCACCAGCAGGCACAGCGCACCGGCCACCAGGCCCCAGAACGCCGAACCGATGCCGGCCAGTGAGACGCCGGAGGCGGTGACCAGGAAGGTGACCAGTGCCGCCTCGCGGTCCTGCTCTACTGCCAGCGCACTGGCCAGGCTGTTGGCGATGGTGCCGAACAACGCGATACCGGCCACGCAGGCCACCAGCTCCTTTGGGAAAGCCGCGAACAGGGCGGCCACGGTGGCACCGAACAGCCCGATGACAATATAGAAAGCCCCAGCGGCCATGGCGGCGGTGTAGCGCCGTGCCGGATCCTCGTGCGCATCACGGCCCATGCAGATCGCGGCCGTGATCGCGGCCAGGTTCAGTGCGTAGGCACCGAACGGCGCCAGCAATGTATTGACCACGCCGATCCAGCCGATCAGCGGCGACACCGGCGCGTCATAGCCGGAGGCACGCATCACTGCCACACCGGGGATGTTCTGCGAGGCCATGGTGACCACGAACAGGGGCAGGGCGATGCCGGCTACCGCAGTCCAGGACAGGGACGGGGTCACCCATTGCGGCACCGCCAGCTGCAGCTGCACCTGCTGTGCGTGCAGCAGGTCACGGCTGGCTGCGACCGCGATGCCGACCAGCAGTGTGGCGATGACCGCATAGCGCGGGAACAAGCGGCGTCCCGCCAGCCAGGTGGCGAACATTGCCACTGCCAGTACCAGTTGGGAATTCATGGCCACGAACACGTCCAGACCGAAGCGCAGCAGCACGCCGGCCAGCATGCCGGCGGCCAGCGCCATCGGCACCCGCTGCATCAATCGTGCGAACACCCCGGAGAAGCCTGCCAGCATGCCAAGCACCGCAGCGAGCAGGAATGCGCCGGTGGCTTCAGCGAGCGAGTCGCCACCAGCACCGACCACCAGCATCGCCGCGCCCGGTGTCGACCATGCGGTCACCACCGGCACGCGATAGCGCAGCGACAGCCCGATGCAGGTGACACCCATGCCCAGTCCCAGTGCCCACATCCATGAGGCGATCTGTGCCTGGTCGGCACCGACAGCCTGTGCGGCCTGGAACACGATCACTGCGGAACTGGCGAAGCCGACCAGCACGGTGATGAAGCCGGCGACCACGGCCGGCACTGAAAGGTCGCGCCACCATGCTTGCCGCACCTGCATGTTCATTGCCGTCTCTCCTTGTTGCATCCGTGCATTGATAGCCGTTGCGGCGTTGACCGCGCAACGCGCGGGCAACGCCGCAGTGATCTTCGAGCGTACGTCATGCCTGAAGTCGCGGCGCTTCTGTCATCACCATGAAAAAAAAGCCTTGACGGAATCTGCAGGATCTCTAGAATTCGCCCCCTTGCTGCAACGCATCGCTTCCTCGGAAACGGCACGCGATCAGCAACGCCATCACCGGCGAACGAGTTGATCGAACGAAGGTGTTGACGGACTCGAAAAGTCCGGCATAATAGGCGGCTCGCAACGACGAAAGGCCCACGGGTCCAACGACGAAGCGGCATCGGCAACAACGTCCACTCCGGTGAGACGGCCTTGAAAAAGGTGTTGACGAAGCGGAAAAGCCGGCTATAATGGGCGGCTCGCTACGAAGGAAACTTCGCAGCACACGGGAGCGGCGCTGAGGCCACTTCCCCGGATCTTTGAAAGTATGCGCAGGTATCTTGTGAAGGCGCCTGCAGGAAGGATGATTGTCC
>NZ_JCAFSQ010000018.1:0-32143 GCF_059369375.1 Stenotrophomonas sp. YJH_SMC_48-3 | reverse complement strand
TGTGGCGACGAGCAACGGCTTTGACTGATGTGGAGGTCTTGCAGGCCTCTTTGGCGACCTGCAGTTTGAAACGAGCGTCGTATCTGTGCATGTATTCCTCGGGGTTGGATCTGGCGTCCAACTCCCGGGGGTCACTTCACCCTGGGGGCTTGGCCGCGGCATCCATGCCGCGGACACTCCCGCAACCGGACCCACCCCGCCTTCGACAGTTTTCCGCGATCTGTTGGAAATTCTCTTTGGGTCAGATCCGTTTTCCGGAGGAAAACGGATCTGACCCAGATCGATTTCGATATCTGACAGATGTGTCGACCAAGGTCGACACCTACCAACAGTCGCGAAGATCTGTCAGAGGTGGGGCGGTGTGGGTGGGCAGGACCGTTGGCGCCATGGATGGCGCCATCGAGCCCCCATGGATGGGTTTACGGCGTGTCCTGCCCACCCACACCGCCCCGCCATCCCACGGATAGCCCGCTGTTGCTGTTGCTTTCGCTGTTGCCGTTGCCTCTGCAGGTGCAGGGCTGCAGGCCCTGCCGAACCCCCTCAAATGTCTGTGGGAGCCAGCCCGTACTGCTCGGCGAAGCGCTTGCTGAAACTCGCCACAGACCGATAGCCCGCGCGTGCGGCCACGGTCTTCAACGGCAGGTCCGTGGTGTAGAGCAGCTGCATGCCATGCGCCAGCCGGGCCTCGGTGAGCAGCTGGCGCAGGCTGGTGTCCTCGGCCGCCAGGCGACGGCGCAGGGTCGCGCCGCTCAGCGCGAACAGCGCTTCCACATCACGCGATTGCCAGTCGCGGGCCGGTTCGGCGGCGATGCGGTCGCGGATCTGTTCGCCCAAGCTCGGCGCCTGCGGCAGCAGCAGGTTGCCGTGGCCCCGCCGGCACAGGGTCAGTACCAACGAGGCCAGGGCCAGCCGCGCTTCGCTGTAACGGCCGTCCTGCAGCGATTGCCGCCACTGGCGCAGCACCGCGCCATGATCGATCAACGGCAGTCGCGCCATCGCATGACCAGCGGCGGGAAGCTCCCCGCTCCACAGCGTGCGTGCGGCCGCCAGCACTTCGGCACACAGCGGCACGATGGCGCTGAGGTAGCGGCCACTGCGTGGGTCGGGGGTGTTGACTACATCGATGCGGCAGCGCTGGGTCAGCAGCAGGATGTCGCCGGGGATGAACTCCAGCGACTGGTGCGCGGTACGCACCTGCTTGCGGCCTTCCAGCAGGATCGCGAACTGGGGTTGCGGAATCTCCACCGAGCTGGCGCCATGTTCGCGCCGAGCGGTGATGCACGCATAACCTTCGGCGCGTGCGCAGCCGGCCAGACTGGCCATCTCGGCCAGCAGTGCGGTAACTGGCGGCAGCATGCCGGTCATGTCACCTGGGCGCCGAACAGGCGACCGACGCCTGCAGCGGCGGCCATTGCCAGTGCACCCCAGAACATCACACGCATTGCGCCGCGTACCGGCGGGGCGCCGCCGGCCTGGGCTGCCACCGCGCCGGTCAGGCACAGGCCGAGCAGGGTACTGGCCGTGGTCATCAGTGCGACCTTGTCGACCGGCGCCAGCAGGGCGGCCAGCACTGGCAGCGCCGCACCGCAGGTGAACGCACCGGCCGAGGCCAGCGCTGCCTGCAGCGGGCGGGCGCGCAGGGTATCGGTGATGCCCAGTTCGTCGCGCGCATGCGCGCCCAGCGCATCGTGGGCGGTGAGCTGTTCGGCTACCTGCCGGGCCAATGCAGGTTCCAGGCCACGGTGGCGGTAGATCGCGGCCAGCTCTTCCAGCTCGCTGTGCGGGTTGTCGCGCAGTTCGCGCTTCTCCATCGCCAGGTCGGCTGCTTCGGTGTCGGCCTGGGTCTGCACCGACACATACTCGCCGGCAGCCATGGACATCGCGCCGGCTACGGTGCCGGCCACGCCGGTGGCCAGAATGGTTGCAGCCGAGGCGCCGCTGGCCGCCACGCCAACCACCAGCCCGGCCACCGAGACGATGCCATCGTTGGCGCCCAGCACGGCGGCGCGCAGCCAGCCGACGCGTTCGGAGCGGTGCAGTTCGGGGTGTCGTGAATGGCGGCTCATGACGTTGAGTGTACGAGGGTCAAGAGGGCGTCGGTAGGATGCTGAAACCCGTCACCGTCGCATGACGCGACGGGGTGCCACGCTATAGTGCGCCCTTGCGATGGAAGGCCGCGAGCCCCACATCCCCCGCCACCGTCCAGCGAGCCTCTCCCTTGTCGAGCCCCAGCCACGTCGCCGATACCCCCATTACCGACCGCTCGCAGCTGGTGGAGGTGATCGCCTCCGGCGAGAAGCCCCGCGCGCAGTGGCGCATCGGCACCGAGCACGAGAAGTTCGGGTTCCGCCTGGATGACCTGCGCCCGCCGACCTTCGAGGGCGAGCGCGGCATCGAAGCGCTGCTCAACGGCCTGGTCCGCTTCGGCTGGGAGCCCGTGCAGGAGAACGGCAGCACGATTGCCCTGCTGCGCGATGGCGCCTCGGTGACGCTGGAACCGGCCGGCCAGCTGGAACTGTCCGGTGCGGCGCTGGAAACCATCCACCAGACCTGCGTGGAGACCGGCACCCACCTCAATGAAGTGGCGCAGGTGGCCGGCGAACTGCAGCTGGGTTTCCTCGGCATGGGCTTCCAGCCGAAGTGGAAGCGCGATGAAATGCCGTGGATGCCCAAGGGGCGCTACAAGATCATGCGCTCGTACATGCCCAAGGTCGGTTCGCTGGGCCTGGACATGATGACCCGCACCTGCACGGTGCAGGTGAACCTGGACTACGCCACCGAAGCGGACATGGTGAAGAAGTTCCGCGTGTCGCTGGCGCTGCAGCCGATAGCCACCGCGCTGTTCGCCGATTCGCCGTTCACCGAAGGCAAGCCGAACGGCTACCTGAGCTACCGCTCGCACATCTGGACCGACACCGACGCCGACCGCACCGGCATGCTCGACTTCGTGTTCGAGGATGGTTTTGGTTACGAGCGCTATGTCGACTACCTGCTCGACGTGCCGATGTATTTCTCCTACCGCGATGGCATCTACCACGACGCCAGCGGGCAGAGCTTCCGCGATTTCATGCAGGCCAGGCTGCCGGTGCTGCCGGGTGCGCTGCCGACGCTGCGCGACTGGTCGGACCACATGACCACCGCGTTCCCGGAAGTGCGCCTGAAGAAGTACCTGGAAATGCGTGGTGCCGATGGTGGCCCGTGGAGCCGCCTGTGTGCGCTGCCGGCATTCTGGGTGGGCCTGTTGTATGACGACACCGCACTGGATGCCGCCTGGGACCTGGTGCGTGACTTCACCCTGGCCGAGCGCCATGCGCTGCGTGACGGCGTGCCGAAGCATGCGATGAACCTGCCGTTCCGCAATGGCACGGTGCGTGACCTCGCCGGCGAGGCGGTCAAGATCTCGGTGGAAGGCCTCAAGCGTCGCGCCGCACGTAATGCCGATGGCCAGGACGAGAGCAAGTTCCTGGACGTGCTGCAGGAGATCGTCGAATCCGGCCTGACCCCGGCCGAGCGCAAGCTGGCGCTGTTCCATGGCCGCTGGCACGGCGACGTCGATCCGGTGTTCCGCGAATTCGCGTACTGACCGTCATGCGGGATTGCCGGCCAGCGGCCGGCACTACCCAAAAGAAAAACCCCGGCATTGCCGGGGTTTTTCATTTCCAGATCCGTCTTGGCTCAGGCCGCGTTCTTCAACGTCGCCATGTCGATCACGAAGCGGTAGCGCACATCGTTCTTCGCCATGCGCTCCCAGGCTTCGTTGACGTTCCTGATGTCGATCATCTCCACATCGCTGACGATGCCGTGCTCGGCACAGAAGTCCATCATTTCCTGGGTTTCAGCCATGCCGCCGATCGCCGAGCCGGTCAGGTGCTTGCGGCCGAAGATCACGCTGCCACCGGTCAACGGCGGGTCCAGTTCGGTCAGCACGCCGACCAGGCACATGGTGGCTTCACGCTTGAGCAGGCCCATGTACGGATTGGTGTCATGGCTGACCGGGATGGTATTGAGCAGGAAGTCGAAGCTGCCGGCGTGCGCCTTCATCTGCGCCGTATCGCGCGAGACCAGCACCTCATCGGCGCCCAGGCGCTTGGCATCGGCGCCCTTTTCCGGGGTGGTGGTGATCATCACCACATGCGCACCGAGCGCCTTGGCAAACTTCACGCCCATGTGGCCGAGGCCGCCGAGGCCGATCACGCCGACCTTCTGGCCCGGGCCGACCTTCCAATGGCGCAGCGGCGACCACGTGGTGATGCCGGCGCACAGCAGCGGTGCGGCCGCCTTCAGGTCGAGGGTGTCGGACACCTTCACCACGAAGCGCTGCTCGACCACCACGTGGTCGGAATAGCCGCCGTAGGTCGGTGCGCCGCTTTCGCGTTCACGGCCGTTGTAGGTCCAGGTCGCGCCCTCGGCGCAGTACTGCTCCAGGTCGTGCTGGCAGGCGTCGCAGTGGCGGCAGGAGTCGACCATGCAACCCACGCCGGCATGGTCGCCGACCTTGAAGCGGGTGACGTTGCTGCCGACCTCGGTGACGCGGCCGATGATCTCGTGGCCCGGCACCATCGGGTAGATCGAGCCACCCCAGTCATCGCGGGCCTGGTGCAGGTCGGAGTGGCAGATGCCGCTGTAGAGGATCTCGATGCGCACATCGTCGGGACCGACCGCACGGCGTTCGAACTCAAAGGGGACCAGCGGGGCGGTATGGGAATGGGCGGCGTAACCACGGGCGAGGGACATGGGGGAATCCTTGGCAGGGTTTATCGAAAGGCGCTTTACAATACGCCGCGTTCCCAATGGCAAGAAGCGTGGATATCGGCATGATTCATCAAGTAAAACTGCACAATCATGGCCACTGACAACCTTTCACACCTGGCCGCGTTCGCGGCGGTTGCCCGCCACCGCAGCTTCCGCCGCGCCGGTGCCGAGCTGGCGCTGTCGACCTCGGCGGTGAGCTATGCGATCCGCGCGCTGGAAGAACGACTGGGCGTGGGCCTGTTCCACCGCACCACGCGCAGCGTGGCCCTGACCGAGGCCGGGCAGCGCCTGCTGGAACGCCTGCAGCCCGCGCTGGGGCAGGTGCATGACGCGCTGGAAGAAATGAACCACTTCCGCGCCGCCCCGGCCGGCCTGCTGCGCATCAACGCCACCCGGGCGGCGGTGGCGACCCAGCTGCGGCCTCGGCTGGCGCGCTTCCTGCATGCCCATCCTGATGTGCGCGTCGAGCTGACCGAAAATGATGGGCTGGTCGATATCGTCGCCGAGGGCTACGACGCGGGCGTGCGCCTGCACGAATTCGTGCCCGAGGACATGGTGGCGGTGCCGATGGGGCCGCCGCTGCGTGGGCTGATCGTCGGCTCGCCGGATTACCTGCGGCGGCATCCGGCGCCCCAGCATCCGCGCGACCTGGCCTCGCATGAGTGCATCCGCTTCCGCTTTGCCAGCGGGCATCTGTACAAATGGCAGTTCGAGCGTAGCGGGCAGGCGCTGGAAATCGACGTGCCGGGCCGGCTCACGTTGAGCGAGCAGGGCACCGTGGTCGGTGCAGTGCTTGATGGCATCGGCCTGGCCTACGTGCTGGAAGACACCGCGCGGCCGTATATCGAATCGGGGCAGATGGTGGCGGTACTGGAAGACTGGAGCGAGCCGTTCGCCGGGTTCGCGCTGTACTACCCGAAGCAGCGGCAGATGCCCGGTGCGCTGCGGGCGTTCGTGGACATGCTGCGGGAGTGAGGTGCGGTGGTTCGCATCCACGCATGGCGTGGATCTACTGCCGAATGACAGCCTCCACGCGTTGCTTGAAGCGGATCAGTAGATCCGCGCCATGCGTGATTGGCGCCCGCAAAGCAGCCGGCAATTCATTCGACCAGCGCGTCGTAGCCTTCGCCACTGAACTGGATCAGGCAGAAGCCGTGCCCGAACGGATCGGCCAGCACGGCGATACGGCCCCAGCGGCGCTCGCGCACCGATTGCTCGAGCATCGCCCCGGCCGCGACCGCACGCATCAACGCGGCATCAATGTCCTCCACCACCCAGTCCAGGTGCAGCGGGGTCCAGTGGCGCTCGTAGTCACGCACGTCGCCGTCTTCGGTGGCGGCGCTGCCGGCGTCGTTCTGCAGCAGGTACAGCGGCGTTGGCCCGCCGAGCAGTTCCACGGCCTCCGGTCCGAGACGGCGGCCGATCCGCAGGCCGAAGGCTTCGATGTAGAAGGCTTCGGCGGCAGCAAGATCGGGCACGTCGAGGTTGACGATGAACGACGCGGTGACAGAGTTCATGGGGACTTTCGTCATGTTGTTGGGCTCGAAGGTGCCGTCTACGATCGAACTGTAGTGCCAGACCGGGTGCCGCAGTCGTTCCGACCGGTGGCTCCGTTGCCAGGGAGGATTCCATGCGTGGGCGGGAAGAGGAAGCGCGGGCGCGCACGCTGGAGCACTACGTCGGCCGATGGCGCTGGCTGCGATTGGCAATGCCCGTTCTGGGCGGAGCCTCCACCCGTGTGATCCATGTGGAGGCAGAGGGCAGGTGACGGAACAACCACAGACCCAACCAGGGAGCGCAACATGCATGAGCAGGGCATCGCCGTACGATTGGATCGTCTGGAGCGCAGGCTGCGTCGCAGGAGTCTGCTTGCCACATCGATGTTCGTGCTGGGCGCATCGTTGGCCCTGATCGGAGCCAGCGTGGCCACGCCCGACGCCTGCGTAGTGCCGGAGATCCGTACCTACAAGTTGACCGTGCTCGACAGTGAAGGGCGCACTCGCGTGCAGATTGCCGAGGATGCCAGTGACATTGCCCGCAACTCACGCGCCACGGGCATGACGATCTACGACGCGAAGGGCGATGAGCGCGGGGGCATCGGAACCATGGCCAATGGCAGCGCGGTGATGGCGCTGGATGCACCGGTTGGCGTGGGCTACAAGGTTCGCGATCGGGCAGGCATCAGGGTTGCGCCGGATGGCACCGCCGTGATCACAGCGCTGTCCAACGAGGGCAGTTTTGCCGCCAGCCTGGTGGCGCAGGGCAACCAGGGGCGGCTGGAGCTGAGTCGGAAGGACTCGGCCAGGGGCGAGATCAGCACCCGTGTGCTGACCTTTGATTCGGACTCGACCAAGGTAGAAAAGGCGCCGTGATGCGTTCCGCAGCGAGAGTTGCATCGCATCCATGCAGGGCGTGGATCTACTGTGCGCGCGGGTAATCGAGGTAGCCTGCCTCGCCGCCACCGTAATAGGTGCTGCGATCGGGCGTGGCCAGCGCGTCGTCACGTTGCAGGCGCTCGACCAGATCCGGGTTGGCGATGAACGGCTGGCCGAACGCGGCCAGGTCGATGGTGCCCGCTTCAACCAGCTGCAGGGCGCGTTCGCGGGTCATGCCACCTGCCAGGATGACGGTGCCACCGTAGGCATGCTTGAGCTGCCGCAGGAACGCCTCGCGCAGCACCGACTGGCCCGCCTGCAGGTTGTCGTTGAGGTGCACGTAGGCCAGCCCACGCTTGCCCAGTTCCTCGGCCAGGTACAGATAGGTGGCTTTGTTGTCGGGATAGAACGGCATGTCGAAGGTGAGGTTGTTCGGTGCCAGGCGCACGCCGACGCGCTGCGCACCGATGTGCTGGGCCATCGCATCGACGGTCTCCAGGATCAAGCGCGCACGATTGGGCGGCGAGCTGCCGTAGCGATCATCACGCTGGTTGATGAGTGGGTTGAGGAACTGCTCGAACAGGTAACCTTTGGCGGCATGCAGTTCGATGCCGTCGACGCCGGCCGCAATGGCGTTGGCCGCCCCGCGCACGAAGTCGTCGACGATACCGGGGATCTCCGCAGTCTCCAGTGCACGTGCCGGAGTGGGATCGGCGTGGCCGCAGCTGCCATCGTCCAGGTAGACGAACGAGGTGTTCTTCGGTGCGCTGGCCACCGGGCGGGTACCGGCGCTGACCGGTTGCCCACCGTCGGGCTGCAGCGAGGAGTGCGACATGCGGCCGACGTGCCAGAGCTGGGCGAAGATCGTGCCCTGTGCGCCATGCACCGCCTCGGTGACACGCTTCCAGCCGGCCACCTGCTCGGCCGATCAGATGCCCGGCACGTCGATGTTGACGATGAAGCTTTGGGCAGTGGCGTTCATGGCAGCGGTGGGGGGTGCCCGGTGATTGCAGTCTAGGCCCCCCACCTGCTGCGGCCGGTTCATCTCCTGCGCGGATTCGGGCAAGCTGGGCGACCTCTATCGACAAGGACTTCCATGAGCGCACTAGCCGACATCGAACAGGCCACCGGCCAGGCCTTCCCCCCTTTGTTCAAGCAGCTGCAGGCAGCAGGCCGGTTGAGCTGGGGCAGTCCGCATCCGGAATGGTCCGAGGTGGTGTTCCCGACGCTGCAGGCGGATCCGCCGGTGCTGCTGTACGCGCAGGAATACGAACCACTGGAACACGATGAGCTGCTCGAAGCGTGGCAGGAGCTGACCGCCGAGGACCATTACAATCCCCTGCGTCCCGACCTGCAGCTCCTGCCGTTTGCGCGGACCGGCGGCGGCGACAGCTACTGCTTCTGGAGCAACGCGCCCGGTGTTGCCGAGCCGCCCGTCGTGCTGGTGTGGCATGACGATGATCGTGCCGATGTGCTGGCCGCCAACTACCAGGATTTCCTGTTCCGCAAGATGGTTGAAGCGGTTGCCGACTACCAAGCGCCGTATACGCTGCTGTCGCACGGCAAGCTGGCCGGCAATCTGCAGCGCTGGCTGCAGAGCCACCAGTCGTTCCTGCGCGGCGACCAGTTCGCGGCGTTGCAGCGGTTGTTCGCCCGCGTTGACGATATTGAGGAAGGAAACATCAGCGACGACGACGCACAGGCCATCGTCGCTGAAGTGATCGGTTTCGAGCGTTTGGACGAGTCGTTCGCCTACGTGCGTGAGGATGCCTGAACCCGGTAGGCCGGAGCGCCGCCATCGGTCGTGCTCCAGCTGCCTATCATCGAACGACCAGATGACATGGGCCGGCGGCAGCTGGGCCAGCTCGCGGCGGATGACGTGCATCTAGGACAGCGCGGTGGCTGCATCTGGTTTCTGCAGGCGCCCGGCGTAGAGCTGCCAAGCAGCCTATTGCGTCAATCCTTCTGTTTTGCATATATACTATCCCCCAGTATAGTTCCGAGCTGGCCCGCCATGCCGCACTCCCCCGAAGAGAAGAAGAAGGTCCTGGCCCGCGTGCGCCGCATCCGCGGCCAGTGCGATGCGTTGGACCGTGCGCTGGAAGCCGGCGCCGACTGCGGGCCGGTGCTGCAGCAGATCGCCGCCATCCGTGGTGCGGTCAACGGCCTGATGTCCGAGGTGATGGAGGCCCATCTGCGCGAGGAATTCGGCCAGCCCGCCGCCTCCGACGAACAACGCGCCGAACGCGTGCGCGACATGAGCGCGTTGATCCGCTCGTACCTGAAATAAACGACGGCGCAACATTGCGCCGCCCATCCTGTCATTGCCCGTCTCTGGAGAAGCCACCATGAAGTCCCGTGCCGCCGTCGCCTTTGGTCCCGGCCAGCCGCTGCAGATCGTCGAGATCGACGTCGCCCCGCCGAAGAAGGGCGAAGTGCTGGTGAAGATCACCCACACCGGTGTCTGCCACACCGATGCGTTCACCCTGTCCGGCGATGATCCGGAAGGCCTGTTCCCGGTGGTGCTGGGCCATGAAGGCGCGGGCATCGTGGTGGAAGTGGGCGAGGGCGTGACCAGCGTCAAGCCGGGCGACCACGTGATTCCGCTGTACACCGCCGAGTGCGGCGAATGCCTGTTCTGCAAGAGCGGCAAGACCAACCTGTGCGTGGCCGTGCGCGCCACCCAGGGCAAGGGCGTGATGCCCGACGGCACCAGCCGCTTCAGCTACAACGGCGAGCCGCTGTACCACTACATGGGCTGCTCGACCTTCAGCGAGTACACCGTTGTGGCCGAAGTCTCGCTGGCGAAGATCAACCCGGACGCCAACCCGGAACACGTCTGCCTGCTCGGCTGTGGCGTCACCACTGGCATCGGCGCGGTGCACAACACCGCCAAGGTGCAGGAAGGCGACAGCGTGGCGGTGTTCGGCCTGGGTGGCATCGGCCTGGCGGTGATCCAGGGTGCGCGCCAGGCCAAGGCCGGCCGCATCATCGCGGTGGACACCAATCCGTCCAAGTTCGAACTGGCGCGCGAATTCGGCGCCACCGACTGCATCAACCCGAAGGACTTCGACAAGCCGATCCAGCAGGTCATCGTGGAAATGACCACCTGGGGTGTGGACCACAGCTTCGAGTGCATCGGCAACGTCAACGTGATGCGCGCGGCGCTGGAATGCGCGCACCGTGGCTGGGGCCAGAGCGTGGTGATCGGCGTGGCCGGTGCCGGGCAGGAGATCTCCACCCGCCCGTTCCAGCTGGTGACCGGGCGCAAGTGGATGGGCACCGCCTTCGGTGGCGTGAAGGGCCGCAGCCAGCTGCCGGGCATGGTGGAAGACGCGATGAAGGGTGATATCGAACTGGCCCCGTTCGTCACCCATACCATGGACCTGGACAGGATCAACGACGCCTTCGACCTGATGCATGAAGGCAAGTCGATCCGTTCGGTGGTCCATTACTGAGCCGCGTCATGGGGTGGCTGGATGCCCTTCGCAGGCCGCGTGCGGAAGACCCGCGCGCGGCCCTGGTCGACCCGATCGAGCAGGCGTTGCGTGCGCTGGGCTGGGTCGACGGCGAGGTGGGGCCACCGCGTGCGGTGACTTCGGCCTTCGGCAGCGACGATGGCATGCCGTTCGAGCAGTGGCTTGCGCAGGTATTCCTGCCGCGCCTGCACGAAGCCCGCGCTGACGGCCAATGGCCACCGCGCAGCGACGTGGCGGTGGCGGCGTACCGCAATCTGGATGGCCAGCCTGGCGTCGAATCGCTTCTGCGCCTGCTGTCGCAGCTGGATGAGTTGATCAACACACGTGACGGCTGACGCCGGCACGCAGGAGAGCACCATGGAACGCATTGAACACCGCGCCTGTTTCGGCGGCTGGCAGGACGTCTACCGCCATCGTTCGACCACGCTGGGCTGCGACATGCAGTTCGCCGTGTACCTGCCGCCGCAGGCGGAAGTGCAGCCGCTGCCAGTGCTGTACTGGCTGAGCGGCCTGACCTGCACCGAGCAGAATTTCATCACCAAGGCCGGTGCGCAGCGCTATGCAGCCGAGCACGGCGTAATCATCGTCGCGCCGGATACCAGCCCGCGCGGCGATGATGTGGCCGATGCCGAAGGCTACGACCTCGGCAAGGGCGCAGGGTTCTACCTCAACGCCACCCGTGCACCGTGGGCGAAGCACTACCGCATGCACGACTATGTGGCGCAGGAGCTGCCGGCGCTGATCGAAGCGAATTTTCCGGTCACCGGCGCGCGTGCTGTCAGCGGCCATTCAATGGGCGGCCACGGTGCGCTGGTGATCGCGCTGCGCAACCCGGGGCGCTACCGCAGTGTGTCGGCGTTCTCGCCGATCGTCGCGCCCAGCCACGTACCGTGGGGGCAGAAGGCGTTCACGGCTTATCTGGGTGACAATCCGGCCGACTGGGCGCAGTGGGATACGTGCGCGCTGCTGGAGGCGGCCAGCGAGCGCCTGCCATTGCTGGTCGACCAGGGCGAGGCGGACGAGTTCCTGCAGACCCAGCTGCAGCCGCAGCGCCTGCAGGAGGCATGCGCGGCCGCCGGTCATCCACTGACCCTGCGCCTGCAGCCCGGCTACGACCACAGCTACTACTTCATCGCCAGCTTCATCGGTGAGCACATCGCCCACCACGCCCGCGCCCTGCACGCCTGAGAGCGTTCCGGTAGTGCCGGCCGCTGGCCGGCAATGGCGACGCACGCGGAGTGTCGTTTTGCCGCAGTGGATCACGCCGCTGTGGCGTGCCGGCGCGCTATCGTGCGCTCAGACGGCCTTGCGGATCGGGGGGATGCATGCCGGTAGTGCTGGCGCTGCTGTATGTGCTGTGCCATGGGCTGGTGCTGGCCCTGTGGCCCGGTCCCGCCGGGGCGGGCTCCTTCGTCTTTCTGACCGGCGCCCCGTTGCTCGCTGCGGTGGCCTGCCTGTGGCGGGCCCGCCGCGACCGCGCGGCGCTGGGGTGGCGGGCCATGGCATTGGCGCTGCTGCTGTGGGCCGGCGGCATGGCGTTCAACATGATCGACGCGCTGGGCGCCGGGCGGGCCGATTTCACTCCCCACGCCAGCCTGCTGTTGTACGTACTGTACGGCGTGCCACTGGTGTTCATCCTGGCGCGCGCACGCCGCGAGCGGTCGGGCATCAGCCTGATCGATGCGGCAATGGCCGCGCTGCTGGGCGTGCTGTTCTTCGTGCATACCGAATCGTTTGCCGCCCGCATCGATGTCGATGCCGATGCGATGTCGAACATGCAGCGTATGTTCGACATCCAGAACCTGTGCATCGCTGGCTTTGCGGTGGTGCGCTGGCTGGCCGGTGACGTCCCCGAGCGGCGCGGTTTCTTCCGGGTGCTGGCGCTGTACGCACTGGCTTATCTGCTGGTGGCTTACTACATCAACCATTACACCTCGGAAGACGCATTCGGAGCCTTCAATGATCTGTTGATCGACCTGCCGTTCCTGCTGGCGGCGGTGCTGGCGTTGGACCGGGCGCCCGTCACGGGCGCAGTGCCGCATCCGCGGCTGTCGCGCACGGTGCAGGCTGCCGGGCCGATGATCCTGCCCTTGCTGCTGCTGGTGGTGGGTACTCTGGTGGTCGACCATGCCCGACCGCTGGCAGTGGCGGGTTTCGTGGTGGCCACGCTCGGCTTCGGCCTGCGCAGCGTCCTGCTGCAGACCGATCTTCTGGAACGCCAGGCAGCATTGGATCAACTGGCGCGGCAGGATGGCCTCACCGGCGTGGCCAATCGCCGCGAGTTCGACGCGCGGCTGACCTCCGAATGGAATCGCGCGCGGCGCAGCGGCACCGAGCTGGGCCTGCTGCTGGTGGATATCGACCACTTCAAGGCCTTCAACGACCAGCACGGCCATCCGGCCGGTGATCGTTGCCTGCAGGCGGTGGCCGGGGTGCTGAAGGCCATAGCCGGTCGCGGTGGTGACAGCGTTGCGCGTTATGGCGGTGAAGAATTCGCCGTCATCGTGCCTGGAAGCCCGTTGTCGGGGGTGCTGGCGCTGGCCGAACGGCTGCGCGAAGCGGTCGAAGCGCTGCCATTGCCGGAAGGCCCGGTCAGCATCAGCGTCGGCGTGGGTTACCTGCATCCGCCGGCGCTGGCCAGTGCCGATCAGTTGCTGGCAGACGCCGATGCCGGCCTGTATGCCGCCAAGCGTGCCGGCCGCAACCAGGTGATCCTGCATGCGCACGTGCTGGACGACGAGGGCAGCACGCACGGAACGATGGACTGCTGAGCAGACCCGCCCGTCACGCGCTGCTGCCCATTGCCGCAAAACCGCCTCATCCTGTTCGGCCACGCCAATCCGGCTCGCCGCTGGTCGTACAGGACCAGCCTGTTGGGGGTTCCGGCCATCCAAGGACATCGCGCTGTACAGTCAGGCCGGGGCTGCGATCGTGCGCATGGCGCTGTACCGCGCGCTGGGTAGCGGCGGGCACTACCCGGCGGTTCGGTAGTTGCCAACCTTGGTTGGCAGCGCCTCCCGGAAGCGCCGACCGAGCTTGCGTCCTCGTTCACCAACGCCTGTCGGCGACCTCGCCGTAGAACCAGTACTCCTGTTCCAGACCGTCATCGTGGTCGGTGGGAGGAATGCTGACCTGCACACCTCGCTCCTCAACGCCTCGAGGCAGGGCGAGCTGCCATTCGGCGGAAAGGCTGCGCGAGGTGATGGCGGTGACCTGGCCATCCGCTGTCGAGGCGACGTGGCCCTGGAAGTACGCTTCGTCCAGGTAAAGGCAAATCTCGCTGGAGAACATCCCTGGCTGGGCGATGCAGCAGGTTACCCGCACAGTAGCCTGTGAAGCGGGCCGCGACTGGATCAGATTTGCGCAGGCGCTGATGAGCGATTGGGCGCAGGCACGCTGGATTCTCAGGGTGGTGGCCGGGCCTTCGATCAGACCGGCTCGGGTTGGAACCTTGTAGTTCCAGTAGCGAGCTTGACTGCCCAACTCCTCTGGCGAGGGAAACGCACCACTGAAGCAGTCAGCCCAATGCTGCAGGTCGCGTAGTCGGCGTGGGGCATCGCGCAGCTTCTTCTCGCCGCGCGTACCCGGCCGGGTGATGGCATCTCTGTTTCTCATTCCCACAGTGTGCCAGCCACATGCGCGGCGCGTTGGAAAGCGCCAACCAAGGTTGGCGTCTACCCGAGCATGGTCATCCGCACCGGGTCGATCACGACACGGGCACGTTAGCGCCGCGCCGTGCCCGGCGGGGTAGAGGGCCTCAACGCACGTCGCGCAGTTCCCAATGGCTGCCGGCCAGCAGGCGCAGGCGCTGCTTGAACACGTCACTGTCGATGCGGGTGGTGGCGACCAGGTTGATGCGCAGGTCCTTCTGCTCGCCGGTCACGGTGGCCTCCGGATCGGTCACGCCCCACTGCGGTTCCACCGCATCCGGGTCGGGCTGCTTGGCCTTCCAGCGCTCGAACAGCGTGCCGCTGCGCAGGGCGTCCTGCAGCTCTTCGGCGAAACCGGCGGCGCCCTGCGAATGGAAGGACAGGTCAGGGTCGTTGCCGCGGGCCTTGGACGGATCGGGCAGGCTGATGTGGTACTGCGCAGGCATGGTGTTCTCCTTGAAGTGCGGCAAGACTGGCACAACCGCGGTGGAATCGATGTGCAGATTCGCGCCGCGTCGGGGCATCACTCGAACCGATGTGGCCCATCGGCGAAACCCACGGTGACCGCACCCTTGCCGACATTGACCATGCCGGTCAGGCTCATCACCGATTCGTACACGGTCACGCCATGGCCGGCGCAGACCTCCTTCATCTGTGCATAGCCGGGCAGGCTGCGCAGCTCGTCCAGCTCACCGCCGTAGCTGACGCACACCGTCGGTGTCATCAGCCCGGCACGCACGCGCTGGCCGACCACCGCGAACAGCTTCTGCACGGCATTGTCGAAGCCCTTGATCTTGGCCACCGGCCCGGTCTCGCCGCGGTAGCCGTGCAGCACCGGCTTGATGTCCAGCGCGCTGCCCAGCGCCGCACTGAGCAGGCCGACGCTGCGGTCGCCCTTGTGCCGTGCGCGCGCACGCATGTAGTACAGATCACGGGTGACCATATAGCCGTGCACGTTGCCGGACAGTTCCTCCAGCCGCTCGCGGATCTGCTGCACGCTGGCGTTGCTCTCGCGCAGGCGCACGGCTTCCACCGCCGTAACCGCCTGCGCGGCGAACAGGTTCTGGGTATCGAGCACGCGCAGCGCGAACGGTGAGTTGTAGCCTGCCGCCTGGCGCACCGGCTTGTAGTCGTTGAGGATGGCGAAGCTGGCCTGCAGCGCGTTGTCATGGATCGGGCTGCGGGTCTTGGTGATGGTCATGCAGAACACGTGGTCGTAATCGATCACCAGCTGCTGCAGGAACAGGTCGCGGATCTGGTTGACGCTGAAGGGAATGGTTTCCGCCTCGGCGCCGTGTTCGGCCACGTGCGCGTGCAGGAAGCTCAGCGTGGCCTGCTCATCGCGGTGATCGGCCAGCACGGCTTCGCCGATGCGGACGGTGATCGGCAGCAGCACGATGTTGTGCTCGGCAATGAAGTCCTGCGGCAGGTCGCAGGCCGAGTCGACGACGATTCCGATGCGCATCCACGGCTCCCCTCCAGGGCGGTTGTAGGTTCGGAAACGTGAAATCTATCTCAAATTCTGGCGTGGCGCGCGAGGGAAATGCGCCAGGCCCTGTTCAGCGACTGCGCTGCACGGCCACCGGAAGTTCGGCCAGGCGCTGCCACTCGGGCTGCTGCAGCAGGGCGGGATCAGCCAGCACGGCGGCCATCAACGGATGGGCGTCGTTGCCCCAGAACAGTTCGTCATCGATGGCCAGGGTTGGTACGCCGAACACGCCGGCAGCAATGGCGGACTCGGTGTTCCTCCGCAGCTGCTCCTTGGCCGCGGGGGCCGCGATGGCGCTGGCGACATCCTCGATCCCCAGCCGCGCAGCCGGTTCGCGCAGGGCCTCGGCGCTATCGGCGGCATTGCCGTCGCGCCAGATCCAGTCGAACAGCACGTCCACCGCCTGCACGCTGCCACCGGCGGCCAGGCACAGCCGCAGGGCAGACAACGGGTTGAACGGGTGGCCCGGCGGGAACCGCAGCGGTGTTCCTTCGGCCTGCGCAGTCCACAGCAGCTGACGGTACATGAAGCGGCGCTTGGCCGGAATCTCGGCCGGCCCGAGGTTGCCCAGGTGATGCAGCACGGCACCGAAGGCGATCGGCACGGTCTGGATCTGTGCGAACTGGGGTAGCTGCTTCAGCTTCTGCCAATGCAGGTAGGAATAGGGCGAGACGAAGTCGAAGTACCAGCGCAGGGTGGCCATGCAGGTTTCCTTGAATAACTGGAGGTCAGGGCTGCGCGTTGCGCTGCAGGTAGCGGTCGCGCAGTTCGGTCTGGCGCGAGCGCATCGGCATCGCCCGGCCGCCCAGCCAGACCTGTTCGGCATAGTGCGCCACGTCCAGCGGGTCGCCCTCCCACAGCACCAGGTCGGCACGCTTGCCCGGCTCGATGCTGCCGATCTGGTCGGCCACGCCGAACGCCTGCGCCGGCACCCGGGTCAGGCCGGCCAGGCCGTCGGCCCAGGGCAAACCGTTGGCCACGGCATTGCCGGCCAGCTGGCGCATCTTGCGGGCGTTGTGCGAGGCGTCGCCACGCTGCACGAACGAGACCGCCACGCCGGAACGTTGCAGGCGTGCCGCATTTTCCAGCGTGGCGCCGATCTGGTCGAAGCTGGCCGGCAGGTTGGACAACACATCGACGAACACCGGTACCTGTGCGGCGGCCAGCTCCGGCGCCAGCTGCCAGGCTTCGCTGCCACCGGCGATGGCGATCTTCACCTTTTCGCGGGCGGCCCAGCGCAGCAGCTGGCGAATGTCCGCCGCGCGGTCCACCTCCACCACGATGCGGCCGTGCCCGGCCAGGTAGCGGCTGAGCGTGCGGCGCCCGGCCGGCGTCAGCAGCGCGTGCGGTGAGTCCGCGGCAACCTGGCCACGCGCCTCGTCCACCATCTGCTGCAGCAGCATCCATTGCGCTGCACGCGACTGCCCGGTCAGCTCCACTGCGGCCGACCCCAGGCGCAGGAACAGCGCGCGCGGCCCGAGGGGATCGGCGCTGCCGTCCAGCCGCATCACGCCACCCTGGCCTGCAACGAAGCCGCCGCCGGTGGCCGCCCCCAGGGCGGTGAAGCCGATGCCGTCCAGGCGTGCCACCGGGATCAGCACCGAGGCCGGGTTGTACGCCAGGGTGACATCGAACTCGGGGCGCAACGGTTGTTCGCCGATCTTCAACGTGCTGTCGACCGTGCTCGCTTCACCGGAGACCTCTTCGATGCCGATCTCGGTGATGCCCCCGAACAGCGCCGGTGTCAGCGGGCGGCCATCGGCCTCGACCACGCTGGCCCCGGCCGGGGCGGACAGCCCGCTGCCGACTGCGCGGATGATCCCGCCCTGCACCAGCACATCGGCGTGCTTCAGGCTGCCGCGCGTGCTGGCCGTATGCACGGTCGCGTTGCGCACCAGCAGGTCCTGCGCCTGCGCGGATGCGGAGAGGCAGGCCAGCACCATGACCGTAGCGCCGAGCCATGCCCGGCGACGCTTGTTCAACGCGCCCATCAGTGCACCTCCTGGCCAAGCTGGAAGTCGGAACGTGGCGTGGCCGCAGGTGCGCTGCGGTCGTACAGGCGGCGGCCGTCGATGAAGACCTGCTCGGCCAGCGCGTACGAGCTGAAGGGGTTGCCGTTCCACACCACCACGTCGGCCATCTTGCCCGCCTCCAGAGTGCCGGTCTGGCCTTCGATGCCCAGCGCCTTGGCGGCGTTGGCAGTCATCCAGGTGATGGCGTGCTCGGGGGGGATCTCCGGCATGTGGGCGCGGCGCGCGGCGGCGATCACCTTGGCCGCTTCCTGGTTCAGGCGCTGGATGCCTTCGGGTGAATCGGAATGGACGATGGCGCAGCTGTTCTTCGGCCGGTCGACCAGCGCGATGTTCTCCGGAATACCGTCGAAGGCTTCCATTTTGAAGCCCCACCAATCGGCCCAGAGTGCACCGCAGACGCCGTCGGCGGCCAGCCGGTCGGCCAGCTTGTAGGCCTCCACGCCGTGGTGGAAGGCGGCCACCTTGAAGCCGAATTCCTTGGCCAGGTCGAGCATGGTGGCCATCTCGTCGGCGCGGTAGCAATGGATATGCACGCGGATGTCGCCCTCGATCGCACCGGCCAGCGTGTCCAGCTTGAGATCGCGCTTGCCGCCAGCATCACCGGCGCTGTCGCCCTTGTCGCTGCCGAACCAGCTCCTGCGCTTGGCCGGCTTCGGTTTGTTCTTGGCGATGTAGTCGGCGGCATCGATGAAGGCGGCGCGGTAACCGGCAACGTTGCCCATCCGCGTGGCCGGAGCGACGCCCTTGCCTCCGCCGTACACCCGCTTCGGGTTCTCGCCGCAGGCCATCTTCAGTCCCCACGGTGCGCCGGGAAACTTCATCGCCTGGTAGGTGATGGCGGGGACGTTCTTCAGGGTCACACCACGACCACCGACCAGGTTGGCCGAGCCCGGCAGCACCTGCATGCTGGTCACGCCGCCGGCCAGTGCGGTGGCGAAACCCGGGTCCTGCGGCCACACCGAGTGCTCGGCCCAGACGTTGGCGGTGACCGGCGCGGTCATCTCGTTGCCGTCGCTGTGCGCGCCGACGCCCGGGCTGGGGTACACGCCCAGGTGCGAGTGCACGTCGATCAGGCCGGGTGTGACCCACTTGCCCTGCGCATCGATGCGGGTGACACCGGCATCGGCCTGCAGCTGGCGGCCGACGGCAACGATGCGGCCCTCGCGCAGCAGCACGTCGGCGTTGTCCAAGCGCTGGCCGGTGCCGGTCAGCACGGTGGCGTTCTGGATCAGCACCGGTGCATCGGGGTGTGCCTGGTAGGTGCTGGGGTAGGGATCGGCGACGAAGCGCGAGGCGCCCACCGCCGGTGCCGTGCTCAATGAAACCAGCGCCAGTGCCACCCCGGTGCGCAACAACGTCGATGCCATGCAGTTCCCCTCGCCAGAAACATGAATCCACCGACGCTAGCCGGGGCCGGTGTGGCTTGCCAAGTGACCTTGGACAGGGGCGTGGGGGGTAGGAATTTTCTGATGGAGGATTTGTGAAGGAAATATTAACGTTGGATGAAGCAATGGGCTGATTACGTCTTGCGCTGACCTGTGTCACCAGCTTACGCACCTGCTCCAACGAGGGAGCCGGGCCCGTACCTCTCATGGAATCAAGGACGCAACCGATGACTGCTGCAAAGCTCCGCCGTTCGACCGTTTCGCGCCGTTCCTTCCTCCCCTCGCCGCTGGCGTCGGCCATTGTCGGTTCGTTGCTGGTGGCCACCGCACTGCCGGTACTGGCCCAGGACAGTGACGACGCCCTGGCCCGTTACCAGCTGCAGCGCAGCCTGCAGTCGGCGTTCGCCGCGCAAAGCGGGGTGAGCGCCTCCGCTCCCGCGATGATCGCTCCCTCGGTAGCGATTCCGGTGGCGGCGCTGGCTCCCAGCGCCGGTGCTTCCGCGGAGCCGGTCATGGGCAAGCCCGGCGACGCTGCGAGCTGGCGTACCAGTGAATTCGAACTCGACTGGGGCCTGGCTGCGATCAATGCCGACGTGGCCTATGCGCGCGGGCTGACCGGTGCGGGCATCCGCCTGGGCGTATTCGACAGTGGCACGGGTCTGGACCATCCGGAATTCGCCGGCAAGGACAACCGCAGCATCCGCATCGCCGATCTGATGGCTGACGGCACGCGCTGCACCAACACCACCGCAGTGCGTGGGCCGGCGGCCTGCTTCGCCAGTGATGGCGATGACGTCCAGATCAGCTATGTCGGGTACAACGCCAACGTGCCCGACAACATCCGCAGGATCATCGAGTCGGGCCCCTATGTGCAGCCGGGGATGCAGTTCGAGATCCATGGCACACACGTTGCTGGCACCATCGCGGCGAACCGGGACGGAAGCGGCATGCACGGTGTGTCCTTCGGTTCGGACCTGACCGTTGGCCGGCTGTTCTCCGACAGCATCCGCGAGTGGCAGCGCACGGCGACTGGCTACTCGGTCGTGACACTGGGCGCGATCGGCCCGAAAGTCAGCGCCTTCCAGGACCTGTATGCCCAGATGAACGCGCAGGGCGTGCGTGCCATCAACCATAGCTGGGGCCTGGTCACGGAACCGACAACAGCGACGGACATGGACGCGATCTACAACGACCCGGACGACCGCCAGTACCTGAACACCTTTGCCGACGGATCGCGTGCGCGCGGGATGATCCAGGTGTGGGCGGCCGGCAATACCAGTTCGGTCATTCCGACGCCTGCGCAGAGTCCCATCGCCGGCCTCTACGCCACGCTGCCGCGCGCATTCGCCGACATCGAGCCGTACTGGTTGAGCGTGGTCAACGTCGGTACCAATCTGACCCTGAGCAATCGTTCCAACAAGTGCGGCCTGAGTGCCAACTGGTGCCTTGCCGCACCGGGTTCGGACATCGTATCGACCGCCTATGGTGATGATTCCAGCCTGGCCGGCAGCGTCGGCATCGACGCCAACGGCAACGTCAGCCTGGACATCCAGCAGCGCGTGCCTACCTATGGCTATGCGCTGCTGAGTGGAACCTCCATGGCCGCGCCCCACGTCACCGGCGCGCTGGGCCTGCTGTTTGAACGCTTCCCCTATCTGGACAGCGCTCAGGTGCGCGATGTGCTGCTGACCACGACCACCGATCTGGGCGCGCCCGGCATCGACGACATCTACGGTTGGGGCCTGGTGAACCTGGCCAAGGCCATCGAAGGTTACGGTTCGCTGCGCGTGGACACCGACGTGGTGATGAACCAGCGTGCCGGTGGCCTGAAAGTGTGGGAAGGCGATGCCTGGGACAACTGGACCAACGACATCGGCGGCCCCGGCAAGCTGACCAAGAGCGGCATCGGCTGGCTGCGCTTGAGCGGCGACAACAGCTTCAACGGTGCGCTGGTGCGCGAGGGCGTGCTCGAACTGGATGGCGTCAATACGCTCACCGGAGCGGTGGACGTGGCCGGCGGCAGCTTCCTGCTCAATGGCACGTTGAAGAACACTGCGCTGAACAGCCAGGGGGGCGCCAGCCACATCAACGCACGCGGTGTGCTGGATGGCTCCGACCTGAACGTCAACGGTGGCGTGGTCATCTTCGACGGCGTGCAGCGCGGCGCCCACACCTCGGTGGCCGCGCAGGGGACGTTCGAATTGAACGGAAGGCTGGAAAACAGCGCGTTGACCAGCCTGGGCAACAGCCGTGTGAATGCAGGCGGGTTACTCGCAGGCTCCGACCTGACCGTCAACGGTGGCGTGCTGTCGTTCAACGGCACGCAGAGCGGTGGTCACACCCTCGTTGGCCGCAACGGCACACTGAAGGGCATCGGCCAGCTGGGCGATACCACCGTGGCCGGTATCGTTGCACCGGGCAACTCGATCGGCACGCTGACCATCAACGGCGACTACGTGCAGACCGCCACCGGTGTGTACCAGGCCGAGCTGGCCCCGGGCGGGCACAGTGACCAGTTGCGCGTCACCGGTACCGCCACCCTGGGCGGCACCCTGATCGCCCTGCCGGAAGCGGGCACCTATTACCTGGGTGAGCAGTTCAACTTCATCCGTGCCGAGGGCGGAATCCGCGGCCAGTTCGCCACCACCGACTTCAGTGCGTTCTCGCCGTTCCTGAAATTCGGGCTGTCCTATGGCACCGGTGGCGCGCGCATTGAAGTCACCCGTGGCAATCCGCTCGCCAGTGCCGCCAGTACCGACAACCAGCGCGCGGTGGCCACTGTGGCCGACCGGCTGGCGGTCAACCAGGGCCTGCCGCGCCCACTGACCCTGCTGTTCCCTCAACAGGTAGGCGCTGCACTGGACGGCCTCAGCGGCGAGCTGCATGCGGCCACCGCGATGGCCCTGGTCGAGGGCAGCCGCTACGTGCGTGATGCCGCACTGTCGCGCCGCGTCGGTGTGCGCGCGCCGGGAGCAGACAGCGACGCCGCCACGGGGGTCTGGGTACAGGCCCTCGGTGGCAGCACCACGCTGGACGGCAATGGCAACACCGCACGCACCGAAGCCAACAGCAGCGGCCTGCTGGTAGGCGTGGACCGCGAGATCAACGGCTGGCAGGTGGGCATGCTGGCCGGTACCGGCCGTACCGATGCCAAGCAGCAGGAAGGACGCCGTGCGCGTGCCAAGGTCGACAATACGCACCTGGGGGCCTATGCCAGTCACGATTGGGGCGCCTTCGGCCTGCGGGGTGGCCTGGCCTGGAGCGAGCATGAGGTGAAGAGCACCCGCGAGCTGGCCTTCTCCGGTTACAGCGATACGCTGGCGGCACGCTATGACGGCCGCACCCGCCAGGCGTTCGTCGAGGCGAGCTACCGCTTCGGCGGCCGCGAGGCGGGGTTGGAACCTTACCTGCAGCTCGCACGTGTGGAAGTGGACATGAAGCGCGTCAACGAACGCGGCGGTGCGGCTGCACTGCAGGGTGAGGTGGACGATCTGCGTACCACCGTGGCCACGGCCGGCCTGCGTTTTGACAAGGGCCTGAAGGCTTCGTTCCAGCAGGACAGCTGGCTGCACCTGCGCGGTGGCGTCGGGTACCGCCATGCCAGCGGTGACCGCGACCCGGCGGCCCGCTTCGCCTTTGCCACCGGCAGCGACAGCTTCGTGGTCAGCGGTGCCCCGTTGGCTGACAGGACGGTGGTGGCCGAACTGGGGCTGTCGGCATGGTTGACCACACGCCAGCAGCTGGAGCTGGGCTATAGCGGCCAGTTTGGCGACGAAAGCCGTGACCACAGTGCCAACCTGCGCTGGTCGGTGCGCTTCTAAGCCACCGGTTCCCGCAGGGAAACCAGGAGGGCGGCCGCAGGGCCGCCCTTCTTCGTTGCCGGCCCAGGTGTGGGTTGGCCCGTGCACGCCTACAATGGCGGCCCCCACGCCGTACCGGACCGCCCATGAAGAGCAAGCAGGAAATCGTCGACAACTGGCTGCCGCGCTACACCGGCGTGCCGCTGGACCAGTTCGGCCAGCACATCCTGCTGACCAACTTCGGCGGCTACCTGCACACCTTTTCCGAGCTGACCGGTGCGCCCGTCATCGGCCTGGACCGGCCGATGGCCAGCGCCACCATCGATGGCATCACCATGATCAACTTCGGCATGGGTAGCCCCAATGCCGCGATCATCATGGACCTGCTGTCGGCAGTGATGCCCAAGGCGGTACTGTTCCTGGGCAAGTGCGGTGGCCTCAAGCGCAAGAACCAGCTGGGTGACCTGGTGCTGCCGATCGCAGCGATCCGTGGCGAGGGTACCTCGGGCGATTACCTGCCGCCGGAAGTCCCGGCGTTGCCGGCGTTCGCGCTGCAGCGTGCAGTCTCGACCATGATCCGCGACCTCGGCCACGACTACTGGACCGGCACCGTCTACACCACCAACCGCCGGGTCTGGGAGCACGACGAGGCCTTCAAGGAGCGGCTGCGGGCGATGCGCTGCATGGCCATCGACATGGAAACCGCCACGGTGTTCGCGGCCGGTTTCGCCAACCACATTCCCAGTGGCGCGCTGCTGCTGGTGTCGGACCAGCCGATGATCCCCGACGGGGTCAAGACCGAGGCTTCCGATGCCAAGGTCAGCTCCCAGTTCGTGGAAAATCATATCCAGATCGGTATCGAGGCGCTTAAGCTTATCCGGCGCAACGGCAAGTCGGTCCGCCACCTGCGCTTCGATGAATGATGATGATGGCCTGGCGCGGCGCGCCGGCCCTGGGGAGTAGGTGATGGACGTTGCCGCGCAAGTGGTGGATTTCTGGAAAGAAGCGGGCCCTGCGAAGTGGTTCGCCCGCGACGATGCGTTCGACGCGCAGTTCCGCCAGTTGTTCCTGGATGAGCATTTCGCCGCCGCTTCGCGTGGGCGTGAACACTGGCTGGGCAGTGCCGAGGGCGCACTGGCGCTGATGCTGCTGCTGGACCAGTTCCCGCGCAACTGCTTCCGCGGTACTGCCCATTCCTATGCCACCGATGGCCTGGCCCGGCACTACGCCATGCGCGCCATCGAGGAAGGCCTGGACCTGCAGCTGGTGCCGAAGCTGCGCGCCTTCATCTACCTGCCGTTCGAGCACTCCGAGGACCCGTTGGACCAGGACCGTTCGGTGGCGATGTTCGATGTGCTGGGCGACAAGGAATACCTGCAGTACGCCGAGCTGCACCGCGACATCATCCGTCGCTTCGGGCGCTTTCCGCACCGCAATGCCGTGCTGGGCCGCATCCCCACCCCGGAAGAACTGGATTACCTGGCCGAAGGCGGTTTCGCCGGCTGAAAAAAGGGGACGGAGGGGATTAAGTCGTTTGTGGCATAAACGACTTAATCCCCTCCGTCCCCTTTTTTTGGGGGCCAGATCCGCTTTCCTCAGGAAAGGGCGCTGACCCCGCGCCGTCAATCAGTACTTCGGCACGCCGTTGTCGACGTCTTCCGACCAGGCATTGATGCCGCCGGTGACGTTGAACACCTTGGTGAAGCCCAGCGCACGGAACTGTTCGGCGGCCTGCGCGCTGCGGCCACCGTGGTGGCACATGAAGGCCAGTGCGGTGTCCTTGGGCAGGGCTTCCAGCTCGGCACGGCCGTTGCCGTCGAAGGTCTTGAACGGCACGCCCACCGCAGCGATCTCGCGCTCGTCGGCCGGGCGCACGTCCACCAGGGTGATGTTGCCGGCACGCACCAGGTCGTCGGCATCGCGCACGCTGATTTCCTGCACCGGCTTGGGCGCATTCGGGTTGTCGATGGCCAGGCCCTTGCCGCGGATGTCGTCCACCCAGTCGATGGTGATGCCGTTGGCGCGACGCGCGCTGGCCAGGTCGAACTGCACGCGCAGGCCGTTGGACTCGGCGGCGATGGCGCTTTCGTCGTGGGGGGCCAGCTGGAAGTTGGGCTGGAAGCGGGCGTCGATGGTCAGCTGCAGGGCAGCGCCCGGGGCATCGGCCAGCGCGCCCTTGAGCATTTCCACGGCCGCCGGCGTGACGGTGATGCTCGGCGGGGTACGGTCCGGTGCCGGCAGCCCCAGCACGCTGCTCAGCTCGCCGCTGGCGGCCATCTGCAGCACGATGTCGCTGCCGCCGACCAGTTCGCCGTCGATGTACAGCTGCGGAATGGTCGGCCAGTCGCCATAGGCCTTGATGCCTTCACGGATTTCCTGGTCGGCCAGCACGTTGACGTGGGCGAACTCGACGCCCAGGTCCTGCAGGGCGCCGACGGCCTTGGCCGAGAAACCACACTGCGGCATCGACGGCTGGCCCTTCATGAACAGCACGACGCGGTTGGCGTTGAGGATGGATTCGATGCGCGAACGCAGGGCGGGATCGAGGGACATGGACGTCGGGGTTCCGGGAATTCGAATCATCAATTCTACCCCTCATGGCATCATGGGGGATGAGCAACGCAGGAACATTGCATCGCATCCCGACCCGGCCCTGGCGCTGGCTGCCCTGGCTGGTGGCGTCGCAGCTGGCCGTGATCCTGGTCTGGTCGCTGGCGGGCTGGCGGTGGGGCCTGCCGCTGATGGTGACCAGCCACGCGCTCTTTCTGGTGCCGGTGTTCCTGCCCAACTGCCACTTCTACGCACCGGTGCTGAGCCGGGTACCGGAGGCCGGCAACAGCGTCTGGTTGACCATCGATGACGGTCCCGGCCCGGAGACCCGGGCCGTGCTCGATCTGCTGGATCGCCACCAGGCACGTGCCACGTTCTTCCTGGTCGGCGAGCGGGCGCTGGCGCAGCCGGAGCTGGTGCAGGAGATCCTGCGCCGGGGCCACGACCTGGGCAACCACAGCCACAGTCATCCACAGGCGCGCTTCTGGCGGCTGGGCCCGGCAGCGATGCGTGCCGAGATCGAGGGCTGCCAGCATGCGCTGCAGGCGGTGGGCGGTCGCCCGGTGCGCTGGTACCGCTCGGTGGTGGGCATGACCAATCCGTTCGTGGCGCCGGTGTTGAAGGCGCTGGGACTGGTGCGCGTGGGCTGGAGCGCCCGTGGCTACGACGGTGTCGGCTGCACGCCGGAGGGCGTGCTGTCGCGGCTGCTGCCGGACCTGCGCCCGGGCGCCATCGTGCTGCTGCATGAGGGGGCCGCCCACGGCCACAACCTGGCGATCATCGAACGCGTGCTGCAGGCGCTGGACGAGCGGGGGCTGAAGGCGCGGCTGCCTACCGGCTGATACGTATGCGGTAGCGCCGGGCCATGCCCGGCGGATGCCATAGGTGCCGCTGCGCTCGCCGGGCATGGCCCGGCGCTACAGGTTCCGGCGTGCCACCAGCAACCAGCTGTTGAACGGCGTGCGCCCATGCAGGGGACGCGGGGGGGTCACCTGTAATCCGGCTTCGACCAGCGTTGCCTGCAGCGCCTGCGGATCCGGGTAATGACGGGGGCGGGTGCCCATCCAGCCGATCAGCCAGGCCAGCCGGTCCGCCACCCGGGTAGTGCGGTCGCGGCCATCGCCGGTAGCGAGCGGCGTGCGCAGCAGCAGACGGCCACCGCGGGCTACCCGTGCACTGGCCTCACGCAGCAGTGCCTGCTGTGGGCCCGCGTCCAGGTACTGCAGCACATCCAGCAGCAGCACATGCCCGGCCTGCGCCGGCAGCGGCGCCTGCACGTCCAGGCAGTCGAAGCGCACAGCGGGCAGGCCGGTGGCGGCACGCTGGGCGCGGGCGATCTTGCCGGCATCCACGTCCACGCCCAGGTAGGGCTGGGAGCCACCGCGCTGGCGCAGCACGTGGGCGAACAGGCCCAGCCCGCAGCCGAGGTCCAGCACGGGTTGCCCGTCGCCAGGCAGGTGCTGCAGCACGCCGTCATACAGCGGGTCGCTGCCCAGCTTGCTGCGGGTGTAGTAGTAGTCGCGGCGGCTGGCCCAGGCGTGCGCGGGGCGGAATGCCTCGGCGATCGCACGGGCCTGCGGTGCGGCCAGGGGAGTGCAGGGCAGGGGCGGGCCGTTCCGTGGCGTGCCGTCCATCGCCTCAGTCCGTTCCGCCGAGCAGGTGGGCGGCGACCGGCAGCGCGCGCGCGCTCCACAGCGCGTACATCCGTGCTGAAGGGTGCAGGCCGTCGTCGGCGATCATCGCCGGGTTGTCGCCCTGGTCACGGCTGATATCGGTGATGTCGACGAAGGCCACGCCCTGCTGGGTGCTGATCACTTCGGCAGCGGCATTGAACTCGTCGGTCTCGATCTCGATCGCGGCCAGGTCACGGCCGCTGCCGATACCAAACGGGGTTGCACCCCAGTCGGGGAAGGACAGCACCAGCACGCGCCCGGCATCACCGCCGGCGAAGCCGATCGCCCGCTCCAACAAGGCCCGGAACTGGCTGCGGTACTCGTCCAGAGGACGCCCGCGGTACTGGTTGTTGACGCCGATCAGCAGGCTGACGAAATCGAACGGCCCCTGCGGCGCGGCCGCATCGATGCCGGCATCGAGTTCGTCGGTGGTCCAGCCGGTGGTTGCAATGGTCTGCGGATCGGACAGCTCAATGCCCTGCGCACGCAGGGCGGCGGCAAGCTGGTGCGGCCAGCGGCCTTCGACGGCAACCGCTTCTCCGATGGTGTACGAGTCGCCCAGCGCCAGGTAGGACAACGCCACGGCTCAGGCCACCGAACGGCGCGGCTTCAGCGGCACGACCTTGGTGGCGTCCTCGGCACGGCGGGCCAGCACGCGGTCGATGCGTGCGAACACATCGCGCATGACCGAGGCTTCCGGCAGCAGGGTCACGCGGAAGTGATGGCGGTAAGGCACGTTGAAGCTGGAGCCGGGTACGACCAGCACGCCTTCGTTGTTCATCAGGTCCAGGGCGAAGGTGTGGTCGTCGAAGCCCTTGGCGGCGGCACCGACCACGGCCGGGAACGCGTACAGCGCGCCGGCCGGGGCAACCAGCGAAAGGTGTTCGCTGGCCTCGCAGGCCTCGATCACCGCGCGCCGGGTTTCATACAGACGGCCGCCGGGGGCGCACAGCTCGGAAATGGTGTCCGGGCCGTTCACTGCCGCGTCGATGGCGTACTGGCCCGGCACGTTGGCACACAGGCGCAGCGCGCTCAGCAGGTCCAGCGCGGCGCGGAAATCGCCCAGGCGTGCGTCATCGCCACTGAGGTGCGCCCAGCCCACGCGCCAGCCGCAGGCGCGGTGCACCTTGCTCAGGCCGCTGAAGGTCAGGCACGGATGGTCGCCGGCCAGCGGCGCGACCGGCTGGAACACCGCGTCGTCGTACAGGATCTGGTCGTAGATCTCGTCGACCAGCAGCAACAGGTTGTGGCGGCGCGCGATCTCGACCACGCGCTCCAGCAGTTCGCGCGGGTAGCTGGCGCCGCTGGGGTTGTTCGGGTTGATCAGCACGATGGCGCGGGTGCGCGTGGACACCAGCGTCTCGATCTCGGTCGGGTCGGGCTGGAAGCCGTTTTCCGGCGCGCAGCGGTAGTACACCGGGCGGCCGTCGTTGAGGATGGCCGCGGCCGACCACAGCGGGTAGTCCGGCGAGGGCACCAGCACTTCATCGCCCGGGTTCAACAGCGCCCGCAGCGACAGATCGATCAGTTCGCTCACGCCGTTGCCGACGAACACCCGGTCCGGATGCGCATCGGGCGCACCGCGGCGCGCATACGCGGCGGCAATGGCTTCGCGTGCGACCGGCAGGCCCTGCTGGTGGGTGTAAGGGTCGGTACGGCCCATGTCATCGGCAATCGCGCGCTGCAGGTGCTCGGGCGCACGGAAACCGAAGTTGCCCGGGTTGCCGATGTTGAGCTTGATCAGCTTGCGGCCCTGCGCCTCCAGTTCCCGGGCTCGCCGCGCCAGTTCTCCGCGGATTTCGTAGCGCACTTCGGAAAGGCGCTCGCGGATGGCCAGGGGCTTGGGCGAAGGGGTGGACATGGGGAATGGGCCGTCAAAAGGCATGGGGCTTCCATCCTACCGGAATTGCTGCAATGCATGGCAAGGGCTCCGGGCCCGCCATTGCTGGGCTGGCAGGGCGTCGGCACAGGTAGAATGGCCGCGATGACCCAGACCCCCGATTTCATCGCCCTGCAGACCATTGGCTGGCCCTGGCCGGGCCCGGCGCAGCAGGCCGACTGGCAGGCCGCGATGGCCACGCATCCGCAGGCCCGCCCGGCGCGGGTGATCGAGCAGCACCGCACCCACTACGTGGTGGCCGATGGCCCGGATGCGTCGATCAAGGCCGAGTCGCTGCCGGAATGGCAGCGCCCGCGCTTCCCCAGCCATGAACGGCCGGCGGTGGGCGACTGGGTGCTGCTCGATGGCATCCGCATCGTCGCCCTGCTGCCACGGCGCACCGCGATCAAGCGTGGTGCCGCGGGTGAGCACTACCACCAGCAGGTGATCGCGGCCAACATCGATACGGTATTCATCGTCTGTGGCCTGGACGCTGACTTCAATCCGCGCCGCATCGAGCGCTACCTGCTGCTGGTCGGCGGTGGCGGTGCCGAACCGGTGGTGGTGCTGACCAAGGCCGACCAGACCGAATACAGCGAGGACGCGCTGGCGGTGCTGGAAGAACTGGAGATGCAGGGCATTGCCTTGCATGCGATCAACGGCCTGGACGCCGACAGCGTGGCGGTGCTGCAACCGTGGCTGGGCCCCGGCCGCACGGTGGTGCTGGTCGGCTCCTCCGGTGCCGGCAAGTCCACGTTGACCAACACGTTGCTCGGCGAGCAGCGGATGAGGACCAACGCGGTGCGTGCCAACGATTCGCGCGGGCGCCACACCACCACGCACCGCGCGCTGATGCCGCTACCGACCGGTGCCTGCCTGATCGACACCCCCGGCATGCGCGAGCTGAAGCCGACCGGTGAAGAGACGCTGTCCGAAGGCGGCTTCGCCGATATCGAAGCGCTGGCCGCACAGTGCCGCTTCAACGACTGCAAGCACCAGCAGGAACCGGGCTGTGCTGTTCGCGCAGCGATCGACGCGGGCGAGATCGAAGAGAGCCGGCTGCTGAACTACTTCAAGCTGAAGGAAGAAGTGGCCGTGGCCGCAGCGAAGCTGGCCGTACGCCAGGCCGAGACCGCGCAGGAACGCGGCGGCAGGAAGGGCAAGGGCCAGCAGTTCCGCCCGGCGGGCAAGCCGCGTAGGCGGTAACAAGGCAGCCGAGCATGGGCTCGGCTCTACACTTGGTTCGCGGTGGAATCATTCCCTGTAGCGCCCGGGCCGATGCTCGGGCGGCGGCGCACGGCGCCGGACACGGCAGGGCGTTATAGTCCGCGCATGGAACCGACTGCGACGCTGGACCGTGACGTGGCCCACCATGCAGCGCTCGATGCGCGCCTGGTCGAGGCCGTGGGGGGCATCCGCCTGCTGGGGCTGACCAGCTGGCCAGCCACGCTGCAGGCACCGTTCCTGGACAGCGTGGCACGTGGGCAACCAGTGCTGCCGAAGGTGGACTACCCGAGGCTGGATTTCAGCGAGGAGCGCCGCGCGCTGGCCGCGATCGCCGCCGACTGCGATGACACTCATCCGCTGGGCCACTACGTGCGGCAGTCGGCACAGAGCTGGGACCTGGCCGCGCAGCTGCTGGAAGGGTTGGGCACGGCGGCGGTCGATACCTGTTCGGTGCAGTTGTTCGGCGCGCCCGAGCAGCCGCTGCCGGGCAATGGTCCGAGCACGCGCGACGCAGCGCGCCACTTCATCCAGATCGCTACCGAACTCGATCACGAACTGCTGGCGCCGGAAGAGCAGGTACCGGTCTCGGCCATTGCCCTGCAGCTGCAGCTGCAGAACGATCTGGATGCGTTCTTCGAATCGCGCATCATCCAGGTTCAGCTGGATCCGGAGCTGGTGTCCAAGGCCGCTGCCGGACCGACCCGCATCCGCCTGCGTACCAGCGCGCGCTTCAGCGCTTACGACCGCGCGCAGCTGTTCCACCATGAAGCGCTGGTGCATTCGCTCACCGCATTGAACGGTCGCGGCCAGCCGGTATTGCCCAGCCTGGCACTGTCCTCGCCACGGGTGACGGCGACCCAGGAAGGGTTGGCCACGTTCGCCGAGCAGATCACCGGCAGCATCGACATCGAGCGCCTGAAGCGGATCAGCCTGCGCACCGAAGCGATCGCGATGGCACGCGAAGGCGCCGACTTCATCGAAGTGTTCCGCTATTTCTGCGATGCCGGGCAGAACCCGGAGGAGAGTTTCGCCTCGGCACAGCGCGTGTTCCGTGGCGTGCCGCCCAATGGTGGCCTGGCGTTCACCAAGGACACGGTGTACCTGCGCGGGCTGGTGTCGGTGCATACCTTCTTCCGGCACATGCTGGCCGAGGACCGCCTGCAGGTCTGCCGCTGGTTGTTTGCCGGCAAGATGAGCCTGACCGATGCGATTGCGTTCGCGCCACTGTTCGAAGCGGGTGTGCTGAAGCCGCCGCGCTGGCTGCCGCACTGGGTGAGCCGGGCGAACGGGCTGGCCGGGATGCTGGCGTTCTCGCTGTTCGCCAACCGGATACGGATGGACCAGCTGGCGCCGGAATGAAATGCGTTGGCGGGATGATGCGCTGGCGCCTCGATGGATATCGCTGGGCGGCGGTGGGGCACCCTCGCCAGGACACGCCGTAAACCCATCCATGGGGGCTCGATCGGCGCATCCATGCGCCTCACGGTCCTGGCCAGGGTGCGCCACCGCCGCCAGACAGTTTCCCGCGCGGGCGGCAGCACATCACCGCGCCGAAGGGATTGCGCTTGAAAAGCAAAGAGCCGGGCAATGCCCGGCTCTTTGCTTTTGCTCTTCTTTGCCTTCCGCACCGTGGCGCGGGAAACCGTCGAGCAGGGTCGGATGGGCCGGCGCAGGACCGTTGACGCCATGGATGGCGCCATCGAGCCCCCATGGTGAAGTGACCCCCGGGAGTTGGACGCCAGATCCAACCCCGAGGAATACATGCACAGATACGACGCTCGTTTCAAACTGCAGGTCGCCAAAGAGGCCTGCAAGACCTCCACATCAGTCAAAGCCGTTGCTCGTCGCCAC
>NZ_JCAFSQ010000017.1:0-50225 GCF_059369375.1 Stenotrophomonas sp. YJH_SMC_48-3 | reverse complement strand
GGTCTTGCCGTGTGCGCAGGACAGCGCACACGAGCAAGCGGCGACCGAGCTTACATGGGTGAGGGCGCTTTGCTTGCGAAGCACTGCTTCGCAAGCGCCCGAACGCACAGCCGCCAGCGGCTGGGCCGGGCCCCGGAGGGGTACTTGCAGCGTCCCCCGCAACCGGATCCACCCCGCCATCCCACGGATAGCCGCTGTTGCTGTTGCCTTGGCTTGAAGTGGGTGCAGGGCCGCAGGCCCTGCCGCTACCCCTCTTCCCGACGTCCGCGCAGGATGTCCCGGAACCACTGCCGGTGATGCTTGTACGCCCACCCATAGGTCACCTTGCCCTGGGTCATCGCCCGCACCGACCCCTTGATCCAGATCGCCGCATAGATGTGCACCACGATCGCGCAGATCAGCACCCAGCCGAACAGCGCATGGGCCAGCACCGAGAAGCGGATCACCCCGATCGGGAAGAAGTGGCTGAAATACTGCCGCCAGATCACGAAGCCGGTCAGCAGCAGCGCCGACAGGCAGCCGATGATGGCCCAGAACAGCAGCTTCTGGCCCGCATTGAAACGGCCCACCGGCGGCAGCTTCTCATCTTCGTTGCGCAGCACATCGCGCATGCCGCGCATCCACGCGCGATCGTCAGCGGTCGGCAGATTGTCGCGCCACATGCGGAACGCCAGCATTGCAAAGCCCACCACCATGGCCAAGCCGATGAACGGATGCAGGATGCGCGTCCACGGTCCACCGCCGAACAGCTGGGTCAGCGGAAACAGGGCAGGGTGGAACAGGGCCAACCCTGACAAGGCGGTCAGCACGAAGCAGATCGCCACGATCCAGTGGTTGATGCGGGTCGGCGCGCGGTAGCGGATGATCTGGCGCGGGTGCGGGGCGTACTTCATGGCCGCTGCTCCTCTTCGATCTTCTTCGCCTCGTGCTCGGCTTCCTCTTCTTCCTCGTCATTGACCGTATTGCGGCCGATGCCGATGTAATGCAGGAAGCCGGCGAAGGCGGTGGCGGCGATCGCCAGCACGCCCAGCGGCTTGGCCACGCCCTTCCAGACCTCCACCATCGGGCTGATGCGTGGGTCCTTGGGCAGATCGGCGTACAGCTCGGGCTTGTCCACATGCTGCAGCACGTACATCACGTGGGTGCCGCCGACGCCCTGCGGATCGTACAGGCCAGCATTCTCGTAGCCGCGCGATTTCAGGTCTTCCACGCGTCCGGCCGCGTGCTCGGTCATCGCCTGCTTGCTGCCGAAGGTGATCGCGCCGGTCGGGCAGGTCTTCACGCAGGCCGGTTCCTGGCCCACCGCCACCCGGTCCGAACACAGCGTGCACTTGTAGGCCTTGTGGTCCTTCTTGGAGATGCGCGGCACGTCGAACGGACAACCGGTCACGCAGTAGCCGCAGCCGATGCAGTTCTCTTCCTGGAAGTCGACGATGCCGTTGGCGTACTGGATGATGGCACCGGGCGACGGGCAGGCCTTCAGGCAGCCCGGATCGCTGCAGTGCATGCAGCCTTCCTTGCGGATCAGCCACTCCAGCTTGCCCTTCTCGTCCTCGTACTCGCGGAATTTCATCACCGTCCACGACTGTTCGCTCAGGTCGGGTGGGTTGTCGTAGCTGCCAACGCAGCTACCGACCTCGTCGCGCAGATCGTTCCACTCCATGCAGGCGACCTGGCAGGCCTTGCAGCCGATGCACTTGCTCACATCGATCAGCTTGGCGACCTGGCCGGTGTGCGCACCACGCGCCTCCGGCGAGGGCGTGGTGGTGGCCGAGCGGCGGATGATGTCCAGCGATTGCAGTGACATGGCGTGTCTCCTACACCTTCTCGACCTTGACCAGGATGCACTTCGATTCGGGCGTCTGCGAGTTGCCGTCACCGATGGCGTTGGTCAGCGTATTGGCGATGTAGCCGGGCTTGGCCGCACCGAGGAAACCCCAGTGGATCGGCACGCCCACCTGGTGCACGGTCCGGCCATCGATCTGCAGGGCCTTGATGCGCTTGGTCACCATGGCGACCGCTTCGATGTGGCCGCGCTTGGAACTGACCCGCACGCGGCTGCCGTTGTTGATGCCCAGCTCGTCGGCCAACGCCGCGCCGATCTCGACGAACTGCTCGGGCTGGATGATGGCGTTGAGCTTGCCGTGCTTGGTCCAGAAGTGGAAATGCTCGGTCAGGCGGTAGGTGGTGGCCACATGCGGGAACTCGTCCGGCGAACCGATCTGTGCACGATCGCTGGCGAATACGCGCGCTGCCGGGTTGTTCAGCGTCAGTGCCTGGCCGGGGCTGAGCGGGTTGCTGCGCAGCGGGGTATCGAACGGTTCGTAGTGCTCCGGGAACGGGCCTTCGGCCATGCCGGCCTTGGCGAAGAAGCGGGCGATGCCTTCCGGGTTCATGATGAACGGGCCCATGCCACCGGCAGGATCTTCGTCGGCCTTGAAGTCCGGCACGTCCACGTTGCCCCAGTTCTTCCCGTTCCAGGCCAGCAGCGTGCGGCGCGGATCGAACGGTTGGCCGGCCACGTCGCACGAGGCGCGGTTGTACATCACGCGGCGGTTGGCCGGCCACGCCCAGGCCCAGCCCAGCGTGTTGCCGATGCCGGTGGGGTCGCTGTTGTCACGCCGCGCCATCATGTTGCCGGTCGGGCCCCAGGCACCGATGTAGATCCAGCAGCCGCAGGCGGTGCTGCCGTCGTCGCGCAGGTCGCCGAATGCGGCCAGCTGCTCGCCGGCCTTGCGCACCAGCCTGGTCGGGTCCTTCGGATCGAACACGTCGGCCAGCGCCTTGCCGTTGTATTCCATCGCCAGTTCTTCGGGCGTGGGTACCTCAGGGTTGGCGTAGTTCCAGGCCAGGTCGCGCACCGGCTCCCACCACGCACCGCCGTCCTTCTCGTACAACGCTTTGATGCGATGGAACAGCTCGGACATGATCTCGATGTCACTGCGTGCTTCGCCCGGTGGGTTGGCCCCCTTCCAGTGCCACTGCAGCCAGCGCGAGGAATTCACCACCGCGCCGTTCTCCTCGGCGAAGGAAGTGGTGGGCAGGCGGAACACTTCGGTCTGGATCGTGCTCGGGTCGACGTCGTTCAGTGCGCCGTGGTTCTGCCAGAAGGCGATGGTCTCGGTTTCCAGCGGGTCCATGCTGACCATGAACTTCAGCTTGGAGAACGCACTGATCAGCTTGCCCTTGTTCGGCGCCGAGGCCAGGGGGTTGAAGCCCTGGCAGATGTAGCCATGGATCTTGCCCTCGTTCATCAGCTCGTACGCCTGCAGCATGTCGTACGGCTTGTCCAGCTTGGGCAGGTAATCAAAGCACCAGTTGTTGTCGGCGGTGGCGGCGTCGCCCCACCACGACTTCATCAGGCTGACGTGGAACTTCGGGTAGTTCTGCCAGAACGACATCTGGTTGGCGCGCAGCGGCTTCTGCGTGCGCTTGGCGATGTAGGCGTCGTAGTCCTGTTCGTCCTGTTTCGGCAGCGTCAGGTAGCCGGGCAGCAGGTCGGACATCAGGCCGATGTCGGTCAGGCCCTGGATGTTGGAGTGCCCGCGCAGCGCGTTCATGCCACCACCGGCCACGCCGATGTTGCCCAGCAGCAGCTGCACCATGGTGCCGGCACGCACGTTCTGTGCGCCGATCGAGTGCTGCGTCCAGCCCAGCGCGTACAGGATGGTCATCGCCTTGTCCTTGACGGCGGTGGACGCGATCATGTCCCAGATCTGGCGGATGCTGTCGGCCGGCGTGCCGCAGATGCGTTCGACCATCTCCACGGTGTAGCGCGCGTAGTGCTGCTTGAGCAGGTTGTAGACGCAACGCGGGTCCTTCAGCGTCGGGTCGCTGCGCACGAAGCCATCGTCACCGTAGGCGTAGTCCCAGCTGGAGCGGTCGTAGCTGCGCTTCTCTTCGTTGTAGCCCGAATACAGGCCGTCCTTGAAGGCGAACTCGTCCTTCACCAGGAACGACATGTCGGTGTAGTTCAGCACGTACTCGTGCTGGATGCGGTCCTCGGTCAACAGGTAGTTGATCAGGCCCCCCAGGAACACGATATCGGTACCGGTGCGGATCGGCGCGTACACGTCGGCCACCGCGGCCGAGCGGTTGAAGCGCGGATCGACCACGATCAGCCGGGCCTTGTTGTGCGCCTTGGCCTCGGTCACCCATTTGAACCCGCACGGGTGTGCCTCGGCGGCATTGCCACCCATGATCAGGATCAGGTCGGCATTCTTGATGTCGACCCAGTGATTCGTCATCGCACCACGGCCTAGCGTCGGGGCAAGACCTGCCACCGTCGGGCCGTGTCAGACACGTGCCTGGTTGTCGAATGCCAACATGCCAAGGGAGCGGACGACTTTGTGGGTCGGCACCGCGGTTTCATTGCTGGTGGCCGAGGCCGCCAGCATGCCGGTGGTCAGCCAGCGGTTGACCGTCTGCCCGGCCTCGTTCTTCTGCACGAAGTTGGCGTCGCGGTCTTCCTTCATCAGCCGCGCGATACGGTCCAGCGCATCGTCCCAGCTCAGCCGCTTCCACTCGTTCGAGCCCGGCGCGCGGTACTCGGGGTAGAGCAGCCGCGACTTGCTGTGGATGATGTCGGCCAGGCCGGCCCCCTTCGGGCACAGCGTGCCGCGGTTCACCGGATGGTCCGGGTCGCCTTCGATATGGAAGATGCTCGGCTCGGCGTTCTTGGCGCCATCGCCGAGGCTGTACATCAGGATGCCGCAGGCCACCGAACAGTAGGTACAGGTGTTGCGGGTCTCGGTCGCGCGGGTCAGCTTGTACTGCCTGACCTCCGCGAGCGCGATGCCGGGCGCGAAGCCCATCAATGCCAGGCTGGAGCCGACCAGGGTTGTCCCGGTCACTTTCAGGAACTGGCGGCGGCTCATCGATGGCATGCCGTTCTCCTGGGATGGCGGGGAGGCACGGGCCTCCGGGCTGTCGTTGGGTACGGCCCGGTTATAGCACAGGCTCCCGCATACCCATGTGGCACAAGGCCCGGCGCCTGCCGGGCAGGCGCGCAAACGGGCGCCTCTGGTAAAGTTGCGTGCCCCACCCCGGGGAAGCGTCTGCCGGGCCTGGTTCCAGGATGTTCCGCGCAGCCCCCGCCGTCCTGGCGCGATCCGCCGCGCCGGACCTGGAACACCGAGGAAAAAAGTTTGCGAAATCAAACCGTTGGATCCCCCGCATGAGCGCCCCGTCGAAGCCGTCGGACACCGTTGCGCGCGGCACGCTGTACATCGTGGCCGCCCCGTCTGGCGCCGGCAAGAGCAGCATCGTCAATGCCACCCTGGCGCGTGACCCGCAGATCGCCCTGTCGATTTCCTTCACCTCGCGCGCAATGCGCCCCGGTGAAGTGAATGGCCAGCACTACCACTTCGTCAGTGCCGAGAAGTTCGAGCAGATGATCGCCGCCGGCGACTTCTTCGAGCACGCCTGGGTGCACGGCGACTGGAAGGGCACGGCCCGGCAGTCGGTGGAGCCGCAGCTGGCCGCCGGCCAGGACGTGCTGCTGGAGATCGACTGGCAGGGCGCGCAGCAGGTGCGCCAGCTGGTGCCGGGCACGGTCACCGTGTTCATCCTGCCGCCGTCCAAGCAGGCCCTGCAGGACCGCATGCGCAAGCGCGGCCAGGACAGCGAAGCCGTCATCGCCCAGCGCCTGGGCGCGGCCCGGGACGAGATGCTGCACTTCAACGAGTTCGACTACGTCATCGTCAACGAGGTGTTCGACACTGCCGTGGACGAGCTGTGCGCCATCTTCACCGCCAGCCGCCTGCGACGGGAGGCCCAGAAGGTCCGCCACGCCAGCCTGATCCAGGCGTTGCTGACCCCCGATCCGGGTGCAACTGACTGATTCCAAAAGAATCGGGTGGGGGTTGGCTTGATTTTGTCCAGCTCCTGCCAGTACACTCCGTCCCCTTTCCCTCATTCGACTGAGCGGCCGACCGGTCGCCGGGAGCCCGTATGGCCCGCATCACCGTAGAAGATTGCCTGGAAGTCGTTAACAACCGTTTCGAACTGGTCATGATGGCATCCAAGCGTGCCCGCCAGCTCGCCAACGGCGTGCAGGCCACGCTGGACAACAGCGAGACCGAAGACAAGCCGACCGTGCTGGCGCTGCGCGAAATCGCCGCCCGCAAGATCGACAACGCGCTGATCGACGAAGTCGAGAAGGCCGAGCGTGAGCGCGCCGAGCGCGAAGCGCTGGAGTGGGCCGCCGCCGAAGTGGTCGCCGACGAAGACATGTCCAAGAACGACGATTGATCGCATCGATCAACGTCGTTGCTGGATCGCCGAACAGCCCGCCCCGTGCGGGCTGTTTCGCATTCAGGATTTGCCGTAAACGTCGCGCTGGAATAGGCTTCGGGCATGAACCCAGGCCCCACTGCCAAGGTCGCCGCAGCCCCCGCTGCCGCCGTACCCGACTACGTCCTCCAGCTTGAACGCGCCGCCCATTACCTGCCGCCGGAACAGCTGCCGCTGCTGCGCCGCGCCTGGGAAGTCGGAGCCGCCGCGCACGCCGGGCAGACGCGCAAGTCGGGCGAGCCCTATATCACCCATCCGGTGGCCGTGGCCCAGGTGCTGGCCGAGCTTGGCCTGGACGTGGAAGCGTTGATCGCGGCGATCCTGCACGACACCATCGAAGACACACCGCTGACCCGTGAGGCGCTGGCCGCCGAGTTCGGCGAAGCCGTGGCCGAGCTGGTCGACGGCGTGACCAAGCTGGACAAGCTGAAGTTCCGCGACCGCCAGGAAGCGGCCGCCGAGAGCTTCCGCAAGATGCTGCTGGCAATGTCGCGCGACCTGCGCGTGATCATGATCAAGCTGGCCGATCGCCTGCACAACATGCGCACGCTGGGCGCGCAGAGCCGCGAAGCGCGCGGCCGCATCGCCCGCGAGACGCTGGAGATCTACGCGCCCATCGCCCAGCGCCTGGGCATGAGCCTGGTCAAGAGCGAACTGCAGAACCTGGGCTTCAAGGCGCTGTATCCGTGGCGCCACGCGATCCTGGAAAAGCACATCCGCAGCCAGCCGGTGGTGCGCCGTGAGGCGCTGGCACAGGTGGAGGTGCAGCTGTCGCAGCGGCTGGCGAAGGAAGGCATCGAGCATCGCCTGGTCAGCCGCATCAAGACGCCGTGGAGCATCTACAACAAGATGCGCGACGAGAACAAATCGTTCGACCAGGTGATGGACGTGTTCGGCTTCCGCCTGGTGGTGCGCAGCGTGCCCAGCTGCTACCACGCGCTGGGTTCGGTGCATGCCACCTTCAAGCCGCTGGATGGCCGCTTCCGCGATTTCATCGCCATTCCCAAGGCCAACGGGTACCAGTCGCTGCACACCGTGCTGTTCGGGCCGTATGGCTCGCCGATCGAAGTGCAGATCCGCACCGAGGAAATGGACCTGATCGCCGAACGCGGCGTGGCCGCGCACTGGACCTACAAGTTCGGCGGCGATTCGCCCAACAGCGCACAGAGCCGTGCCCACGCGTGGATCGTCGAGCTGATCGACTCGCAGCGTGCCGCCGGGTCCTCGCTGGAGTTCCTCGACAACGTCAAGGTCGACCTGTTCCCGGACGAGGTCTACCTGTTCACGCCGAAGGGCAAGATCCTGGCCCTGCCGCGCAATTCCACCGCGCTCGATTTCGCCTACGCCGTGCATACCGACGTCGGCAACATGGCGGTGGCCTCCCGCGTGGACAAGAAACTGGTGCCGCTGCGCACCAAGCTGGTGTCGGGGCAGTCGGTGGAGATCATCACCGCACGCTCGGCCACGCCGAAACCGCAGTGGCTGGAATTCGTGGTCACCAGCAAGGCGCGCACTGCCATCCGCCACCAGCTCAAGCAGCTGGAGCACGAGGACGCCGTGCAGCTCGGCCACCGCATGCTCGACCGTGCGCTGGAGGCGATGGATTCGTCGCTGGAACGGTTGCCGAAGGGGCGCCTGGATGCGTTCCTGGCCGAGCATCGTTTCCCACGCCTGGAGGCGCTGCTGGCCGAGGTCGCACTGGGCAACTGGATGCCGACCCAGGCCGCGCAGGCGCTGATGGCCTACGCCGAACTGCGTGGCGGCCCGCATTCGCGCCACCACTCGCAGGAAAAGATCCTGATCAACGGCAGCGAGCGCGGCGTGGTCACCTTCGCCGGCTGCTGCCAGCCGATTCCCGGCGACGAGATCATGGGCTACCACACCGCCGGCAAGGGCATCGTGGTGCACCGCATGGACTGCCCGAACCTGGCCGAGCTGCGCAAGTCGCCCGAGCGCTGGGTGCCGATCGGCTGGGACACCACCGTTTCCGGCGACTACGACACTTCGCTGGTGGTGGAAGTAGAGAACGGCACCGGTGTGCTGGCGCAGCTGGCTGCTGCCATCGCGCAGAGCCATTCCAACATCGAGCGCGTGGACTACCTGGACCGCGACTTCAACGCCGCCGTGCTGGCGTTCAACATCCAGGTACGCGACCGCAACCATCTGGCCGAAGTGATGCGCCGTCTGCGCCGTCTGTCGGTCGTGCAGTCGGTACGCCGCCAGTAACGCGAACCCGGTAGTGCCGGCCGCTGGCCGGCAATTTCGCGGTGCTTCCGACGTTCATGAGGTTGCCGGCCAGCGGCCGGCACTACCGGAGCGGCGCGGTAGATCCACGCCATGCGTGGATGCACCCCCACCCGGTACAATCACCGCTCTGTTTTCCCCCAAGCACCGGAGCGACCCATGTCCCGCCAGATCATCAACACCGAAAAGGCCCCCGCTGCCATCGGCCCGTACTCGCAGGCCGTGCGCGCCGGCAACACCGTGTACTTCTCCGGCCAGATCCCGCTCGACCCGGCCACCGGCGACATCGTCGGCGCCGGTGACGTCGAAGCACAGGCCCGCCGCGCCTTCGACAACCTCAAGGCCGTGGCCGAAGCCGCCGGCGGCTCGCTGGACAAGGTCGTGCGCCTGGGCCTGTACCTGACCGACCTGGGCGAGTTCGCCAAGGTCAACGCGGTCATGCAGGACTACTTCCAGGCCCCGTACCCGGCCCGTTCCACCATCGAAGTCTCCGGCCTGCCGAAGGGCGCCAACTTCGAGGTCGACGCGGTGATGGTCATCGACTGACCGCCACGTGGCACGCAAGGCGGCGGTCACCCCGGTCCTGTCACCGTCCGGCGAAGCATCCCTGGCGATGCTCGCGGGCGTCGGTCCGGCCGTGGCCGCCAAACTGCAGGCGCGTGGCCTGGCCACCCTGCAGGATCTCTGGCTTCATCTGCCGCTGCGCTATGAAGACCGGACCCGGCTGACCCGCATCGAAGACCTGCGCAACGGCGTGCCGGCGCAGGTGGAAGGGCGGGTGGTCGCGGTCGAGCGCGGCATGCGCTACCGGCCGATGCTGAAAGTAGCGGTGGAAGACGAAGGGCAGGGCACCCTGGTGCTGCGCTTCTTCCATTTCCGCCAGCAGCAGGTCGGCCAGTTCGCGGTCGGCAACCGGCTGCGCTGCTTCGGCACGCCCAAGCCGGGCCACCTCGGCCTGGAAATCGTCCATCCCAGCTACCAGGTGCTGGGCCGCAACGACGATCCCGAACTCGGCGACCGCCTCGACCCGGTGTATCCCTCCGTCGAAGGCGTGGGCCCGATGACGATGCGCAAGCTGATCGGCCAGGCGCTGGACCGCCTGCCGGAGGAAAGCACGCTGGAACTGCTGCCCAGCGGCTGGCTCGATGGCCTCGGCCTGCCGTCGCTGCGCAGCGCGCTGCTGACCGTGCACCGGCCGCCGCCCGATGCCGACCTGGCCGCGCTGGCGGCCGGCACTCATCCAGCGCAGCGTCGCCTGGCAATGGAAGAGCTGCTGGCCCACCACCTCAGCCTGCGTCGCCAGCGTATCGCGCTGCAGGCGCACCATGCACCGCCGCTGGCCGGCCCCGGCAAGCTGGCCAAGGCGCTGCTGAAGCAATTGCCGTTCGCGCTGACCGGCGCGCAGGCGCGGGTGTTCAAGCAGATCCGCGAGGACCTCGCGCGCCCCAGCCCGATGCTGCGGCTGGTGCAGGGCGATGTCGGCTCCGGCAAGACCGTGGTCGCCGCGCTGGCGGCGATGCTGGCGGTGGAGCAGGGCAAGCAGGTTGCATTGGCTGCGCCCACCGAGCTGCTGGCCGAACAGCATCTCAACAACCTGCGCGGCTGGCTGGAACCGCTCGGTGTGCGCATCGCCTGGCTGGCCGGCAAGGTCACCGGCAAGGCGCGCGCCAAGGTGATGGAGCAGGTCGCCAGCGGTGAAGCGCAGGTGGTGGTCGGCACCCACGCACTGATGCAGGAGGCCGTGGTGTTCCAGGATCTGGCACTGGCCATCGTCGACGAGCAGCATCGCTTCGGCGTGCATCAGCGACTGGCGCTGCGTGACAAGGGCGCGGGAGGCAACAGCGTGCCGCACCAGCTGGTGATGACCGCAACACCGATTCCGCGCACGCTGGCGATGTCCGAATACGCGGACCTGGATGTCTCGGCCATCGACGAACTGCCACCGGGCCGCACGCCGGTGCAGACCGTCGCACTGAACAATGACCGTCGCCCGGAGCTGATCGAGCGCATTGCGCTGGCCTGCCAGGAAGGGCGGCAGGTGTATTGGGTGTGCACGCTCATCGAGGAAAGCGAAGAGCTGGATGCAACCCCCGCGCAGGCCACTTACGAATCACTGCAGGCACTGCTGCCCGGCGTACGCGTCGGGCTGGTGCATGGCCGCCTGAAAGCCGCCGAAAAGCTGGCGACGATGGTGGCGTTCAAGGCGGGCGACATCGACCTGCTGGTGGCCACCACCGTGATCGAAGTGGGCGTGGACGTACCGAACGCCTCGTTGATGGTGATCGAGAACGCCGAACGCCTCGGCCTGGCCCAGCTGCACCAGCTGCGCGGCCGTGTTGGCCGCGGTTCGGCGGTGTCGCGCTGCGTGCTGTTGTACCAGGCACCGCTCTCGCAGATGGCACGCGAGCGCCTGCAGACCATGCGCGAAACCAACGATGGTTTCGTCATCGCCGAAAAAGATCTGGAGCTGCGTGGCCCCGGCGAACTGCTGGGTACGCGGCAGACCGGCCTGGCCGGCTTCCGCATCGCGGATCTGGCCCGCGACGCCGGCCTGCTGCCCGGCGTGCATGACCTGGCGGAGCGCCTGCTGGACCAGCAACCCGCGCTGGCTGATCGTGTGGTGCAGCGCTGGATCGGCACCGCCGTGCGTTACGCCTCGGCGTAAGTGCCGGGGGGCGGATCCCTTTGCACAGCAAAGGGCTCTAACCCCATTTCGGGGACGCACATCCACGCACGGCGTGGATCCACTGTAGAGCCGAGCCCACGCTCGGCTGCTGTGGGCGCTGCGCGCGGGAGTTGAGCATGGCCCGACTCTACAGAGAGCTCTTCCCCGCCATCCGCGGGAAACCCGCTTTTGACGTTGCTGTTGAAGTTGCCGGCCAGCGGCCGGCACTACCGCTTCGGCGGGTGCAGGGCGCAGCCCTGCCAGAACCCCAACACCCCGTACTTGCAACGGTCATCATCCCGGTCCACACTTCGTTGCCGATCTGAAGACGGCAACGATGACCCACAAGATCCCGCTGTTGATCGACACCGACCCCGGTGTGGACGACGCCCTGGCCCTGCTGATGGCCTTCGCCGATGAACGGCACGACGTGGTCGCCCTGACCATCGCCGCCGGCAATGTCGGCCTCGAGTACACCGTTCGCAACGCCCTCAAGCTCTGCGACATCGTCGGCCGCGCCGACGTGCCGGTGTTTGCCGGCAGCCCGGATCCGCTGCTGCATCCCTCCGTCGACGCTGCCCACGTGCATGGCCGTGACGGCTACGGCGACGTGGACCTGCCGCCGCCCAGCCGCCAGGCCGAAGCCGAGCACGCCGCACTGGCCATCCTGCGCCTGTCGCACGAGCACGCCGGCGAACTGATGCTGGTGATGCTGGGCCCGCTGACCAACCTTGCCCTGGCACTGAAGCTGGACCCGACCCTGCCCGAGCGCATCAAGCGCATCGTGGTGATGGGCGGCGCGGTCACCTGCCACGGCAACATCACCCCGGCGGCCGAATTCAACATTGCGTTCGACCCGGAAGCGGCGCACGTGGTGTTCACCTCGTTCAAGCACCTGCTGGTGTCGGACTGGGAGGCCACCGTCGCCCATGGCCTGCCGCTGCAGGACGCCGAGAAGTGGCTGCAGGCCGATTCCGATCGCGCCCGCTTCTACGAGTTGATCTCGCGCAAGACCCGGGGCCTGTCCGAAGACAGCAAGGGCGGCCGCTGGTACACCGCCGATGCGGTGGCCATGGCCTGGGCGCTGAACCCCGAAGGGCAGCTGCGGGTCGAGTCGCGCCCGCTGAACGTGGAGCTGAACGGCACGTTCAGTCGCGGCGCCACCATCGTCGACTGGAACCGCCAGACCGGCCAGCCGGACAACTGCGATCTGCTGATGGCCTACGACCAGCAGCGTTTCGAGGCCCTGGTGCGCCAGGCCCTGGGCGCGGACTGACGTCCATTACCCGGCACCGGTTGCCCCGGGCGGCAACCGGTGCTTATAATGCCGCTCTTGACCACCAGCCCATTTACGGTGTGAGCCCATGAAGGCCGATATCCATCCGAACTACCGCGACGTCGTCTTCCATGACGTCACCTCCGATTTCAAGATCCTGACCCGCTCGACCATGGCGACGAAGGAAACCATCCAGTGGGAAGACGGCAACGAATACCCGCTGGTCAAGGTTGAAATTTCCTCGGCTTCGCACCCGTTCTACACGGGCAAGCACAAGGTCATCGACACCTCGGGCCGTATCGACAAGTTCCAGAAGCGCTACGCGCGCTGATCTGTCGATCCAGCTTCGAACCAACGGCCGCGCTCTGCGCGGCCGTTTGTTTTTCCCCAACGCCAACCCAACGGGCGTTTGGATGGACGGAACACTGCGTTCGCGTGACAACGCTTTTGCCGATCCGGGCCGCTCAACGGCCGGCGTCTGGCTGCCTGTCGTATACGACTTCTGTCTAGCGCCGGGCAAATGCTGCTGTGCGATAATGACCTGATCCCCGGCACAGGCCGAGGACGTCATTCACGTGCCTGACCAATGCGCTTGGGCAGGCGCCTTCCCATGAAGGAGCGCACACAGTGTCCGATCTTGATCAGGTCACGCTCAACGCCGGCGACAAGTCGGTCGTTCTGCCCGTCATCAAACCCACCCTTGGCAACGACTGCGTCGACATCGCGAAGCTGACCAAGGAAACGGGGTATTTCACCTACGATTCCGGCTTCACCGCGACGGCCAGCTGCAAGTCCGCCATCACCTACATCGACGGCGACAAGGGCGTGCTGCTGTACCGCGGCTACCCGATCGAACAGCTGTCGGAAAAGTCGAGCTACGTCGAAGTGGCCTACCTGCTGATCAACGGCGAGCGCCCGAGCGCCGAGCAGCTGAAGGCCTTCACCGATGAGCTGACCGCCGAAGCCAACGTCGATGAGTCGATCAACACCCTGATCGGCAGCTTCGCCAAGGATGCCCACCCGATGGCCATCCTGGCCGCTGCGATCGCGCAGCTGTCGGCCATCTATCACGACTCGCTGGACCTGTCCGACGCCGAACAGCGCCGCCAGGCCGCCGTGCGCCTGATCGCCAAGGTGCCGACCCTGTCGGCGCTGATCTACCGCCACGGCAAGGGCCTGCCGGCCAACAAGCCGGACACCTCGCTGGACTACGTCAGCCGTTTCCTGAAGCAGACCTTCGAGTCGGCTGACGGCCAGTACGATCTGAACCCGGACGTGGTCAAGGCGCTGGACCTGCTGTTCATCCTGCACGCCGACCACGAGCAGAACGCCTCGACCTCGACCGTGCGCCTGGTCGGTTCGACCGGTGCCAACCCGTACGCGTCGGTCGCTGCGGGCGTCACCGCGCTGTGGGGTCCGGCCCACGGCGGTGCCAACGAAGCCGTGCTGAAGATGCTGGAAGAAATCGGCACTGCCGACAACGTCGAGTCTGCCGTGGTCAAGGCCAAGGACAAGACCTCCGGCTTCCGCCTGATGGGCTTCGGCCACCGCGTCTACAAGAACTTCGACCCGCGCGCCAAGGTCATCGGCGAGATGACCAGCAAGGTGCTCAAGCAGCTGGGCGTGCAGGATCCGCTGCTGGACGTGGCCGTGAAGCTGGAGCAGGCCGCGCTGCAGGACGAGTACTTCGTCGCCCGCAAGCTGTACCCGAACGTCGATTTCTACAGCGGCATCATCTACAAGGCGCTGCAGATCCCGACCGAGATGTTCACCGTCATGTTCGCCCTGGGCCGTACCTCCGGCTGGGTGTCGCATTGGCTGGAACAGCAGGTCGACCCGGAAATGAAGATCGGCCGTCCGCGCCAGGTCTACACCGGCAGCGACGTGCGCGACTACCAGGGCTGATCGCCCGCGAAGGTTGTGCCGAGAACGCCCCGCATCCGCGGGGCGTTTTTTTTGCGCGGACCTGGTAGGTGCGGACCGTTGGTCCGCACGATTTCGGCGCCCGCGAAAAATCATCCACGCATGGCGTGGATCTACCACCGCATCCGCCTTCGGTAGGTGCCAACCTTGGTTGGCACGCGCTTCACCGCGCCAAGACCGCGTGATTCAAGGGTCTCACCAGCTTCACAAGCGCTCGCGCAGCCTCAGGACGCCAGCTGCATCCGCAGCACCTGAAATGGAGCGTCCATCCCGATGAGCACCCGATTCGACCCACCCGAGCGCGACCCGCTTGGTCCCGACGTCGCCACTGTCGTCACCGCCCCCATCGTTACCCCTCCCAGCGAAAGCGCCGTGTCCTGGGGCGCGATCTTCGCCGGTGCCGCCGCTGCCGCTGCGCTCTCCCTCATCCTGCTGATCCTGGGCGTTGGCCTCGGCCTCTCCTCGGTGTCGCCGTGGTCATTCGAAGGCGTCAGCAAGGAAACCTTCGGCTGGTCCAGCATCGCCTGGCTCACCTTCACCGCACTGGCCGCCTCGGGCCTGGGTGGCTACCTCGCCGGCCGCCTGCGCACCAAGTGGACGCAGATCCATGGCGATGAAACCTATTTCCGCGACACCGCACACGGCTTCGTATCGTGGGCGGTGGCCACGCTGCTGACTGCGGGCCTGCTCACCTCCGCCATCGGTGGCGTGCTGGGCGCCGGTGCAAAGGTGGCGGGCGCCACCGCAGGCGCTGCCGCATCCACGGCCGGTGTTGCCGCTGCGGGCGCCGCCAGCACTGCCGCCGCGGCTCCGGAAGGCGACCTCAACTACTGGGTCGATTCGCTGTTCCGCAGCACCACCAGCGCAGGGCCGTCTGCTCCTGCAGCGCCGCCGCCGGGTGCACCGATGGATCCGAATGCCCCCCCGCCGCCGCCGGCCGCAAGCGTCGGCCCACGCGACGCGCGCATGGGCCCGCCGCCGCGCCCGATGCAGGGCAACGGCCCGATGGGCGACCGCCGCGAAGTCCGCGCCGAAGTGAACCGCATCATCGTCAACAGCCTGCAGGGCGATGGCTTGGATCCGGCCGACACCCAGTACCTGTCGCAGCTGATCGCGCGCGAAACCGGCATGAGCCAGGCCGAAGCGCAGGCCCGTGTGATCGATGTGCAGACGCGCATGCGTGCAGCGCTGGAGAAGGCGAAGAGCACCGCCAAGCAGGCGGCCGACGATGCCCGCAAGGCAGCAGCGTATGCCGCGCTGTGGCTGTTCATCACCTTGCTGATCGGCGCGTTCTTCGCCAGCCTCAGCGCCACCTGGGGCGGCCGCCGCCGCGACCTGTAACCCGCCTACCGTGCAAGGAGACCTGCCATGAAAATGATTCTGCTCTGGCTGTTGGGCGTGCCGATCCCGCTGCTGATCCTGTACGCGATCTTCTTCTGATCGCGCGCCAACGCGATGTCTTATCGGGCCGCCGAAAGGCGGCCTGATATCTGTAGAGTCGAGCCACGCTCGACTCCCGCGCGCAGCGCGGACAGCAGCCGCGCCCGGGCGCGGTTCCACAGGGACTCGCTTCAGGATCTGAATGCATTCTGACAATGGATGTCGCGTTCACATCTTTTCGGATCTATTGCATGGGCATCACATGGAGGGCGATAGAACCTGAGGGTACTCATCCCTCCACGGAGAACACCATGAACCGACTGCTTGCCATCGCCCTCATCGCCACGCCGCTTGCCCTGCTGAGCCCGCAGGCCTTTGCGCAGTACACCGGACCAGGCGCGGGAACGGCTGCCAGCACCGTCGCCGACGCACGCGCGCAGCGCGATGACCATCCGGTGGTGCTGCGTGGCACCCTCATCTCCAAGATCGGGGACGAACGCTACCAGTTCCGTGATGCCAGCGGCCAGATCGAGGTCGAGATCGATGACGAAGACCTGCCGCCGCAGGCCATTGGCGCCGACACCGTGGTCGAGCTGCGTGGCAAGGTCGACACGCATCGATTCAAGCCGACCGACATCGATGTCGATCACGTCACCGTGGTGCCCGCAGGTTGAAGCGAACGGCAGCCGCGCATGGGCCCGGCGCCACAGTAGATCCACGCCATGCGTGGATGACGTCAAAACGACCGGAAAAGCTGTCTGTAGAGTCGAGCCATGCTCGACTCTACAAATGCGAAGCAATGAGGTTTATTGCATTCAAGCAGTGAGGGGAATTGCATAGCCCTCAAACATTGAACACCTTCAAGAATTCTCCTTAACGTTCCACGTTTTAGGAATGCTTGAATAGTCTGCATGGCAATGGATTCCTAACATTCTCTCCGTCGCCCGCACCCACCTCTGCGGGCGGCGCCTCCCTCCCTTTCTCCTTAGGGGAGGGGGGCTTTCATATTCCCCCTGTCCGAGAGAGACACCCATGCACGCCATTATCAAGAAGGCCGCGCTCGCTGCAGCGCTGGCCACTGCTTCGCTGTCCGCGCACGCCGTGGAAACCAAGATCTCCGTCTACGCCGACGTCGACCCGACCCTGGCGCTGCTGCGCGACGACGGCACGCCGCTGCCGGACATGGTCACCCTCACCCACGACCCGCTGCGCGGCCTGATTCCGAACACGCAGCGCGTGCGCATCCACTCCAACGATGAAACCGCGGACATCGAAGCCCGCATCGATGGCAGCTTCTTCCTGGCCAACGAGACCGGCGCCGTGACCGTGCCGATGACCATCAGCCTGAACAACCGCGCGCTGGGTGCAGCCGCCATCGAGTACAAGGCAACTGACCTGTTCAACGGTGCGGGCTCGACCCCGGGCGCCTCGATCTCGATGCCGCTGACCATCGCACAGACCACGCCGGCGCCGATCCTCACCAAGGGCGCGTACAGCGGCCTGGTCAACGTCGTGCTGAACCAGAAGGCGGCTACGCCGTAATCCCCCGCGCCGGCCCGCATCCCGGGCCGGCCGCTTGCAGCGGTGCCCCCATGACCCTACACGCCCCCGCCGTCACCCGGCTGGCGGTCGCGCTCGCCCTGGCGTTGTCCACTCCGCTGGCGGCCGCGCGCGGCGTCCCGCCCGGTTTTGAAGATCTGGTCGAAGGCCAGACCGAACAACTCGACATCCAGCTGTTCGGCCGCTCGGCCGGGCTGTCGCCGGTGCGCGTGACCCTGGAGCACGTGCAGCTGGAAGATCCCGCGCGCGTGCTGCAGGCACTGGACCTGACTGCCGAGGCGCAGGCCGCCCTGCTGCCTGCGCTGTCGCAGCCGCTGCCGCGCAACAGCCATCTGGCATGCCGCTTCGGTGGTGCCAGCGCCGGCTGCGGCTACATCGATCCGCCGGAAGCTCCCGACGAGGTGCGCGCGCTGTATGACGAAGGCGAGGGCGCGGTGCGCTTGTTCGTGGCGCGCCGGTGGATTCCCGGCAAGCCTGCCGCCGAGCGTTTCCACACGGTCACCGCCAATGCCGAGAACGCGTTCCTGCATCAGCAGACGCTCAACCTCAGTGGTGGCCGTGACTACCAGTCGCTGTCGGCACGCGGCGTCGGCACGCTGGGCCTGTTCGAACGCGGCCACCTGTCGGCCGAGTGGTACTACAACCAGCAGCGCTATCGCAGCCACAGCGACGACGATTTCCAGTTCGACAACGTCTATTACCGCCACGACCTGGGGCCGGCGCACTACCTGCAGGCCGGGCGCATGGACCGCCGCAACCTGTCCAGCCCGCAGGGCGGCACCTTCAGCTTCAGCATGCTGCCGCTGGACCGCTTCCAGGGCGCACGCCTGGGTACCACCCAGGCCTATGTGGACACCGACGCGGCGGTGCAGGCCAGCCCACTGACCGTGCTGCTGGCGCGCGATGCGCGGGTGGACGTGTTCGATGGCGAGCGCCTGCTGCAGACCTTCTACCTGCAGGCCGGCATCAACCAGATCGACACCCGCAATTTCCCGTTCGGCAACTACCTGGTCCGCATGCGCATCTACGAGGACGGTGTGCTGGTGCGCACCGAGGAGGCGCCCTTCGACAAGGGCGGCGACTGGACCAACAGCCAGTGGCAATGGTTCGTGCAGGGTGGCCACCGCAATGAGCGCCGCAGCGATGCGTTCGATGGCGAGCGCATCGCGATGGCCGGCGTGCGCGTGCCGCTGGGCCGCGACGCGGCCATGACCGCCGGTGCCGCCACGTTCGGCGGGCACCGCTACGGCGAGCTGCGCCTGGACCTGCGCCGGGTGATGGCCACGCAGGAAGTACGCGCCACCTTCAGCGGCATGCGCGGCAGCGACGGCAGCAACGGGCAGCAGCACCAGCTGTCGTACCGGCGCACGGCGTCGTGGAATCTCTACCAGCAGCGCATGCGTGGCAAGGCCTGCCAGTTCGAGGCCGAGGCGCGCGACCAGCTGGGCTGCACCAACGCGCTCAGTGGTTCGATGTCGCTGCCGCTGGCGGGCGGCAATGTTTACGTGGGCTACACCCGGCGCCAGACCTGGCGCACCGGCTGGCACCGGCCAGAGTTCGAGCAGGATCCGTTGTTCGGGCTTGAGCCGCTGTTGCCGCCGGGGCCGTTGGAACCGCGCCGCGAGCCGCTGCTCAGCCGCACCTGGCAGGCCAGCTTCAGCCGCAGCCATCGCTGGCAGGATTTCAGCGTCTCCACGCGCGTGGGCGTGTGGCGGCAGAACAGCACCGACAGCGTGCGTGGCAGCACCGAGCGCGACCGTGGCATCTACGTCAACCTCAGCCTGAGCCGCCGGCACCGCAGCGCTGCCGGTGATGGGCAGCGCCGCTATGCCGTGGATGTGCGCCAGCCGCAGCATCAGCGCCCGGCGATCGACTACAGCGTCGGCCAGAGCCTGCGCCAGGAACTGGATACACAGTACCGCGAGCTGTCCGGCGAGCTGCGCGCCAACAACAACGAGCGCTACAGCGCTTCACTGGGTGGCCAGCTGCAGAATGGCGTCGGCCACACCAGCGCCAGCGTGGCGCGCTACCAGCAGCGTGGCCGCAGCGAAACCGGCTACAGCGGCGCACACAGTTCCGGCTTCGCGCTCGGCCGTCGCGGCTTCTACTGGAGCGGTGCCAACGGCGCCGATGCCGGCCTTGCCGTGCAGGTGGCCGATACCGACGACGCCGACCTGCGCGGCGTGGCCGCCGAACTGCAGGTGGGCGGGCTGCGCAGGCAACGCCTGCAGATCGGCGAACGCCGGCTGCTGCCGCTGCCGGCCTATCAATCGCAACGTGCCGAAGTGCAGGACGCCAGCACGCTGGACAGCATCGCCGCCATCCGCGTGACCGGCGTGGGCGGTGCACGGCCGATGTTCCTCACGCCCGGCAAGCTGATGCGCATGCCGGTGCCGATCGAAGTGACCTACACCTTCATCGGCCATGCCCGCGACCTGGCTGGTGCGCCGCTGGGCGGCGCCCGCATTCTCAACGCGCCGGTGCCCGGCACCAGCGCCAACGGCGGCTTCGTCGCCGATTTCCCGCGTCGCGAAACGACGCTGTACCTGTTGCAGGACGACCGCCTGCTGCACTGCCCGCTGCAGGTGCGCGAGCGCCGCCAGGTGGTGCTGCTGGTCGGCGCCGTGCACTGCGAGCCGCTGGCCGTGGCCCAGCTGCCGGCCGAGATCCGCCAGCAGGCCCGCGTGACCCGGCTGCTGCAGGAACGCGCGTTGATTGCCGCCACGCCCCGGACCGCTGCTGCAGGAGGTACGCCATGAACCGGCGTTGGATGTTCGTGTTGATGCTGGTGTGTGCGCTCGTGCTGGTGATGCCGCGGGCGTGGGCGCAGTGGCCGCCGGAAACGCATCCGGCCGACCAGAGCCGGGACATCGTGATGAGCTGGGATCGCTCGGCGGTACCCGGTGATGTGGAGTTGTGGGCGCCGCGGACGGTGCTGGGATTCAGTCACGACCTGGCGCTGAAGTATGGGCAGATCCATGTGGTTTGTGAGTCTGCTTCAGATAGTGAATTCGGTCGGTGCCCGACGGAAGGAGATTCATCGATAGTTAGCGGGCCGTCCGAAGTCGCCTTGCGGCTTGTAGAGATCCGGACCGGCCTGCAGGCAGAGCTTCGGCTGCTCGGAAGCCTTCAGAGAATACTGAACGACTGGACTTGCAGCCCGGACTACTGGGATAGCAGTCAGCGTGCGCTCTATGAAGCGTTCTATTACACCTGTGGTATCGATCAGCCAATCGGTACGGGTGCGAGGCTTGCGCTTCCACCATCAGAACTGGCGCGCCTCGTAGCAGGTCACTGGAAAGCCACGATGCGCCTGAACATCAAGGCCGACCCCGCCGCAGCACCCGTCGCCACAGCCACCTTCAACTTCGATTTCACCGTCACCGACTACGACGCGATCTCGATCTACTTCCCGACCTTCGACACCGTCGCGCCGCTGGTCAATCTCGATCTGCGCTACGACCCCATCCAGAAGGTGGTGGGTGGCAGGAAACAACTGGACATGTGCCTGTACGACGGCCTGGGTTCGCAGAGCGAATACCTCGACGTCACGGTTCGCGACAGCGGTCCACGCCCACCTGCGGGATCGGACTTCTCGCTCTGGCACCGCGATGGCGGCAGCGATGCCAGCCAGCGCCTGGACTACCGCGTCCACCTGGACTACGGCGGCCACCGCCTGGCGATGAAGCACAACGTCAAGCAGCAGCTGCGCGGCATCGACAGCGCACAGCTGCGGCTGGTGATGCTGCCGGGCATCAGCCAGCCGGTGTACTGCGTGCCCACGCCGCTGACCCTGGAAACACCGCCTACCCCTATCGCCAGCCAGCGCCCCGGCCTGTACGAGGGCGAGCTGACCGTGGTGCTCGATGTCCCCACTGCCAAACCCTGATCCCGAGGAGCCTGCCATGAAGAAGCTGCTGTTCTGCCTGCTGCCGGTGAGCGCCCTGCTTGCCGTGCCGGCACACGCCAACCTTTCCATTCACCCGATGCGCGCAGCGGTGGATGCCAAGCGCGGCACCCATATCCGCGTGTACTCGCAGTCGACCATTCCGCAGTACGTGCAGACCCGCCTGCGGCGCATCGTCAATCCTGCCACGCCTGCCGAAGAAGAACAGGAGATGGAAGCCTCGGATGCGGCGATTGCCATCACCCCCGGCAAGTTCGCACTTTCCGGCGGCGGCAACCGGCTGATCCGGGTGATTCCGCTGCAGCAGGTCCAGAAGGAAACGGCCTACCGCCTCTACTTCGAAGGCGTGCGCGGGCCGGATGACGCTCCCCTCGAAGACGGCGAAGGCGCACAGGCAAACATCGGCGTCAGCCTGGTCTGGGGGGCGCTGGTCAACGTCACCCCCGACGACGGTGTGGTGGACCTACGCCTCCAGGACAACACGCTGCACAACACCGGCACGCTGCGCGTGGGAATCATCGGTGCCGAGGAGTGCACGGCCGCGGGCACCTGCACGCCACACCCCGTGTCGCACAGCCTCTATCCCGATGCCGCACTGACGCTGCCGTTCCAGCTTCAGCCGGGCAACTCGCTGCAACTGCGTTACCGGCTCACCCGCGATGGCTATCGCGAACACGTGCGGACGATCGAACCGACGGCGACCTGAGCCCGCACTTTGCCCGCCCCGTGCCCGGAACGGGGCCTCACTTTCCTTGTCCTGTTAAGGAGAAACACATGAATCGAATCTATCGTCGTATCTGGAATCACGCCAAAGGCTGCTGGGAGGTTGCCAGTGAATTTGCGATGAGGCGTGGAAAGGCCTCGCACTCAGGCATTATCGCGGAATCGAGGTGCATCCTTGCCTTACTGGTGCTCGGCTTTGCGTCAAGCAACGCTGGAGCAACGCAGTACTACCTCGGATGCAATGAGCATGAGGGGTGGGCAGCAAAGTGTACCCCGCTGTTTGGCAGCTATGACGAAAAGATGTTCACGGCAGGCGCTGGTGGTGCCGCATACAACGCTCTCGCCTTGGGAGCAGGCTCACGGGTGTATGGAGACAACTCCTTCGCGTTTGGCCACGGAACCCGGATTGAAAAGCAGAACAGCGCTGCGTTTGGCTTCAAGGCGCGGACCAGTGGCGTCGATAGTGTTGCCTTTGGGTACAACGCCAGTGCCAATGGCGGCCACGCCCTGGCAATGGGTGCGAACGCATACACCGGAGCACTTGGGGCTACGGCCGTGGGCAACGATGCTGCGGCCACCCGGCAGAACGCGGTGGCCGTTGGCAGCGGCTCCAGCGCGGAGAAGGAGAACGCAGTGGCGCTGGGTGCCAACGCGTGGTCCAACGGTGTGGATGGAGTGGCGCTTGGAAGCAGGGCACAGGTTGAGACCGGTGCAGGCACGGGTGGTGTCGCCATCGGTGGCGGTGCCCGTGCGGGAAGCCTGGGCTACACCGGTGCCATCGCCATCGGCGGCGATACGCGCGCGTACATCGACGGCGTTGCGCTGGGCTATGCGGCGTCTGCGTCCGCACAGGGCGCCGTAGCCCTGGGTGTCCGCTCGGTGGCCACGGAAGCCAATACGGTGTCGGTAGGCAGCGCCTCGGTGCGCCGTCGCATCGTGAACGTGGCCGATGGTCGTGTCACCGCCTCCAGCACCGATGCGGTCACCGGTAAGCAGCTGCATGCCATGAACGAGCGGGTTGACGGCATGATCAAGCAGGATTCCGCAGGCGGCATCGTACGCATCGCCAACAGCAACACCGGCTCGGAAGTCAGCATGCGCAACGCGGTGCTGGCCACGCGCAAGGTGAGCGGCGTGTCCGATGGCGCGCTGACGACGACCAGCACCGACGCTGTGAACCGACGCCAGCTCAACACGACCAATGGTAATGTCACCAAGGCGCAGACCGCTGCGGATGCGGCCAAGGCTGATGCCAGCAAGGCGCTGGCCCAGGTCACCACGGTGACCGGCCTGATCGGCCAGACTTCGTCCACCAGCAGTGTCCGCTTGGGCGAGAAGAACAGCGGTACCTCGCTGGATGTCCGCAACAGTGCCAATGCCAACCGCAAGGTGACCGGTGTGGCCGATGCCACGCTGAGCACCTCCAGCACGGAAGCGGTGACCGGCAGGCAGTTGAACACGACCAATGAGAATGTTGCCAAGGCACAGACCGCTGCGGGAGAGGCCAAAGCTGATGCGAGCAAGGCGCTGACTCAGGTGGTGACGCTGGGCGGCCTTGTCGGGCAGGTGTCTGCAACCGGCAATGTCCGTCTGGGTGAGAAGAACAGCGGTACAACGTTGGACGTCCGCAACAGCGCCAATGCCAACCGGAAGATCAGTGGTGTGGCGGATGGCTTGCTGAGTGCCGGCAGTACTGAGGCTGTATCTGGGAAGCAACTGTATTCAAGTAACTCACGGATCTCAGCTTTAGAAGGCGTGAGTCAATATCTGAGTATCGGCGTGGCCCCCATTAGTGAACCTGCTGAAGCTGGAGCGGGAGGGGTCGCTATCGGCAACTCGGCCAAAACCGGTGCTGAAAGTGGCACAGCTGTTGGGACGCGAGCCAGAGCAATGGGTAGGAATTCAACTGCGATTGGACGAGGAGCTACCGTTTTCGAGGACTCCGAGAATGGCTTTGCAATGGGGGCTGGTGCGGAGGTGGGGGCTGCAGGTGGCGGAGCAAATGACGGTGTCGCTATTGGTGCGGGTGCAAAGATCGGAAGCGGAGCCCATGGTTCGCTGGCACTTGGAAGAGACGCACAGGCAAATGAAGCTGGAGTTGTATCCTTCGGCAACAGCGGTATGCAGCGTCGCCTCGTGAACATTGCTCGAGGTACTGTCGATCACAATGCCACTACCGTCTCCCAGCTCAAAGACTCCCTCGCTACCCTTGGCGGCGGAGCAGGGGTGGACGCCAGCGGAAATATCATCGCCCCAACCTACTCGGTGCAGGCCGGAACGCAGAACTCGGTCGAAGACGCATTGATGGCGCTTGATGGCGCCGTCATCTCTGCAGGTCGTCGAGCGGGCAAGGTGGAAGATCAGCTCAGCTCCATCTTCCAGGACTCGCCGTCGGCCCGTGCCGATGGCATGAACCAGATCGCGCTCAGTGGCGTGAACGGCATGGTGCTGACCAACTTGGCTGACGGACGAGTGGCGCCAGGAAGCCGTGATGCTGTGACCGGTAGCCAGTTGTACGCCGCAGAGCAGAAGATCTCGCAGAATCGGAATGATCTGGAGGCGATGCGCAAGGAGAGGGAGATGGGGCAGCAGACGATGCGTGGATTGGATGCGAGCGGTCCGATTGATTTCGGTGGTGCGCGTTTGACTGGCGTGGCCGAGGCGAAGTTGTCGGCTGACAGCTCGGATGTTGTACGGGGTAGCCAGCTCTATGAGACCAATAGCCGTGTGTTGGCCATGGAAGGCATCAGCCAGTATGTCAGCGTGGGCACAGCGCCTGGATATGGCCCTGCTCAGGCTGGTCCGGTTGGTCTCGCAGTTGGGAACTTCGCCAAGGCCGGCAACGAGGGAGGAACTGCAGTGGGGACCCATGCGAAGGCACTAGGCAGAAATTCCATAGCGCTTGGTCGCGCTTCGGTCGTGCACGAGGATTCGGATGGTGGATTTGCACTAGGTACTGGAGCAGAGGTGGGCATTGCCGGAGGCGGTGCGCGAGGAGGCATTGCTATCGGCGCTGGAGCAAAAGTGGATAAAGGAGCGGATAGTTCGTTGGCGATAGGCGAAGGCTCTCAGGCGAATGAGGCCGGAGTAGCTTCATTTGGAAGTGCAACTGCTTATCGCCGCCTCGTAAACATCGCCAACGGCACCGCCAACCACAACGCCGCCACCGTCGGCCAGTTGCGCGGTGCGCTGTCCGCGCTCGGCGGTGAAGTCGATGCCAACGGCAACATCGTCGGCCCCAGCTTCACCGTGCAGGGCCAGTCCCAGTCCACGCTCAATGGTGCATTGGAAGCACTCGACGGCGCAGTGGTCAGCAACCGCTCGCGCGTGAACCAGGTCGAGTCGCAGCTGCGCAGCGTGTTCCAGGACACGCCCTCCGTCCGCGCCGACGGTCTCAACCAGCTCACCCTGGCCGGAACCCACGGCATGGTCATTTCCAACGTGGCCAACGGCCTGATCGCGGCCGGCAGTCGTGATGCCGTCAATGGCGGCCAGCTGCACTCGATGCAACAGCAGCTCAACGGCCGCATGGACGGGCTGGAGCAGCGCATCGATGCGCCGCAGCCGCAGGCAATGGCGGTTGCTTCGGTGCCGGAGCCGGAAGCGCCGGTGCCGCAGGCCGAAGGCGGCCAGCAGGTGGCGTCGGCAGGCGAGGGTGAGAAACCTGCACCGCAGCCGAAGACGAAGAAGGAGGACTCCCCGAAGCCCCAGGTCGATACCGCTGAACTGGAGAAGATGCTGGCCCGCGCCAACGAGTATACCGATGGCGCGATCAGCAACTTCGAGCGTCGCCTGGACAAGATGGACAAGCGTTTCAACCGCATGGCGGCAATGAGCAGCGCACAGACCGCGATGGCGATGAACACCGCCGGCCTGGCCACCTACAACCGCCTCGGTGCGGGCGTGGGCTACGCCGAGGGTGAGTCGGCGATGGCAGTGGGCTACCAGCGTGTGCTCAACGAGAAGGGCTCGGCCACCTTCAGCCTCAATGGCGCGTTCACCAACAGCGGCGAACGCAGCATGGGTGTCGGCGTGGGCATCGGCTGGTAAGCCATGCGGCCCCGGCGTGGTGCGCGTAATGAACCCCGTCGCGCCGGGGTCCTTGCCGAGGAGAAGGCAATGTACAGATGGGTAAGTGGAATCGTCAGCTATCGCACGTTCTATATCTGGCGGGCGCGCTTTCGCTACTACACCCGGAACCTGGACCTGTGGACGCTGATGAGCGGGCTATGCATCGCCGGTCTGCTGCTGGTGCTGTGGTATCTGTGGCAGATGCTGGGCGTGCCGCCGCCGCGCGTGCGTCCTCAGGCAGCGGCGCTGCGGATCGAGGGCGTCACCAGCGAGGCGATCCATCGCATCGTGCTGGTGCGCCACGCGGGCCGCACGCCGGGTGCACCGTTCACCACGCCGGAGGAGATAAGGGCGAGCACGTTGCGCACGATGCGGGTGCGGCAGGTGATGGACAGCGAAGTGGTGTGGCGGCTGAAAGCCGACATGCTGGCGGACATCGCCGACTACATCACCGCCACGGGTGGGTGCGTCCCGTACGACTGCCGACGGATTCGCGCTCGATTGGAGGATGTGCGCAGGGCGGGTGTTGAGAATGCGCAGATCAACACAGCACTGTTGACGATCCTGGAGGTGTCGCTGGACCAGATGCCGTCGTTGGAGGCGGTCGAGCATGAGCGGGTGAAGAGTGGGTGGTCGGATGGGTTCAACGACATCTATGATCAGATCTGGTTGCTGCGGGGCCTGCAGGTCATGCATGCACAGATGATGCGGGAGTATCCGCAGCGAGCCGCCGCGCCGTGGTTGCCGCGGTTGCTCAGCGACCCGCTGCGCGATACCCGTTTCGTCTGGTAGCGGGAGCATGATGGGCATCATCTGCCAGCGCAGGTAGCGCAGCTTTTGTAGAGTCGAGCCGTGCTCGACTGCTCTCCGGCCAGCAATCGAAATGCCTGAAGCACGGTGCGGACCAACGGTCCGCACCCATCACTGGCAGGTACCGCTGCGCTCGCCGGCCATGGGCCGGCGCTACCGTCATCCGCCGATGTACGCGCTGATCTCCGCTTCGGCCAGCACCTGCCGCAACTGCGCCACGGACGCACGTCGCATCGGCTTCTCATCCACCGGTGACAGTGGGGCCTGGCGCAGGGCGTCGTACGGCAGCACGGCCAGGTCGAAGGTCAGCTCCTCGGCACTGAACACCCACACCGGCACGTCCAGGCAGCGTTCGCGGTCCATGCGCAGGCGGCGCGTCCGCGATTCGGCGGGAATGCCGTGCTCCTCCAGGAAGCGGTGCACGGCTTCCGGGTCGTCGCTGTGCAGGTGCAGCTGCACGGGACTGTTGGCGTCGGCGGTGCCCTCCAACACTGGGCCAGCCAGGCGCGGGGAGAAGCCGTGCAGGAACTCCAGCGCACGCATGGCAGCCTCGCGGCGGCGCTGAAGCTCGCTGCCGTGCTGGGGGCCAGCGAACAGCCGCTGGTATTCGCGCAGGGCGTCTTCGATCTCGGTGTTGCGGGGCAGGGAGGCATCGTCGTGGATGCCGAGCCGGCTGGCGGCCTTCAACTTGGCCTGGTGATAGTCGCGGATGCCGCCTTCGGCCATCAGGCGGGCGGCTTCGTGGGCGAGGCGGTGACGCCGCTCGCGGGTCTGGCTGGCAGCATGCTGACGGGCGCGATGCATGCGATGACTCCCTGTTGCGACCTGGCTACAGAGTAGCGCACGGATGTGACATCCGCGTGGGTATTTCACGGAGGCGAGCAAGCGGGTGCCGTTGATCCTGTAGAGCCGAGCCCATGCTCGGCTGCTCTACCGCCGGCGCATGGAGCCGAGCATGGGCTCGGCTCTACAGAGGCGGTGCCAACCAACGGTTGGCACCCACCGAATGCTTCCTCAGAAGATATCGAACGCGGCGGCGTCGGCCTGCGGCGTATTGAGGTTCAGGTCGTAGTCGGTCAGGCGGTCCATGTCTTCCACCTTCACCCACTCGGTCGCGCCGTTGAGGGTGGCCTGGACCATGCCGCTGGGCGGCTCGTTCTGCGCAATCGGGGTGTCCTTCAGCGCGGTGCGCATGTAGTCGATCCAGATCGGCAGCGCGGCCTTGCCACCGTATTCGCGGTAGCCCAGCGAGCGGAAGTCGTCGCGGCCCACCCACACGGTAGTCACGTACGGGCCACCGAAGCCGGAGAACCAGGCGTCGCGGTGGTCGTTGGTGGAGCCGGTCTTGCCGCCCACGTCCTCGCGGCCGAGCACCTTGGCCTGCACGCCGGTACCGCGCTGGACCACGTCGCGCATCATCGACACCAGCTGGTAGGCGGTGCGGGCGTCGATCGCGCGCGGGGCGGTGCGGGCATCGGGGTTGACCGGCGCGGCCGGGGTCTCGGCCTTGGCTTCGGCCTTGGCCGCAGCAGCCGGGTCCACCTTCGGGGCCGGGGCGCCGAAGTTGAAGCCGTCCACCACCTGGTTGACCGGCTGGTCGCTGCTGCCGGCGCAGTCGCGGCAGGCCATCGCCGGGTTTTCCTTGAACACCAGGTTGCCGTCGCGGTCGTTCACCTGGTCGATCAGCCAGGTATCCACGCGCGAGCCGCCGTTGGCGAACACCGCGTAGCCACGCGCCACCGACAGCGGGGTGAGCGAGGCAGTACCCAGCGACATCGACAGGTTCGGCGGAAGCTCCGATTCGGCGAAGCCAAATTCGCTGATGTACTTGCGCGCATAGTCCACGCCCATGCCATCGAGCAGGCGCACCGAGACCAGGTTGCGCGACTGCACCAGCGCTTCGCGCAGGCGCATCGGGCCGCGGAAACCGCCGCCGTCGTTCTGCGGGGCCCAGGTCTTGCCGCGGCGGTCGCGGAACACGACCGGGGCGTCGAGCACGATCGAGGCCGGGTTGTAGCCCTTGTCGAAGGCCGCGGCGTAGATGAAGGGCTTGAAGCTCGAACCCGGCTGGCGGCGGGCCTGGGTGGCACGGTTGAACTTGTTGCCGGAGAAGCTGAAACCGCCAACCAGCGCCTTCAGTGCACCGCTGTGGGCATCCAGCGAGACCAGCGCGGACTGGCCGCGCGGGAGCTGATCCAGCAGCCACTCCCCTTCCTTGGCACCGGCACGCACGCGCACGATGTCACCGCGCTGCACCAGCTTGCCCGGGGTCTTGTTGGTCCACTTGGCGGCACCGGCCGGCAGCACGATCTCGGTCCGGTTGGCCAGCACCACCGTGGCGCTGCCATCGGCACCGGTGCTGGCAACGATGGCCGGCAGCAGGCCGGCCTGGCCGTACAGGCCACGCAGGTGTTCGGCCAGGGCGGCGGCGTCTTCACCGGCACCCACCTGCACCTGCTTCTCCACGCCGTGCCAGCCGTGGCGGTGGTCGTAGAGCAGCAGGCCATCACGGACGGCCAGGTTGGCGGCGGTCTGCAGGGTGGAGTCGATGGTGGTGGTGACGTGGTAACCCTTGTTGACCACATCGCCGCCGAAGCGGGCGATCATCTCCTGGCGCACCAGCTCGGCCACGTAGGGCGCGTCGACCTGCACCGGCGGCTCATGCGCGGTGGCGTGCATCGGCACGGCCTTGGCCGCGTCGGCTTCGGCCTGGCTGACGAACTTCAGGTCGGCCATGCGCTGCAGCACATAGTTGTCACGACGCTGGCGGGCGCGCTCCGGGTTGGAGATCGGGTTGCCCGAGGACGGGAACTTGGGGATGCCGGCCAGCGAGGCCATCTCGTCCAGGTCCAGCTCGTTGAGCTTCTTGCCGTAGTAGAACTCGGCGGCGGCGGCCACGCCGTAGGCGCGGTTGCCGAAGAAACTCTTGTTCAGGTACAGCTCGAAGATCTCGTCCTTGCTCAGTTCGGACTCGATCTTCCGCGCCAGCAGGATCTCGGCCAGCTTGCGGGTATAGCTGTACTCGGAGCTGAGGAAGAACTGGCGGGCCACCTGCTGGGTGATGGTGGAACCACCGGGCACGCGCTTGTCGTTGGTGGTGGCCAGCAGCCAGACCGCGCGGCCGATGCCCTTGTAGTCCACACCGCCATGCTCGTAGAAGCGGGCGTCCTCGGTTGCCAGGAAGGCCTGCTTCAGCTTCTCCGGCACGTCCTTCATGGTGATCGGGGTACGCCGGGTCTCGCCGAACACCGCCATCAGCTTGCCGTCGGCGGCATAGACGTACATCGGCTCCTGCATTTCCACGTCGCGCAGGGTCTGCACGTCGGGAAGCTTGGAGGACACGGCGTAGTACAGACCGCCCACGGCGGCCGCGCCGATCAGCGCCAGGACCAGGACAATCAGGAAGATCCAGCGCAGCCAGCGGCGGAGTCGAGTCATCGGGTTCAGATTCCGATTGCGAATTTCGTGGTCGCAGAGTATAGATTACGCAAGGTGGCGGCTGGGGTCGGCACCGGGGAGCGCAAGGGGAACAGTCAGGGGCTGCATCGTGAATCCGTGAGGAACTTCACAGCAGGGCCGTTGCCATTTGCTAAGAATACGTTATTAATGCTCGGGCGCAGGTCTTGCGTCCAAGTGCCCGTCGGCAGGGGAGAAACCGTGGGGCTCATCCCAAAAAGTCAGTCGCCGCTTGTAGGCGTCGACATCAGTTCGACTGCGGTAAAGCTTTTGCAGCTGTCCCGCAGTGGCAACCGTTTTCGCGTGGAACATTACGCTGTGGAACCTCTTCCGCCGAATGCGGTGGTGGAAAAGAACATCGTCGAAGTGGAGGCCGTAGGTGAGGCCATCCGCCGCGCGATGAACCGCTCGGGGAGCAAGGCCAAGCTGGCCGCTGCCGCCGTTGCCGGTTCGGCGGTGATCACCAAGGTGATCCCGATGCCGGCCGAGCTCGACGAGAACGACATGGAAGCCCAGATCGAGCTGGAAGCGGTCAACTACATTCCGTACCCGATCGAGGAAGTGAACCTGGACTTCGAGGTGATCGGGGCGATCCCGAACAACCCGGAGATGGTCCAGGTGCTGCTGGCCGCGTCGCGTTCGGAGAACGTGGAACTGCGCCAGTCGGCCCTGGAACTGGGGGGGCTGCAGGCCAAGGTGATGGACGTGGAGGCCTTCGCGGTCGAGAACGCCTACGCCCTGGTCGCCAGCGAGCTGCCGGTGTCCATCGACGGCGTGGTCGCGCTGGTGGACATCGGCGCCACCATGACCACCCTCAACGTTCTGCGCGGCGGCCGCAGCCTGTACAGCCGCGAACAGGTGTTCGGTGGCAAGCAGCTGACCGACGAGATCATGCGCCGTTACGGCCTGAGCTACGAGGAGGCCGGCCTGGCCAAGCGCCAGGGTGGGCTGCCGGAAAGCTACGAGATGGAAGTGCTGGAGCCGTTCAAGGAAGCCACGGTCCAGCAGATCAGCCGCCTGCTGCAGTTCTTCTACGCAGGCAGCGAGTTCAACCGCGTCGATCACATCGTGCTGGCCGGCGGCTGCGCCGTGCTCGGTGGCCTGCCGGAAATGGTCGAGGAACAGCTGGGCGTGCCGACCGTGGTCGCCAACCCGCTGGCGCAGATGACCCTGGGGCCGAAGGTGAACGCACATGTGCTGGCCCAGGATGCCCCCGCGCTGATGATCGCCACCGGTCTGGCGCTGAGGAGCTTCGACTGATGGCACGCATCAATCTATTGCCCTGGCGCGCCGAGCGGCGCAAGCAACGCCAGCGCGAGTTCTACGCAATGCTGGGCATGGCCGCGATCGGTGGCCTGCTGCTGTCGCTGGTGATCTGGTTCTATTACGACCGCCAGGTGAGCGGCCAGATGGACCGCAACGCCTATCTGGAAGCCGAGATCGAGAAGGTCAAGGAACAGAACAAGGAGATCGACCGCCTTGACGCGCAGAAGGAACGCCTGCTGGCCCGCAAGAAGGTCATTGAGGAACTGCAGGCCAAGCGCTCGCAGATGGTGCACCTGTTCGATGCGCTGGTGCGCACGATTCCCGATGGCCTGGTGCTGACCGCGCTGAAGCAGGAAGGCGACGTGCTGACCCTGGAAGGGCGCACCCAGTCCAACGCCCGTGTTTCGGCGTACATGCGCAACCTGGAAACGTCCGGCTGGATGACCAACCCGGAACTGTCGATCATCGAAGCGCGTGACCCCGAGAAGGACAAGGACGGCAAGACCGGCCCGGTTGCGGACATCAAGGCGCTGCCCTACGTGTTCGTGGTCAAGGTGAAGCTGCCGGCGCAGAGTGAGGAAGTGGCCGCTACGCCAGGCCTCAACGCCGATGGTTCGGTGGCAACGCCGGCGCCGCCCGCAGTGGCCCCGCTTGCCGCCGGCCCGGATGCAGCGGCGCCCGCCGCGCCGGCCGCAGGCCAGCCCGCTGCTGCTCCGGCTGCACCCGCCCCCGCCGCCGCTCCGGCCAACGCACCTGCTGCCACCCCGGCCGCGCCGAACCCGCCGGCAGCCCCGGCTGCCAAGCCTGCGCCGAAGCCCGAGGGCAGCCGCCTGGCGCAGCCGCCGCAGGCCTTCAACGCCCCGCTGCAGGGGGATCGCGCATGAGCCAGAAAATCGATCTGAAGAACCTGGATTTCAACGACATCGGCAACTGGCCGCAGAAGGCCAAGATCGTCTTCTGCTCGCTGTTGGCGCTGGTGATCATGTTCGTTGCGTGGATGCTGCTGATCAGTGGCAAGCGCGAGGAACTGGCCGGCCTGGAATCGAAGGAAGTCGACCTGCGTGCCGAGTTCACCAAGCAGCAGGAACGCGCGGTGAACCTGGCGCCGCTGAAGCAGCAGCTGGCACAGATGGAACAGGTGCTGCAGCAGATGCTGCGGCAGCTGCCCAGCAAGACCGAAATGCCGGACCTGATCATCGACATTTCGCAGACCGCGTTGTCCAGCGGCCTGACCAACGAGCTGTTCGAGCCGGAGCAGGAGCAGGTCAAGGAGTTCTACGCCGAAAAGCCGATCAAGCTGCGCATGGTGGGCAGTTACCATCAGTTCGGTGCGTTCGTCAGCGGCGTGGCCTCGCTGCCGCGGGTGGTGATCCTGACCATGCACGACATCAACCTCAAGCCCAAGGACAAGGCCAGCGGCAACGCCCGCAGCGGTGCGCTGGAGCTGTCCGGCACGGTCAAGACCTATCGCTATCTGGATGAGACGGAAGTGCAGGCGCAGCAGGCTGTCGCCGATGCCGAAGCGAAAAAGAAGAACGGCAAGGGGGGCAAGAAGTGATGCGCACGTACATCGCACGCAGTGCAGTGGCGTTGGCGGTCCTGTTGCTGGCCGCCTGTGGCCGCGGCGTGACCAGCACGCCGGGTGATGCGCCGAATCTTGAAAAGTGGGTGGAAGGCGAGCGTGCACGACCGGCGCAGCCGCTGGAGCCGCTGCCGGTGATGCAGCAGTTCGAAACCTTCGAATACTCCGCACAGGGCCTGCGCGATCCGTTCACCGATGCCTGGACCAATCCGCAGCAGGGGAATGGCGGATTGCGTCCGGATCCGAACCGGCGCAAGGAGCCGTTGGAAGGCTTCCCGCTGGATGCACTGGACATGGTCGGTACCATCGGCACCGGCGCCGCTACCGTGGCGCTGGTGATGGGGCCGGACAAGGTGACCTACCGGGTACGCCCGGGTGGGTACCTGGGGCAGAGCGACGGGCGGGTCACGGCGGTCTTCGAAGACCACGTGGAGCTGATCGAACTGGTGCCGGATGGCGCGGGCGGCTGGCTGGAACGGCCGGCAACGCTCTCGCTTGAAGATCAATGATCGTTTACTGGGGATAGCACGATGACCTTTCACCAAGCCAAGGGGCTGCGTCCCATCCGGCGCTCTACCTTGAACCGTGTCAGCGCGTTGGGAGTCGCGCTGATGCTGGCCTGCGCTCCGGCGCTGGCCGCCGCACCGGCCGAGAAGCCGGTGGGCGCCACCGTGGCACCGGCGGCAGCGCCGGCGGGCCTGTCGGTGGCCAAGATCGATTTCAAGCGCGGCGATGATGGCGCCGGGCGCCTGATCGTCCAGTTCGACGGCCAGGGCGCGGTCCCGGACCTGCGGACGCAGGGCAACAGCGTGGTGGTCGATGTCGGTAACGCCCGGCTGCCGGCCAACCTGCAGAAGCCGATGAACGTCACCGACTTCGCCACGCCGGTGCAGCGCATCGACGCCAAGCCGTCCGGTGCCGGTACCCAGCTGGTGCTCAGTACCGGTGGCGCGGTGGAGTCGCTGGCCTACCAGAGCGGCAACGAGTACGTGGTGGAGATCAGCCCGCGGCAGGCGCCCGCCGCGGTGGGCGCGGTCACCGCCGGCAGCGTCACCCAGGCCGCCAAGGCGGTGGGGCAGCGTGGCTTCACCGGCAAGCCGGTGACCTTCAACTTCCAGGACGTGCCGGTGCGCACCGTGCTGCAGTTGATCGCCGAAGAATCCAATCTCAACGTGGTGGCGTCCGATTCGGTACAGGGCAATGTGACCCTGCGCCTGGTCAACGTGCCGTGGGACCAGGCGCTGGACATCGTGCTGCGCGCCAAGGGCCTGGACAAGCGTCGCGATGGCAGCGTGATCTGGGTCGCTCCGCAGGCTGAGCTGGCCAAGTTCGAGCAGGAGAAGGAAGACGCGCGCATCGCCATCGAGAACCGCGAAGACCTGGTCACCGATTACGTCCAGATCAACTACCACAGCGCCACGCAGATCTTCAAAGCGCTGACCGATGCCAAGGGCATCGGCGGCGGTGGTGGCGGCGGCAATGGCGGTGGCGGCGGTTCGTCGCAGGAAGACAGTGGTTTCCTGTCCTCGCGCGGCCGTATCGTGGCCGACGAGCGCACCAACACGCTGATGATCAGCGACATCCCGAAGAAGATCGCGCGCATGCGTGAGCTGATCGGCGTGATCGACCGTCCGGTTGACCAGGTGCTGATCGAAAGCCGTATCGTCATCGCTACCGATACCTTCGCCCGCGAGCTGGGTGCGAAGTTCGGCATCAGCGGCAGCCGCGACAACGTGTACTTCAGCGGCAGCCTGGATGCCAATGCCGAAACCCGCAAGTCGCAGGTCGATACGGCGCAGGCCAACGCCAAGGCGATTCGCGAGTGGCAGGCCGGCGGCAGCGTCGGCCCGGCGCCGATTCCCAGCGGCCCGACCATCAAGCGCGGCCTGAACTGGAACCTGCCGGTGGCCGCAGCCAACAACCCTGGCTCGCTGGCGCTGTCGATCCTCAACGCAGGCTACCTGCTGGACGTGGAGCTGTCGGCCATGCAGGAAGAGTCGCGAGGCGAGGTGATCTCCAACCCGCGCGTGGTTACCACCAACCAGCGCGAGGCGATGATCAAGCAAGGCAAGGAAATCGGCTACGTCACCATCAGCGGCACCGGTGCTGCCGGTGGCGCCGGCTCCACCCCGAACGTGCAGTTCAAGGAAGTGGTGCTGGAACTGCGGGTGACCCCGACCATCACCAACGACAACCGCGTGTTCCTCAACATGCAGGTGAAGAAGGATGAGGTCGACCGCCTGATCGAACTGCAGGGCTACGGCACGGTGCCGTCGATCAACCGCCGCGAGGTCAACACCGCGGTACTGGTCGAGGATGGGCAGACCGTGGTCATCGGTGGCGTGTACGAGTTCACCGACCGCAGCAGCATCAGCAAAGTGCCGTTCCTGGGCGACGTGCCGTTCCTGGGCAACCTGTTCAAGAAGCGCGGCCGCAACAAGGACAAGGCCGAGCTGCTGGTGTTCGTCACGCCGAAGGTGCTGCGCGTGGCCAAGCAGAACTGAGCCCGCGCCACCCGCGCAACGCAGAAGGGCCGCCATGCGCGGCCCTTCTGCGTTTCCACCCGTAGATCCACGCCATGCGTGGATAGCCCAGTAGATCCACGCCATGCGTGGATGGGCCGTTCAGCCGTTCTTGATGCCAATCGCAGGGCACCCTGCGATGATGTCGGGAACCCGTGCCGTCCCGCGCCGGTCAAAGGCCCCCATGAACCTGCCACCGCCGATGCCCGAAACCGTCTCGCCGCCGCCCGCGCCGGCCGCCTCCCGCCTGCATGGCGCCTTCACCCAGCTGCGCGATGCCCTGTCGGCCGAGATCGTCGGCCAGGCGGCACTGGTCGAACGCCTGCTGATCGCGCTGCTGGCCGATGGCCACCTGTTGGTGGAAGGCGCTCCGGGCCTGGCCAAGACCACGGCGATCCGTGCGCTGGCCTCGCGCCTGGAGGCGGATTTCGCCCGCGTGCAGTTCACCCCGGACCTGTTGCCGGCCGACCTGACCGGCACCGAGATCTGGCGCCCGCAGGAGGGCCGCTTCGAATTCGTACCCGGCCCGATCTTCCACCCGATCCTGCTGGCCGATGAAATCAACCGCGCGCCGGCCAAGGTGCAGTCGGCGCTGCTGGAAGCGATGGGCGAGCGCCAGGTCACCGTTGGCCGCCACACCTACGCGCTGCCGCCGCTGTTCCTGGTGATGGCCACGCAGAACCCGATCGAGCAGGAAGGCACCTTCCCGCTGCCCGAAGCACAGCTGGACCGGTTCCTGATGCATGTACGCATCGGCTACCCGGACCAGGCCGCCGAATCGGAGATCCTTCGGCTGGCCCGCGACCGCGCCCGTGGCGCGCTGGGCGAAGCCGCACCGGCGGCGGAAAAGCTGCCGATGCAGGATGTGTTCGATGCCCGCCGCGAAGTGCTGGACCTGCACATGGCGCCGGCGCTGGAACGCTACCTGATCGAGCTGGTGCTGGCCTCGCGTGATCCGTCGCGCTATGACGCTGGCCTGGGCCGCCGCATTGCCTGGGGCGCCAGCCCGCGCGGTTCCATCGCACTGGAACGCTGCGCGCGTGCGCGCGCCTGGCTGGCCGGCCGCGATTTCGTCACCCCTGATGATGTGCGTGCGGTCGCTGCTGACGTGTTGCGCCATCGCGTGCTGCCCAGCTACGAAGCTACTGCCGAAGGCTGGGATGGCGAACGCCTGGTGCAGGAGCTGCTGGCCCGGGTGCCGGCACCCTGAGCCTGCGCATGGCCGATCCATCCCTGCACCACGCCTCTTCCGTCAGCGACGGTGACGGGCTGCACCCGCAGCTGGCCGAACTGGTAGCGCTGCGCCGCCTTGCACAGCGACCGCCGCCGCCACGCCGTGGCCGCGCCGGCAACGCGGGGCAGGCGCCGTCGCCGCTGCGTGGGCGTGGCATGGAGTATGCCGAGTCACGCGAGTACGTGGCCGGTGATGATGCGCGCCATATCGACTGGCGGGTGACCGCACGCACCGGTCGTGCCCACACCAAACTGTTCCAGGCCGAACGCGAGCGGGTCAGCCTGATCGTGGCCGATACGTCGCCGGCGCTGTACTTCGGCACCCGCGTGCGCTTCAAATCGGTGCAGGCCGCACGTGCCGGTGCTGTCGCCGCGTGGTCGGCACAGCGTCGTGGTGATCGCATCGGCGCCCTGCGTGGCAGCGACCGTGAACCACCGATCGCACCGGCAGGTGGCCCGCGCGGCGTGCTGCGCGTGCTGGATGCGCTCACCCGGTGGTATGCGCAGCCACCGGCCGATGACCTTGGCCTGGAGCGCGCGCTGGACCATGCCGGTCGCGTCCTGCGCCCGGGTGCACGCGTGCTGGTGCTGGCCGACCCGCAGCAGGCCATCCGTATTCCGCCTGCGCGCTGGAGTGCGCTGGCCCAGCACCATGACCTCAGCCTGGTGCTGCTGGTCGATCCATTGGAACTGCAGCCTCCATCGGCTGCGCTGCAGTTCCAGACCCTGCAGCAGCGCATCGGCCTGGACCTGCGGCGCAGCGAGGTGCAGGCGCATTGGCAGGCCCACTTCGTCGAACCATTGCAGGAACTGCGGCGCCAGCTGGGGGCGCGCCGTGTCGATGTGCAGGTGCTGTCCACCGATGCGCCCAGCGATGCCTGGCTGGCACCATCGCCCACCGAGGTGCCGGCATGAGTGCCAACCTGCCGCTGCGCGACGTCCAAGTGCCACCGCCTCCGTCGTGGTGGCCACCGGCACCGGGCTATCTGATGATCGGCGGTGGGGTGCTGCTGTTGCTGGCGGCGATGGCCTTCGTGTGGTGGCAGCGCCGCCGACGCTGCCAACGCTGGTTGCAGCTGTTCGATCAGGAGCTGGCAACCACCGCCGATGCGGCTGCAGAACTGGCGGCGATTGCAGGACTGCTGCGTCGCGCCGCGCGCCAGGCACAGCCCGGCAGTGAATCCCTGCGCGATGATGCCTGGTGGCAGCGCGTGGATCCGGAAGGCACGCTGCCCGCGGCGCGTCGCAGCCTGCTGGCCGAAGGTGCCTATCGCCCACGCGTGGACGCCAACGATGTGGCGGCGCTGCGCAGCTGGGCGCGCGAGCGCTATCTGGCCATGCTGCTGGAGCGGCGCCGATGAACCTGCTGGCAAGTTACTGGCCATGGCCGGACCTGCAGCTGGCATGGCCGCTGGCCCTGCTGGCGCTGCCGTTGCCGTTGCTGGTGCACTGGTGGAAGCGTCGTGCCGATCCCGGCGCAGCACTGCGTGTGCCCTATGCGGCGACGGAACTGGAAGCGCTGGCCGGTGGCGGCCGCGTTGATGTGTCGTGGCTGCGCACGCTGCTGTTGTGGCTGGGCTGGTGCGCGCTGTGCGTCGCACTGGCACGCCCGCAACAGCTGGGCGAAGCAGTCACCCCGCCGCAGCAGGGCCGGCAGATGATGCTGGCGATGGACGTGTCCGGCAGCATGGGCGAGGGCGACATGGTGCTGGGTGGACAGGCGGTGGATCGCCTGACCGCAGCCAAGGCCGTGTTGGCCGATTTCCTCGATCGTCGTGCCGGCGACCGCATCGGCCTGCTGATCTTCGGCGACCGCGCCTACACGCTTACGCCGCTGACGGCCGATCTGGCCAGCGTGCGCGACCAGCTGCGCGACAGCGTGGTTGGCCTGGCGGGTCGCGAGACGGCCATCGGTGATGCCATCGGCCTGGCGGTGAAGCGCCTGCGCAGCCAACCCGAAGGCCAGCGCGTATTGATCCTGCTGACCGACGGCGTCAGCAACGCCGGCGTGCTGGAACCGCTGCGCGCGGCGGAGGTGGCCCGCGCCGAGGGCGTGCGCATCCACACCGTCGCATTTGGTGGCGATGGCAGCATGCGCCTGTTCGGTATTCCCATCTCCGCCGATCAGGACCCGGTCGACGAGGCCACGTTGAAGAAGATTGCCAGCATGACCGGTGGCCAGTTCTTCCGCGCGCGTGACACCGCGCAGCTGGCCGGGATCTACGCTGAACTGGACCGGCTGGAGCCGATCGCCGCGAAGGGGCCGAGCCTGCGCCCGCGCGAAGAACGTTATGCCTGGCCATTGGGGGTGGCGTTGCTGCTGGGCGTGCTGGCGTGGCTGTGGCCGGAGCGTCGCCGATGATCGCGCTTGCTTCGAATCTTCCCGATTGGAATGCGCTGCACTTCCTGCGCCCGGAATGGCTGTGGGCCTTGCTGGCTTTGCCGGTCATTCTTGCACTGGCGCTGTACCGGCAGCGGCGCAGCGATGTGTGGCGAACAGCGGTGGATGCCCACCTGTTGCCGCATCTGCTGGCCGCGGGCACGCGCCGCCGCGTACGCCTGCCCTGGGCCGTGCTGCTGGGCTGGACGCTGGCCTCGCTGGCCATGGCCGGGCCGAGCTGGCGCCAGCAGGCACAGCCGATGTTCCAGGCCAGCGCACCGCTGCTGGTCGTGCTGGATCTGTCCAGCCGGATCAATGCCACCGACCTGCCGCCGTCGCGCCTGCTGCAGGCCCGGGCGAAAGTGGGTGAGCTGCTGCGTGCCCGCCAGGGCGGACAGGTGGGCCTGGTGGTCTACGCCGAGGATGCCTACACCGTGGCGCCACTGACCGACGACGGCAGCAACGTTGCGCTGTATCTGGACGCGTTGTCGCCGGATGTGATGCCACGCGACGGCCAGCGTGCCGACCGCGGTATCGACTGGGCGACGCGGTTGATGCGCCAGATCGGGGCATTGCGGGGGCAGATCCTGCTGGTCAGCGATCAGGCGGATGATGAAGCGGCACTGGCCGCCGCGCAGGCGCGCAGCCTGGGCCTGCAGGTGTCGGTACTGGGCCTGGGCACCCCCGCCGGGGCGGCGTACCGGGATGGCAGTGGGCAGATCCGCCAGGCTGCGCTGGACGAAGGCAGCCTGCGTGCCGTGGCCACCGCGGGAGGTGGCCGCTATGCCCGCATCGCCGCCGATGCCAGTGATCTGCGCGCACTGGGTGTACTGGATGCACGCGAAGGTACTGCGGCGCAGCGGCCCGGGGAGGGCAAGCAATGGCGTGATGAAGGGTTCTGGCTGCTGCCACCGGTGATGCTGCTGGCGCTGCTGGCCTTCCGCCGCCGCGCGCTGCTGGTGGCAGTGCTGGCGGTGGGTCTGCTGCCATGGATGAGCGACGTGCAGGCGCAGGCGCCTGCCGCGCCCGCCGCACCGCCAGCGCAGGGCACGCTGTGGAAACGCGCCGACCAGGTGCAGCACCAGCGCTTGGCCGAAGGTGCGCAGGCGTACCGCAATGGCGATTTCGCCAGTGCCCGCAAGCAGTTCGAGGGCATCGACAGCGATGCGGGCTGGTACAACCTGGCCAATGCACTGGCCCGCCAAGGCCACTACGACGAAGCCATTGCCGCCTACGACCGCGCGCTGGCACTGCATCCCGGCATGGCCGATGCGGTCGCCAACCGCGCCGTGGTCGATGCCGCGCGCAAGCGCAAGCAGTCCGGTGGCAAAGGCCAGGATCAGCAGAAGCCACCGCAGAACGGGCAGCAGAAGCCACCGCAGAACGGCCAGGGGCAGCAGAATCCGCAGGGCCAGCAGCCGCAGCAGGGCCAGCAGGATCCTGGCCAGGGCCAGCCGCAACCGGGCCAGCAGGGGCAGCCCAAGCCCGGTGACGACAAGAACCCGTCGAGCCCGCAGCCCGGCGAGCGCGGCCGCGATGGACAGCAGGCGCCACCACAGGTGGAGGATGCCAAGGCACAGGCCCGGGCCGATGAGCAGCAGCGCCAGCGCATGCAGCGGGCAATGCAGCAGGCACGTGAGGGCAAGGGCGAGCAGGACGGCAAGCCGGTGCCCGGAAGCGACGGCAGCACTGCGCGCCAGCGCGAGGAGCAACAGGCGGTGGAGGCGTGGATGCGACGCGTGCCGGATGATCCGGGTGCATTGCTGCGGGCCAAGTTCCAGCTGGAAAACGAACGCAGGAAGAGGGAGGGGCGATGACGCGGGCGATCAACATGCACAGGCACTGGCTCCGACAGGTACTGGCGGCGTTGCTGCTGTGGCTGCCGCTGCTGGCCTGGGCGCAGCCGCGCGCGTGGCTGGACCGCGACCGCATCGCGTTGGGTGACACGGTCATGCTCAATGTCGAGAGCGACCAGGGCGCGCCGGACTTCACGTCGTTGCGTACCGACTTCAATCTCAGCGGCCAGACCAGCAGCCGTCAGGTGGAGTGGAGCAATGGCAGCATGCAGCAGCGCACTCTGTATGGCGTGGCACTCACGCCGCGGCGTAGCGGTGCGCTGGTGGTGCCGGGCCTGCAGGTGGGCAGCGTACGTACTGCGCCGTTGACCCTGCAGGTGGATGCCGCTGCCGTGGCCGGCCCCGACAGCAACGCAGTGGCCTTCATCGAAACCGTCGTCGATGACGAGACGCCGTATGTGCAGCAGAGCGTAGGCGTGGTGGTGCGGTTGTATTTCGCTTCGCAGCTGGCCTCCGGCGAACTGGTGCTGGATACCCCGGCCGGTGCGTCGTTGCAGCGGGTGGGCGATGACCGCACCGATGTGCGGCAGGTCAATGGCCGCCGCTACAACGTGGTCGAGCGGCGCTTCCTGCTGATTCCTGAGCGCAGCGGTGCACTTCGGCTGGCCGGTGCGCGTTTCAGTGGGCGCAGTGCCGGTGGCTTCTTCGACGATTTCTTTGGCGGCGGCGACGGGCGGATGAATGCCACCGGCGCCGACCGCACGTTGCAGGTTCAGGCACAGCCGGCACAGGCGCCGCAGCCGTGGCTGCCGCTGCAGGGCCTGCAGCTGCGCTACACCAGTGCACCGACCAGCGCACGTACCGGTGAGGCGGCCAACGTGGTGGTCGAGGCGATTGCCGACGGTGCCACCCGCGCGCAGTTCACCGACCTGCCGGTGCCCGACGTCGGCAGCGCCGCACAGGTGTTCGCCGAACCGGCGCAGTACGAAGAGACCTTCAACGGCAGCACGCCGCGCCTGAAGATCACCCGCCGTTATTCGATCGTGCCGCGCCAGCCGGGTTCGCTGGTGGTGCCGGGGCCGCGCCTGCCGTGGTGGGATGTTCGTGCGGGCAAGCCACAGGAAGCGAAGCTGCCGGACCTGACACTCGCCGTCGCAGCCGGTAATGGCGGTGGCAGTGCTTCACCTGCGCCGCTGCCGCCGATCGACACAGATGCTGCGCTGCCGGGGGGCGATGGCCAGGACAGCCGTATCGCGGCCACCGATCCGCGCGCCAGCGGCCTGGCCGAGCGTCCGTGGCCATGGATGGGCGCCGCTATCGGCCTGGCGCTGCTGTGGCTGCTGACCCTGCTGTGGGGCTGGCAGCGTGGCCGTCGCCCGCGCGTGGCGCCGCCTGAGGCGGGCAGGGGGGCTGTGCCGGCTGTGGCGACTGGACGTGCCGGCCTGGCCGAACTGCGCCGCGCGCTGGATGGCGAAGGCTTCGATCAGGTAGAAGCTCAGCTATGCGCGATGGCCGGCGTTGAACGCATCGAGCAGGTCATCGCCCGGTTGGATGACCCGGCCCAGCGCCAGGTGCTGCAGGACCTGCAACAGGCCCGCTGGGGCGGGCAGGGTGATCTGGCGCCGCTGCGCACGCGCCTGCGCGGGGTCTTCCGTGACGGACCGCACTGGTCGGCGGCGGCGATCACCGCTGACACTGGCCTGGCGCCGCTGTATCCGCCGCGGCGAACCTGAACCGGCGCCGCTTGCGCGCTTTGTTAGAGTGCATTCATTTTTCGAGGAAACCCGCGCATGACAGCAGCTGCTGCCGACAAGAAGAAGTTGCCCCTGCATTGGAAGATGGGCATCGGCTTTGCGATCGGCCTGATCCTGGGATTGATCGTGCACGCCCTGGGCGGCAGCGTCGAAGGTCTGCAGGCCGGTGCCAAGTGGGTAATGGACTACGTCACCACCCCGGCTTCGGGCCTGTTCCTCAACCTGATCTTCATGCTGATCGTGCCGCTGATCTTCTCGGCGCTGATCATGGGCGTGTCGGAGATGGGCGACATCCGCGCCCTTGGCCGCATCGGCTGGAAGACCCTGGCCTATACCGTGCTGTTGTCCGGCATTGCCGTGGGCATCGGCCTGGTGCTGGTCAACCTGCTCAAGCCGGGCGCCGGCGTCGATCCGCAGGTCGCCGCCATGATGCTTTCGGAGAACGCCGAGCGCAGCAAGGAAATCGTTGCCGGCATCCATGGCACGCCGAAGGGCATGGACATGCTGTTGTCGATCGTGCCGAGCAACGTGCTGCAGGCCGCGTCCGACAACGGCGCGATCCTGTCGCTGATGTTCTTCGCGCTGATGTTCGGCATCGGCATGGTGTTGACCGACGACGAGAAGGTCGCCCCGCTGCGCCGTGCCATCGAAGGCGTGTTTGAAATCTCGATGACCCTGATCAACCTGGTCATCCGCCTGGCCCCGTACGCGGTGGCCTGCTTCATGTTCAACCTGGCCGCACTGTTCGGCTTCGAGCTGATCATCCGCCTCGGTGCCTACGTGGGCGTGGTGGTGCTGGCGCTGGGCCTGCACATGATCGTGACCTACGGCACCGCCGTGTGGCTGTCCGGCCGTTCGCCGCTGTCGTTCTTCCGCGATACCCAGGAAGCGACGGTGATGGCGTTCTCCACCGCCTCCAGCAACGCCACCCTGCCGACCGCGCTGCGCGTGGCCGACCAGATGGGCCTGCCGCAGCGCGTGTCGCGCTTCGTGCTGACCGTGGGCGCCACCGCCAACCAGAACGGCACTGCGCTGTTCGAGGGCGTGACGGTGATCTTCCTGGCCCAGTTCTTTGGCGTGGACCTGAGCATCGGCCAGCAGATCATGGTGATGGCGGTCTGCATCCTCGGTGGCATCGGTACGGCCGGCGTGCCCTCGGGCTCGCTGCCGGTGGTGGCGATGATCTGCGCCATGGTGGGCGTGAACCCGCTGGGCATCGGCCTGATCCTGGGCGTGAACCACTTCCTGGACATGTGCCGTACCGCACTGAACGTGACCGGCGACCTGGCCCTGACCACCCTGGTGGCCAAGGGCGAAGGCCACGATGGCCCGGCGCTGGGCCCGCAGCAGGACTGAGTCCGGATTCCCGCCCCCGGACTCCGGGGGCGGGTAGTGCCGGCCGCTGGCCGGGTACGCGTCATCGCATGCGCGCTGCTGCTCCCACGTTTCGCGATGCGAATCGTAGGCCCACCTTACCGGCCTCCACACCCCCGCGCCTAGGGCGCAGCCCCCGGACTCCGGGGGCGGTAGTGCCGGCCGCTGGCCGGCAACTTCATGATCTTCATTGAATTCTGCGCACTTGGCGGCCAGCGGCCGGCACGACCGGACAAGGTGAACCGACCCCCCGCCCGGCGACTATGGGACAATAGGCCGCCCGCACGTCCGCGGCCGCCTCCCGATTCCGACAGAACCATGACGCAGCCTACCCGTCGCCAGTTGGCCAACGCCATCCGCTTCCTTGCCGCCGATGCGGTTGAAACCGCAAAGTCCGGCCACCCCGGCATGCCCATGGGCATGGCCGACATCGCCGAAGTCCTCTGGAACGACTACCTCCGCCATAACCCGAGCAACCCGCACTGGTTCAACCGCGACCGTTTCGTGCTGTCCAACGGCCATGGTTCGATGCTGCAGTACGCGCTGCTGCACCTGAGCGGTTACGACCTGCCGATCGAGCAGCTCAAGTTGTTCCGCCAGCTGGGCAGCCACACCGCCGGCCACCCGGAGCGCCATGAGACCCCGGGCGTGGAAACCACCACCGGCCCGCTGGGCCAGGGTTTCGCCAACGCCGTGGGCTTCGCCCTGGCCGAGAAGCTGCTGGCACAGCGCTTCAACCGCCCGGAGCTGGAAGTGGTCGACCACCGCACCTGGGTGTTCATGGGCGATGGCTGCCTGATGGAAGGCGTGTCGCATGAAGCGGCGTCGCTGGCCGGTACCTGGGGCCTGCACAAGCTGGTCTGCTTCTGGGACAACAACCACATCTCCATCGACGGCAACGTCGAGGGCTGGTTCACCGACAACACCCCGGAGCGTTTCGAAGCCTATGGCTGGAACGTGGTCCGTGACGTCGATGGCCACGACCCGGAAAGCATCAAGGCCGGCATCGAGGCCGCGCTGTCGCAGAGCGACAAGCCGACCCTGATCTGCTGCCGCACCACCATTGGTTTTGGTTCGCCGAACAAGGCGGGCAAGGAATCCAGCCACGGCGCACCGCTGGGCAAGGACGAACTGGAAGCCACCCGCAAGCAGCTGGGCTGGGAATACGGTCCGTTCGAGATCCCGCAGGCGATCTACGACGGCTGGCGCGCCAATGGCGCCGGCACCCTGCGCCAGGCCGAGTGGGAACAGCTGTTCGACAAGTACGCCAGCCAGTACCCGGGCGAGGCCGCCGAACTGACCCGTCGTTCGCACGGCGAACTGCCGGCCGACTTCGTTGCCAAGGCCGATGCCTACATCGCCCAGGTGGCGGCTGAAGGCCCGACGATCGCCTCGCGCAAGGCCTCGCAGCTGGCCATTGAAGCCTATGCTCCGCTGCTGCCGGAAATCGTCGGCGGCTCGGCCGACCTGGCGCACTCCAACCTGACCCTGTGGAAGGGCAGCAAGTCCGTTGCCAGCGACGACGCCAACGCCAACTACGTGTACTACGGCGTGCGCGAGTTCGGCATGACCGCCATTGCCAATGGCCTGGCCCTGCACGGTGGCTTCATTCCGTTCGACGCCACCTTCCTGGTGTTCAGCGACTACGCTCGCAACGGCGTGCGCATGAGCGCGCTGATCCCGGCCCACGCCATCCACGTCTATACCCACGACTCGATCGGCCTGGGCGAAGACGGCCCGACCCACCAGCCGGTGGAGCACCTGGCTTCGCTGCGCTACATCCCGAACAACGACGTGTGGCGTCCGTGCGATGCGGTCGAGTCGGCGGTGAGCTGGAAGGCCGCGATCACCCGCCAGGACGGCCCGAGCTGCCTGGTGTTCAGCCGCCAGAACCTGCCGCACCAGCCGCGCAGCGCCGAGCAGATCGCCCAGATCGAGCGCGGCGGTTATGTGCTGGCCGATGCTGCCGGTACCCCGGACGTGATCCTGATCGCCACGGGCTCGGAAGTCTCGCTGGCCACCGAAGCCAAGGCCCAGCTGGACGCGGCCGGTATCAAGACCCGCGTGGTCTCGATGCCGTCCACCGACGTGTTCCTGCGCCAGGATGCGGCCTACCGTGAATCGGTGCTGCCGAATGCCGTTCGCAAGCGCGTGGCCGTGGAAGCCGGCGTGACCGGTTTCTGGCGCCAGTTCGTCGGCCTGGACGGCGCGGTGGTCGGTATCGACACCTTCGGTGCCTCGGCGCCGGCCGACCAGCTGTACAAGCACTTCGGCATCACCACCGCCCACGTGGTGGAAGCGGCCAAGTCGCTGTAAGCAGCATCGCAGCGTGATGCAGGAAAGGCCGGCGCAAGCCGGCCTTTCTCGTTTTCCTGGGTAGATCCACGCCATGCGTGGACGAGAAAAGGGGACGGCGTGTTCCGCCCGACGGCGCCGCTGTCGCGTTGGCCTCTTCATCTGGCCTGCGTTCCTTGCGAAAAGGAGAGTCTGCCGAGACAACCTCAATAGTAAAAATGGTCAACAAGCGCGGCGCAGAAACCTATACTGGATTTGCGGAGTGTAAGGTGTGGCCTTACACTGGTGCTGCATGATCGTCAGCTTCAGGCATAAGGGCCTGAAGGCGCTCTATGAGCGGGGCGACATTTCCGGAGTCCGTGCCGATCATGTGGCTCGGTTGCGGCGTTTGCTTCTGCAGTTGGATCAAGCCCGGCTGCCTGGAGACATGGGGCTGCCCGGAAATCGCCTGCATCCCCTGCACGGAAGCTATAGCGGCTACTGGGCTGTGAATGTCTCGGCGAGTTGGCGATTGGTGTTCCGCTTTCGTGGGCTCGACGTCGAACTGGTCGATTACCTTGATTACCACTAGGAGTCTGCTCGATGCCGTTGCATGATCCGCCGCATCCAGGAGAATCGCTGCGCGAAGACATCCTGCCGGCGATCAGCATGTCCATCAGTGCGCTGGCGCAGCACCTTGGTTATTCCCGTGGACAGCTGTCGACCATCATCAACGGGCACGCCGGCATCTCTGCTGAACTCGCGTACCGTCTTGAACTTGCGGGCCTCGGCAGTGCTCGTATGTGGCTGGCGATGCAGGCGGCCTATGACCTGTGGCAGGTCGAGCATCGAGAGCATCCGCCCATTGCCCGCCTGTATCTTGAGGATGCAGTGAGGATAGAGCGGTAGATCCACGCCATGCATGGATGAAAAAGGGGACGGAGGGGATCAAGTCGTCTGTGCATGAACGACTTGATCCCCTCCGTCCCCCTTTCTCAGGCAGTGCGTGCCAGCGCCAGGCGCAGCAGTCGCGCGTCCAGGCGCTCTGCGAAATCCGTCGGGGCCTGTAGACCCATGCGCTGCAGGTACACCGCATCGCCGTCGCCGGCCGGTTGCCGCAACGCTGCCCAGACGGTACGCAGCTTGTCGCCGCGGGTCTGCGTGTTGGCCTTCAGCCAACCCAGCGCTTTCACCAGCACCTGCTCGATCTCGTTGAAGTCGCTGCCCAACGGATAGTCCGGCAGGCTGCCATCGGCGCGGAACGGTGCCAGCGCTGCCGCCAATGCCTGCGGCGTATTGCGCTGCAGGCGCACCGGGTGCGGTTGCGCGGTCGCCAGCAGCTTGCGCGCGGCATGTGCCTGCTGCAGCAGATCGCCCTGGAACGGGGCTTCGGTGATCGCGGTCATCGCATGCACGCAGTCCTCGTCGGTCAGCCCGCGCAGATCGGCGATGCCGTACTCGTTGAGGTAGATGTCGCGCAGGTGGCGCGGGATGGTGGTGTGGCCGTAGTTCCAGCGCACGTTGGATTCACGCCGGCCCTTGTCATCGCGCGCGGCGCGGAACATCAGCACGCTGCGCGCTTCCGGCAGGGCATGTGCCATCGCCACGAAGTTGTACTGGCCGCCCACGCCGGACACCACGCGTCCATCGTCCAGCGCATCCGATACCGCCGCGCCCAGCGCGGTGGCCATCATGCAGGAGTTGAAGAAGCGCGCGTGCCGGCGCTGCAGGCGTTCCAGCGTCTCGTTGCCACCGTACAGCTGGTTGATCTCGCTGATGCGGCGCATGCCGATCGCCCGGCATTCATCTTCCGGCAGCGTGCGCAACCACTCGTAGAACTCCGGCGAGCCCAGGTAGAACGCGCCGTGCAGGTACTCGCCCTCGGCGGCCAGGGTGGCGTGGTCGATGGACAGCGTGCTGCCGTTCTCGATGCGCTGCATCAGCGCCAAGTCGTCGTGCACCTTGCGCTTGATCACCCCGGTCTGCACCAGTCGGCGGAAGCCCTCGTTGAGCATTTCGCTGCAGCCGTACAGGCCGACCTCGAACGGATCCAGCCCGCCGATTTCCTGCACCAGTGGGTGGCTGGCCAGCTGCGGATCCAGCGCGTGCAGCACGCGGCGGTAGCGCGCGTTGTCGGTGTGGCGCAGCACCAGCGCATGGCTGAGCGCATCGGCCAGCGTGCCGATGCCGATCTGCAGGGTGCCGCCATCGCGGACCAGGGTGCTGGCATACAGGCCGATGGCGTAGTCGGCGTCGCCGACCGGCTGCCGCGGCAGCCCGAACAGCGCCGGGTACGGCGGTGGCGGGGTGATCACCAGATCGAAGAACGACACATCGACCGTGGCCGAGCCGCCCAGATAGGGCAGCTGCGGATCGATCTCGGCGATCATCAATGGGCGCTGCAGGCCGCGCGCGGTCATCGCATCCAGGGTGTCCTGGGTAATGTCGTTGTTGCACGACAGGGAAAGCCGGCGGTCGTTCGGGCGCATCGCCACCTTCTGCACGATCACCTGCGGTGCGCGCTGCGCCACCGCGTCGGCGGCATGGGTGTAGTTCAGGCTGGTATAGCTGGATTGTGCCTGCCGCGACCCGAGCAGGGCGCCGGACTGCATGTAGAACTCTTCCACCTGCACATGTGCCGGCAACGCGTCGCGCGCGATCGCATCGGCATAGGCCAGGCGCGGGAAATCGTCGCCGAAATGGCGCTGCGCGAACGGCGCCAGGAAGCGCGCTTCCAGACCGTTGCCGCGCGCCTTCGGCGGGTTCAGCGACAGTGCGGTATACAGCTGCAGCGGCCGCGAAGGGTCGTGCTCGACGCGTGCGTAGAGGGCATTGAGCAGCCGGTGCGGCTTGCCCAGTGCCAGCGGTGCCCCGATCCGCAGCGGCCCGTCCACGCGCGCAAACAACCAGTCGACGGCGGCGTCCAGGTCGGTGAGGTGTTCGGTCATGCGGGGCGGTCCTGCGTGTGGGGGAGTGCGGGCATTACAGCATGTCGGGCTTGAACCGCCGTCGACGCGAGACTTCCGCGCCGGACACCATGAACTGCCCATCGCCGCGGTAATGCACCGTGCGCGGCAGCTTCGGCCGGGGCGCGACGTGGGCGCGCACGATTTCCCAGATGAACAGGTTGCTCGATGCCACCTGGCTGTCGTCGTACAAGCGGCATTCGAAGTTCGAGTGGCATTGCCCGACCAGTGGCGCGCCGACCTCGCGTGCGGGCAACGCGTCGAGCCCGAACCGGGCGAACTTGTCGACCTCGCGGCCGCTGCAGTTGCCGATGTCGACCACGGTATCGAGCAGCTCCACGCCGGGTACGTTGATCACGCACTCGCCACTACTGACGGCCAGTGCATGGCTGTGGTTTTCATTCCACAGGTAGGTGGCGACCAGCGACGGCGAAAAGCCCATCACCATGTGCCAGCCCATCGTCATCAGGTTGCGCTGGCCCTGCCACGCGGTACTGACCAGCACGATCGGGCCGGGTTCGAGGAAGCGGCGCGCCTGCTCGACCGGGAAATCCTTCTTGGGCAGCGCTTTCATCCGGGGCCTGGGGCGGGAGGAATCGATGCTGGCGCAGCCGGGATGAACCCGGAGTTGAAGTGACCCCCGGGAGTTGGACGCCAGATCCAACCCCGAGGAATACATGCACAGATACGACGCTCGTTTCAAACTGCAGGTCGCCAAAGAGGCCTGCAAGACCTCCACATCAGTCAAAGCCGTTGCTCGTCGCCACAG
>NZ_JCAFSQ010000016.1:0-83409 GCF_059369375.1 Stenotrophomonas sp. YJH_SMC_48-3 | reverse complement strand
TTTAACATCCTGGCCAGGAAGCTGGCCAAGATCGCCTGGGGCGTCTTCAAGAGCGGTCGGGACTTTGACCCAGCCATGCTGAAAGTGGGTCAAGCCTGCTTCCAGCAGGCTTGACCGCGAACATAGGATCTCGGCTCTACAGAACAGCGCCGGCGTGCATGGTCATCGTCGTTCGACAGGCTCCGGGCCGAAGTGCTTCAGCCCCAACCTGGCCAGGTCTTCCGGTCGCTCGAAATAGGCTTCGTCGAAGGCGTGCAGCGCCTCCTGCTCCTGTTCGGTCATCGCGCCGTACAGGTCGGTCAGTTGCTTGACCGCCGGGTCATCTTCCAGCCGGTCGACCAGCCCGCGCATGCCGGCCAGGATCGCGTGGGTCTTCGCCGCGCCCATCGCCTGCAGCGCACGCAACGCCAGCTGGCAGGTCGGGTCGCCCCAGTTGCACAGGAACTGCATGAAGCCGCCGTTGTTGATGTCGGCCTCCATGCGCCACAGCGCCACCAGCTGCTGGTCTTCGTCGGACAGCGCATCCAGCGTCCACGCGGCTGCCTTCAGTCGCGCCAGCGCGGCCTCGTAGCGGTCTTCCCAGACCTGGTTGAGGATATCGACCACGCCAGCCTCGCGCGCCGGCCGCAGCGCCGGCCAGTTCACGCCCAGGCCATCGGCGGTGGCGACCCACCGCGCGCGTTGCCCTGCATCGGCTTCGAACAACGCAGGTACCCAGCGCAGCGGCTGGCGGGTGCGGCGGCCATCGGCCAGGGTCAGCAGGATGAAGTCGTCGTCGAAAGCGACATCGGTTACGCGCAGCGAAGCAAATGCATCAGTCATGCCGTGCAGGATAGCCGCGCGGCAGCGCGCATCACACGTCGCCGCCGTCCGCCCAGCCTTCACCCGTGCCGGCCTGGAACACGTGATCGTCAGCCTGCACGTCACCGGCAGGCAGGTGCGCCTGGTCGGCCAGTGCCGCGTAGATCGGGGTGAAGTCCGGCGACGTCGCCTGCATCAGCTGTTCAAAGCTGTCGATGACGAAGTAGGTCTTCTGGAAGGTGTCGATGCGGTACTTCGTTCGCATGATCCGCTGCAGGTCGAAACCGATGCGGTTGGGTGCGGCCGATTCCAGCGAGTACAGCGACTCGCCCTTGGACGACACGATGCCGGCACCGTAGATGCGCAGGCCGTCGGGCGTGTCGATCAGGCCGAACTCCACCGTGTACCAGTACAGGCGGGTGAGGTTCTGCAGCGCGTCCGGGCCGATCGCGTGGGCTTTGACGCCGCCACGGCCATAGGCCTCCATGTAGTCGGCGAACACCGGGTTCATCAGCAGCGGCACGTGGCCGAACAGGTCGTGGAACAGGTCCGGCTCGGCGATGTAGTCGATCTGGTCCGGGCGACGGATCCACCAGGTCACGGGAAAGCGGCGGTTGGCCAGGTGGTCGAAGAAATCCAGTTCCGGCAGCAGGCCTTCGACGCCGACCAGGGTCCAGCCGGTGGCCGCGCCCAGCACTTCGTTGAGCTGGTCGAAGCGCGGAATCATGTGCGCGTTCATGCCCATCTCGTCCTGCGCGTCCAGGAATTCCTGGCAGGCACGGCCGACCAGCAGCTCGCGCTGGCGCTGGTACAGCGTGCTCCAGGTGGCGTGGTCGTCGGCGCTGTAGGTGTCCCACGGCTGCTCGACGAGCGCGGTGGTGTACACCGGCACGTAGCCCTTGTCGGTCTGCTGGTGTTCGACGCGGCGGGGCTGGGCGAGGTCCATGGGGCACTCCTTGAAGGGATAGCCACGATGCTAGGGCAGGGCGCGCGCAACAGGGTTGCAAAAGTTGCGCCGATTGGCATTGTTGGCGCAATATCCTTGCGCAGTCACCATGTTGCGGAGCAGCAATGGCCGGAGAAGTCCAGTTTGATCGCACGGATATACGCCTGCTGGCTGAAATCCAGCGGGATGGGCGCGCCACCAACGCGGAGCTGGCGACTCGGGTGAACCTGTCGCCCTCGGCCTGCCTGCGCCGCCTGCAGCGGCTGGAAAGCGAGGGCGTGATCGTCGGCTACGGCGCGCGGCTGGAGCCGCGGCAGCTGCGCCTGGGCCTGCAGGCCTTCGTGCGCGTGCAGTTGGAAAAGCACGACCAGGCCGCCATCGGCCACTTCGTGGACAGCGTGCAGGGCTGGGACGAGGTGGTGGCCTGCCATGCGCTGACCGGCGACATGGACTACCTGCTGCACGTCTACGTGCGCGACCTGGAGCACTTTTCGCACTTCCTGCTGGACCGCCTGCTCAACGCCGGCGGCGTGGCCGACGCCAATTCCAGCTTCGTGCTGCGCACGGTGAAGGGTTTCCAGGCATTGCCGTTGTCGCAGCTGGAATGAGCGCAGCGGCGATTTGACGCGGCCGGGCGGGTAGCCGAGCATCACCGCCCTGCGCGCGCCGCAGCGTTCCTTTCCGGTTCCACGCATGTCCGAACTCCAGCACCCGGTGCCCACCACCATCTTCCTGCCGCTGCAGCGCAAGTCGCTGGCACGTTACATCGCTCACGGCACGCCGCCGCAGACGGCAGTGGAGCAGGCCGGGCTGATGGCCGCGCAGTTGTGCCGGGCGCGCCTGCATCCAGCGGCCGAGATCGAACGCCTGCTGCATGATGCCTGCGCGCTGTTTGCTGGCAACGAAGGCGCCGCCGCGCAGCTGGCCGGCCCCGGTGGCGGAGGCCAGCCGGAGCTGGATGCCTGGCTGACCGCATTGGCCGCCCACGGCGTGCTGCTGGCGCCGGCGCAGATCCTGCAGGACGTCATCGCGCAGTCGCCATTGGAGTATCCGGGCCTGGCCCTGCAGCAGGCCTGCCAGGAAACCCTGACCGAGCATGAGATCCGCTTTCCCGCCACCTTTTCCAGTGACGAGGCGCTCACGCAGGATGACGTGGCCGCCGAGGACGCGCGTGCGGTCGAACACCATGGCCTGTACACCTCCGAGCAGGCCCGCGTGCTGCGCGCCATCGCCGCCAACCCCGATGAGCTGATCGACCTCGATGGCTATGCCGGCACCGGCAAGGGCCACCTGGTGCTGGCGCTGATGGAGGCGCGGCCCGGCCGCTACACCTACGTGGCGCCCTCGCGTGGGCAGGTGGAAGCCTTCCGCAGCCGCGTGCCGGCCAGCACCGCGGTGCGCCTGCTGACCCAGATCGAGTTCGCCAACCGCGTGGCGCAGCATGCCGCGCGCAGCGGCCACACCGGTGGCTTCGTTGCCAGCTACCGGCGCAGCACCCGCACGCCGCGCGAGATTGCCGGCCGCATCGGCCTGCAGGGCATCGGTGGGCGCAGCCCGGAGCAGGTGCTGCTGACTGCGTTCGAGGCCATCAACCGTTGGTGCGCGTCGTCGGCACCGGGCTTGGCGTTCCAGCATTTCGACCGTTCGGTGCCCGCCGCGATGCTCGACGTGTCACCGTACATGGCGGCTGCCGAGCACGTCTGGCGCTGCATGTTCGACGCCGAGCTGCAGCGGGGCACGCTGCTGAGCCTCAGCCCGGCGCACATCGGCAAGTGGTTGGCACTGCGCGGCGTTACCCCGCCGCTGGACATGGGCATGCTGCTGGTGGACGAGGCGCATGACCTCAGCCCGTCGTGGAAGCAGTTGCTGGCCGGCCATGCGCCTGGCGTGGTCAGTCTGGGCGATCCGCATCAGTGCCTGTCCGGCACGGTGCCGCGCTGGGGCGCGTCGAAGGTGCTGGAAATGCACCAGTCGGTGCGCCAGGGCAACCAGGTCGAGGGCCTGGTCAACCAGACCCTGGCGCTGGATGGACTGGGCCAGGACAGTGGGCCGTTCGTCGGTGCCGCCGACCGCGCCACCGGTGTGCTGCATTACCGCCACTGGGCGCAGGTACCAAGCGAGGGCCTGCGCATCCATGGCAGCGTCGCCGATCTGGCCCTCGATGCGGCGCAGCTGCAGGCGCTCGGGCTGCGGCCCTACCTGCATCCGGCATCGCTGCGCGCGCTGCGCGGTGTGTTGCAGCGCCCGCTGGATGCGTGGCGCCGTCGCCACGCCAGCGCATCGGACCCGGAGTGGGAGCGCTTCCTGGCCACGCAGGCCGACGAAGGGCAGGGCGCGCTGGTCGAACTGTTTGCGTCTGCCGATCGGGTGCAGTCACTGCTGCAGGCGCTCGATGACCAGGACACGCCCGCTGAAGGGCGCGTGGCGCTGTGCCTGGCCGAACACGCGAAGAACCTGCAGTTCGACGTGGTCTCACTGTCACCCGGTTGCTTCAGTGCGGGGCAGGGCGGGCGCATCTGGCACAACCCGGTGCGCGCGGTCTATCTGGCACTCACCCGTGCGCGACGCCAGCTGCATGTGCCGGCCGATGGCATGGAACAACTGCAGCACACGGCGACACTGCAGGAGCAGGCCCGTCAGGCGCGCAGGCGCGAGCGGCAGCAGGCCAGCGGTTACCGGCCTGCGCGCTAGAACGCGCGCGTCGCTGTCTGGCAGCGACACGCCGGCTCAGCTCAGCACTTGTCCTTGCGGCCCATCAGCCTGCCCAGGCGCGAGGCTTCCTCGCACTTCGGCGCGGCCACGGGTGCCGGTGCGGCGGCCGCGGCGCGTGCACGCTGCAGCTGCTGGATCTTCGCGCGGATCTGCGGCATCGCGGCCATTGCGGCCTTTTCGCCCTCCAGGATCGCGGTGCCACGCTGGCTGAAATCGGCGGCGCCGATGTCCAGCACCTTCGGGCGGATGACGATGTCGGCGCGTGCCAGTTCCTGCTCGCCCAGGCGCTGGCCCATGATCGAGATGGACTGGTTGACGATGCCCAGCATGTCGGTCGGCGCCTTGCCGCTGGCCTTGCTGGAGATGTCCACGGCGATCACGAAGTCGGCGCCGAGCTGGCGCGCGGCATCGACCGGCACCGGGCTCACCACGCCGCCATCGATGTAGTTGCGGCCACCGATCTTCACCGGTTCGAACACGCCGGGAATGCTGCTGGAGGCGCGCACGGCCTGGCCGACGTTGCCGCGCACGAAGATCGCGCGCTCGCCTGTTTCCAGCTGGGTCGCGACGGCGGCGAACGGCTTCTTCAGGCGCTCGGCGGGGCGGTTGGCGACCTGCTCGTTGACGTAGTCCTGCAGCTTCTGGCCCTGCACCAGGCCACCGGAGAACAGGCGCACGTCGCGGATGCTGGCTTCATCCAGCGCCACTGCCTTGCTCTGCATCTGGAACGCATCCATGCCGCTGGCATACAGCGCGCCGACCACGCTGCCGGCACTGGTGCCGGACACCACGGCCGGTTCGAAGCCATTGGCCTCCAGCATCTTGATCACGCCGATGTGGGCGAAGCCCTTGGCTGCGCCACCACCGAGGGCGATACCGATCTTCACCGGCTTGGCCTGCGGTACCACGGTTGGCGCCGGCGGCGGCGCAGGGCGGACCGGGTCGCCACCGCAGCCGGCCAGCAGGCCGATCAGGGCGACGGACAGCAGCATGCGGGGTCGGAACAGGCTCATCGGCAGTGCGCTCGCGGCGCCGGATTCAGGAAAGGGCGCCAGCATACCGAAGGTGCCGCAGGGCGGGCAGGGTAGGTCGGCCCGCCCATTCATCGGATGCTTCGGGTAGTGCCGGCCGCTGGCCGGCACCCTCGTGAAACAGCCGGCCAGCGGCCGGCACTACCGCGAGGCGGTCAGAACCGGTTGTCGCCGTCCAGCATCCGGCCCAGGCCGCCCAGCACCGAGCCTTCGCCGCGGTTCTGGCCGCCGCCCTGCGGCGCGGCCATCCACATGCGGCCGGCCAGGCGCGAGAACGGCAGCGACTGCAGCCAGACCTTGCCCGGACCGGTCAGCGTGGCCAGGAACACGCCTTCGCCGCCGAACAGCATGCTCTTGATGCCGGCAACACGGCGCACGTCCATGTCCACCGTCGGGTGATACGCCACCACGCAGCCGGTATCCACGTCCAGGCGTTCACCGGCAGCCAGCTCGCGCTCGACCACGCAGCCGCCGGCGTGGATGAACACCCAGCCGTCGCCCTCCAGCTTCTGCATGATGAAGCCCTCGCCGCCGAACAGGCCGGTCATGATCCTGCGCTGGAACTGCACGCCGATCTGCACGCCGCGCGCGCCGGCCAGGAAACTGTCCTTCTGGCAGACCAGGCGGCCGCCGTGCTGGTCCAGCTTCATCGCCAGCACCGTGCCCGGGTAGGGCGCGGCGAAGGCGACCTTGCCCTTGCCGTGGCCGCTCTGGGTGTAGACGGTGGCGAACAGGCTCTCGCCGGTCAGCACGCGCTTGCCGGCGGCCATCACCTTGCCCATGAAGCCGCCGCCCTGGTCGCCGTTGGCGGCGCCGAACACCGTGTCCATCTGTACCGTGGCGTCCTTGAACATCAATGCGCCGGCCTCGGCAATGGCGCTCTCGCCGGGGTCGAGCTCGATCTCCACGAACTGCATTTCATGGCCGACGATGCGGAATTCGATGTCGTCGGCGCGGCCGCTGGCGGAGGGGACCGGCGGCGGGCTGTTCGGCATGCCCGGGGCCGCAGATTGCAGCTCCGGCACCTCGGCAATCGAGGTCCATCCGCTCATGCCCTGGCACCAGGCCAGCGCGCGCGGGTTGGCCCGCGCATAACGGCGCGCAGCCTGGTCATCAAGCGGGCCGATACGCTCGGCCTGGGCGGAGGCATGGAAATACCACTGGGTCATCGCGGCGGCTCCGCAGGGCTGGAAACCCCCGAGTCTAGCGAGGGCGCCCGGGCCGGGGCGACAGGCCCATGAACGGCGGGCATTTGCGGGGCAGGTGCTGTATTGCAACAATTATCTGGTAGCGCCGTTTTACCACCCCTCCAAACACAGCCTACCGCCATGTCCCCGACCCGTACTTCCCGTGGCCGCCTTCCGGTCGCGCGCCCCCTCGTTGCCGCTCTTTCCGCCCTGCTGCCGCTGGTTGCGGCCGCCCAGGAAACCCCCGCTGCCAAGGATCCGGTTGCCCTCGATGCCCTGCAGGTGACCGCGCAGCGGCGCGTCGAGAACGCCAAGGACGTACCGGTCGCACTGAGCGCGATCCAGGGCGAGAAGCTGGATGTGCTCGGCTCGGCCGGCGATGACATCCGCTTCCTGGCCGCACGCGTGCCCAGCCTCAACATCGAGTCGTCCTACGGCCGCGCCTTCCCGCGCTTCTACATCCGTGGCCTGGGCAACACCGATTTCGACCTCAATGCTTCGCAGCCGGTGTCGCTGGTGTATGACGATGTGGTGCAGGAAAGCCCGCTGCTGAAGGGCTTCCCGCTGTTCGACCTGGCCAACGTGGAAGTGCTGCGTGGCCCGCAGGGCACGCTGTTCGGCCGCAACACCCCGGCCGGCGTGGTCAAGTTCGATTCGGCGCGTCCCTCGCAGGATGCCGACGGTTACGTGCGCGTGGGCTACGGCAGCTACAACAGCTGGAACGTGCAGGGCGCCTACGGCGGCCCGCTGACCGACCGCTGGTCGGCACGTGTCTCGGCGATCTACCAGCGCCGCGATGACTGGGTCGACAACACCCGCGCCGGTGCGCCCAACAGTGGCTTCGAAGGCTATGATGAAGCCGCCGGCCGCGTGCAGTTCCTGTACGAAGGCGACGACTTCGAAGCGCTGTTCAACCTGCACAAGCGCAAGCTCAACGGTACCGCCCGCCTGTTCCGCGCCAACATCATCCAGAAGGGTGGCAATTCGCTGGTCGAGAACTTCGACCGCGACAAGGTGGCCAACGACGGCGTCAACTTCTCCGACTTGGAGACCTGGGGCGGCAGCGCGCGCCTGCAGTGGAACCTCGGTTCGGTGACCCTGCATTCGATCACCGGTTATGAAACCGCCGAGTCGCTCAACCGTGGCGACATCGACGGTGGCTACGGTGCGGCCTTCCTCGGTGCCGGCAACTACGGTCCGGGCCTGATTCCGTTCTCGTCGGAGTCGGCCGACGGCCTGCCGCACCACCGCCAGTGGACGCAGGAAGTGCGCATCGAGTCCAACGAATGGGGCCGCTTCGACTGGCAGGCCGGCGTCTTCTACTTCGATGAAGACGTGACCATCAACAACTTCAACTACGACTCGCTGACCCCGGGCAATCCGCAGACCGGCCACGTGGTGCAGAACCAGCGCAACAAGGCGTGGGCCGTGTTCGCTTCGGGCGACTTCGATGTCACCGACCGCTTCAAGCTGCGTGCCGGCGTGCGCTATACCCAGGACAAGAAGGACTTCAGCGCCAGCGTGCTGCAGGCCGTTCCGTTCGGCACCCCGGTCAGCGGCCCGTACCTGGCCAACACCGACGTCAACGACGTCAGCTGGGACGTCAGCGGCGTGTACAAGCTGACCGACGACATCAACGCCTACGCCCGCGTCGCCAAGGGCTTCCGCGCGCCGTCGATCCAGGGCCGCCTGGCCTTTGCGCCGGGCCTGTCGCAGGCCGATTCGGAGAAGGTCATCTCGTACGAGGCCGGCATCAAGGCCGACCTGTTCGAGCGCCGCGCGCGCCTGGGCCTGAGCGTGTTCCGCTACAACGTTGACGGCCAGCAGCTGATCGCCGTGGGCGGTGCCAACAACACCGCCACCCTGCTCAACGCCGACAAGACCATCGGCCAGGGCGTGGAACTGGACCTGGAAGCCTACCTGGCCGACAACGTCCTGCTGACCTTCGGCAGCAGCTACAACGACACCGAGATCAAGGACAAGAACCTTGCGGTGGCGATCTGCGGCGGTGGCTGCACCATCAACGACCCGACCACGGTCATCAACGGCGGCACCTATGCGCTGGTGAACGGCAACCCGCTGCCGCAGGCGCCGAAATGGATCCACAACGCGACCCTGCGCGTGGGCTTCCCGCTCAGCGATGGCAGCGAGCTGTACGCCTACACCGACTGGGCCTACCGCAGCGCGGTGAACTTCTTCATCTACGAGTCGCCGGAATTCCGCGGCCGCAGTTCGCTGGAAGGCGGCCTGCGCCTGGGCTACAACTGGGATTACGGCCAGTACGACGTGGCGGTGTTCGGTCGCAACCTGACCAACCAGACCCGCGTGGTCGGCGCGATCGACTTCAACAACCTGACCGGCTTCCTCAACGAGCCGCGTACCTGGGGCGTGGAGTTCACCGCGAAGTTCTGATGCGGTGGCTGCGTTGATGCAATGAAGAAGGGCCGGCGCACTGCCGGCCCTTCTGTTTCCTGCTTCGTGTAGGGCCGAGCCTGCGCTCGGCTGCTCTGAGCCGAGCATGGCTCGGCTCTACAGAGGCGTGGCCTACAGCGCGCTCTGCGGGCGCACCTTCAGCACCGCATTCTCGGTGGCGCAGTCGCGGCTGGAGTGCAGGCCGGCCTTGCGCGCCGCTTCGATCTCCTTGCGTGCGGCCAGCAGGTCCTTGTTGAAGGCCGCGTTGTCGTGCAGGCGGGCCACGGCGGCGGCACCCATGAAGCGGCCTTCGAGGATGTCGCTCTGCCAGTGCACGTTGCACACCAGGCGGCTCTCGCCGTAGTTGCGCCCGCGCGCCTGGATGGCGTCGGCGCGGTCCGGCGCGATCTCCGACAGGATCAGTGCCCAGGCCCAGCCGATCGAGGTGTGGCCGGACGGGTACGAGCCGTTCTTGCGCAGGCCGTCTTCGTCCTTCGGCGAGCAGGTCGGTTCACCGTTGACCATGAACGGACGCGGGCGCTGGTAGTGGTTCTTGGCCGCCTTGGTCGCCGCACTGGCGTCGATCCGGCTGCGCTCCAGCAGGCGATACAGCGCCGGGGTCTTCACCGCATCGACGTCGATGTCGGCGGCGCAGGAGAAGTGGTTGGCGCCTTCGGGGAAACCGAGTTCCGCATCGACGCCGGCCTGGGCGAAGCGCGGGCTGCCACGCAGCGCGCGGGCCTCACGGCTGACCTGCTCGTCCAGGGCGAACGCGGCCGAACCGGCCACCGGTGGTGCCGGTACCAGGTCGAGGCTGGCCGGAACCGCGCTCTTGTCCAGATAACCCACCGCCTTGGTGGTGATGTTGGCTTCGACGGCGGTCGGCTTGGCGGCGGTGGCGGCACAACCGGCCAGGGCAGCGGCCACGGCAAGGCCGAGCAGCGGGCGGGCAGGGTGGGAGATCAGCGACATGGACGGGCTCCGGAGAAAGAACATCGCGTCATGATCGCAGTCCCAGTGCGGCACCGCAGTGGCCATCGGTCATACGGCCAGAACCGGCATGGTCATCGAAACAAGATGAAAAACGTCATCAAGTGACGCCAGTCTCCTGAATCCGGGCGCAGCGCACGGACTTTCACGCGCCCGCGCCGTGAGCATCGGCACATCGGCAGGCACCAGAGGCCGTCCAGTTCCAGCCGGGTCGGGGGGATCCGAAGACAGAGGGAGAGACGCGATGCGCAGCACCGCAACAGGAAGTACCGTCCTGGCCCTGCTCCTGGGGCTTGCAACAGCGCCGGCGCAGGCCGCCGACGTGGTCGGCGTGGCCTTCGTGCATGGCACCGGCGCGCAGACCAACGCCACCCAGGACTACTGGCAGCCGACCATCATCGACACCGTGCGCCAGGGCCTGCCCAACAGCAGCAATTACGTGGTCATCAACTGCGATTTCACCCAGTACATGTGGAAACCGGAAGCGGCCGGCTGCCTGGCCAACCAGCTGACCCGTTTCATCGACAGCCGTGGTATCACCCAGCTGGTGGTGATCACCCACTCCAACGGCGGCAACGTGGTGCGCTGGATCCTGTCCAACCCGACCTACGACAGCCGCTATCCGAAGATCATCCGCGCGGTGCGCAAGGTCAACGCGCTGGCACCGTCCTCGGCCGGCACGCCGCTGGCCGATGCGGTGCTCAACGGCAATACCTTCGAAACCTCGCTGGGCTGGCTGCTGGGTTACAAGAACGACGCGGTGCGCCAGCAGCAGGTGGCGAGCATGGCCACCTACAACGCGCAGAACCTGTACGGCACCGCAGGCCGTCCCGCCCTGCCCAAGCCGTTCCGTGCGGTGGTCGGCAGCGACGTGGAATCGGCGGTATGGGACAGCAACAGCTACTGCGGTGGCTACGCCGCCAATGTCGGCCTGGAGTTCACCCAGAACTGGCTGTCCTCCTGCTCCGATGGCTTCCTGGAGTGCAGCAGCCAGAAGGCCGCCGGCACCACCTGGTTCACCGACACGCAGCGCACCCAGGGGGCAGAGCCGCTCAGCCACAACCAGAGCCGCCGCGAGTGCTTCGGCCTCGGCACCCTGCTGCGCAACGACCTGACCCAGTGAGGGAGACGACCATGACGATTCATTCCACCCTGCTGGCCAGTGCGGTGCTGGCAGTCCTGTCCCTTTCCGCCGCGCAGGCCGCGCAGCCTCTGCAGGCGGCCCGCGTGGGCGACCAGGTGCCTGCGGCGCTGGTTGCCGCGCCATTGCCGGCCGATGACAGCGAACGTGCACCGCTGTCCTTCGCCTGGGCGTTGGACCCGGCACAACCGCTGCAGGCGGCCACGCCGTATGCCTCGGTCAGCCGCAGCTACTGGCAGCAGGTCGATGGCTCGCAGCTGCAACGCGGCCTGGACCTGCCGCTGACGGCGCCCGATGCGGTGATCCAGCTGAGCCCGGCCGCAGGTGCCCGCGCGCTGCCTGCCAACACCCTGCAGATGCGCGACCCGGCTGGCCGCAGCAGCGTGGCCCGCAGTGTCGATGCGCGCGTGCTGCAGGATGCCGGCATGCCGGTGAGTGATGGCAGCATCATGCTGCGCACCGGCGCGACCAGTTCGGCCGGTGCGTACACGCTGCAGAGCACGCAGGCGCAGGGCCGCTATGTGGTGCAGGTGCTTGAGCCGAACAGCCCGCTGCGGCTGGAAGTGCAGGCCAACCAGGCGCAGGTGCTGGCCGGTGGCAACGTGCAGCTGCAGGTACGCCTGCTGGAAGACGGCGCCACCACCGCGCAGCTGGCCTCGCGCCGTGGCGGCCTGGGCGGTGAAGCCCTGCTGGTCGCACCGGATGGCCGCAGTTGGCCGCAGCGCCTGCTGCGCACCACCGATGGTGCCATGCGTGCACAGGTGCGGATTCCGGCTGATGTCGGCAGCGTGCAGGGGCTGTGGGAACTGCAGGTGTTCGCCCAGGCCGATGGCGTGCTGCGCGACGGCAAGGTGGCTTTCGCGGTGGCACGGCCCACTGCTCGCTTCAGTGGCCAGGCGGCACCCGACCCGGCCAGCCGCCAGGTCGCGCTGCCGCTGCAGGTGGCCGCCGCCGGTCGCTACGAGGCGCGTGGCACGTTGTATGCCACCGGCCGCGATGGCCAGCTGAAGCCGGTGGCGCAGGCGCATGCGGCCGCGTGGTTCGATGGACCGGGGCGTGGCAAGCTGGTGCTGCCATTCGACCAGGCCGCGTTGCCGGCTGGCTTCGGCGCACCCTACGAACTGCGCGACCTGCAGCTGCAGGACCAGAGCCGGATGGCACCGATCGAGTCGCGCGCGCTGGCGTTGAAGTTCTGAGCAAGGGTGCAGCGGGCGGGGTTCCGGCCCGCTGTACCGTTTTCTGTAGAGCCGAGCCTATGCTCGGCTGCCGTTCCCCGCGGCCAGAAGCAGCCGAGCATAGGCTCGGCTCTACAGTGGCATGTCGATTATCCCGCGTACGCGGTCAGCCGGCCTTCCTGCTCGCATACCGTGATCGCGCCACCGAACACCGCCGACAGCGGTTCGTTGCGCAGCAGCTCGGCGCGGGTACCGTCAGCCAGTACGCGGCCGTCACGCAGCAGCACCACGCGTTCGATCTCGGGAATGATCTCTTCGATGTGGTGGGTCACCAGCACCAGGGTGATGCCCTGCTGGGCCAGCACGCGCATGGTCGCCACCAGCTGCTCGCGGGCGACCAGGTCCAGCCCGGTGGAGGGTTCGTCCAGCAGCAGCGCCTGCGGCCGGTTGACCAGCGCGCGCGCGATCAGCACGCGGCGGGTTTCGCCGGCCGACAGCTCGGCGTAGGCACGTTCACGCAGGGACAGCGCGCCGGTCATCGCCAGTGTCTCGCCGACACGTGCGCGCATGTCGGCGGTCACCTCGCGGAAGCCGGGCACCACGTAGCTGGCGAAGAAGCCGGACAGCACCGCCTGTTCCACGGTCAGCCCCGGCATGTCGGCCAGGTTGCTGCTGAGGTCGCCGGTGACGATGCCCAGCTGCGAGCGCAGCCGGTCCACCTGCCAGCGGTTCTGGCCCAGCACCCTCACCGCGACGGAGCCGTCGACCTGCGCCAGCGGGTACAGCTCGCGGGTGATCAGCTTGATGAAGGTCGATTTGCCACAGCCGTTGGGGCCGAGCAGGGCGGTGTGCTGGCCCTGCGCGATGCGCAGGCTGAGCCCATGAAGCACCTTCACCTGGCCACGCACCACGGTGGCGCGGTCCAGTTCGATCAAGGGGGGCAGCTCCGCGACGGGCGGGGCGGCGGAAATGCGGCTGGCGCGTGGATCAAGGCTCGACAACTCAGGTCCCCAACTGTGAACGGTGCCACGGATGGCGATGCCAAGCACCGCCGCAGGGATGCAGTTTGCAACGCAAGCGCCCATCATGTCTGCCATCCCCGCGTGGATCCGGAGAGCTGCCATGCCTGATGCCCTGATGTCCCTGTTGACCGGTGGTGTTCTCGGCCTGGGGTGGTGGGCCATGCTGGCCGTGCTGCTGGTCTTCACCCAGATCACCATCTTCTCGGTGACCCTGTACCTGCATCGCAGCCAGGCCCATCGCGGGGTCGACTTCCACCCGGCGCTGGCCCACCTGTTCCGCTTCTGGCTGTGGTTGACCACCTCGATGATCACCCGGGAATGGGTGGCCATCCACCGCAAGCACCACGCCAAGGTCGAGACCGAGGACGATCCGCACAGCCCGGTCACCCGCGGCATCGGCAGGGTGTTCTGGCACGGCGTGGAGCTGTATCGGGAAGCGCGTGGTATGCGCGCGGACATTGAGCAGTACGGGCGCGGCACCCCGGACGATGCGATCGAGCGCCACCTGTACACACCGCACGCCACGCTGGGCCCGGTGCTGCTGCTGGCAATCAACAGCGTGCTGTTCGGCCTGCCCGGCGTGGCCCTGTGGGCGATCCAGATGGCGTGGATCCCGTTCTGGGCAGCCGGCGTGGTCAATGGCCTGGGCCACTGGTGGGGCTACCGCAACTACGAGTCCGCCGATACCTCCACGAACCTGACGCCGTGGGGGTTCTGGATCGGTGGCGAGGAGCTGCACAACAACCACCATGCCTTCCCCAGCTCGGCGCGCTTTGCGATGCGGCGCTGGGAATTCGACATCGGCTGGAGTGCGATCCGCCTGCTGCAGGCGCTGCGCCTGGCCAAGGTGCTGCGGGTGGCACCGGCCATGGACGTACGCCCGAACATCGCCGTGCCCGATGCCGAGACCCTTAAGGCGCTGCTGTCGCACCGCTTCCAGGCGATGACCGACTACCAGCGCAACGTGTTCATGCCGGCCCTGCGCGAGGAAGCGGCACAGGCCGGGGCCAAGCTGCGCCGCCTGCTGCCGCGCCGGCTGCGCCGTGGCCTGGTCAACGACGGTCGCTGGTTGAAGCCGGACAGTCGTGCCCAGCTCAGCGCCTGGGTGGCACAGCGCCCGCGCATCCGCACCCTGGTCGAGTACCGGGGGCGCCTGGCCGCGCTGCTGGAAGCGCGCGGCCACGATGCGGCCGAGCGCCTGCATCAGCTGCAGGCCTGGTGCCGCGAGGCCGAGGAAAGTGGCATTGCCGCGCTGCAGGCCTACGCCGCGCGATTGAAGGGCTACAGCCTGGTGGGCGCGTGAGGGCAAGGTACCGACTACTGCTGGCGGCGCTGCTGCCGGGTGCGGCGCTGGCCCAGGTCACCGATACCGCCAGCTATCTGCAGCGGATGGACAGCGATGGCGACGGCCGGGTGAGTGAATCCGAGTACGTGCAGTGGATGCTGTATGCCTTCGACCGCATGGACCGCAACGGTGATGGTGTGCTGACGGCCGAGGAGCTGCCCGGTGGCAAGGGCAGGGCGATCAGCCGCGAGCAGCAGCGGCAGGTGATCGTGCAGCGCTTCCACAAGCAGGATGCCAACGGTGATGGCTTCCTCGACGCCCGTGAGCTGTCCGCGCCGCCGCGTTGAGCGGGCGTAGAATCACCCCATGCCCGAACTGCCCGAAGTAGAAACCACCCGCCGCGGCCTGGCGCCGCACCTGCAGGGTCGTCGCGTGCATGGCGTGATCCTGCGCCGCGCCGACCTGCGCTGGCCGATTCCGCCGGAAGTGGCCGAGCTGCTGCCGGGCCAGCGCATCGAGGAGATCCGTCGCCGCGCCAAGTACCTGCTGCTGGACACCGCCGTCGGCAGCGCGGTGCTGCACCTGGGCATGTCCGGCAGCCTGCGCGTGCTGCCTGGCGATACCCCGCTGCGCGCCCACGACCACGTCGACATCAGCCTGGACAACGGCCGCCTGCTGCGCTTCAACGACCCGCGCCGCTTCGGCAGCCTGCTCTGGCAGCCGGCCGGCGAAGTCCACCCGCTGCTGCAGGGGCTGGGCCCGGAACCGCTGGACGACGTGTTTGACGGCGACTACCTGTTCGCCCGCAGCCGGGGCCGCAGTGCGCCGGTGAAGACCTTCCTGATGGACCAGGCGGTGGTGGTGGGCGTCGGCAACATCTATGCCGCCGAGAGCCTGTTCAAGGCCGGCATCAGCCCGCTGCGCGAGGCGGGCAAGATCTCGCGCGAACGCTACCAGCGGCTGGCCGGGGCGGTGAAGGAAATTCTCGGCCATGCGATCACCCGGGGCGGCACCACGCTGCGCGATTTCATCAGCCCTGACGGCGCACCGGGCTACTTCGAGCAGGAACTGCTGGTGTACGGCCGCGACGGCCTGCCATGCCCGAACTGTGGCCGCGCGCTGAAGCACGCCACCATCGGCCAGCGCGCCAGCGTCTGGTGCAACCACTGCCAGCGCTGAGCCGGGCGGCCAGCGGCAGCTGAACGGGCAGGAGACGTCTCCGCTGCCCGTTAACGTTTGTCTGCCTATCATGGCCGACCTTCCCTTCGTGCCTGACGCGCCTGCATGCAACGACGCGACTTCATCCGCAATGCCTCCCTCGCCCTGGCAGCATTCGGCCTGCCGTCCCTGCCCGCGTGCGCGGCCAGCAGGAGCGGCCAGATGGGCCTGCGCCGCCTCGGCCAGCCGCAGCCGTTCGACTTCGCTACCCTCAAGGGCCAGGCGCGCGCGCTGGCACAGGCGCCCTACAAGAGCCACAAGCGGGTGCTGCCGGGCCGCCTGGAAGGCTTGGACTGGGACCAGTACCAGTCGATCGGTTACCGCCAGGACCATGCGCTGTGGGCTGACCAGCCAGGCAAGTTCCAGGCCAAGTTCTTCCATCTGGGCCTGTACTTCCATTCGCCGGTGCGCATGTTCGACGTGGTCGACGGCAAGGCGCAGGAGCTGGCCTATGACGGCGCGGCATTCAACTACGGCAAGAGCGGCATCAAGGACGGCGAGCTGCCGGCCGACCTGGGGTTCGCCGGTTTCCGCTTGAACACCCGCAAGGACACCGACCGCGATTTCGCCGCCTTCCTCGGCGCCAGTTACTTCCGCGCGGTCGGCAAGGAGGGTCAGTACGGCCAGTCCGCGCGTGGCCTGGCGATCGATACCGGCATGGGCAAGCCGGAGGAATTCCCGGATTTCATCGCCTACTACCTGGAACAGCCGTCGGCTGATTCGGACACGATCGTGGTCTACGGCCTGCTGGATTCGCCCAGCGTGGCCGGTGCCTATCGCTTCGCGATCACCAACGGTGACGTGCTGCTGATGGACATCGACAGCGCGCTGTACCCGCGCAAGGCGATCGAGCGGTTGGGCATCGCGCCGTGCACCAGCATGTACCAGGTGGGCGAGAACGACCGCCGCATGGGCTGGGACTGGCGCCCGGAGATCCACGATACCGACGGCCTGTCGCTGTGGACCGGTGCCGGCGAATGGATCTGGCGCCCGCTGCTGAACCCGCGCAACCTGCGCTTCAACATGTTCGTGGACCGCAACCCGCGCGGTTTCGGCCTGCTGCAGCGCGACCGCAACTTCGACCACTATCAGGATGACGGCGTGTTCTACGAGAAGCGGCCGTGCCTGTGGGTGGAGCCGAAGGGCGAATGGGGCGAGGGCTCGGTGCAGCTGGTGGAGATCCCCACCGTGGACGAGACCTTCGACAACATCGTGGCGTTCTGGAATCCCAAGGAAAAGCCGCAGCCGGGCCAGGAGCTGCTGGTCGGTTACCGCCTGTACTGGGGCGCCGAGCCGCCGGCACGGCCGCCGATGGCGCACTGCGTGGCCAGCCGCACCGGCCTGGGCGGTGTGGTCGGCAAGAAGCGCGAGTACTTCAGCTGGCGCTTCGCGGTGGACTTCGAAGGTGGCGAACTGGCCAGGCTGATCGACAAGGGCGAGGTCGAGGCGGTGGTGGAAGCCAGCCGGGGCCGGGTCGAGATCGTGTCGGCGCGGCCGCTGCGCGAGATCAACGGCTACCGCGCGATGTTCGACCTGGTGCCGCCGGAAGGCAGTACCGAGCAGATCGACATCCGCCTGTTCCTGCGCAGTGGTGGCAAGACCCTCACGGAGACCTGGCTGTACCAGTACACCCCGCCGCCGGCCGGAGCGCCGGAGCGCACGCTGTACTAAGAGGGGGTTGGGTTTGCAGGGCTTGCAGCCCTGCACCTGCAGAGGCCAGAGCCGAAGCAACGGCAGAAGCTGGTTTCCTGTGGGGAGGCGCTGTGGGTCCGGTTGAGGGGGACGGCGTAAATACGTCCATGTAGCCTCGGTCGCGCCATCCATGGCGCTCACGCCCCCTCAACCGGACCCACCCCGCCTTCGACAGATCGCCGCGATCTGTCGGAGCACGGGGTCGGATCCCGTTGCTGCGCAACGGGCTCTGAACCCAGATGAATGTCGATAGATGAACTTCGATATCTGACAGATGTGCCGACCAACGGTCGGCACCCACCAACAGCCGCGTGAAATTGTCAGAGGTGGGGCGGTGTGGGTGGGCAGGACCGTTGGCGCCATGGATGGCGCCATCGAGCCCCCAGGGACGGGTTTACGGCGTGTCCTGCCCACCCACACCGCCCCGCCATCCCGCGGTGCCGCTTTGGCTTTGGCCGTTGCCGTTGCCGTTGCGTTGAGCAGGTGCAGGGCTGCAAGCCCTGCAAAAGAACACCCCTTACAGCGGCAGCGGGGCCTGCGCCGGATCGATACGCCCTTCACCGCGGGTGATCTTCTTGAACTCGGCGCGGCTGACCGACACGTAGCGGTCGTTGCCGCCGATCTCCACCTGCGGGCCGTCCTGTACTGCGTGGCCATGCTCATCCACGCGTACCGTCATCGTTGCCTTCTTGCCGCTGTGGCAGATGGTCTTGATCTCCTGCATCTCGTCGGCCCAGGCCAGCAGGTACTGGCTGCCCTCGAACAGTTCGCCGCGGAAGTCGGTGCGCAGCCCGTAGCACAGCACCGGAATGCGCAGCTGGTCGACCACCTCGCTGAGCTGCCAGACCTGGGCGCGGGTGAGGAACTGGGCTTCGTCCACCAGCACGCAGCCCATCGGACCGTTCGCCGCCAGGTCCTGCTCTACCCAGCGCTGCAGGTCGGTATCACGGTCGAAGGCCATGCCCTCGGCGCGCAGGCCGATCCGCGAGGCAACCACGCCGGCGCCGGCACGATCGTCCAGGCGCGGGGTCAGGATCGCCACCCGCATGCCGCGCTCGCGGTAGTTGTGGGCGCTCTGCAGCAGGGTGGTGGTCTTGCCGGCGTTCATCGCCGAATAGTAGAAGTAGAGCTTGGCCATCGACGGATTGTACGCCGCGGCCCCGCTTCGCCGAAGCCGTTCAGCAACCCCGCCGGCAGGCCGCTGTGGTCGTCACCCCGCCCCGCTACAATCCCCATCCCATGCACGGTCTCAATCCCCCCCAAGCCGCCGCCGTCCTGCACATCGAAGGTCCGCTGCTGGTGCTCGCCGGCGCGGGCAGCGGCAAGACGCGCGTGATCGTGGAAAAGATCGCCCACCTGATCAGCTGTGGCCGCTACCCGGCACGCCGCATCGCGGCGATCACCTTCACCAACAAGTCGGCCAAGGAAATGCGCGAGCGTGTGGCCAAGCGCCTGCGCGAGCAGGATGCCGACGAGGTGACGATCTGCACCTTCCATGCGCTGGGCCTGAAGTTCCTGCAGATCGAGCACGCGGCGGTGGGCCTGAAGCGTGGATTCTCGATCTTCGACGCCGACGATGCCGCTGCGCAGATCAAGGACCTGATGCACGGGGCCAAGCCCGACGACATCGAGGACATGAAGAACCTGGTGTCGCGCGCGAAGAACGCCGGCCTGTCGCCCGAACAGGCGATGGCCGCCGCACGCAGCAACCGCGAGAAGGAAGCGGCCAGCGTCTACGAGCGATACCAGCTGAGGCTGACCGCGTTCAATGCGGTGGACTTCGATGACCTGATCCGTCTGCCGGTGCAGATCCTGGAAGAGAATCCGGACATCGCCCTGGCCTGGCGCGAGCGCATCGGCTACCTGCTGGTGGACGAATGCCAGGACACCAACGACGCGCAGTACCGCCTGCTCAAGCAGCTGGCCGGTGAGAAGGGCAACTTCACCTGCGTCGGCGACGATGACCAGTCGATCTACGCCTGGCGTGGCGCCAATCCCGAAAACCTGCAGCAGATGGGGCGCGATTACCCCATGCTGGAAATCATCAAGCTGGAGCAGAACTACCGCTGCTCCAACCGCGTGCTGCGCGCCGCCAACGCGCTGATCGCCAACAATCCGCATGAGCACCTGAAGAAGCTGTGGAGCGACCAGGCCGACGGCGAACGCATCCGTGTTTGGGAATGCCGCAACAGCGAACATGAAGCGGAGAAGGTCGCCGCCGAGATCGCCTTCGTGGCGCAATCGCGCAACGTGCCGTGGAGTGACTTCTGCATCCTGTTCCGTGGCAACTTCCAGTCGCGCCCGCTGGAAAAGGCGATGCAGCTGCTGCGCATTCCCTATCACCTGACCGGCGGCACCATGTTCCTGGAACGCCAGGAAGTGAAGGACACGCTGGCCTGGCTGCGCCTGCTGGTGAACCCGGATGACGACACCGCGTTCATGCGTGCGGTGCAGTCGCCCAAGCGCGACGTCGGTGCCGGCACGCTGGCCAAGCTGGCCGAGCTGGCCCAGGAAAAGGACATGCCGATGGCGCATGTGGCCGAAACCATCGGTGCCCTGCAGCAGCTCCCACCGCGCGCGGCCAACAGCCTGGCGCGCTTCACCGACATCCTGCGCGACCTGCGTGCACAGATGCGCCAAGTGACGTCCGGCGACATGATCCGCAAGGTGGCCAAGGAATCGGGGTTGCTGAGCGAGCTGCGCCAGCAGGCCAAGGAAGAGGCCAGCTACCAGCGCCGCGCCAACAACATCGAGGAACTGGCGCAGTGGTTCGAGGGCGGCCCGCGCGGTGCAACCGCCGCCGACCTGGCCGGCCAGCTGGCGCTGCTGTCGCGCAGCGACAAGGACGAGGGCGGCAATCAGGTGCGCATGATGACCCTGCACGCTTCCAAGGGCCTGGAATTCCCGTACGTGTTCATCGTCGGCTGCGAGGACGGCGTGCTGCCGCACCAGGTCAGCCTGGACGAGGGCAACCTGCAGGAAGAACGGCGCCTGCTGTACGTGGGCATCACCCGCGCCAAGATCCAGCTGTGGATGAGCTACAGCAAGCTGACGCGCAAGTTCGGCGAGCATGTGCGGCTGAAGCCGAGCCGGTTCTTCGAGGAGATTCCGGCCGAGGAGATCCAGCGCGATGGCGCCGATCCGGTGGCCGATGCGGCGCGCAAGAAGGAACGGGCGAGTGCGGGGTTGGCGGCGATCGAGGCGTTGTTCGACTAGGGCGCTCCAACGGCGCCGCCCCTCCGTGGTGGAGCACGCGTTGGTTCCGCAGTGTGGCCGGTCGGGGTGGGTTCGCGGGGGACGCCGTGAACCCGTCCTTGGGGGCTTAGCCGCGCCATCCATGGCGCGGATACCCCCGCGAACCCACCTCGACCGGCCTCTGACAGATTCCGGGCGCTTCCTTCCACGGCAATGCAGAGGAAATCAAAAGCAACAGCCGGCGGTTGAGGCAGAATCGGGGTTTCGGCTGGAGGTCTGCCTGTGCAACCGATCGAGAGTGAGCGCCTGCGGCTGCGGGCCATTGAACCTGACCGTGATGCGGCACCGATGCTGGCCCTGCTCAACGATCCGGGCTTCGTGCGTTTCATCGGTGACCGCAACGTGCGCGACGAAGAACAGGCACGCGAGTACATTGCGCTGCGGGTGCTGCACAGCTATGCGTTGAATGGCTTCGGCATGTATGCCATCGAGCGGTTGTCCGATGGTGCCTGGCTGGGCAACGCCGGGCTGGTGCGGCGGGATGGCCTGCCGGGGCCGGACATCGGCTATGCGGTGCTGTCGGAATTCGCGGGGCAGGGCTATGCCGGTGAGGCGGCACGCGCGGTGTTCGCGCATGCGCGTGGAGCGCTGGGCCTGCACGATCTGTATGGCATCACCGATCTGGACAACGTGGTGTCCGGGAAGATCCTGCAGGGCCTGGGTATGCAGACGCGCGGGGTGATCCAGTTGCCGGGCGTGGACAGCCCGAGCCGGTTGTATGCCGCGCCGGGTGCGGCGCAGGTCTGACCCCTGATGTTGGTCGGCACGATTCAGATGCAGTGCCGACCAACGGTCGGCACCCACCCCCTCAGCCGCGCAGTTCGTCCAGCTGCGCCTGCAGCTCGGCCACGGCCGCTTCCAGCCGGGCCACGCGCTCGGCCAGGCCCGGATCGGCCGCATCGCTGCTGCCACCGCCGCCGCTGGCGTACTTCGCTGCCAGTGCCGCGCCGTCCACTTCTCCGCACAGCAGGTGCATGTAGCGGTCTTCGCGCTGGCCGCTGGCACGCGGCAGCACCACCAGCAGCGCGCGCTGCTGCAGGCGCTCGATGGCGTGGCGGGCTTCGTCGGTGTCGGCAAAACGGTACAGACGCTCGCTGCGCGACACCAGCTCGCCCAGGGTTTGCGGCCCACGCAGCAGCAGCAGCGCCAGCAGCACGGTCTGCTGCCGGGTCAGGTCCAGCGCGGCCTGCAGGCGGTGCTCGTAGCGGTCCGCGCGCGAGGAGAAGTGCTGGCGGGCCAGGCCCAACGCCTCCAGCTGGCGCAGCGCGTGCTGCACGCTGCCGGCATCGACGTTCATCACCGGCTCGCGCGCGGTCTTCTGGTTGGCGGCCGATTGGGCGGCGTTGACCGTCAGTGGATAGGTGTCCGGCGTGGTCGCCTCCTTTTCCACCAGGCAGCCCAGCAGGCGGGCCTGCACGGCGTCGAGCAGGGGGACGTCGGGGGTCTGGACGGAATCGGTCATGGCGGCCTCCGGAAGGGCAACGGGTCAACCGCCAAGCATAGCCGTCCCGGCGCCGCCTTTGCCGGTAAAATGCGCCGGTATATCTGATTGCCGGTGAATCCATGCGTCGTCCCGTTTCCCTGTCCCTGACCCTGCTCGCCACTGCGGCGCTGGGCCTGTCCGCCTGCAAGCGCGTGGATGCGCCTGCCGCTGAAGCCGCCGCACCGGAGGCCCCGGCCGCCGCTGCCAAAGCCGACGGCGCGCTCGATGCCACTGCCAATGACAACCTCAATGCAGTGCTGTGGATGCAGCGTGCGCAGGAGTACAAGGCGATCACCGAGCAGACCTACCGCGCCGCCGCCGACCACCTGGACGCCGCGCTGAAGGAAGCCCACTGGGATGCGCTGGTGCCGGAAGAACGCGGCAACGAGGCCAAGGGCCTGAAGCCGGCCGTGGTGCTGGACGTGGACGAGACCGTGCTGGACAACTCGCCCTACCAGGCGCGCCTGGTGCGCGACGGCAAGGAATACGATGAGTTGAGCTGGGACCAGTGGGTGGCCGAAAAGAAGGCCAAGGCCATCCCGGGCGTGGTCGATTTCGCCAAGGCCGCCAACGCCAAGGGCGTGACCTTGCTGTACATCTCCAACCGCGCCGTGCACCTGAAGGACGCGACCCTGGCCAACCTGCGCGAGCAGGGCCTGCCGGTGGCCGACGACAGCGTGTTCCTTGGCCTGGGCACGGTGGTGCCGGGCTGCGAGCAGGCCGGCAGCGAGAAGAACTGCCGCCGCCGCCTGGCCGGGCAGAAGTACCGCGTGCTGATGCAGTTCGGCGACCAGCTGGGCGATTTCGTGGAAGTGACCGCCAACACCAACGACGGCCGTGACGCACTGCTGCAGCAGTACCACGACTGGTTCGGCGAGCGCTGGTGGATGCTGCCCAACCCGACCTACGGTGGCTTCGAGCCGGCGCAGTTCAACAACGATTACAGCCAGTCGCGCCAGGCCCGCCACGACGCCAAGCGCGCTGCCCTGGACTACGCACCATGAGCCGCGCGCCACTGCCGCTGCGCGACGACGAGCGCCTGATCTTCGCGCTGGACGTGCCTGATCGCGCGCAGGCGCTGGAGTGGGTCGACCGCCTCGGCGACAGCGTGGCGTTCTACAAGATCGGCATGGAACTGCTGGCGTCGGGCGAGTACTTCCAGGTGCTGGACGAGCTGGCCCGCCGCGACAAGCGCGTGTTCGTCGACCTGAAGTTCTTCGATATCCCGGCCACCGCCGCGGCGGTGATCAAGCGCCTTTCGCAGTGGCCGGTCAGCTACGCCACCATCCACGGCTGGCACCCGGCGATGATGGAAGCCTGCGCCGCCGCCAACAGCAGCGACATGCGCCTGCTGGCGGTGACCGTGCTGACCTCGATGGGCCGCCCGGACCTGGCGCAGATGGGCATCGACCGTGAACCGGTGGAGGTGGTGGTCGAACGCGCGCTGGCCGCGCAGGCGGCCGGCATCGATGGCGTGATCGCCTCGGGCCAGGAGGCCGGCCCGATTCGCGCCGCGACCGGCGCCGGGTTCTCGATCGTCTGCCCGGGCATCCGCCCCGGTGGCCCGGTCGGCGATGACCAGAAGCGTACCGTTGGCGTGGCCCAGGCGTTTGCCGATGGTGCCGATGCCATCGTGGTTGGCCGTCCGATCCGCCTGGCCACCGATCCGCAGGCCGCGGCCCGGGCCATCCAGCAGGAAATCGCGTCGGCACTGGGTGCGCGCTGAGGTTCCGTTGCGAAGGCTGCAGGCCCGAACGCCATCCCGGCCCGCGCGGGATGGCGTTTTTGCATCTGTCTACCGAGCGGTTGTGCCCGAATCGCCGCAAAACCTGCCGTAGATTTCATTGCGTCCACCCCCATCATCAGGTGAATCAATAAAATCAATAGTTTAAGGTGCACTACGTGAAGTATTGCCTTAACTTGAGCGGCAGCGTAGGATCGCCGCCATCCGGTCCTCGGACCGGACATGTGCCACAACACTGTCCACCGGCCCTGCGCCGGTTTGAAGAGCCTGTGATCCCCGTGATCCCGGCTCTTTTTTTATTCCCGTCAGTGACTTGCACAGGCAACAGCGGAAACCGTGACGTCCCGGCTTGCCGCTGTCACGTCGCAGGCCGCAAGATGCGGACCGGTCCGGGGAGTCCGATTGCATGAGCGTGGCGGTGCGAGGAAGGTCTGCGCGTGGATGGGGGCTGGCAGCCATGCTGCTGCTGGCGGTGGCCGCGTGCCGCGAATCAGCCGATGATCCAGCCAAGCCGGCAGCCGAACCGGTCGCGGCGGTGCAGGCGATGGCCCTGCGCCTGGCCGAGGACGATCTGGTCGGCTACGCGAAGCTGTCGGTACCGCCCAGCCAGTACCAGCGCCTGCAACAGGCCTGGACCGAAGGCCACAGCCAGTGGCCGCTGACCGAACTGCCGCTGGGTGACCAGCTGCTGCCGATGCTGGCCGCGCTGCGCAAGCCCAACGCCAGCGCCGAACTGCAGCGCAGCTTCGATCGCCAGCTGGCCGGACAGGCCGGCGCCGTTCGCCAGGCCGCGCAGTCGATGGGCAACTTCGGCGTGCAGTATCTGCGCCACCAGAAGGGCTATACGCCCGGCCAACAGGCGCACTACATCGCCCTGGTGGAAACCCTCGCCAGCTGGGCGCAGGGCGCACCGATCAGTGACCGCGCCCGCGCGCGCAGCACCATCGCCGCACTGGTTGGCGCGGCCGGCAAGGTTGGGTTCGATGATGAGGCCGGCCTGCAGGCCGCCGGCATGGAAGGCAGCCTGCAGCAGCTGGCGCCGTTCATCCACACCCTCAAGGCCGTGCTGGGCAGCTACGGACTGGGCGTGGACGAGGCGCTGCGCAGCGTGCGCGGTGAGCTGCTCTCGGTGGAGGGTGACAATGCGCTGGTACGCCTGCACTACGACCTGGCTGGCCGCGAAATGATCCTGCAGCTGCCGCTGAGCCGCCGCGAGGGCCACTGGTACCTGACCCGCACCCTGGCCGACACCGATGCGCTGCTGCGCAAGGCCGACGCGGCCCGCGCTGCGGCCTCGCCATCACCGGCTGAAGCCCCTGCTGGGGGTGGGGAAGCAGCAACGCCGCCGCCTAAGCCATAATGGCGCCGATGTCGAAACAGAACCCGCTGCCGTTTCCCGGCGAAGAATCCCAGTCGACGCCCGCCGATACGGTGCCGGCGTCCCCCTCGACCGGCACCGGCCCGAACCCGGTACCGCCGCCCGTGCACGCGCGTCCGGCCGGCCGCCGCCCGCTGTGGGCTCGCCTGCTGGGCCGCCTGGTCGAGCCGTGGCTGTCGCTGAAGATCGAGCCGGAGGACCCAGGCCAGTACAACGATGGCCGTCCGGTCGTGTACGTGCTGGAAGACTACGGCCTGTCCAACGCGCTGATCCTGGACAAGGCCTGCCGCCAGGCCGGGCTGCCCTCGCCGCTGGTGCCGCTGGCCGGTGACCCGACCGGGCGCAAGCGCGCCTACCTGGCGCTGTCGCGGCGCAGCTCCAGCAACTCGCTGATTCCCGAGCAGCGCGGCGCCAAGACCCACTCCGATTCGCTGGCCAAGGTCCTGCAGGCGCACCGCGTGCGCGACGACCTGGATGTGCACCTGGTGCCGGTGTCTATCTTCGTCGGCCGCGCGCCGGACAAGCAGAGCGGCTGGTTCGCGGTGCTGTTCTCGGAAAACTGGGCGCTGGTCGGTCGCTTCCGCCGCCTGCTGGGCCTGCTGCTGAACGGGCGCAATACCATCGTGCGCTTCGCCCCGCCGATCTCGCTGCGCAGCACCGTGGACGAAGGCCTGGAGCCGGAGCGCACGGTGCGCAAGCTGCAGCGCGTGCTGCGTACGCACTTCCGGCGCATCCGTGAATCGGTGATCGGCCCGGACCTGTCGACGCGGCGCCTGCTGGTGGACCAGGTATTGGCTGCCGAACCGGTGCGCGAGGCGATCGCCGCACAGGCCAAGCGCGACAATTCGAAGCCGGCCGATGCCTGGAAGAAGGCACACGCCTACGCCTGGGAAATCGCCGCGGACTATTCCAGCCCGGTCGTGCGCTCGGCCAGCTTCATGCTCAGCCACGTGTGGAACCGCATCTATGCGGGCGTGCTGGTGCACCACCTGGACAAGTTCAAGGCTGCCGCGCCGGGCCACGAAGTGGTGTACGTGCCCAGCCACCGCAGCCACATGGACTACCTGCTGCTGTCCTACCTGCTGTACGACCGCGGCATCGTGCCACCGCACATCGTGGCCGGCATCAACCTGAACCTGCCGGTGGTGGGTACCCTGCTGCGCAAGGGCGGTGCGTTCTTCATCCGCCGCTCGATCCGCGGCAACGCGCTGTACTCGGCGGTGCTCAGCGAGTACGTCGCGCAGCTGGTGGCCGGTGGCTATTCGCTGGAGTATTTCGTTGAGGGTGGCCGGTCGCGCACCGGCCGCCTGCTGCAGCCCAAGGGCGGCATGATCTCGATGACGCTGCGTGCGTTCCTGCGCCAGCCGCGCAAGCCGGTGCTGTTCCAGCCCGTCTACATCGGCTACGAGAAACTGATGGAAGGCGGCAGCTATCTGGACGAACTGTCCGGCCGGCCGAAGGAAAAGGAATCGATCTGGTCGCTGCTGTGGGGCATCCCCAAGGTGCTCAAGCAGAACTACGGCCAGGTGGTGGTGAACTTTGGCGAACCGATCGCACTGAACGACGTGCTGGCCGAGAAGGCGCCGGAGTGGAAGGGCGAGGCGGTGTCCGAGGACGAGAAGCCGGCCTGGCTGTCGACCACGGTGGATACGCTGGCCGAACGCATCCAGGTGCGCATCAACGGCGCCGCCGACGTCAACCCGATCAACCTGCTGGCGCTGGCGCTGCTGTCCACGCCGAAGCACGCGATGGGCGAGGCCGACCTGATCGCGCAGATCGAGCTGTGCAAGACCCTGCTGGTCGAGATGCCATATTCGGACCGGGTGACGGTGACCCCGCACTCGCCGGAGCGGATCATCGCCCACGCCGAGGAAATCAACGTCCTCACCCGCATCAAGCACCCGCTGGGCGATGTGCTCAGCGTCAGTGGCGATACCGCGGTGCTGCTGAGCTACTTCCGCAACAATGTGCTGCACCTGTTCACTGCCTCGTCGTGGGTGGCCTGCTGCTTCCAGAACAACCGCCGCATGAGCCGCGCCGGCCTGGTCCAGCTGGGCCGTACGGTGTACCCGTTCCTGCAGGCCGAGCTGTTCCTGCCGTGGAGCGAGGACGAGTTCGCCCAGCGCATCGACCAGACCATCAACGTGTTCGTGCGTGAGGGGTTGCTGCAGAACGTCAATGACGACGACGGCGGCATTCTGGCGCGCAACACCGGGCAGACCGACGAGGTGTTCCGCCTGCGCGCCATCGGGCACTCGCTGCAGCAGGCGTTCGAGCGCTACTACATCGCCATTTCGGTGCTGGTGAAGAACGGCCCCGGCGTACTTGGCGCCGCCGAACTGGAAAGCCTGTGCCAGCAGGCCGCGCAGCGCCTGAGCCTGCTCTATGCGCCGGCGGCGCCGGAGTTCTTCGACAAGGCCCTGTTCCGTGGCTTCATCCAGAAGCTGCGCGAGCTGCGCCTGGTGTGGCCGGACGAGAACAGCAAGCTGCTGTTCGACGAGCGCCTGGATGCCTGGGCCAAGGATGCCAAGTTCATCCTCGGCCGCGAGCTGCGCCACACCATCGAGCGGGTCAGCCCGGAAGCGGCGCGCCCGGACGAGCCGGCACCGCAGGATTGAACTGAATCCTGCGGTGGGCGTGGACCTTGGTCCGCACACCTTCCCGTCGTGCCGACCAGGGTTGGCACGTACCGGAGCAGGAGGCCAACCCGGGTTGGCACCCACCTGAACCCGGCTCAGGCCGGCTCGTCGGGAATCTGCAGGCTCTCCAGCCTGGCGATGCAATCCTTCAACTGCAGCTTGCGCCGCTTCAGGCGCTTGGCTTCCAGTTCGTCCTCGCCGTTGGCCGCCATGCGGGTGATCTGTTCATCCAGCAGGCGGTGCTCGGCGCGCAGGGCGGCGAGGCGTTCGACGATCTCGGCGGGGTCGTAGGTGTCCACAGGTCCCGAGCATACACAGCGATGATGACCGCCGGGAGAGGGGAATACCGACCCCCGGCCGGGGCCGCTCCGAGCCGTTAGAATGGAGCCCATGAGTGCCGTGATTTCCCTTCCCGATCCCCAGCCGCGCGCCGCCCGCGATCCACGCGTGGCCGAGCGCGAGCAGCACAAGCTGGCCAAGCGCCTGCGCCGCCAGGTCGGCGAGGCGATTGCCGACTTCGGCATGATCGAGGCCGGCGACAAGGTCATGGTCTGCCTGTCCGGCGGCAAGGACAGCTACACCCTGCTGGACGTGCTGCTGCAGCTGCAGAAGAAGGCACCGGTGCCGTTCGAGCTGGTGGCGGTGAACCTGGACCAGAAACAGCCGGGCTTCCCTGAGCACATCCTGCCGGAGTACCTGGCCGGGCTGGGCGTGCCGTACCACATCATCGAGCAGGACACCTATTCGGTGGTCAGCCGGGTCATCCCGGAAGGCAAGACCATGTGTTCGCTGTGCTCGCGGCTGCGTCGTGGCGCGCTTTACAACTACGCCGAAACCCACGGTTTCACCAAGATCGCGCTGGGCCATCACCGCGACGACATGGTGGCCACCTTCTTCATGAACCTGTTCCACCACGCCAAGCTGGCGGGGATGCCGCCGAAACTGCGCAGCGATGACGGCAGGCACGTGGTGATCCGGCCGTTGGCCTACGTGCGCGAAAGCGACATCGTCGACTACGCGCAGGCACGCCGGTTCCCGATCATTCCCTGCAACCTGTGCGGCAGCCAGGAGAACCTGCAGCGCCGCCAGGTCGGCCTGATGCTGAAGCAGTGGGAAAAGGACCATCCCGGCCGCATCGAGCAGATCGCGCGCGCCATGGGCGACGTCCGGCCCTCGCAGCTGGCCGACACTACCCTGTTCGACTTCATGGCGCTGGGCCGTCGCGACGACGCGCCGCTGCCCGATGCCCATGCCTGGCTGGCCGGTTCCCCGGCCGATGCCGACGCAGATCCCGAGACGCCCACCGTTTAAGGTCGGTCGCCCTTCCTCTTTGCCATCCGGAATTCCATGTTCTTTCGCAACCTGACGTTCTTCCGTTTTCCGACCGCCACCGATTTTTCCGAAGTCGATACCCTGCTGCCGCACGCCGTGCTCAAGCCTGTTGGCGCGCTGGAAATGAACTCGCGCGGCTTCATCTCGCCGTTCGGCCGCGAGGAAAAGGAGCAGCTCTCCCACCGCATCGCCGAACACCTGTGGCTGACCGTGGGCGGCGAGGACAAGATCCTGCCGGCAGCGGTGGTCAACGACCTGCTCGAGCGCAAGCTGGAGGAGATCGAGGAGAAGGAAGGCCGCCGCCCAGGTGGCCGCGAGCGCAAGCGCATGAAGGACGACCTGCTGCATGAACTGCTGCCGCGCGCCTTCGTGAAGTCCTCGCGCAACGACGCCTTCATCGACCTGCAGCACGGCTATGTGGCGGTGGATACCTCCAGCCGCAAGACCGGCGAGTACTTCATGTCCGACATCCGCGGCCTGCTCGGCAGCTTCCCGGCGATGCCGCTGAACGCCGAAGTCGCGCCGCGCTCGATCCTGACCGGCTGGATCGCCGGCGAGCCGCTGCCGACCGGACTGAGCCTGGGCGAAGAGTGCGAGATGAAGGACCCGGTGGAAGGCGGCGCGGTGGTCAAGTGCCAGCACCAGGAACTGCGCTGCGACGAGATCGACAAGCACTTGGACGCCGGCAAGCAGGTGACCAAGCTGGCGCTGATCTTCGAGGACAACCTGTCCTTCGTCATCGGCGACGACCTGATCGTGCGCAAGCTGAAGTTCCTCGACGGCGCCCTGGACCAGCTGGAGCATGCCGACGAAGACGGACGCCGCGCCGAGTTCGACGCCCGCTTTGCCCTGCAGAGCGCCGAGATCCGCCGCCTGTTCCTGTTGCTGGAAGAAGCCTTCAAGCTCAGCAAGGCTGACTGAACAGGCAGCGCGACGGCCGCCGGTCATCCGGCGGCCCGAAGCGGCGCTATGCTGGGCGCATGAGCCGTCTGCTGCGCCGCCTGATCAGCCCGACCCCGCCCGCCACCGTACAGCGCGACACCGTTCGCCTGCGCCTGGAGGATGCCGAGATCGAGGTCCTGCGCGTGCGTGATCCGCGTGCGCGGCGCATCAAGCTGAGTGTGGACGAACGCGGCGCACGCCTGACCCTGCCGCCGCGCGCGAGCCTGGTGATGGGCGAACGCTTCCTGGAACAGCACCGCGACTGGTTGGCGCTGCAGCTGCGGCAGTACCAGGGCCAGGGCCTGCCGCCACCGTTGCAGCCGGGCGAAGACGGTGTGCTGCCCCTGCGCGGCGAACTGCTGCCGCTGCGCTGGCAGGAAGGCCGCTACGCGCGCCTGGAGATCGACGCGCACGGCGCCTGCGTGCAGTGGCCGACCCGCGGCGGCGACGCCACCCTGCGCCGTCTGCTGCGCGAATTCTACGAAGCCCAGACCCGCGCCGACGTCGGCCGCTGGCTGCCGAAGTACCTGCCCACTCTGCCGCGCGCCCCCAGCCGCCTGCGGCTGAAGGTGATGTCCTCGCAATGGGGCTCGCTGGCCCCCGACGGCAGCATGGCACTGGACCTGGCCCTGGTGCTCGGTCGTCCGGAAGCGTTCGAGTATGTGCTGGTGCACGAGCTCTGCCACCTGATCCAGCCCAATCACTCGCCTGCGTTCTGGCACGAAGTGGAACAACGCTTCCCCGCCTGGCGCGAGCAGCGCGACTACTTCCAGCTGGAAGGCCGCAGGCTGAAGGCGATGCTTCGCCAGCTGCTGTAGAGCCGAGCCGATGCTCGGCTGACGCGCGTGGCGCGGGTTCCAGTCATCACGTTGAAGAGCAGCCGAGCATGGCTCGGCTCTACAGGGAGTGTCCGTGGTGGGCAGGGGCGTGAGCCGCATGGGCCCGAGGCATGCCTCGGGCGGGTTGGGCAGGACGCCCAACCCCGGTCTTGCCGTGTGCGCAGGAAAGCGCACACGAGCAAGCGGCGACCGAGCTTACAAGGACGTACTTGCAGCGACCCCTGCGCAATCCACCCCGGCCGGCCGAGCACGGCTTCCGATTTGAACGACCCACCACGAGGGGCTCAGCCGTTGGCCGAAACCCTCACCCCACCCGCAACGCCGCGGCCGCCGCCCACCGCGCCGCCACCCGCGGCGCCGTAATGCACACTGCCTGGTCGGTCACCGTCGTCACCGCACGCTCCAGCAGCTGGATATCCGCCTCATGCTGGCGCGCCACATGCGGGTCCTCGAAGAAGATCGCACGCTGGCAACGCCCCTCCAGTACCCGGTCGGCAATCTGCGCATCACCGCCCATCGGGCCACTCTGGTAGCGCGTCACCCACGGCGTATCACGCGGCCAGCCCCGGCTCCAGGCCAGTTCGTTCAAACGCTGGCCGGTGGTGCCGGTCGCCACCCGCTCGCCGAACCGGGCCAGCACATCGAAATGCTCATCGGCGAAGGCCAGCATCGCCGGCTTCATCGCATCATGCGCGATCAGTGCCAGCGTCTGGCTTTCGAACGCATGCAGGTCGTCAGCGCCGCGGTCTGCCGGCAGCCCGCCGTGGACGCGCTCCACTTCGACCCAGTCGCGTGCAGTGGCCACGGTCGAAATGAACGGCTTGCCGTGAATCACGCACTGGCGCTTCAGCGCCGTGGCTTCTGGAAATACCGAGGACGGATCGACCGGGTCGATCAGGTAGATCGCGCCATCCAGTGTCCGATCCGGACCCATGCCAACGACTTCGGCGACCAGCTTCATCAGGCCACCCTCGCGTCCGTACGGGTAACGGTGCAGGCCCGCGTACCCGGTCAGGAAGCCCTGTCGTTCGATCGCGTCATGGGTGCGACCGACCGCATGCAGCGACACGCCCAGCTCGCGCAGGCCGGGCTCGCTGCTGCGCAGCCAACGGAACAGCGCGGCGCGCGCGTCGTGGTGATGAAGACGGTTGGCAGCCAGGCCGATGCGCATCGAACGCTCCGCAGTTACGGGTGAAGGCGGCAGTGTATGTCGGCATTCCCCTATCTGGATGCTTTTACAACTTTCTTCATTGCCGTCGGTCCGCACGTCGATAGCGTGGCAGGCAGCGGTACCGCAGCGCGGCCGTTCCTTCCGCCCGCGAGATGAGGATGCCTACCGTGAATGTCGCCGGCCTCCCGGCAGCCATTGCTGTCATGGCCAGCCTGCTGCTGCCTGCCACGGCCTCCGCCACGGGCTGCAGGACACCGCTGCGCATTGCCTGGCCTTCCGACCGCGCACCGTTGTCGTCCAGCGAACAGGGTGAGGCACGGGGGCTCGGCGCGGTGTACCTGGAGCTGCTGGGCCGGCAACGGCCGCTGCAGCTGCTGCCCGTGCCGGCCGCCAGCGTGGAACGGGATGAGCTGCCGGCCGGCACCCAGGCGCTGCTGGGATGGCCACGCTCGCAGCTGCCCGCCGGCTGGGTGGCCAGCACGCCCTACCTGCAGCTGCCACAGGTGATCGTGCGCCGTGAGGGTACGCCGCCGGTGCTGGGCCTGGAAGATCTGCGTGAGCGAACCGTAGCCAGCCCCAGCCGGATGCCGCTGCAGGGGCTGCTGGCCGAGCAGGCAACGGGTGCGCAGCTGCTGCCACCGGCAGCGCTGGACGATGCGCTCCCGCTGCTGGGCACCGGCCTGATCGATGCCGTGGTTGCCAACCTCGGCGAAGTCGAGGCCGCGTTGCGCCGCTACCAGGGCGATGCACTGCTGATTGCTGCGCCGGCCGGTTTCGATGATGCCCTGGTGCTGGCGACCACGCCCGCCTGCGCCGATGTCATCGCCGGCTTCGAGCAGGCGCTGTCGCAGCTGACCGATCCCGAGCGCGATCAGATCCGCGCGGCCTGGCTGCCGGACCGGCCGCGCAATTGGCCGTCATCGTCACCCCTGCGCTGGCTGGTGCCGGCCTCGTTGATCCTGCTCGCACTGGCGCTGGTACATGCCTACGGTTACTGGCGGGTGCATCGCGAAAGCGTGCGGCGCCGAGTCGTGGAGCAGCGCCTGCAGGAGGTGACTGCGAACCTGCCGGCGGTGGTCTACCAGGCGCGCCGTTCGGCGTGCGGTCACTACAGCTTTCCGCAGATCGCCGGCGACGTGCAGTCCCTGTTCGGAATCAGCGTGGAGAGCGCGCGCATCGATCACCAGTGGCTGCTGGCCGCAGTCCACCCCGAGGACCGCAGCAGGGTGATGGCCTGTATCGAGACAGCCGCATTGGCGCGTGGCCCGATCGATGTCACTTTCCGTACCCGTTCACCACAGGGCTGGCGATGGGTGCGTTCGCATGGGCGGCCGTTGCCCTGCGACGATAGCTACGTCGAGTGGAGCGGCTACTGGATCGACGTCAGCGAGGTGCAGTCACGTACCCGCGCGCTGGCCGACGCGCGCCGCGAGGCCGAGCAGGTGGCACAGGCCAAGGCGCACTTCCTGGCCACGATGAGCCATGAGATCCGCACGCCGATGAGCACGCTGCTGGGCATGCTCGAACGGCTGGCGGGCAGCAGGCTGGAGCCACGCCAGCAGCAGGTGCTGGCCACGGTGGATGATGCGGCGCGGATGCTGCGGCAGATCCTCGACGATGTACTGCACAGCCAGCGCCTGCAGGGCGCACCGCTGCAGTTGCGGCCCACCGATCTGGCGGCACTGGTGCGCGCGGTGCAGCAGCTGCTGATGCCGGTGGCCGCCAGCCGCGGCCTGCACCTGCAGGTGGTGCTTGATCCGGAGATGCAGCCGGGATCGCTGGCCGATGGCCTGCGCCTGCGCCAGATCCTGTTCAACCTGGCCGGTAATGCACTGAAGTTCACCCGGCACGGCCACGTGGAACTGCGGTTGCAGGTACTGCAGCAGCATGCCCGCGGGCAGCGGCTGCGCCTGCAGGTAAGCGACAGCGGCGTGGGCATCAGCGAGGAACGACAGCAGGCGGTGTTCGCCGCCTATGCCCAGGCGGAGCGCTCGACCACGCGGCGCTTCGGCGGCAGTGGGCTGGGCCTGGCGATCTGCCGCGAGCTGGCAACCTCGATGGGGGCGGAGCTGCAGCTGCGCAGCTCCCCTGGGCAGGGCACCACGGTATGGATGGATCTGGACCTGGAGGCCTGCGAGGCACCCATGGCCGCACCTTCGGCGGCATCAGCGGATGAGCATCCATTGCCGGCGGCGTGCGTACTGGTGGTTGAAGACCATCCTACCAACCTGCAGCTGCTGGAGCAGCGCCTGTGCGCGCTAGGGCTGCGGGTCCACGCCTGTACCGATGGGCAGTCGGCGCTTGAAGCATGGCAGGCGCAGCCGTTCGAGCTGGTGATCACTGACTGCCACATGCCGGGCATGGACGGCTTCGCACTGGCGCGGGCGATCCGCGCTGATGCCTGCCCGGCACGTGCGCAGGTGCCGATCATCGCGCTCACGGCCAGCGTGATGGAAAGCACCCGCGAAGCCTGTCGCGCGGCTGGCATCGACCACTTCCTGGCCAAGCCGGTGGAGCCGCACGTGCTGCGGGCGCTGCTGGCGGTACTGCTGGCGCCGGACTCAGTGGGCCAGTAGCCGGACGATGCTGGCGGCGGCATCGCGGCCCTCGGCCACGGCGGTCACCACCAGGTCGGCACCGCGTACCGCATCACCACCTGCGAACAGGCGCGGATGCGCGGTCTGGAACGGCAGGCGATCCTTGCCTCCGGCCACGATACGGCCGTTGGACCGGCCTTCCACGCCGTGCTCGGCCAGCCATGCCGGAACGGTCGGCGAGAAGCCGAAGGCGATGATCACCACGTCGGCCTCCAGCAGCGATTCGCTGCCATCGATCGGCACCGCGTTCTGGCGGCCGTTCGCATCCGGCTCACCCAACCGGGTCTCGACCACGGTTACGCCGATTACTTCGTCATCGGCGCCGGCTTCGATCGACAGCGGCTGCCGGTTGAACAGGAAGCGCACACCTTCCTCGCGTGCATTGGCGACCTCGCGCGCGCTGCCGGGCATGTTTGCTTCGTCGCGGCGGTAGGCGCAGGTGACCTTGGCCGCGCCCAGCCGTATCGCGCTGCGCACGCAGTCCATGCCGGTATCGCCACCGCCGAGCACCACCACGCGCTTGCCGTTGAGATCGGGCAGGGCGATGGTGTCTTCCCAGCCGGCAATCGGCCGGCCCTTCGGATCATCACCACCGACGATGCGGCTGTTCTGCACCAGGAACGGCAACGCCGGCAGCACGCCTTTCAGGTCCTGGCCGTCGAGGCCGCCATCGGTGTAGCGGTAGGCGCCGGTGCCGACGAACACCGCATCGTGGGTATCCAGCAGCTGCTGCAGGCTGATGTCGCGGCCGATCTCCACGCCGAGGCGGAACTGCACCCCCATGCCCTCCAGCACGTCGCGGCGGCGACGGATCACGTCCTTGTCCAGCTTGAAGCTGGGGATGCCGAACTGCAGCAGGCCGCCGATCTGCTCGTAGCGGTCATAGACCACGGCGGCAATGCCGGCGCGAGCCAGGCGGTCGGCACAGGCCAGCCCCGCCGGACCGGCGCCGATCACCGCCACGCTGTGGCCGGTCGGCTGCACCGCGGCCAGATCCGGGCGCCAGCCACTGGCCAATGCGGTATCGACGATGTACTTCTCCACCGCGCCGATGGTGACCGCACCGAACTCCTCCAGCGTGCAGCTGCCTTCGCACAGCCGGTCCTGCGGGCACACCCGGCCGCACACTTCCGGCAGCGGGTTGGTGCTGTGGCACAGCGTGGCCGCCTCGTGGATGCGGTTCTCCTGCACCAGCTGAAGCCACTGCGGAATGGCGTTGTGCACCGGGCACTTCCAGCTGCAGTACGGGTTGCCGCAGTCCAGGCAGCGGCCGGCCTGGTACTGCGCGTCTTCCTTGCCGAACCTGCCGTACAGCTCACCCCAGTCGCCGGAGGTGCGCAGTTCCACCGGAATGCGCTGCGGCATGGTGCGGGGCAGGTCGAGGAACTGGAAAGCGTGCTTGCGGCTCATGGCGGGCTCTGTAATGCGAGGGGGAACGTTGCCGGCCAGCGGCCGGCACTACCGGAAAACATCACGCGGCGCGTCGCAGGGTTTCGGTCAGCGACTCGATGCTGGCGGCCTTCGGTTTGACCAGCCAGAACTTGCCGATGTAATCGCGGAACTCGTCCAGGATCTGCTGCGCCCAGATGCTGCCGGTCAGCTCGCGGTGGCGGCCGATCAGGCGGTGCAGGTGCTGGCGATAGTTCTCGAAGCCCTCGGCGGACACGCGATGGATGTCGATCAGCTCGTGGTTGTAGCGGTCGACGAAATCGCGATCAACGTCCAGCACGTAGGCCAGGCCGCCGGTGAAACCGGCACCGAAGTTCAGCCCGACCTTGCCCAGCACCAGTACCACGCCATCGGTCATGTACTCGCAGCAGTGGTCGCCGGCACCCTCCACTACCGCCAGCGCGCCGGAGTTGCGTACCGCGAAGCGCTCGCCCGCCCTGCCCGCGGCGAACAGCTCGCCGCCGGTGGCGCCGTACAGGCAGGTGTTGCCGATGATGGCGGTGCTGCGTGCCTCGAAGCGGGCACCGCGCGGCGGTCGCACCACCAGGCGGCCACCGGCCATGCCCTTGCCGACGTAGTCGTTGGCTTCGCCTTCCACCTCCAGGTGCAGGCCACCCACGTTGAACGCGCCGAAGCTCTGCCCGGCGCTGCCGCGGAAGCGCAGTTCCAGCGGTGCCTCGGCCATGCCCTGGTTGCCGTGCGCACGCGCCACCGCGCCGGCCAGGCGGGTGCCGATGCTGCGGTCGGTGTTGTGGATCAGGAAGCGATGCTCGCCGCCGCGCTTGTGTTCAATGGCGGAGGCAAGCAGGCCGTCCATCTGCGTGGCCAGGCTGTCCGGCGACTCGTACAGGCGCTGCGCGGCGCAGTGGCTGGCCTCGTAACGGGCATCGGCCAGCAGGCGCGACAGGTCCACGCGCACGCCGTCACGCGGCGCGGCCTCGATCTGCCGCAGCAGGTCGGTTCGGCCGACGATCTCTTCCAGCGAACGCGCGCCCAGGTAGGACAGCCAGCCACGCACTTCTTCGGCCAGCAGCCGGAAGAAGTTCTCCACGCGCTCCGGCTGGCCGGTGAAGTGGTTCTCGCGCAGGCGTTCGTCCTGGGTGGCCACGCCGGTGGCGCAGTTGTTGAGGTGGCAGATGCGCAGGTACTTGCAGCCCAGCACGATCATCGGCGCCGTGCCGAAGCCGAAGCTGTCCGCGCCCAGCAGCGCGGCCTTGACCACGTCCAGGCCGGTCTTCAGCCCGCCATCGGTCTGCAGCAGGGTGCGCCCGCGCAGGTCGTTGGCCAGCAGCGCCTGGTGCGCTTCGGCCACGCCCAGCTCCCACGGCACGCCGGCATAGCGGATCGAGCTGACCGGCGACGCACCGGTGCCACCGTCATGGCCGGAGATGGTGATCAGGTCCGCACCGGCCTTGACCACACCGGCGGCGATGGTACCAACGCCGGCATGGCTGACCAGCTTCACCGATACCAGCGCGGTCGGGTTGACCTGCTTGAGGTCGTAGATCAGCTGCGCCAGGTCTTCGATCGAATAGATGTCGTGGTGCGGCGGCGGCGAGATCAGGCCGATGCCCGGCCGCGCGTAGCGCAGACGTGCGATCAGTTCGTTGACCTTGTGGCCGGGCAGCTGGCCGCCCTCGCCGGGCTTGGCGCCCTGCGCGACCTTGATCTGCAGCACTTCGGCATTGACCAGGTACTCGGCGGTAACGCCGAAGCGGCCCGAGGCGACCTGCTTGATCTTGCTGCGCTTCGCAGTGCCATAGCGCGCGGGATCCTCACCGCCTTCGCCGGAATTGCTGCGGCCGCCGAGGCGGTTCATGGCGATGGCCAATGCTTCATGTGCTTCCGGCGACAGTGCGCCCAGGCTGATCGCCGCAGTATCGAAGCGCGGGAACAGGGTACTGGCTGGAGCGACCTCGTCCAGCGGCACGGGCGCGGCCGCCGGCACCAGCTCCAGCAGGTCACGCAGCGCCGATGGCGGGCGCGCATGCACCGCATCGCAGTACTGCTGCCACGCACGCGGGTCACCGCTGCGCGCCGCGCGCTGCAGGGTGGTCACCACGTCCGGGTTGTACATGTGGTATTCGCCGCCGTGCACGTACTTCAGCAGGCCGCCGACATCCACGCCCTGCTGCGCGTCCCAGGCCTGCGCGCACAGTTCGCGCGCGTCGGCATCCAGGCGGGCAAAGCCGGCGCCGCCGATGCGCGAGGCGGTATCGGGGAAGCACAGGTCCACCACTTCCGGTTCCAGGCCGATGATCTCGAACAGCTGCGCGCCGCGGTAGCTGGCCACCGTACAGATGCCCATCTTCGAGATGATCTTCGACAGGCCCTTGTAGATACCCTTGCGGTAGCGGCGGCCGATCTGCGATTGCTCGCCGCCCTTGCTGAGCTTGAGGATGCCGCGACGGCCCAGGTCGAACAGGGTCTGGTAGGCCAGGTACGGGTAAACCGCCGTGGCACCGAAACCGAGCAGGCAGGCCATGTGGTGCGGGTCACGTGCGGTGCCGGTCTCGACGATGAGGTTCACGTCGCAGCGCAGGCCCAGCCGAGACAGGTGGTGGTGGATGGCACTGGTGGCCAGCAACGCGTGCACCATCGGCCGCCCGGCCACCGGGTAGCGGTCGGACAGCAGCAGCATCACCATGCCATCGCGCGCGGCCTGTTCCGCTTCGCTGCAGATGCGTTCGATGCCGGCGCGCAGGCCTTCGTCTTCGCTGTAAGACAGGTCGAGCAGGCGGTTGGCCTGCACGTACTGGTCCATCTTCAACAGCTGGCGCAGCTTGCGCTGGCTCAGTACCGGCGAATTGAGGATGACGTGGTTCACCGTCTCCGGGCCGGCATGGAAGATGTTGGTTTCCTTGCCGAGCTGGGTGGACAGCGACATCGCGCAGTCTTCGCGCAGCGGGTCGATCGGCGGGTTGGTGACCTGCGCGAAGGCCTGGCGGAAATAGTCGTACAGCGGGCGGCTGCGCTGGCTCAGCACCGCCATCGGCGTGTCGTCGCCCATCGAGCCGGTGGCTTCCTGCTCGGTCTCGGCCAGCGGCCGCAGCACCTGCTCCACCTCCTCGCTGCTGAGCTGGTACAGCTTGTGGTAGCTGCGCAGGGTGCCTTCGTCGAAGGGCTCTTCCACCAGCGACGGGTCGATCAGTTCGGTCTGCAGGTAGGTCACGCCCTGCTGCAGCCACTGCTTGTAGGGCGCGCGGCCGCGGTTGATGCGGTCGACCGCATCGGAGTCGAGCAGGTCGCCGCGCTTGAGGTCGATCGCGATCATCTCGCCGGGGCCGAGCTTGCCCTTGCGCACCACGCGCTCGGTCGGCACTTCCCACACGCCGGCTTCGGAGGCGACCAGGAAGTGGCGGTCGGCGGTGAGCATCCAGCGCGCCGGTCGCAGGCCGTTGCGGTCCAGCGTACACACCGCATAGCGGCTGTCGCAGGCGACGATGCCGGCCGGGCCGTCCCACGGCTCGCTGTTGAGGCCGTGGAACTCGTAGAAGGCCGCCAGGTCCGGATCCTTGAATTCCAGCGACTGCGTGGCAGGCGGCACCAGGATGCGCAGCGCCTGGATCAACTCCATGCCACCGGCGACCATCAGCTCCAGCATGTTGTCCAGGCTCTGCGAATCCGAACCGTGCATGGAGATGACCGGGTCGAATTCACCAATATCGAAGCGCGGCGTCTTCCACACCTTGCTGCGCGCCTGCGCCCAGCGACGATTGCCCTCGATGGTGTTGATCTCGCCGTTGTGGGCGAGCATGCGGAACGGATGGGCGAGCGGCCAGCGCGGCAGCGTGTTGGTCGAGAAGCGCTGGTGGAACACGATCGCGCTGGAGGCCAGCTCGCGGCGCTGCAGGTCCGGGAAGAAGCGGCTGAGCTTGTCCGGCAGCACCATGCCCTTGTAGCTGATCGCATACGGGGTGAGGGTGGTGACGTAGAAGTCGGCGTGATCGCGCAGCTGCTGTTCGCTGCGGCGGCGGGCCAGGAACAACGCCAGCGCGAAGCCGGCATCATCCTGGCCAACCCCCGCATCGACGAACACCTGCTCGATGCGCGGCAGCGTGTCGCGCGCCAGTTGGCCGCAGACGCTGTCGTCGGTCGGTACCTCGCGCCAGCCAGCGACCTTGCAGCCCACCGCTTCCACCTGCGCCTGCAGCTGCGCGCGGCAGGCCTGCGCCGCGTCGGCGTCGTGCGGTAGGAATACCAGGCCGGCGGCGAAGCGTGTGGCGACGGCAATGCCGGCTTCGCTGGCGAGCAGTTTCAGGAACGCATCGGGGCGGCGCAGCAGCAGGCCGCAGCCATCACCGGTCAGGCCATCGGCGGCAACACCGCCACGGTGGGTCATGCGCGAAAGCGCGGCGATGGCGGTATCAACCAACAGGCGCGATGGTTGATCGTCGAGCTGGGCGACCATGCCAAATCCACAGGCATCGCGCTCGGAGCGCGGGTCGTAAAGCCCTTGGCGGTTGCGGGGGGCCATCTCTACCTCGATGCGTATAGGGTTGGCGGCGACACTCGTCCCCGCTCATTCCCTGGAGCGCATCGTGAGGCCACCGGATGCCTCGACTAGATCACAGGTTGCTGCAATGCCGCAATACACGGTTGCAGGTGCAACAGAACGCGCCGGCAACCCAGTGCCGGCGCGGGGCGGGACTCAGCCGCAGCGCACGCCGCTGATGGCGCCCTTGGCGTCCACTTCGATGTTCAGGCGGTCGCCGAGGAACTCCATCGTGGCCACATCATTGGGCTTGAGCACGCGTACCTGGCTGGCGCCTGCATCTTCCTGCGCCTGCTTGCCCAGCCCATCGGTGTAGGCTTGGCCGACCAGGCTCTGCACCTGGCTGGCATCGCAGGTGCCGACCGGCGGCGCCTCGATGGCCTTGCCGGCTTCGTCGGCCGGTGCCTTGGCGGCTTCGGCCGCCTGCTGGGCGTGGGCCGTGGCCGAATCCTGTTCATCCAGCGCCGGTGCCTGGCAGGCGGTCAAGGCCAGCACGGCCGGCAGCAGCAGGGCGGAGAGCGAACGGGCGCGAATCGGGAACGACATCATGACTCCGGAAGGGGTTGTGAAGACCCGAGCATAGCGGCGAACCGGCCCTCACGTGTTTGTCTTGTGTTATCGACAGGATCGCGGCACGGCGACCGCGACACTACTGGCATGCCGACCGCCTCCACTCCCGAACGACAGGCCGCGCGCGCGGCCGGCCTGCGCTATGTCGACGACACCCAGCCGGGCATCAGCCGGCGCCGCGCCGGAAAAGGTTTCAGTTACCGCGATGCTGATGGCCACGCGATACGCGACGCCACCACCCTGCAACGCATCCGCGCACTGGCGATTCCACCGGCCTACACCGCGGTGTGGATCTGCGCCCACGCCAACGGCCACCTGCAGGCCACAGGCCGCGATGCGCGCGGGCGCAAGCAGTACCGTTACCACCCCGACTGGGCGAAGGAGCGCGACGCCGGCAAGTTCGACCGCATCATCGCCTTTGGCGAGGCCTTGCCCACGCTGCGGCGGCGGTTGTCGCGGGATCTGAAACGGCCGGGTTTCCCTAAGGAAAAGGTGCTGGCCATGGTGGTCGCGTTGCTGGCCGACACCCTGGTGCGGGTCGGCAATGAGACCTATGCGCAGCAGAACCGGTCATTCGGACTGACCACACTGCGTAACCGTCATCTGGAGCTGCTGCGTGGCGGCCGGGTGCGCATGCGTTTCCGCGGCAAGTCCGGGCAGCTGCAGGAGGTGACCGTGGGCGACCGCAGGCTGGGGCTGCTGGTGCGGCGCCTGCAGCAGCTGCCGGGGCAGGCGTTGTTCCAGTACCGCGATGACGACGGTGCGCTGCAGCCGGTCGACTCCGGTGCGGTGAACGACTACCTGCGCGAGGTGATGGGCGAGGACTTCACTGCCAAGGATTTCCGCACCTGGGGCGGGACCGTCGCGGCGGTGCAGGCGTTTGCTGCCACCGAGCTGCCGGAACCGGCCAGCCAGCGTGCGCTGGCGCAGGCACAGCGCAGCGTGGTGTGCCAGGTGGCGGCCCGGTTGGGCAACACGCCGGCGGTGTGCCGCAAGGCCTATATCGACCCGTGCGTGTTCGTCGGCTGGGAGCGCGGTGAACTGGCCAAGCTGGCCGGCCTGCGCGGGCCGCGCCAGTGGGAGCAGGCCACCCTGCGCGTGCTGCGCAGGGCACGCCGGCTCAGCCGCAGTCGTCAGCCGCAGTAGATCGCGACGATATTGTTGGTGCGGCCCTTCTCGATGGTCAGGCGGTCGCCGCCTTCGCTGGCCGGTGGCACCCGCGGGCCGTCGTGGCGCAGGACCCGCACGTGCAGGCTGTCGCTGTCCACGCGTGCACGGGCCACAGTGGCGTCCGAGGCGGCCAGGCCCACCGCGCCGCGCACCCTGTCGCTGTGGCACTGGCCGGAAATCACGCCGTCGATCGGCTGCACCTGGGCCATCGGTGTGCTGCTGCAGGCGGCGAGGGCAAAGCAGACGGCGGCGGTGGCGATGGCATGTTTCATGGAGGCGTTCCCTGTGTGGTTGCGTGCAGGGTGCGACGGCGCACGTGGTGGCGGAATGAATGCCGTGCACATCGTGGACACGGCGCGCTCACTGCCGCCAACAGCGTGCGTAGAGAGACTGCAGGTGCGGCGTGCGCCGCCCCCCGGTAGTGTCGGCCGCTGGCCGGCAGCCCCGTTCCCTCCCGAGGAGACCTGCATGGCCACCACCAAGAAGACACCCGCCCGCCGAAAGGCATCGCCGAAAGTGCGTAAAGGCAGCACCCCGGCCAAGGCGGTCGCCGACCCCGATCGCCCCCGCGTAGTGAGGACCGCGACCCGCAAGGCGGCCGCCAGCGATCCGCGGGCAGCACGCGTCGCGGCCCGGCAGCGGCGCCTGCAGGACCAGGAGAAGGCCAAGGACGCCCGGGCGGCCAGCAAGGCCACGAAGAAGACCGCGACCCAGGCCGGCGCACGGCGCCAGCCGGAGGCGATGCCGGCGCAGCAGCTGGCCAAGCCCGGGCATGAGCACGAACTGGAGCTGGCGCCCCGCTTCCTTGCACCCGACTACGCGGGCAGCGGCAAGCTGCAGGGCATGCGTGCGATCGTCACCGGTGGCGACTCCGGCATTGGCCGTGCGGTGGCGGTGCTGTTCGCACGCGAAGGCGCGGACGTGGCGGTCCTGCACCTGGACGAAGCCGAAGATGCCGACATTACCCGCCAGCACGTGGAGCGCGAAGGCGGCCGTTGCATCGTGATCGCCGGTGACGTGCGTGATCCGCGTTTCTGCGACAAGGCCGTCAAGCAGGTGGCCAAGGCGTTCGGCGGCATCGACATCCTGGTCAACAACGCCGCGTTCCAGCTGCACTGCGAGCGGCTGGAAGACCTGGAAGACGCGCACCTGCAGGAGACCCTGCAGACCAACATCGGCGGTTACATCCAGATGGCGCGCGCGGTGCTGCCGCATCTGGGCGAGGGCGCCAGCATCATCAACACCGGTTCGGAAACGGGCATCTTCGGCAGCAAGGCGCTGATCGACTACTCGGCCACCAAGGGCGCGATCCATGCGTTCACCAAGTCGCTGGCCAGCCAGCTGCTGCCACGTGGCATCCGGGTGAACTGCGTGGCGCCGGGGCCGGTGTGGACGCCGCTGAACCCGGCCGACAAGCAGGCCGAGGACGTCGCCGAGTTCGGCAAGGACAGCGACATGGGCCGGCCCGCACAGCCCGAGGAACTGTCGCCGGCCTATGTGTTCCTGGCCTCTCCGGCCTGTGCCAGTTACATCAGCGGGGTGATCCTGCCGGTGATGGGCGGTCCACGTGGGTGAGACGGGGCTGCCGGCCGCTGGCCGGCAGCCTCAGGGCACGGTCACCGCAGGCGCATAGAGATCGGCAATGCGTGGAATGAACTGCTGCGGATTGGCACCGACCAGGTTGGTCAGCACCACCACCGCCACGCCGCGCTCGGGATAGACCACGAACGCCGCACGCGCACCGCCGATACCTGCCACCTGCAGGTCGGGCGATGCGCGCAGTACCGGCCAGCCCTCAGCCCACGGGCCGGCACGGCCATCCGCCAAGCGCTCTGCGCTCCACATCCGCCGCAGGGCCGCCTCCGGCAGCAGGCGGCCTTCGGTCAGCGCGGCCAGCCAGCGCGCGGTGTCGTCGGCGGTGGTGAGGATGCCGCCACCGGCCCACAGCGAAGGCGGTATGTCGTAGAACCAATGCGACAGGCGTGGCGGTGCATCGGCCGCGTCGGTGGCACGCGGGGCCAGGCTGTACATCGTCGCCGCATCCGGAATCAGGTCGTAGCTGTCGCCGAAGGTGGTGCGGGCCATGCGCGCGCTGCTGAACTGGCCGGTGGCGAGAAAACGTTCGTAGGGCATGCCGGATTGCTTCGCGATGATCCGTGCCAGAAGAACGTAGTTGGTCTGGTTGTAGGCGAAGCGCTGCCCGGGTTCGGCTTCGACCGGCTGCGCAGTGACGGCCGCCCACGCCTGCGCTTCTGAGCCAGCGCCCAACAGCCCGTTCGCATCAAGGATGTCCGGAAGGCCGGAGGTATGCGCCAGCAACTGGTGTACGCGTACGTCTGTCCACGCTGGTGGAAGATCATCCAGGTAACGCGAGGCCGGCGCGTCCAGATCCAATCGCCCCTCCTGCGCCAGCTGCGCGGCGGCCACGCCGGTGAACGCCTTGGTGGCCGAGTTGAGCGGGAAGCGGGTGTGGCGCGAAGCAAGCACGCCGTTCTCGACGTTGGCCAGGCCGTAGGCTTCAGACAGCACGATCTGCCCGTCCTTGACCACCGCGACCTGCAGCCCGGGGATGCGCTGCTGCATCATGATCTGGCGGATCAGGCGGCGGGTCTGGTCGTTGGCATGGTCCTGGCTGGCAGAGACGGCGGTGAAGGGCAGGGCACTGATGAGCATGAGCACGACTCGGAGCATTGGACGGAACATGCGGAATTCCAGCGGGCGTTGCGGATCGGATGCGGACAGCGCGCCAAAGGTTTAAGTGCTCGGCGCCGCTACCGTTCGTCGGCCCATGACTTCCGGGGGGTTGACTACAGCTGTCGTCAAGCTGACAGTGACGACACGTGTAGTCAAGGGAGTGGTGTCATGCGTGGCAAAACCATCGGGGACCAGGAGCTGGCCCTGCTGCAGTACATCGATGAACATGCGCCGGCCAGCGTCGGCGAGGTCGCCAGTGGATATGGAGAGGCCCGAGGCCTGGCCCGTTCCACCGTGCTGACGATGATGGAGCGGCTGCGGGCGAAGGGGTATCTTCAGCGCCGGCAGCAGGACGGCGTCTACCGCTACCAGGCCACCCGTGGCCCGCAGAGCGTGCTGCAGGGTGCCGTGGCCCAGTTCGTCGACAACACCCTGCAGGGCTCGGTGTCGCCGTTCGTGGCCTACCTGTCGCAGCGCCAGCAGGTCAGCGACAACGAGCTGGCCGAGCTGGAAGCGCTGGTCGCCCAACTCCAATCGCGTCGCCACGAGGGCTGAGCCATGGACACCACGATGCTGATCCCGATGCTGGAACGGCTGGGCTGGACCAGCCTGCAGACCGTACTGCTGGTGGCGCTGGTGTACGGCCTGTGCCGCGTGCTGCCGTCGCTGTCGGCGGCCACCCGCTGCCGCCTGTGGTGGCTGGTCTCGCTGCAGGCCGTGCTCGGCCTGTTCTGGAGCCAGCCGTTGCAGTTGCCCTGGCTGCCGGCCCCGCAGGCGGTGGCGATGACCGCGACTGACGTGGCCGCTGACATGGTCTACCCGCTGGCCCCGGAGGCCTCGGCACAGTTGCTGGCCGCGATGCCGATGCCTGCAGCGGACGTGCCGGCAGTGGCGTGGTGGGCCGTTGCACTGGCTGCGCTGTGGGCATCCGGCGTGCTGCTGATGGCGCTGCGCACCTTGGGTGAGTGGCGCCGCTGCCGCGCACTGCTGGCGGCGGCCTATCCCTGCGAGGACGAGGCGCTGGTACAGGCGCTGCAGCTGGCCTCCGATGCGCACGGCGTGCGTCCTGCGCCGCGGTTGTGGATGAGCACGCAGGTGGACGCACCGCAGCTGGTCGGGCCGTTCCGCCCGGTGCTGCTGCTGCCGGCCGGCGACAATGCCCTGCAGGGCGATGCGCTGGACCTGGCCCTGACCCACGAACTGCAGCACTTGCAGCGGCGTGACCTGCAATGGGGCCTGCTGCCTGCACTGGCCCAGCACCTGTTCTTCTTCCACCCGCTGCTGCGCCTGTCGGTGCGTGAATATGCACAGGCGCGCGAGGAAGCGGTGGATGCAGCGGTGGTTGGCCAACATGGCGCCAGCCGCCAGGCCTATGGCCGCCTGTTGCTGCAGTTGGGCGTGGCCCCGCAGCCGCATCTGGGCGTGGCCAGCGCCGCACCGAGCACCACCAGCCTCAAGCGTCGCCTGCTTTCGCTGCAGTCGCCCCGGTCCTGCCCGCGTCTGCTGGCGGTGGCGCTGACCGCTGCGGTGGTGGTGGTGGGCGTGGCGCCGATGCGGCTGGTCGCAGCGCCGGTGCCGCCCGCCCCGCCCGCCCCTCCGGCCGCGCCGAAGGCCGTGGCGCCGCCACCGCCTAAGGCCCCGGAAGCACCGTCCGCACCGCCGGCGGCCGCGGCTGCCCCAGCGGCACCTGCCGCACCGGCAGCCCCGGCCGAACCTGCTGACGCGACCGGGCCCGACGATGCCGACGTGGCCGACGTGGCCGACGTCGACGATTCCACCGGCATGGCCGAAGACGATGAAGGCACGGCGTCGGCCGCCCGCTCCATCACCACCTACGGCCGCCTGGACCTGGGCAAGTCGCCCCGGGAGGCTTTTGTGCTGGTTGATGGTGATTCGACTTTCGCCAACGGCGGCATGGACGACGTGACGGTGGCCCGCAGGCAGCTCGGCAAGGGCCCGGCGCTGTGGTTCCGCCAGGGCGACAAGCGCTATGTGGTGCGCGACCCGATGCTGATCCAGAGCCTGCAGCGTGCCTACAGTGGTGCCGCAGAGCTGGGTCGCCAGCAGAGCGAACTGGGCCGCCAGCAGAGTGCGCTGGGTCGCCAGCAGGGCGAACTCGGCAGGCAGATGGGTGAGATGAGCCGCCTGCAGGGCGAGGAGTCGCGCCGCATCGCACTGATTGCCGCCGAGGCTGCACGCAATGCCATGGCCGCCCACGACATCAACCGTGAGGCCGCCGCGGAAGCGGCGAAGGCAGCGCGCGGTGCAACCAGTGATATGGCCGTTGCGCGAGAGGCTGCACGCGAGGCCGCCGCCGTGGCACGCCGTGCGATGCAGGAAGCCCGCAGCGAGGCCGCGCAGTCCGGCCGCACCCGTGACATGCAGCGCCTGGCCAGCCAGCAGTCTGAACTGGCCAGCCGCCAGGCGGCACTGGGCAGCCAGCAGGCCGCGCTGGGTGAGCGCCAGGCACGCGTGCATGCGCAGGCATCGCAGCAGGCACAGCAGGTGATCGCGCGTGCACTGGCCAGCGGCAAGGCCGAGCGCCTCTGAAACGGCGGTAGCGCCGGGCCATGCCCGGCGAGCGCAGCGGCACACCTGAAGAGGGAAGGCGCCGGGCATGGCCCGGCGCTACCAGCGGAACATCAACCGCAGCTGGCGCGTTCGATGCGGTTCTGCGCATCCACCTGCACGGTCACGCGGTCCTGGCGGAAGTCCATGGTCACCGCCATGCCTGGCTTGACCACCCGTGCACCGCGCGCGCCGCTGGCGGCCACCAGCTTCTTGATGGTGGCTTCGTCAGCCGTCTTGCCGGTGAAGGCCTCGAGCGCCTCCGGCCTGCATTCGTGCGCGGCGTCGGCCACGGGCGCTGGCGCGGGATCGGGGGCGGTACTGCTGCCGGCATGGCTGCAGGCGGCCAAGGGCAGGATGGCGAGCAGGACCAGGGGATTGAGGCGCATCGTCGGGCTCCAGGCGTGGATGGTGGCGGCAGTGTCACCGCTGCCACCGTCAGGGCATGTCAACGCTGCCCCGTGTCATTACTGCCCGACCAGCGCCAGTGTCTCGCGCTCGCGCTGTTCCTCGCGCACCAGCCGCTGCAGCAGCAAGGCCAGCGTCACCACGTCCTGATGATTGTGATCGGCCACCCGGCGCAGGTTCACGGCGTCGCCGCCACGCAGGAAGCGCAACCATGCTCCCGGTGCCTCCGAGCCCGGCAGGTCGTCCTCGCGCACCACGCGCAGCAGCTGGCGCTCGATGGTGGACAGCCTGCAGTTCTCCCAGGTGCCGCGATAGCGCCGGCGGGTGGGGTAGAGCAGGTCCACATGGTCCAGCGCCGTGATCGGATCGCGTTGGCGCGCCAGCCGGTAGCGCGCCTTCAGCAGCGGCGCATCGTAGCTGCGGCCGTTGTAGCTGCAGAACACGGTGGAGGGCTGCAGCCAGCTGGCGAAGGTGGCCAGCATCGCTTCTTCCGCAGCCATGGTGGACATCAGCAGCTGGCGGATGCGCAGGCCTTCGCCACGCTGCGGGCACACGTACCAGTCGGCCGCGCCGATCATGAAGGCACGCGTGCCGGTGCCACCGGCCAGGCCGGTGGTCTCGGTATCGAAGAACAGCAGGTCGCGCGCAGCTACGTGCTGGTCCTCGCGCTTGGCGAAGGCCAATGACAGCGGGGCGGTCGGGATTGGTTGCGGCTGCAGCGATTCGATCAGGAACAGGCCCGGTGCGATCTCCTCGCCGGGCAGCTGACGATCCTGTGCGCTGGCGCGTGCCGGCGTGGTACTGCCGCGGGAGCGCAGGCCGAGCAGGCGATGCAGGCTGCCTACTTCCGGCCGACGCAGCGGTACGGGTGCCGGTGCGGAGGCCGCAGCGCCGGTCGGCTTGTGGCGGATTTCCTGTTCGACCCAGGCGAACACCGAACGTTCGGCCGGTGGTTGCCGCGCATCGTTGGCGGCCACGGGCGCCGGTGGCGCAGGGGGCGCGTCCGGCGCGGCCGGTGTGATCGCCTTCGGGTCGCCGGCCTGCTTCCGCAGCAGGCGCAGCTTGTCCAGGCTCAGGCTCACGGTGCCAGCAACTCCATCGGCTCGCGCGTGGTGATCACCACGTCGGGCACATGCTGGCAGGCGTCGGCGTCGAACAGGTCGAGCACGCGCAGCGCCAGCGTGCGCGGCGAAGTCTCATCGTCTTCCTGCGCGGCCAGCACCGGACCCACGCAGGCCGGGCAGCCAGCCTTGCAGTCGCAGCGCTGCACCAGTTCGCGCGCGCGCTGCACCAGCTCGGCCTGGCGTTGCCACAGCGGTTCGCTGAGACCGACACCGCCGGGGAAATTGTCGTACAGGTACACGGTGGGCACGAATTCCTGCAGCAGCTCCACTCCAGCGGGATCGCCCTCGCTGCCGCGCAGCTGGCCACGGCCACTCTGGTCGGCGATGGCGAACCAGGAACCATCGCCGTTGCCGACCGACTTCTGCAGGTCGCGCGCATCGGCCATCACCGCCACGGTGGCAACGATGTGCAGCGCGTAGGCGGCGCCGAGAAAACCATCCAGCGCATCCTGCTTGCTGGCGAACGCACGCAGCAGCAGCGCCTGAGGCAGCTGCCACCACACCGCCGTGGTGTGCAGTTCCTGGTCAGGCAGGTTCACCGGGCCGTAGCCGATGTTTTCGTGGGTGTAATAGCGGATCTTCTTGTAGCCGGCCACGCGCCGCACTACATGCACTTCGCCATGGTGCGAATCGCCACGGCCGGCCACGCCGCCGTCGAAACGGTCCAGCACCTTGAGCTTGGTGAAGTCGATGCTGTCGGTGTAGTAGTCCACGTGGGTACGGGTGACGTAGGCCTTGCGGCCCTCCCAGTCCAGCGTCTCCACCTGGTACGGGGTGGACTGCACCATGTGGATCGCCCCTTCGTACAGGGTGAGTGCGGCGGCGGAGTAATCGACCTCGGCGATGATCTGCTGGCGGCCATCGCTGCGGTCGACCACCACGAAGTTACCGTCGGCCACCGCGCGCAGGCTGACCGCATTGGCGGGATAACTGTCGGCAATCCATTCCCAGCGCTCGCCTTCGCGGTGGATCACTTCGGTCTCTGCCAGCGCTTCCAGGAATACCTCCGGATCGATCGGGCCGAAGCCATCGCCGACCCGGAACGGCAGCTCGAAGGCCGCGCACCGGATATGGTCGAACAGGATCAGCGGCTGGTCCGGCGCGATACGCGCGTGCTCGGGCGAGGCCTCGGCGAAGAAGTCCGGATGCCGCACCACGTACTGGTCCAGCGGCTGCGAACTGGCCACCATCACCCCCAGCGCGGGCTGCTGGCGGCGACCGGCACGGCCAAAGCGCTGCCAGGTGGCGGCCACGCTGCCGGGGTAACCATTGAGGATGACCACGTCCAGGCTGCCGATATCCACGCCCAGTTCCAGCGCCGACGTGCTGACGATGCCGTCGATGTTGCCGGCACGCATCGCGCGCTCGGTCTCGCGCCGCTCGGTGGGCAGGTAGCCACCGCGGTAGGCGCGGATGCGCGGCGGTTTGCGCGGGTCGTGGTCGAAGATGTCCTTCAGGTACTTGGTCAGCACTTCGACCATCAACCGGGTCTGCGCGAACACCAGGGTCTTCAGCCCGGACTTGATCGCGATGCGCGCGATGCGGTTGCTCTGCGACCGCGCCGAGGCGCGCAGGCCCAGGTCCGGATTGATCACCGGCGGGTTCCACAGCAGCACCTGTTTCGGCCCGCTGGGCGCGCCGGATTCGGTGATGGCGGTGACCGGCGCCTCGATCAGCGCCTCGGCATGTGCCTGCGGGTTGCCGATGGTGGCCGAGCACAGGATGAACTGCGGTTGCACGCCGTAGAACGCGCAGATGCGCTTGAGCCGGCGCAGCACGTTGGTGACGTGGCTGCCGAACACGCCGCGGTAGGTGTGTACTTCGTCGATGACGATGTAGCGCAGGTTCTCGAAGAACTGCGCCCACTTGGTGTGATGCGGCAGGATCGCCTGGTGCAGCATGTCCGGATTGGACACCACGATGTCGCCATGCAGGCGGATCGCCTGGCGCGCATCACCCGGGGTATCGCCATCGAAGGTGAAGGCCTTGACGCCCAGATCGCCAGCACGGTTGAGTTCCAGCAGCTCGGCCACCTGGTCCTGTGCCAGCGCCTTGGTCGGGAACAGGTACAGCGCCTTGGCTTTGTCCTGCATGGCCGCACTGACCACCGGCAGGGTGTAGCACAGCGACTTGCCGCTGGCGGTGGGGGTGACGATGGCCACGTGTTCGCCGCGCTGGCTGGCCTCCCACGCTTCGGCCTGGTGGCTGTAGAGCTGCTCGATGCCACGTGCCTTCAGCGCGGCGGCCAGCGCCGGCGGCACCGACCCGGGAATGGGCGCGTAGCGGCCTTCGCGGCCGGGAATGGCGAAGCTGCCGGTGATGCGGTCCTGGTAGCGGCGCTGCAGGCGCGCGCTGAGCAGGGCGCCGTCGCGGGCGGGCAGGCCGTCGCGGGTGGCGAGCTTCTGCTCGGCGTCGGCGGTGCGCTTGGCGAGTTCGTAGGCCATGGAAAGTGGAGCCGGGACGGATTGCGAGGGGTCACATGGCACCACATCCACGTCTCAGGATGTGAGACATCGCGCGCGAGGGGCGTGAACCGTTCAGTGCCACGGGGCCGGACGCTGCGCGATATCCGCGTCAAGCGCCTCATTGCGGCGGAGGAACTGCACCATGCAGACCACAAACCGCATCGCGTGCCAGCCCAACGCCAGCAATGCCGCCGCCCGCCACCCAGACGCAAGCGGCCAGCCCAGCTCCAGGTGCTGCGACAACGGCGGCCGACGCGGCAGGCGTATGGAGGGAGCTGTCATCAGCGAGGCCTTACCGGGAAAACCGCAGGATGCCGTCCCCATCCCCCGGCGGGAATGAAGTTCGTTGCAAACTTCGGCGCCCAGGCCGCGCAGCGATGATGCGTGACACACCCTGAATGCCCCCGCCGATGCCAACGAAATCTGAAGCCCGCATCCGTATCCTTGTTCACTGGACGCAACCAACAGGGTGGATGGCTGTGGCACGACCGGGAACGCAGGGAGCACTGCTGGCCAGCCTGTTGCTGGCGGGCGTCGCGCAGGCGCAGCAGGCAGCGCCGGTAGCGGTGTCCGATCCTGTGCCCGCTCCCCCTGTTGATGCCCCGGCAGCACCTGCCGCGCCGATCTCCACCACCCTGCCGCAGGACAATGTCACCACACTCGGCGAAGTGCGTGCGCTCAAGCCCGATGACGAGCCGGTGGACCTGTACCGCTTCAAGAACCCGGTGAAGTTCGGCGACAACCGCTTCAGCCGTGACTGGAGCGAGCCGCCGTCGCCGGAGCAGGTCAGCATGGGCGGTGGCTACATCATGATGGGCGTGGTCAAGGGTGTGATGGCGGCAGCCAAAGGCATCAACAAACTCACCGGCGGGCCGGACCAGATCCAGGCGGCCGTGGCGCGGCCACCGCCAGAGCTCAGCGCCGAACAGCAGCAGCGCGCGCTGCGGTTCTCACAGGAGCAGGATGCCGGCGACACAGCGCCAGTGAAGTAGGCCGGTATATGCTGCTGACCCCCCACCGGTAATGCTGTCATGTCCCTGCGTTCGTTCTGCCTGTTGGCCGCCTTGCTGCCGGTCTCCGCCTTCGCGGATGGCATTGCCGATGATGACGCCTGCCGCAATGGCGCGTTTCCCTCCGAACAGAGCCGGTTCGCCCTGGCGCGGGTGGTCGATGCACCCCGTCTGTATCTGCTGGGTGACATGGACGGCTGCCCGGCGAAAGGCGAACCGGCCTGCCGCCAGCGCAGCTATGTGGTCAACGGCGATACGGTGGTGACCGGTCGCGACCTGGGCCGTTACCGCTGCGCGTTCTTCCCGAACAAGGTGGGCGGTAGCGCCGGCTGGGTCGACCGCAGCAAGCTGCAACCGTTGCCGGTAGCCGTGCCCACGCTGCAGGACTGGGCGGGCAACTGGAAGGACGGCGACAACGGCCTGCGCATCACCGTGCAGGGTGGGCAACTGCATGTGGAGGGGGACGCCTACTGGCCCTCCGCCAACCCCACGCCGGAGCAGCGCCCGTATGGGCCGAACCTGGGCCAGGTGGAAGCGCGTGCCATACCGCAGGGTGCCGATGTCGAGTTCGCCGAGGACACGTGCCGGGTTCGCGTGCACTCACTGGGTGAGGTGCTGATCGTGGCCGACAACAGCGAATGCGGTGGCATGAACGTGCGTTTCAACGGTGTGTACCGGCGCGCCGGAAAACGTTGAATGGCGCATGAGGATTGGGGCCGGTAGATCCACGCCACGCGTGGGTGCTGCCCGCGATTCAATCGATGCGGTCAGCGCCGCCGCTCCAGCCACCACAGCAGCGAGGCGCACAGCACGAACGCCAGCCACCACGGCCAGCGCGAGCCCGGCACGGGTTGCACCACCGACGCGTCTGCCAGCGTGCTGGCAGCCAACGCCCGCGTGGTCGCATCGATCATCACCTGTCGATGCAGCGTCGGTGCATCCTTCGGGTCGAACACGTAGCGCCAGACAACGCTGTCGCCATGCTGCAGGCGTTGCCAGCCTGCCTCACGGGGCCACCAGCCGGCGCAGCGCAGCGCCGACGCCGTGCCATCGACGATCAGGGGCACGTCGTCGCCGCGTTTGTTGAAGGCCTGCAGTGGTGCCTGCACACCGCACAGCGCCTGTCGTTCACCTGCCCAGGCGATCGGCTGCGGTGACCACAGTGCATCAGCGCTGTCCTGCGCGCGTGCCAACGTGGCCACCGCGTCGCTCCAGAGTTCGCCGTGGCGGTCATCGCGCCCGGCCAGCACCCAACGCCAGCTGTCGGTGATGGGCAGCAGGCCGATGCGGCCCTTGCCGACCGCGCGCCAGCCACCGATGGCGTTGCCAGCTCGATCGTGCAGCAGTGCGCTGCCGCCCGGCGCCTGCAACGCCAGTGCTTCCAGCGAAGGCAGCGCGGCACTGTGCGAGCTGCGGTCGGCCTCTTCGCCGTAGCCGGTGGGCAATGTGCCGGCGGCGAGCGGGCCACGGCGTGCGGCGAGGATCGCGCCTTCGCCATCGGCGGGAAGTTCGAGGGTGCGGCTGCTGCCATCGCCCTGCACGGGCAGGCCCAGATCGCGGAGGCGCTGGCGCGCACTGGCCGAAGGTGCGCCCGCACTGCGTACCAGCACGCCCAGTCCATCGCGCAGTGCCTGGCGCACGGTGGCCAGCTGGCCTGCACTCAATGCCGCGAGGCTGCGCTCGTCCAGCAGCAGCAGATCGCTGCGCGTGAGCGATGCTGCATCAATCGCCACCGCGCCATCGCCGATGCTGAGTCCGGCCCCGGTATCCGCCTGCACCCGCACACGGATGCCGGCATCGGCCGCCCAGCGGCGCAGGTACTTCAGCTCTGGGCCCGGCGCACTGGCGCGCACCAGCAGGCGCAGCGGTGCGGCCGGCAGGGTCTGCTGCGGCACCGGGACGCTGTCCACCACATGGCCGTCGGCATCGAGCAGGCGCAGCTTGAACACGCTGCGGCCTTCGGCGCGGGCGATGCCGCTCAGCTGCACGCGGCCGTCGTCGGCAACGTCCGTGCGATCGACCACGCTGCCGGCCGGGTCGAGCAGTTCTGCTTTGGCCTTTGCCGCGCCACGCGCCTGGGCCAGTACTTCGAAGCGTGCACCGGGGGCCACATCGGCCGGTGCTTGCAGCGCGATCCAGCCGCGCGGCTCCGGTGCGGCCTGCCAACGTACATCCGACGGCAGCACCGTGTCGCGGTCACGTGCGGCCAGGCCTGCACCGACCAGCGTCAGCGTGGCGGCCGGATGCTGGCGCAGCGCGGTGGCCAGGTCGGGAACGCGCTGTGCGCCGGGCACATCGGCAGCTTCGGGCAACAGCAACAGCGGGCCTTCGCTGGCCGGGGGTGCGCCGGCCTTGCCGGCATCGACGCCAAGCACGACCAGCCCGCCTGCGGGCTGCTGGCGGGTGGGCGGCATCAGGCAGAAGTACAGCAGCGTGGCGACGATGACCTGCAGTGCGATCACGCTCCACCGGCGGCCAGGGTGCGTTGTGCTTCCACGCAACTGGCGCACGCTGGCGATGACCACGACCAGAGTGAGTGCCAGCGCAATCCACAGGTTCAGGCTGGTGGCGGTCATGGCTGCGCCTCCAGCGCATCGAGGTAGCGCTGGCCCATCGCATCGGCCGCACTGCGCCGCATCGCCTGCGGCAGTGGACGCTGCAGCGCGCGCCACAGCTGCGCACGCAGGCGCTGGCGACAGTCGATGCAGTCGGGCTCGATGCGCAGCTGCTCGATGGCCGCAGCCAGATCCAATGCATCGGGCAGGTAGGCCGCGTTGCGCTGCTGCCAGGCCGCGAGCGCATCGAGATCCGGTGCGCCGTTGTCATCACCGAGGCGCTGCCAGGCTTCAACGATGGCCGGATCGGGCGGGGTGCGCGCGGCCAATGGCAGTTCGCGACTGGCCAGTCCGGCGCGATCACCGCCCAGCCGGCGGCTTTCATCGATGGGTGGCAGCTCCGGCCCGACCCGGGCCAGGTAGATGCGCTCGGCCTGCTGCACCTGCTTGATGAAGCCCAGCGCCTTGTAGGCAAATGGCAGCGCCTGCTGCGGGCGGCCCTGGCGCAGCTCACCTTCGGCCGACCACATCTGGTCAAGCGCGGCCTTCAACGTGGCGCGGGTCTGCGGATCGAGCAGGGTCGCCGCCTCGGCGTGGTCGTGGGTGTGGCCATACTCGGAGAGCACGTCGGTGTCGCTGCCGAACACCGGTGGCGTATCGGCATTGGCCGGCTTGCCGCCGTGATCATGGTCATGCGCGTCGTGCGCGCCGGCCTCGGCGCCATGGTCGTGATCGTCGTCGTGGTCGCCGGCGGACGGCGTATCGCTGGTGGGCAGGTCGCTGGTCGGCGGTGGCTTCGGTGCACCTTCGCTTTCCTCGCCCAGGAACTGGCCGTAGCGCAGGCGCAGGATGCGCTGGTCGACACCGATCGCATCGCTGCGCTTCACGAAGTCCTCGTCGGCCAGGCTGCGTCGCTGCCGGATCAGGGCTTCGGCATCGATGATGATCTGCCGCTGGCTGCGGAAGTACGCAGGCAGGGTCTTCTTGATGCGGCCTTCGAGCTCCGCACCGAGCGCGACTTCGGCGCTGGGCAGGCGCAGGATCACGCTGCTGCTGCGCCCGGTCTGCGGCGTGGGTGCATGGTTGTCGCGCACTTCCAACTGGGCGATCACATCGTTGCCGGGCTGCGCGCCCAGCGCAGCCAGATCCAGGGTAAGGGCGAAACGTCGCGCGGTGGCTTCGCCGCTGCCGGCAAGCGTGATGCCGCGCTTCACGAAGGTGATGTTCTCCCCGCTGCCCTGGGTGGTGGTGATCGACAGCGTTGCCTGCGCCGCGACACCGTAATCGTCGTTGGCTTCGAAGCGCAGTGCCCACTGTCGTTGCCCCGGCGTGCCCAGCACCAGGCTGGCCGTGGGCTCCAGTACGCGCACGCTGGGTGCACGGTCGGCCACCACATCCAGCCGATGCAGGCGGGTCTCTGCCAGTGCCGGTTCGCTCACCACGCGGTACAGCACCGGCGCGCGTGCCACATCCTGCGCCTGCCACTGTCCTTCGTGCTCGCTCAGCGGCAACCTGCGACCATCGTGGAACTGCAGCCATGCCTTGTCCGGTGCGCGGTCGAAGCGCAGCGACCAGGACAGTCGGCTGTCGGCGGCGACCTTGGCGTCCAGCGCATTCTGGGTAAGCGTGGCCTGGCCGGTATAGGCCGGTGCGTCGATGCGCAGGCGGGTGGACTGCAGGCGTAGCGGGCCTGCCGCGGCCGTGCTGCCCGGCGCTGAGGTGCGGACTGGCGCGGAACCGGGGTTCGAACGTGGCCAGCCGACTGCCAGCACAACAATGGCCAGGCCTGCGATCCAGCACAGCGCCAATGCCCCAGGCGGCCAGTGTGGACGCAGCTCCGGCATCGCGCGTTCCAGCGTGGCCAGCACATGCGCACGCTGGCGCTGCTGCAGCGGATTGAGCGTGGCGGCATCGGCGAACAGCAGATCGGCACTGTCCTCGCTGGCACCGCTGCCATCAAGGTGGCGTTGCAGCCACTGCCGGTCCAGTTGGCGGGCATGCGCAGTGGCGAAGCCCGCACACGCGAGCAGGCTGATCGTACCGACGACGCAGGCGATATCGAAACCTGCCAGACGCAGGGCCAGCCCCGCCGCAGCCAGCGCCCATGGCAGGCCCAGCAGCAGGGTGATGAGCGCACGGCGCCGGCGCGCACGTTGCCAGGCGTGCTGCAAGGTATTCATGCGGCCACCCTGCGGCGGGCGCTGCTGGCCATCCAGCGTTCCAGGGCGAACAGCAGCACGATAGCCAGCAACAGCCAAGGCGTCGGCTCACGCAGCGGTGGTGTTGCAGCAGGCAATGCGGCCCGCTGCGGTGCCTGGTCACGTGCATCGCCCAGGCGCGGAGCCGTGGGTGGCTGCAGCGCCAGCAGCAGGGCATGCGGCAACTTCGGATCGCGCAGCGCGGCGTTGCTCGTGGTATTCCAGTCGCCCGGCAGCGCCAGCAGATAGCCGTGGCCGACGCGTTGTTGCCACAGCAGCGGTGCGCCCTCCGCGTCGCGCAGCAGGATGCGGGCGTCGGCAGCGGGCTTGCCGGCGGTGATGACACGACCGCCGTCGAGCAGCCACGCCTGCCAGTTCGCCGGCAGTGCATCGCTGCGGCTCCACACGCCGATCTCGCCGCGTTCGGGCAGGGCATCCACCGACAGCGGAGCGAGCGTTGCCTGCACGCCCCACGCGCGCTGCAGTGCGTTCAACCAGTGCTGGGCAGTGGCGGATGCCTCGCCGTGCGCGCGCAGCTGCGGCAATGCCGCTGCAGTCTGCGGCGGTGTGACCGGCATCGGCTGCGTGTGCCATTGCACGTCGCGCGACAGCTGCAGGCGGGCGCCATCCAGGCCGGGCAGGGGATCGGGAACGTGCACGGTCAACGCGGTGCCCGCAGGCAGCTGTGCGTCCAGTTCGCGCAACAGGCTGGGCAGGGATGCGCTGGATGCCGGTGGTGCCTGATCGATGGCGGGGAAGCCAGGTGCCAGCCAGTGCCAGTTGCCATCCTCGGCCGCTCCACGCAGTGCCGTAGCATCCAGTCCCGGCGCTACCACGGTCCATGCAGCGGGGGGCGCTGCCGGGCCCGTCAGCGCGGGCCGCGCCAGCAGCAGCGCCAAGGCTGCCAGTAGCAACAGCCGCACCAGCAGCAACGGCCAGTCATCGAAGCGGATGCGCTGGCGCGGCCGTATCTGTGCACGCAGCCAGCGCAGCGCGGCGAAATCCAGTGGCGTATACGGATGGCGGCGGGCCAGGTGGATCAGCAGCGGCAGCAGCCCTGCGGCGAGAGCGGCCAGGCCGAGCGGGAACAGCAGGGTCATGCAGCGCCCCCACGGCCGAACAGCGCTTGCAGCGGCTGGTCCAACGGTTGGTCGAGCCAGCCGGTGGCACTGGCGATGCCGCCGGCCTGCAGGCGCGCACGTAATGCGCTGCGTGCGTCAGCGAAGCGCTGCAGGTAATCGGCGCGGATCGCCGCACCGTCGCCCAACAGTTCCTCGCCGGTTTCCGGGTCGCGGAAGCGGTGGCCGGCGTCGAACGGGAAGTCGCGCTCGTCGGCAGTCAGGATCTGCAGCAGTGCCACTTCGCGGCGTGCGCTGGCCAGCTGTTCGAGCAACACGATGCCGGCGTCGTCGAAGCCATCACCGATTGCCAGCAGCAGGTCGCCCGGGCGCACGCGTTCCCACAGCGGGCGCAGGCGATCAGGCGCGGGCCAGGCGCCGCGCGCCTGCAAGGCATGCAGTTGCAGATGCACGCGATCACGCTGGCGTGCGCCGTTCGCCGCGGGAACCAGCCGCAGGCCATCGCCATTGATCGCCAGCAGGCCGAAATGGTCGCCCTGCTGCAGCGCCAGTTCCACCACGCAGGCGGCCACGCCGCGCATGTGATCCAAGCGCGTGCGCTGCGGTGCCGCGCGATCGGCCTGGCCGGCCGAGGCGGTGGCATCGAGCAACAGCCAGACCGTGATCGGGCTTTCGCGTTCGGACTCGCGCACGAAGAAGCGATCCGAGCGGGCGTATAGCTTCCAGTCGATCTGGCGCAGTTCGTCTCCCGGCTCGTAGGCACGGTACTGGGCGAACTCGAGGCCGGCACCGCGGCTGCGGCTGGCGTGCTGGCCGATGCCACTGGCACCGCTGGCCAGGCGCGGCCGCAGCCGCAGCAGGCGCAGGCGCGCACGCAAGTCCGGTGGCAAGGTCAGCGGGGTACCGGCGTTCACGCGTGGCTCAACCCGGGAACGGCACGGCCTGCAGCAGGGCGGCGACCACGTCGTCGGCACGCTTCTGCTCGGCTTCGGCGGCGAACGACAGCAGCAGGCGATGGCGCATCACCGGTGCGGCCAGTACCTGCACATCCTCGCGGGTGGCGGCGAAGCGGCCCTGCAGCAGTGCGCGCGCTTTTGCCGCGAGCACCAGCGACTGGCCGGCGCGCGGACCGGCGCCCCACTTCACCCACTGGTTGATCGCTGCCGGTGCGCCTTCGCCCGGCCGGCTGGCACGCACCAGGCGGGTGATCCAGGCCAGCACATCGGGGCTGACATGCACCTGGCGCACGGCCGCCTGCAGTGCGGTCACCGCTTCGGCATCCATCACCTTCGGCACCGCGTCGGTGGTACCGCCGGTGGTCTGTTCCAGGATCTGCCGCTCCTCGTCTTCGCTGGGGTAATCCACCAGCACGTGCAGCAGGAAGCGGTCCAGCTGTGCCTCCGGCAGCGGGTAGGTGCCGGCCTGCTCGATCGGGTTCTGCGTGGCCAGCACGAAGAACGGCGCGGGCAGCGCGTAGGTGGTGCCGGCGTAGCTGACCGTGCGCTCCTGCATCGCTTCCAGCAGTGCGGCCTGGGTCTTGGGCGGGGTACGGTTGAGTTCGTCGGCCAGCAGCAGGTGGGTGAAGATCGGGCCCTGCTGGAAGCGGAAATGGCGATGGCCGGTGCCGTGGTCTTCTTCCAGCAGCTCGGTGCCGAGGATGTCGCTGGGCATCAGGTCGGGGGTGAACTGCACGCGCCGGAACTGCAGCTCCAGCGCCTGCCCGAGCGAGCGCACCAGCAGGGTCTTGCCGAGCCCGGGCGCGCCTTCCAGCAGGCAGTGGCCGCCGGCAAGCAGGCCGATCAGCAGCTGCTCGACCACGGTGTTCTGGCCCACCACTGCGCGTGCAAGCGCGGCGCGCAGCGCATCCAGGCGCGGCAGCAGGGAATCGAGGTCGGGGGAGGTCATGGGCGTGCAGGTCCTATCAGTTGTTCAACGCGTACATCACGATGTTGACGCCGAAGCGGGTGTTGTCTTCGGCCAGGAAACGCTTGTTGCGCCAGTCGTAGTCCCACTCGCAGCCGTAGTCCTTGTTGCTGTAGAGCAGCCCCAGGCGGCCATCGACCTCGATGCCCTTCAGGTAGTCGTGCACCAGGTCGTCGCCCCAGCCGTTGAGTTCGAAACTGGTGGCGGGCGGGCCGTCGGGGAAGCGGAAGAAGCTGCGGTACAGCGGGTGGCTGTTGGGCAGCTTCTGCAGTGCCTTCGGGCCGAACAGGCGACCCATCTGCGCCTCGAACGAGGTGGCGAACAGGCCATCGATGTCGTGGTTGTAGTCGTCCACGAAGACGAAGCCGCCATTGCGCACATAGCGCACGAAGTTCTGCCGCTCGGCGCCATTGAACTCCACCAGCGTGTGGCCGGCCAGGTAGCAGAACGGCGCTTCCAGCATGCGCGGGTCGGCCAGTGCCACCACGTGCTCCTGCGGGTCCACGCGCAGCGAGGTGTAGTCGATCAGCGAGGTGATCAGGTTGGACGGCATGCGCGCGTCCACGTCCCAATCACCGGAGTCGTACTGCAGGCGGGTGAACCAGAAGTCGTAGCGCGAACTGCGCGGGCCTGCCTGTGCCCAGGCCGGCAGCGCCGCCGCCGAAGCGGCAGCAGCCAACCAGCGCAGGCAGGCCCGGCGATCCATCAGACCGCGTCGGACAGCGAGGTGAAGGTGAAATCGCGCAGCTTCATCGGCGGGATCATCATCACGAAGCTGGACTCATCACCGGCCACGCGCACCGGCCTGCCCAGCTCTTCGATGTTGTTGAGCATGATCACCGGCGACTCGTTGAAGCGGAAGTTCTTCACCGGGTGCTTGATCTGGCCGTTCTCGATGTAGAAGGTGCCGTCGCGGGTCAGGCCGGTCAGCAGCACGGTCTGCGGGTCGACCATGCGGATGTACCAGGTACGCGTGACCAGGATGCCCTTCTGGGTGCCGCGTACCAGCTCGGCGGTGCTCTTGTCGCCACCACTCATCAGCAGGTTGCCCGGCGAGGCCTTGGCGGTCTTGCCCTGCTTCTGCGCCCAGAAACGCGAGTAGTCCAGGTTGGCGATCCTGCCGTTCTCGATGATCGCCATGCGTTCGCGCGGCAGGCCTTCGTTGTCCCACGGCAGCACCGGCGCCTCCGGATGCCACGGGTCGGCGATCATGGTCACGCGCGGGTCGTAGACCTGCTCGCCCAGCTTGTTGCCGCCACCCTTTTTTGACAGGAAGCTGCGGCCTTCATCGGCCGAGCGTGCGCTGAAGAAGTTCATCATGAAGCTGATCAGGCCTGCCGCTGCGGCCGGCTCCAGGATCACCGTGTACTTGCCCGGTTCCAGCGCCTTGGCTTCGGCCGATTCGGTGGCCTTGCGCATGGCGATGCGGATGTCCTGGTCGGCCTTGAAGTCGGCGGCATCCTTCAAGTTGCGGCCGACCCAACCCGAACCGCGGCCATCTTCGGTACGCACGGTGCAGGTGTAATCGAAGTTGGTGGTGCGCTGGTAGGCGAAGTTGCCGTTGCTGTTGGCGGTCGCCTGGAAGCCCTGGCCGTCCTCGAGGAAGCCGGCGGCAATGAGCCCGTTGCCACGGCACGGGGCGATCGAATCGGCGGCGACCTTCGCGCGGAAGGCCGGATCGATCGCGGCGGTGGATTCGCTGAAGGTCGGGCTGGGACGGTAGCTCTGCTTGCCGATGGCCGGCATGAACTCCGGGTTCTCCGGGGCCAGGCGCGCCAGGTCTTCAGCACGGCGCACCACGCGTTCCAGCGCGGCATCGTCGAACTCGTTGATCGAGGCGGTGCCGACGCGCTTGCCGAAGGCGACGGTGACCGCCAGCTCGGTGTTGTCGACGATGCCGCTGGTGGAGACATTGTTCAGCGCGAAACGGATGTTGCCGCTGATCGCGCCGGACAGCACGGCGGTGCACTCGTCGGCCTTGGACAGGGCGATGACCTTGTCGAGGATGGCCTTGGCCTGGGCTTCGGTGAAGATACTCATGGTGTAAGGGCTCCTGACCGATCAGCCGAGGCTGCGTGCGGTGTTGATGACGTTGATGCCGTTGAAGCGCGCGGTGGACGAACCGTGCGAGACCGCCGAGACCTGGCCCGGCTGGCCCTTGCCGTCGAAGAACGAACCGCCCAGGCGGTAGTCGCGCTCGTCGGCCACGGCGGTGCAGGCATTCCAGAACTCCGGCGTGCGGATCTGGTAGGCCACGTCTTCCAGCATGCGGGTGATCTGGCCGTTCTTGATCTCGTAGAACAGCTGGCCGCCGAACTGCGCGTTGTAGCGCTGCTGGTCGATCGAGAACGAACCGTCACCGATGATGTAGATGCCGTTCTCCACGTCCTTGATCAGGTCGGGCACGCTCAGCGGCTTCTTGCCCGGTGCCATCGACACGTTGGCCATGCGCTGGAACTGCACGCTGGACCACGAGTCTGCATAGCAGCAGCCGTCGGACTCGCTCTTGCCGAGGATGTGGGCCTGGTCGCGGATGGTCTGGTAATCCACCAGCTTGCCGTTGCTGATCAGGTCCCAGCGCTTGCACTTCACGCCTTCATCGTCGTACGCCACCGCGCCCAGGCTGCCCGGCTGGGTCTTGTCGGCGAAGATGTTGACCAGCTCGCTGCCGTACTGGAACTGCTGCTCGCGCTTGTCCAGGGTGGCGAAGCTGGTGCCGGCGTAGTTGGCTTCGTAGCCGAGCACACGGTCCAGCTCCAGCGGGTGGCCGATCGACTCGTGGATGGTCAGCCAGGTGTGTGACGGGTCGAGCACCAGATCGTACTTGCCCGGCTTCACCGACGGTGCCTTCAGCTTTTCCTGCGCCTGCCTGGCGGCGGCGACGGCGTCCTCCTTCATGTCGTAGGAGGTGCTGTAGTTGACCACGCCATTGGGGCTGTGCACCTTGCCGGCGGCGGCGCCATCGAGGTACTCGTAGCCCAGCCCCATCGGCGAGGACAGGCCCTCGCGGGTGCGGAACTTGCCGCTGGACTTGTCGATGGCGGTGACCGTCATCGGCGCCCAGATGCGGTGCACGTCCTGGTCGATGTAGGAGCCGTCGGTGGAGGCGAAGTACTTCTGCTCGTTCACCAGGAACAGCATCGAATTGACGAAGCTGGCGCCGGCGCCCATCGCCGCGGCGTTGACGTCCAGCAGCAGATCGACCTTTTCCTTGATCGGCACCTCCATCGCATTCTTGCGGATCGGCGTGCGCCAGCTCACCTCACCCACACCCGGCGCCTTGGCCAGCTGCACCGGCGCGGTCTGCACGCCAGCATTGGCCTTGGCGATCGCCGCGGCCTGCTGCGCCGCCCTGGCCACATCGGCGGTACCCAGCGCATTGGTGGCGGCAAAGCCCCAGGCGCCGTTGACGATCACGCGGATGCCCACGCCGGTGGACTCGGTGTTCACCACGTTCTGCACCTTGTCTTCGCGGGTGATCACGAACTGCCGCAGGTAGCGGCCGATGCGCACGTCGCAGTAGGTGGCGCCGGCGCTGCGTGCGGCCTGCAACGCAGCGTCAGCCAGGCGCTTCTTCAGCGCCGGGTCCAGGCTGGACTGCAGCTGCTCGGCGGCGATCACCTTGCCGAAGAAGGAGGGCACGATCAGCCCGCCCGCGGTAAGCCCGGTCAGGGCCAGGAAGTCACGTCTTTGCAAGGCTGCTCTCCACGTCGAAGGATGGGTGGCTCATGCGCCGAGACTGCGCGCGGTGTTGATGATGTTGATGCCGTTGAAGCGGGTGGTGGACGAACCGTGCGAGACCGCCGAGACCTGGCCGGGCTGGCCCTTGCCGTCGAAGAACGAACCGCCCAGGCGGAAGTCGCGTTCATCGCAGATGGCGGTGCAGGCATTCCAGAATTCCGGCGTGCGGATCTGGTAGGCCGCATCCTCAACCATGCCGGCAATCTTCCCGTCCTTGATCTGGTAGTACAGCTGGCCGCCGAACTGCGCGTTGTAGCGCTGCTGGTCGATCGAATACGAACCGCGGCCGTGGATCCAGATGCCGTTTTCCACGTTCTTGATCATGTCCTCGACACTGAGCGGCTGCTTGCCCGGTGCCAGCGAGACATTGGCCATGCGCTGGAACTGCACGCTGGACCAGGAATCGGCGTAGCTGCAGCCGTGCGATGCATCGCGGCCGAGGATATGGGCCTCGTCGCGGGTGGCCTGGTAGTCAACCAGGATACCGTCGCGTACGAGGTCCCAGCGCTGCGTCTTCACCCCTTCATCGTCGTAGCCGACGGCGCCGAGGCTGCCCGGCTGGGTCTTGTCGGCGAAGAAAGTGACGATGTCGCTGCCCCAGCGGAAGCCGGCATCGCGCTTGTCCAGCGTGGCGAAGCTGGTGCCGGCGTAGTTGGCCTCGTAGCCGAGCACGCGGTCCAGCTCCAACGGGTGGCCGACGTTCTCGTGGATGGTCAGGAACAGGTTGGACGGGTCCAGCACCAGGTCGTACTTGCCCGGCTTCACCGACGGCGCCTTCAGTTTCTCGCGCGCGTGGCGGGCGGCGGCGATGGCGTCTTCGACCGGGTCGTAGGAATCGCGGTAGGCGGTGATGCCGCCGGGCAGCTGGACCTTCCCACGCGCATCGCCATCGAGGAACTCGTAGCCCATGCCCATCGGCGAGGAGAGGCCGGCGCGGGTACGGAACCTGCCGCTGGCCTTGTCGATGGCGGTGGCGGTAAACGGCAGCCAGATGCGGTGAATGTCCTGGTCGATGAACGAGCCGTCGCTGGAGGCGAAGTACTTCTGTTCGTTGACCAGGAACAACGTGGAGTTGATGTAGTCGGCGCCCGCATCCAGCGCGGCGGCGTTGAGCGCCAGCAGCAGTTCGACCTTGTCCTGGATCGGCACCGCCATGGCGTTCTTCCGCACTGGCGTCTGCCAGCGCACTTCGCCGACCGACGGCGTCGGCGCCAGCTGTACCGGCCGGGTCTGGATGCCGGCATTGGCGCGGGCGATTGCCGCTGCCTGCTCGACCGCGGCGCGCACGGCGGCCTCGGTCTGCTGATGGGTTGCAGCGAAGCCCCACGCGCCGTTGACGATCACCCGCACGCCCACACCGGATGATTCGCGGTTGGTCACATTGCCGACCTGGTGTTCGCGGGTGATGACCGACTGGTTGAGATAGCGGCCGATGCGGACATCGCAGTAGCTGGCCTTGGCGGTGCGTGCGGCGGCCAGCGCGACCTCGGCCAGGCGCCTGCGCTGGGCGGTGTCGACCGGGGCCAGCAACTGCTCGGCGGCGATGGCACGGGAATGCGGCAGCAGCAGGCCCGCCAGGCCCAGACCGGAAAAAGCCAGGAACTCACGTCGTTGCACAGCGTTTCTCTCTCTCGCTTGCGTGCGGCCGACAATGGGTCGAGCCGATCACGTCAACTTCTCGACTTTCGCCAGCGCGGCGCGTGCGGGCAAGTGACTGCAGTCATGGTTGGGAGGGTTTCGGCAGGGCTTGCAGCCCTGCACCTGCTTCAAGCCAGGGCAACGTCAACGTCAAAAGCGGGCATTCCGTGGGTGGGTGGGGCGGTGTCGGATTGCGGGGACGCCGTGAATCTGTCCATGGAGGCTTGGCAGCCGCTTGCTCGTGTGCGCTTTCCTGCGCACACGGCAAGACCGGAATTGGGCGTCCTGCCCAACCCGCCCGAGGCATGCCTCGGGCCCATGCGGCTGACACCCCGCACTCCGACACCGCCCCACCTTCGACAGATTTCGTGTGCTGTTGGTGGGTGTCGACCTTGGTCGACACAATCTGTCAGATATCGAAATGTATCCGGGGTCAGATCCGTTTTCCTGTGGAAAACGGATCTGACCCCAAGAGCCGTTCCAACAGACCGCAGGAAACCGTCGAAGGCGGGGTGGGTCCGGTTGCGGGGGCGTGAGCCGCATGGATGCGGCGACCGAGCCTCCATGGACGGATTTACGGCGTCCCCCGCAACCGGACCCACCCCGCAATCCCACAGGAAGCCCGCTGTTGCTGTTGCCGTTGCTTCGGCGGGTGCAGGGCGCCGCCCTGCCGAGCAACACCCCCTCGTGCACAATGGGGCCGACCCCGCCTGGACCCCGTCCTGATGTCGAGCAAGCCGTATTCAGAAGCCTGCGAACGCAACCGCGAACCCATCGCCGCCGCGCTCGACCCGTGGATGGGCGACCGCCACCGGGTGCTGGAGATCGGCAGCGGCACCGGCCAGCATGCGGCCTTCTTTGCCGAGCGCTGGCCCTGGCTGCGCTGGCAGCCCAGTGATCATCCGGACCACCTGCCAGGCATCGAGGCATGGCGTGCCGAAACGGCATTGCTGAATCTGCTGCCGCCGGTAGCGCTGCAGGTGGAACTGCCGCCAGCGCCCGGCCTGAACCTGGCACCGGGCAGTACGTTCGATGCCGCATTCAGCGCCAACACCCTGCACATCATGAGCTGGGCACACGTCCAGTCATTGTTCGCGGCGCTGCCGCCCCTGTTGCGCCACGGTGCGCTCCTGGCGGTGTATGGCCCGTTCAACTACGGTGGCCGCTACACCAGCGACAGCAATGCGCAGTTCGATGCCTGGCTGAAGGCACGTGATCCGCGCAGCGGCATCCGCGACAGCGAAGCGGTGCAGGCGCTGGCGACCGACAACGGATTCACCCGGTTGGGCGATGTGGCAATGCCGGCCAACAATCGCCTGCTGCTGTGGCGGCTGGGGTAATCCATCGGTAGTGCCGGCCGCTGGCCGGCAACCGATTGCCGGGATGAATGCCGGGATGAATGCCGGCCAGCGGCCGGCACTACCATCAAGCCACCTGCACGATATGCAGCGCCTTCGGATTGCGCCACTGCGCCAGCAGGGCCGCTTCGCGCGCCTTGGCCTGCTCGAAATGCGCTTCCTTGACGTGGCCGAAGCCGCGGATGTGTTCGGGAATGCTGGCGATCTCCACCGCCAGCGCCAGGCGGTCGTCATCCAGGCCATCCAGCAGCACCTGCACAGTGGCCTCGTAATCACTGATCAGCTTGCGCTCCATGCGCCGCTCTTCGGTGCGGCCGAACACGTCGAAGCGGCCGCCACGCAGGAACTTCAGCTTCGCCAGCAAGCCAAACGCCTTGAACATCCACGGGCCGTATTCCTTCTTCAGCAACCGGCCCTGCTCGTCCTTCCTGGCGAACAGCGGCGGCGCCAGGTGGAAGCGCAGCTGATAGTCGCCCTCGAACTGCTGCTGCAGGCGTCGCTGGAAGTCGCCGCTGGTGTACAGGCGGGCCACTTCGTACTCGTCCTTGTAGGCCATCAGCTTGAACAGGTAGCGGGCCACCGTCTCGGTCAACGCGGTGGAGCCGCCGATACGCTCGGCTTCGGTAGCGCGCACGCGTGCCACCAGATCACGGTAACGCGTGGCGTAGGCAGCATCCTGGTACTCGACCAGGAAGGCGGCGCGGCGCTCGATCATTTCATCCAGCGAGCGCGACAGGCGCGCGTCGTCCAGCGGCAGGAATGCCACGTCGCCACCGTGCGAGGGCAGGCCGCGCAGCTCGCGTTCGTCGCCGGTGTTGCGCGGTGCAGCGGTGGCGCCCCATTCGTTGCCCTCCCATTCGCCCGGCGGCAGCGGATGCAGCGGGCCCGGGGTGGATTCGGTATCGGTGTGGCGGTTGCGCACCAGGCCGGCGGCCTGCTGCACGGCCTGCGGATCGACCGCAGCCAGGCGGCCCCAGGCGAAGGCCTGCTGGTTCATGGCCACCGCAGCGCCATTGAGCTCGATGGCGCGCATCAGCGACTCGAACGACAGCGGCACCAGGCCCTGCTGCCAGGCGTAGCCGAGGATGAACAGGTTGGCGGCGATGGCATCGCCCAGCAGCGCGGTGGCCAGTTGGGTGGCATCCAGCAGCAACGGCTCCTGGCCGCCCAGTGCCACGCGCACACCGGCGATGATGTCGGCGGCGGGGAACTGCATGTCCGGGCGGGTGGTGAAGGTACCCGGCATCGCTTCGTAGGTGTTCAGCACCACCTGCGAACGGCCGGCACGCACCTTCGACAGCGCCCAGTAGTCGTTGACCACCACCATGTCGCAGCCCAGCACCAGGTCGGCTTCACCGGCGGCGATGCGCACGGCGTGGATGTCATCCGGGCGGCGTGCGATGCGGATGTGCGTGGTCACCGCGCCACCCTTCTGCGCCAGGCCGGTCTGGTCGAGCACGGTCGCGCCCTTGCCCTCCAGGTGGCCGGCCATGCCCAGCAGCGCGCCAATGGTCACCACGCCGGTACCGCCGACGCCGGTGATCAGGATGTTCCAGGGCTGCTCAAGCGTGCCGCGGATCGTCGGCGCCGGCAGGTTGTCCAGCAGCGTGGAGGCATCGCGCTTGCTGCCCTTGCGCGGCTGGCCACCGTGCACGGTGACGAAGCTCGGGCAGAAGCCGTTCACGCAGGAATAGTCCTTGTTGCAGTTGGACTGGTCGATCTCGCGCTTGCGCCCGAACTCGGTTTCCTTCGGCAGCACCGACACGCAGAAGCTCTTCTTGCCGCAGTCGCCGCAGCCTTCGCAGACCAGCGAATTGATCAGCACCCGCTTCTGCGGATCTTCCAGCTTGCCGCGCTTGCGGCGGCGACGCTTCTCGGTGGCGCAGGTCTGTTCGTAGATCAGGATCGAAACACCCTTCACTTCGCGCAGGCGCTTCTGCACCTCCTCCAGTTCGCTGCGGTCGTGGAACTCCACGTCGCTGGGGAAGTGTTCGCGCTGGCCGGTCCACTTGCCGATGTTGTCCGACAGCACCATGATGGTGTGGATGCCTTCGGCGCGCATCTGCTTTGCGATGTCCGGCACGCTCAGCGGGCCGTCCACCGGCTGGCCGCCGGTCATCGCCACCGCATCGTTGTAGAGGATCTTGTAGGTGATGTTGACGCCGGCGGCGACCGCCTGGCGGATCGCCAGCGAGCCGCTGTGGAAATAGGTGCCGTCGCCCAGGTTCTGGAACACGTGCGGGGTGTCGGTGAACGGCGCCTGCCCGGCCCAGGTCACGCCTTCGCCGCCCATGTGGGTGAAGGTGTCGGTGCTGCGGTCCATCCAGGTAACCATGTAATGGCAACCGATGCCGGCCAGCGCACGTGAACCTTCCGGCACCTGGGTGGAGGTGTTGTGCGGGCAGCCTGAGCAGTAGTGCGGCACGCGCGGGAAGCTGGCGCGCGGCAACGCAAGCTCGGCTTCCTTTTCCTGCATCCACTGCAGGCGCTGCTCAATCGACTCGTTGTTGAAGAACCTCTGGATGCGGCGACCGATCACGCCGGCGATGGTGGCCGGGGTCAGTTCACCGGTGGACGGCAGGATCCATTCGCCGCTTTCGTCGTACTTGCCGACGATGGACGGGCGTTGGCCCCAGCTGGCCGGCCAGTTGAAGAACTGTTCCTTCATCTGGCGCTCGATGAAGGCACGCTTCTCCTCCACCACGATGATGTCTTCCAGGCCCTGCGCGAAGCGCGCGATGCCCTGCGGTTCCAGCGGCCAGGTCATGCCGACCTTGTACACGCGGATGCCGATGTCGGCGCACGCGGCTTCATCCAGGCCAAGGTATTCCAGCGCCTGCAGCACGTCCAGGTAGCTCTTGCCGGTGGTGACGATGCCCAGCCGCGCGCGCGGCGCGTCCATCACCACCTTGTCGATGCCGTTGGCGCGGGCGAATGCCTGTGCGGCCTTCACCGCATAGCGGTGCAGGCGCATCTCCTGGTCCAGCGGCGGGTCCGGCCAGCGGATGTTGAGGCCACCCGGGGGCATTTCGAAGTCTTCCGGCAGCACGATGCGGCGCGCCATCGGATCGACCTGCACCGAGGCCGACGATTCCACCGTCTCGGCAATGGTCTTGAAGCCGACCCAGCGGCCGGTGTAACGGCTCATCGCCCAGCCCAGCAGGCCCATGTCGAGGATGTCCTGCACGCCGGCGGGGTTGAGAACCGGCATCATCGCGCTGACGAATTCGTCTTCGCTGCCGTGCGGCAGGGTCGAACTGCGGCAGGCATGGTCATCGGCGGCCAGCGCCAGCACGCCGCCGTAGCGCGAGGTGCCGGCGGCATTGGCATGCTTGAACACGTCGCCGCAGCGGTCCACGCCAGGGCCCTTGCCGTACCACATGCCGAACACGCCCTGCACGTTGGCGCCGGGGAACAGGTTGGTCTGCTGCGTGCCCCACACCATGGTGGCGCCCAGGTCCTCGTTCAGGCCCGGGGTGAACTTCACCTTCGCCGCTTCAAGATGCTTGCGCGCGCGCCACAGTTCCAGGTCGAAGCCACCCAGCGGGCTGCCACGATAGCCGCTGACGAAGCCGGCGCTGTCGATGCCTTCGGCGGCATCGCGCAGGCGCTGCATCAGCGGCAGCCGCACCAGCGCCTGCACGCCACTCAGGTAGATCCGCCCCTCGTTGCGGGTGTACTTGTGGTCGAGCGTGTAGTCACGGTCGAGCAGGTCGGCGGAAGAGGGCGAAGTGAGTTGCGCGGTACTGGTCATGGCTGGCCCGGTAGGATCGGCTGGCACCGGCCGCGTGCACGCACGCAGCGGGAAAGGCGCGAATTGTAGCAGCGGGGCCGCGCAGGCCCCGGCACTCGCGCCCGTGGCGGTGCTGGGGTTAGGATCGGGGAGAGAGAGAGGGAGGCTGCAGTCGCGGCCTGGGGAGAAGGGATGTCAGTTCCAGGAAAGATCCTGGCCAGCGTGCTGCTGGCCTCGGGAGCGGCCACGGCGTGGGCCGCGCCGGCCATGCCGGCACCACAGGAGTTCTACTTCGACAATGACCCGGCGGCCACGCCGATGGTGGCGGTGCAGGGCGGGGGCGATGATCTGGTCGCCCAGCTGGTCAAGCTGCGTGAACGCGGCCGCCGTGCGGTCGAGGCCACGGTACAACTGGCCTCGGTGGCCGGTGCGCAGGGCCGTGGCGAGCTGGCCGAGCAGTTGTATGCCGAGGCGATGAAAGAGGCCCCGGCACAGAGCAGCAGTGGCCGCAGCGTGCGCTGGAACTACGGCTGGGACCTGCTGCGCCAGGGCAAGCCAGAGGCGGCGCTGGAACAGTGGCTGGCCTCGGCCGCCAATGCGCGTACCAAGCCGAGCTGGGTGCCGCCGACCTATGCGCTGGCATTGTGGCGGATGGGGCAGAAGCAGGAGGCGGTGCAGTGGTATGCGGCTGCGGTACGCACCGAGCCGACGCAGTGGAATACCACGGCCAACTATGCGCAGCTGCTGCCGCAGTGGCGCGAGGATGAGCGTGCGTCGCTGGCCGAAGTGCAGCAGGCCTGGGCGGCCGCACCGCCTGCCTGGCCCTGAGGGAGGAGGTTGCGCCGGGTTGCACCCGGCACCCGCAGAGGCAACAGCCAAAGCCAAAGCCAAAGCAACAGCGGTCTTCCGGTGGGATGGCGGGGCACTGTGGGTTTGCGGGGACGCCGTAAACCCATCCATGAAGTGACCCCCGGGGCTTGGTCGCCGCATCCATGCGGCTCACACCCCGCAAACCCACAGTGCCCCGCCTTCGACAGATTTTCGCAGCTGTGGGTAGGTGTCGACCTTGGTCGACACGGTGGATCCACGCCATGCGTGGATGAATCTGTATCGGAATCGACTATTCGATATCTGATCGAAGAGCAGCCGAGCGTGGGCTCGGCTCTACAGAAGGCGGCCAACCAACCGGCTTTTGCTTTTGCTTCTGCTTTTCTTTTTTCTTTTCCGTGGCGGACGCACTCGGAAATTGTCAGAGGCCGGGCGGGGTGGGTTCGCGGGGGTGTCCGCGGCATGGATGCCGCGGCCAAGCCCCCAGGGACGGGTTGACGGCGTCCCCCGCGAATCCATCCCGCCCGGCCAAGCGCGGCTTTTGATGTTCACGGTCAACCAGCCGCCCACGAGGGGCTGCGCCGTTCGCGGGAAACCTCAATCGTCCGCGGAAACCGTCCGTCCCGACGCCCACGCCCGCAATGCCTCCACCTGCTCGGCCATCAGCACCGACAGCGGCCGCGTGGCGCGGATCTCGTTCATCAGCAGCTCGGTGTCCAGCGGCCGGCCTTCGGCGTGCGCTGCATACAGCCCGGCCACGATCGCCTGCTCGATCTCCGCGCCGGAGAAACCATTGGCCGCGGCCGCCAGCGCCGGCAGCGCGAAGTCGTCGCCATTGAGCTGGCGCCGGCCCAGGTGCAGCCGCAGCAGTTCCACGCGCACGTCAGGCGAAGGCAGGTCAACGAAGAAGATCTCGTCGAAGCGGCCCTTGCGCAGCAGCTCGGCCGGCAGCTCGTGCACCTGGTTGGCGGTGGCGACGATGAACACCGGCGCCTTGCGCTCGGCCATCCAGGTCAGCAGGTAGCCGAGTACACGGCGTGATACGCCACCGTCCTCGCCACCACTGGCCAGGCCCTTCTCGATCTCGTCCATCCACAGCACGCAGGGTGCCAGCTGCTCGGCCGAGGCCAGTGCCTGGCGCAGGTTGGCCTCGGTCTCGCCGTGGTACTTGTTGTACAGCGCGCCCACGTCCAGCCGCAGCAATGGCACGCCGAAGCCGGCGGCGGTGGCCTTGGCCAGCATCGACTTGCCGCAGCCCTGCACGCCCAGCAGCAACATGCCGCGCGGCGGGTCCAGCCCGGCCGGCGCCGAGCCGGCGATGAAGGCCACGCGCCGCTGGCTGATCCAGCGCTTGAGCCGGTTGGCGCCGGCCACATCGCCGAAGCGCGCGCTGTCATGCTCGAAGAACAGGTGGCCGCTGCGGTTGAGCAGCTCGAACTTCAGCCGTGCCAGCTGCGGCAGGTCGTCGTCGCGCAGCGCGCCATCGGCGTAGATCAGCTGGCGCGCGATGCGCCGGGCATCGACCAGGCTCAGGCCCTGCAGGTTCTTCAGGATCTTCTTCACCGCCTCGCTGTCGACTTCGACCCGGCGGCCGCCGTGCTCGCGCGCATAGGCGTCGGCCTCTTCGCGCAGCATCTTCAACAGGGCGTTGGCATCAGGCAGGCGCGGGTTGAAGCGCACCGCCAACGCTTCCAGCTCGGCCGGCAGCTCCACCTTGGCACCGATCAACACCAGCACATGCGGCTCGCTGTGGCGGCGCTGGATCAGGTCGCGCAGGGCGCGCTGATGGCTGGCATAGCCCAGGTACGGGTGGAAATCGAGCAGCAGGTAGACCCCGCGCTGGTCGGCCTGGCGGATCATCTGCAGGGCCGCGCTGGCATCGGGTGGCCCGACCGGCGGGTCTTCACTGTCCAGGTCGATGCGGCGCAGGCCCTCGGTGATCGACCAGCGGTGCAGCGCCCGCCATACGTGCATCAGCGTCTGCCGGAACAGCTCGACGATGCGACCCTCGTCCTGGGTCTCGATCACGATCAGTGGGGTATTGGCGCGGATCAACGCGCTCAGGTCCTGCAGTTCGCTCATGCCGGTTCGATCCTTCGGGAGCGCCACGATAGCAAAGGCGATGGCCGCTGGTTCAGCACGACGCTACCTCCCGTCACCATCGCCGGTGTACGCTCGGGGAACGTACCCGGAAGCGAGGCTGGCATGAAGACGATCCTGGTGGCCGGTTCCAAGGGCGGGGTGGGCAAGACCACCGTCGCCACCCACCTGGCCGCGTACGCGGCATTGCAGGGCAAGGCCACGGTGATTGCCGATGCCGACCCGCAGGGCTCCAGCACCCGCTGGGCACAACGCCGTGCCGGGCTGGAAAGTGCGGTGCTGCCGATCGACGTATATCGGAAGAAGCAGTGGGCGCAGAAGCTGCCCGACGGTACCGACACCGTCATCATCGATGCGCCGGCCGGCGCCCTGGCCGACGATATTCCCCATTTCCTCGACGCTGCCGACGCGGTGGTGGTGCCGGTGCTGCCCTCGGCGCTGGATATCGAAGCCATCGTCGGTTTCCTCAACAGCCTGGCCCAGAACCCGCGCGTGCACAGCCGCAAGCTGCCAGTGGGTCTGGTGCTCAACCGTACCAAGCCCTGGACCCAGACCTCGCAGCAGGCGCTGCAGATGCTGGGTGAATGGCCGTACCCGGTGGTCGCGCAGCTGCGCGACAGCCAGAGCTATGTGGTCATGACCGGCCTTGGCCGCAGCCTGTTCGACTACCGCTCGGCCCAGGTGCGCGAGCACCAGGCCGATTGGGAGCCGCTGCTGTCCTGGCTGAAGCTTTGATGCCTGCATCACCCTTCCTGCTGCATCCTCTTCTTCATGGAAACCCGCGATGCGTGAATTGATCCTGCTGCGCCATGCCCATGCCGAGCCGGCGACCCCCGGCCAGGCCGACCTCGACCGGCCGTTGTCGCCGGTGGGGCTGGCCGAAGCCGAAGCCGCCGGCAAGTGGCTGAAGGAGAACAACCTGCTGCCGGACTGCGTACTGTGCTCGCCGGCGCGACGTACCCGTGAGACCCTGGAAGCGGTGATGACGGCCATCGGCTATGTCGAGAAGCGCCTGGAAGACCGGATCTACGAAGCCACCCCGGGCACCCTGGCGGCGCTGGTGGACGAGCGTCGCGACCTGGACCGGGTGCTGATCGTGGGCCACAACCCGGGCCTGGAGCAGCTGGTGGCCCTGATGACCGACGGCACCAGCAGCGACTACCGCGGCATGCCGCCGGCCGGCATTGCCGTGCTCGGCTTCCCGCGCGAGGCTTCGATCGAGCCGGGCGTGGCCAGCCTGAACGCGTTCTGGTGGCCGTGATCCAATGAGCCTGGCGCGGCGCAGCCGCTTTCTGCTGCCCGTGCTGCTGGCTTCCGGCGCGGCCTGGCCTGCCGCGCCTCCTCCGCCAACGCCAACGCCCCTGCCGCCGGTGGTCGCCGAAGCGCATCGGGTCCTGCGCCTGGACACCCAACGCTCGCAGATCGGTTTCGAGGTGCGCACCCGCTTCGGCCAGCGCATCGAAGGCGTGTTCCCGCACTTCGAGGGCCGCATCGAGATCCTCTCCGATGGCCGCCACCAGGTGCACCTCAAGATGTTCACGCGCTCGGTCGAGATCCCCGGCAAGGCGCGCTATACCGGCTGGATGCGCGGCGAGGAATTCTTCGACGCGGGCCGCCACCCGGTGGTCGAGTTCGACTCGCTGCCGTACTGGCCGGAGACCGTGGAAGAGGGGGGTGACATCAACGGCCGGCTGACCCTGCGCGGGGTCAGCCATCCCGAGAAGCTGAGGGTGGAGAAGGCGGAGTGCGCCCGACCCGGCTATGATTGCGACGTCGTCAGCCGCGGTACCGTGCAGCGAGGCCGGTATGGAATGGACAGCTGGCAGCTTGCCTTGAGTGATCGTGTGACCTTCGTATTGCGAGCGCGCCTGAGCGAGGCGCCGAAACCGTGAACCTCCTGCTGCGTGTACTGGCGCTGGCAACCGTGTTGCTGGGCAGCGGTTGTGCATCGCTGTCCAATACCGAGCGCGACCGCGCCGAAGCGATCGCCGTGCAGGCGCGCTCGACCCAGGTCGACTGCCAGCGCGCCGATCGCTGCGCACAGGACTCGCCGCTGCGGGCGCTGGCCGGCCGGGCGTTCACCGAATCCACCCCGGAGCAGCCGCGCCACTACGCCACCCTGCTGGACGAGGGAGAAGGCGCCCTGGTGGCGCGGCTGAACCTGTTGCGCAGCGCCACCCGCAGCATCGACCTGCAGACCTACATCTTCGACAAGGACGACAGCGCCCGGCTGGTCATCGACGAACTGCTGGCTGCATCGCGGCGCGGGGTGAAGGTGCGGGTGCTGATCGACCAGCTCTCGGCGATCTCCGACCTGCAGATCCTCGGCGCGCTGTCCGGCGCCCACCAGAACTTCCAGCTGCGGGTCTACAACCCGACGTTCGGCAAGGCCCGGCTGAATTACTTCGACTATGCCGGCAGCGTGCTGTGCTGCTTCCGGCGCTTCAACCAGCGCATGCACAACAAGCTGCTGGTGATCGACGACGCAATCGGCGTGGTCGGAGGCCGCAACTACCAGGACGACTACTACGACTGGGACCGCGAGTACAACTTCCGCGACCGCGACGTGCTGATTGCCGGCCCCGAGGCGCGTGCGATGGCGGCCAACTTCGATGCCTTCTGGCGTGCCCAGCGCAGCGTGCCGGCCGAGCGCCTGAATGATGTCGGCCGCACCCTGCTGCGCGAGGGCGTGCCGGCGCTGCCCCCCGCCACGTTCCGCCGCCCGGAACGGGTGCAGCGGGTCAGTGCCGAAGCCAATGACATGGACTTCGTCACCCGTTCCTTCGTGGATACCGCGCTGCCGGTGGCCTCGGTGCGCTATGTCGCCGACCTGCCGCGCAAGCACCGGCGCGAGAAGGCCGATGCCCCGCTGGCCGGCCAGCACGTGACCGAGCCCCAGCTGGATGCGCTCATTGCCGGTGCGCAGAAGGAAGTGATCCTGCAGACGCCGTACCTGGTGCTGTCCAAGCCCGCGCAGAAGCTGTTCCGCGAGCTGCGCAAGCGCCCGCAGCCACCGCGCGTGGTGGTGTCGAGCAACAGCCTGGCGGCCACCGACAATCCCATCGTGTATGCGCTGTCGTACAAGTACAAGCGGCGCAACATGCGCGAACTGGGCTTCAACATCTTCGAATACAAGCCGTTCCCGCTGGATGCGCCGGTTGATTACCGCAACCTGCTGCCCGACCCGATCGCCGCCCCCGGGGCAGACGACGACGGCGGCCGCAACCCGCTGATCGGCGGCAGCGCCGCCGGCAGCAATGCCGGGGGGGGCAGCGAGGGGGACCGGGCAACAACGCGCAGGCAGGCAGTGGTGAATCATCCGCGTACCGGCAGTGCCTACCAGAACGCGCGCGAACGCCGCCGCGCGGCCGGCAGCGAGGTGGAAACGCGCCTGCTGCGCACCGAAACGCGGCCCTCGTTCCTGGGCAGCAAGGCGGTCAACAAGCCATTGCCGGTCACCCGCAAGGGCGCGCGCATGGGCCTGCACGCCAAGTCGCTGGTGGTCGACCGCCGCATCGGCGTGGTCGGCACCCACAACTTCGATCCGCGCAGCGAGAACTACAACACCGAAGGCGCGGTGATCATCGATGATCCGGTGTTTGCCGAGCAGCTGGCCGAGAGCATCCTGCGCGATACCCATCCGCAGAACTCCTGGACGGTGGCGCCGCGGGCCAAGCCGCCGGTGCTGTCGGGGTTGAACTACAGCGTCGGCAAAGCCTCCGAAGCGCTGCCGATCCTCGACTTCTGGCCATGGCGCTATGCCACCGACTACGAGTTCAAGCCCGGCCCGGACTGCCCGCAGCCGCTGCCACGGCAGGACCCGGAGTTCCATCGCTGCTACGTTGCCGTCGGCGACTTCCCCGAAGTCAACGTCGGCCCGAAGTGGCTGCTGGTGCGCATGCTGACCGCATTCGGTGCCGGCCTCGTTCCCATTCTCTGAAGGTGACCGCATGACCCAGGTGTTCCGCGAAGCCGTTTCCCTCGAGCAGCTCAATGCGCTCAGCCGCAACACGGCGATCGAATCCCTGGGCATCGTCTTCAGCGCAGCGGGCGAAGACTGGCTGCAGGCCACCATGCCGGTGGACCAGCGCACCCGCCAGCCCTACGGCATCCTGCACGGCGGGGCCTCGGTGGTGCTGGCCGAGACGCTGGGCAGCAGCGCCGGCAACCTGTGCGTGGATACCGCAAAGCAGGTCTGCGTGGGCCTGGAGATCAATGCCAACCACGTGCGGGCGGTGCGCTCGGGGATTGTCACCGGCACCGCCCGCGCACTGCATGTGGGCCGCAGCACCCAGCTGTGGGAGATCCGCATCGAGGACGAGCAGGGTCGCCTGGTATGCATTTCGCGGCTGACCCTGGCGGTGGTGGCGGCCGGCCACGGTTGAGCCCCCGGTCGGGCGTGTTGACGACGGCAGAACCCAGCGTTCCCCACCGATTGCCCCGGTCAATGGCGGTTATGGCCTAAATCGGCTGGCAGCTGCTGCGACGCTCCGGTATCGTGCGCGGATGACTTCCCCCACTCCGGCCCCCCGTGGCGGCGTGGCGCGTGTGTGCCGTTACCTGTACCGCGTACCGCTGCTGTTGGTCCACATCACCGTGTTCCTGCCGCTGATCCTGATCGGCATGCTTCCGCCGTGGGGCGAGCTGCGCGTGGGCGAGGATACCCTCGGGGCGAAGGTGGTGAACTGGTGGCAGGGGGGCCTGATGTGGATCTTCGGCTTCCGCCTGGTGCAGATGGGCGCGCCGCTGCCCGGTGCCGTGCTGTTCGTGGCCAACCATGTCAGCTGGGTGGACATCTGCATCCTGCACAGCCAGCGCATGATGGGCTTCGTCGCCAAGCGCGAAATCGCCAGCTGGCCCCTGGTCGGCTGGCTCGCTGCGCGCGGGCAGACCATCTTCCACCAGCGTGGCAACACCGAGTCGCTGGGCGGGGTGATGCAGGTGATGGCCGATCGCCTGCGTGGCGGCAAGGCAGTGGGCGTGTTCCCGGAAGGGCGCACCCGCGGTGGCCACGAAGTGGGGCCGTTCCATGCCCGCATCTTCCAGGCCGCGGTTGAAACCGGCGTTCCGGTGCAGCCGGTGGCGCTGGTCTATGGGCTCAAGGGTGACGCACAGACCATCGTGGCATTCGGCCCCGGCGAGAGCTTCTTCGCCAATTTCCTGCGCCTGCTCGGTGAGCCGGCGCGGCGTGCGGAAGTGCACTTCCTGGCACCGATCGGTGCACAGGACCTGGAAGGCCGTCGGCGCATCGCGGAGACCTCGCGCGCGCGCATCGTGGCGGCCATGAGCACCGGTTGAGGGCACGGTGGCCCTGGTTCCGCCACCTGTCCTGGACGCCGGTACGCCGACGTTGCATGCGGCTGACTACCAGCCGCCGCGCTGGCTGCGCAACCCGCACCTGCAGTCGATGCTCAGCTCCAGCCGCATGCGCCTGCAGCGCGGCCTGCTGCTGCTGGCGGCCACCGGCGCGGTCAGCGAAGAACTGATCCTCGACGGCGGCGATGGCGTGCGCCTGCAGGGCTGGCACAGCCATGTCGAAGGCCGCGAACCCAAGGGCATGGCCCTGCTGCTGCATGGCTGGGAGGGCAGTGCCGAATCCAGCTACATGCGCATGGCGGCCGCGCGCATGATCGAACAGGGTTTCGATGTCGTGCGCCTGAACTTCCGCGACCACGGCAACACCCATCACCTGAACCCCGGCATCTTCCACTCCAACCTGATCGATGAAGTGGTGCATGCCGCAGGAGACATCGCCCAGCGCTGGCCGCAGCTGCCGCTGGTGGCGGCCGGCTACTCACTGGGCGGCAATTTCGTGCTGCGCCTGGCCCTGCGCGCGCCGGCCGCCGGCGTGCCGCTGCTGCGCGTGGCCTCGGTGTGCCCGGTGCTGGACCCGGGGCTGACCATGGAGAGCATCGAGAATGGTCCGGCAATGTACGATTGGTACTTCCGACGCAAATGGGCCGGCTCGCTGCGCCGCAAGCGCGATCTGTTCCCCGAGCTGAGCGACTGCGACGACCGCGTGTTGAAGCTGGATATCCGTGCGCTGACCGCCTGGTTGGTTGAACGGCATACCAGCTTTGGCTCGCTGCAGGCCTATTTCGATGGCTACTCGATTGCCGGTGACCGCCTGTCGGCCCTGCAGGTGCCGGCCGACATCCTGATGGCGCAGGACGACCCGGTGATTCCCTATGCGACCTTCAGCGACTGGCAGCTGCCGCGCCACGCGCGCCTGGAGACCGCCTGCTGGGGAGGCCACTGCGGTTTCCTGGAAAACTGGCGGGGCGACGGCTTCTCCGAACGGTGGGTGGCGCAGCGCCTGCAGCGGGTGCTGGCGGGCTGAACCGGCACCGGCGCGTGGACCGCTACAATGCGGGTTTGCACTCGAACCGGACCGCCATGCAAGACCAGATCATCCAAGCGTTGCGCCAGAACCAGGCCGACCAGGCCGTGCAGCTGGCCCAGGCGTGGACCCGTGACGAACCCGGCCAGGCCGGGGCCCACCGCTGGCTGGCGCTTGCGCTGCAGCAGCAGGGCAAGGCCGAAGATGCCATGGAGGCCCTGCAGCAGGCATTGCAGCTGGCCCCCGATGATGCCCAGCTGCACCTGCAGCACGCTGGCCTGCTGCTTGCCCTGCGCCAGTACCAGGGCGCGGACGAGGCACTGGCGCGCACCACCGGCCTCGACCCGAATTCCTTCGCCGCCTACCTGATGCAGGCGCACCTGGCGGTTGGCCGCAATGACTTCGACGAGGCACAACGCCTGTCCACCCTGGCCTCGCGCGTGGAGCCGGACCACCCCGAGCTGCTGACCATCGACGGCATGATCGCGCTGCGCCGCGATGACCCGGACCGTGCGCTGGTGCTGCTGTCGGCAGCCAACAAGGCCCAGCCGAATGACACCCGCGTGCTCTATGCGCTGGGCTTTGCCTACCTTGGCAAGGACATGCTGGCATTCGCCGAGCAGGCGTTCCGCCGCGTGCTGGAACTGAACCCGGCCATCAGCTCGCTGCATGGCCTTGTGGTGCAGCTGGCGCTGCGCCAGGGCAACGTGCCGGCGGCGGCCGAAGCCATGGAGGTGGCCCTGCGGCAGCCGGAGCTGGACGTGCCGGCGATGCGGCGCCTGGCCGGTGAGCTGGCGTTGCGCAACGGCCAGCCGCTGCAGGCGCTGGACCATCTGCTGCCCTTGCTGGAAGCGATCCCCGATGACCGCCAGCTGCTGCAGCTGCTGCTGATGTCCTGGCAGCGCCTTGGCCGCGAAGACGAGGCGCGTGCACGCCTCGACGCTGCCCTGGAGCAGCACCCGCAGCTGCATGATCTGTGGCTGGCGCGCCTGGCCGTGGAAGAAGTTGGCAGCCCCGCTGCCGCGGCGACCGTTGAACGCTGGATGGACGCCATGCCGGGCCACCTGCCGGCGCTGGAAGCACGCCTGCGCCTGCACGACATGGTGGGCGAGCACGAGCAGGCCGAAGCCATTGCCGAGCGTATCGTCAGCATTGAACCGGGGCGTGTCAGTGGCGAAACCCGCCTGGTTGAAGGGTTGCTGCAGCGTGATCCGCCTGCTGCGGTGGCCCGCGTGCAGGCGCTGGTCGAGCAGGCGCCGGAAGCGCATCGCGCCGATCTGCGCACCTGGATGGGCGAGATCCAGGACCGTGCCGGCCAGCCGCAGGAGGCCCTGCGTACCTGGCTGTCGCTGCAGGCCGACCAGGCCCCGCAACGCCTGCCGCTGCCACCGCAGGCCAAGTCTCCGCCAAGCTGGCCGGAGAAGGGTGAGATTGACGGCAACACCAGTTCCGCGCCGATCTTCCTCTGGGGCGCGCCGGGCTCGGGCGTGGAGCGCGTGGCGACCGGCCTGGCGGCCGCCAGCCCGGTGCTGCGCAGCGACCGCTACACCAGCAACCCGCCCGATGATGCGTTCCAGAACTACAACACGCTGCAGGATCTCGCTTCGGGCGTACTGACGCCGGAGCGGCTGGTGCAGCGTTGGCGCGAACAGCTGCCGGCGCGTGGCCTGCAGAGCGATACCGTCATCGACTGGCTGCTGTGGTGGGACAACGCCCTGCTGTGGGCGTTGCGCCCGCAGCTGCCGCAGGGGCGACTGGTGCTGGTGCTGCGTGATCCGCGCGACATGCTGCTGGACTGGGTGGCCTACGGTGCCGCCGCGCCGCTGGCGATGACCTCGCTGGCCGAAGCCAGTGAATGGCTGACCCGCGCGCTGAACCAGATTGCCACGCTGCATGAGGACGACCTGTACCCCCACGTGCTGCTCCGCATCGACCAGGTCGGCAACGATCCGCAGGCGATGGCCGAACTGCTGGGCCGCCTGTTCGAGCGGCCGATGCCGCCGGCGGTGCAGTTGGGCGCGCCGCGCTTCCCGCCCGGCCACTGGCGCAACTACCGCGACGTGATGAGCGCCGCCTTCGCCCAGCTCACCCCGGTTGCGGTGCGCCTGGGTTACCCGGAAGAGTGAGGAGATCCTGATGCAGCTGACCAGTAACAGCCTGACCAATGGCGCACCGATTGATCGTGAGTTCGCCGCCGGCGATGCCAATGGTTTTGCGCCCGACCGCAACCCGCACCTGGCCTGGAGCGGGGCGCCGGCCGGCACCCGTTCGTTCCTGCTGGTATGCGTGGACCCGGACGTACCGACCGTGCCGGAGACGGTTGGCCGCAGCGACATGAGCGTGCCGCGCGACCAGCCGCGCTGCGATTTCGTGCACTGGGTGATGGCCGATATCCCGGCCACGGTGCAGGAGATCGCCGCTGGCAGCTGCAGCGACGGCTTCGTGGTGAAGGGCAAGACCACCCCGGCCGGCCCGGCGGGCAGCCATCAGGGCCTGAACGACTTCACCGGCTGGTTTGCGGGCAACCCGGACATGGCCGGTGACTACCTGGGCTATGACGGCCCGTATCCGCCGTTCAACGACGAGCGCATGCACCGCTATTTCTTCCGGGTATTCGCGCTGGACGTGGCGTCGCTGGACCTGCCGCAGCGTTTCAGCGCCGCCGACGCGTACCGCGCCATGCACGGCCACGTGCTGGCCGAAGCCGCACTGCACGGCACCTACACGTTGAACCCGGCGCTGTAACCGCAACCCCGGTAGCGCCGGCCGTGGGCCGGCGTTGCTTTCGGTAGCGTCGAGCCATGCTCGGCTGCTTTTCCCGATAGACAGCAGCCGAGCATGGGCTTGTATGTTCCTCCCGGCTCCTACGCGGTATGTAGGAGCCAGGGTGGAGGGACCGTCAACATGATATCTGCGGATAGCAGCCGACAGACGAGCCGAGCGATCCCCATCCCGCACCTTAACGTCGATA
>NZ_JCAFSQ010000015.1:0-84791 GCF_059369375.1 Stenotrophomonas sp. YJH_SMC_48-3 | reverse complement strand
TATCGACGTTAAGGTGCGGGATGGGGATCGCTCGGCTCGTCTGTCGGCTGCTATCCGCAGATATCATGTTGACGGTCCCTCCACCCTGGCTCCTACATACCGCGTAGGAGCCGGGAGGAACATACAAGCCCATGCTCGGCTACGTTTCAATCAGCGCGGGTACACCAGCAGCACCACCAGATCCTCCTCACCCACCTGCTGCAGCGCATGGTGGCTGCCCTTGCGGGTCAGCAGCGCGTGCCCGGCGTGCACGTCGTACTGCCTGCCATCCAGCACATAACTGCCCTGCCCACTGACGATGTAATAGATCTCGTCCTTGTGCTGCGGATGCAGGCCGATGCCCGCGCCTTTGTGCAGCACACGCTTGCGCAGCACGAACGGCAGCCCTTCGGCATCGGCGAAGAACGGATACGCCGTGGTCGGGCCGGCACCGCCGTGCGGGCCTGCTTGCGTGCGCACAACACTGTCTTCGTGCACCACCTGCGAGGGCAGGGCTGGGTCGCTACCCTGCCCTTCCGCCACCACGTCGCAGTCGATATCCCGCACCAGCGCCGGCTGCAGCGCGGGTAGCAGCGGCACCGCCTCGCGCACTACCAGGCAGGCCACCGCATGTGCGCCGGCCACGCTTAAATGGGTGCCGTCGGCCTTGTTCTGTTCGGGCACGAACAGGAAGTAGGGTCGCGCGCCCTCCTCACCCAGCGCGCGGATCCAGCGCATGCTGCGGTCATTCAGATCAATCAGCGCAATCTGCTCGCGCGCGGCCAACGCCTTCATCGACTGCGTGTAGCGGCCATGCGTATCCAGCAGTGAACCGAAGTCGTACAGCAGCCGCGCCACCGGCGTGACCAGCACCGGCGTGGCGCCCTTTGCGCGGGCCACCTGTACGTAACGCATCAGCAGGCGTGGGTAGTCGCTGTCCGGATCGGTGTAGCGCGTGCGGTCTTCGAACTTCGCATCGTTGTGGCCGAACTGGATCAGCAGCACGTCGCCTTGGCGCAGCTCGGCGGCGATGGCCTCCAGGCGCCCTTCCTCGATGAAACTGCGCGTGCTGCGCCCGCCCTTGGCGTGGTTGTGCACCTCCAAGCGCGCCAGGTCCAGGTAGCTCTGCAGCGCCTGGCCCCAGCCGGCCTGCGGCGCGCGCTCGGGGCCGTATGCGGCCGCAGTGGAGTCACCGGCAATGAAGACCCGCACGGGCGCCGCCTGCGCGGTGGTGCACGACAGCAGCAACAACAAAGGCAACAGGGTGCGCATGTCCGGTCTCCGGTAGTGCCGGCCGCTGCCCGGCAACCTCATGAACGGCGGAAGCATTGCCAGGACGCCGGCCAGCGGCCGGCACCACCGCGGATCACGCGTCAGCGCGCCAGCCAGCCACCATCGACCGGCAGCACGGCGCCGTTGATGTAATCCGACGCCGACGAAGCCAGGAACACCGCCGCACCGGCCAGGTCATCCGGCGTGCCCCAGCGACCGGCCGGGATGCGCTCCAGGATCGCCTTGTTGCGCGCTTCGTCGGCGCGCAGCTGGGCGGTGTTGTCGGTGGCCATGTAGCCCGGGGCGATGGCATTGATGTTGATGCCCTTGCCCGCCCACTCGTTGGCCAGCAGCCGGGTGATGCCGGCGATGCCGCTCTTGCTGGCGGTGTACGACGGCACGCGGATACCGCCCTGGAAGGACAGCATCGAAGCGATGTTGATGATCTTGCCGTGGCCCTGTTCGATGAAGTGGCGGCCGGCGGCCTGCGAAATGAAGAACGCGGACTTGAGATTGACGTTCATCACGTCGTCCCAGTCCTGCTCGCTGAAGTCCACCGCATCGGCGCGGCGGATCAGGCCGGCGTTGTTGACCAGGATGTCCAACCCGCCGAGGCCTTCGATGGTCTCGCGGACCACGCGCGCCACCGGCTCGATGCTGATCAGGTTGGCTTCGATGGCCAGGCAGCGGCGGCCCAGCGCGGTGATCTTTTCGATGGTATCGGTGGGCGGGGCGATGCCGGCCACGGCCACGTCGGCGCCAGCGGCGGCCAGTGCCACGGCGATGCCCTGGCCCAGACCGGTATTGCCACCGGTTACCAGAGCGACCTTGCCTTCCAGGCTGAAGGGATTAGCCATTTCGTATGCGTTCCTTGATAGAGACGAGCGGTGTCGACGGCCGGCACACGGTGCGCGGCGGCCAGGCGGGCTTACTTGAGCTGGCAGATGTCCAGCACGTGCATGTCGGTGTAGTCCAGGTTCTCGCCACCCATCGCCCAGATGAAGGCGTAGTTGCTGGTGCCGGCGCCCATGTGGATCGACCACGGCGGCGACACGACCGCTTCGTTGTTCTGGATCACGATGTGACGCTGCGCGGCCGGCTCGCCCATGAAGTGGTAGACGCGGTCGCTGTCACCCAGGTCGAAGTAGAAGTAGACCTCGCTGCGACGGTCGTGCAGGTGCGGCGGCATGGTGTTCCACACGCTGCCCGGCTTGAGCACGGTCAGGCCCAGCAGCAGCTGCGAGGACTGGCAGGTGGCCGGCACGATGTACTGGTAGATGGTGCGCTCGTTGCTGGTTTCCAGCGCGCCGCGGTCCAGTGCAACGGCGTCCTTGATGGACAGCTGCCTGGTTTCGAAGCGGGCATGGGCCGGGGTCGAGGCCAGATAGAACTGGGCGGGGTTGGCGGCGTCCTGCGAGGCGAACACGACCTCCTTGCTGCCCATGGCCACGTACAGACCGTCCTTCGGACCCAGCGTGTAGCCGGTGCCATCCACGGTGACCGTACCAGTGCCGCTGCCGACGTTGATCACGCCCAGTTCCCGGCGCTCCAGGAACGGGTGGCCTGCGGCCGAAGCGGGTTCGGTCTGGGTCGGCAGCGCAAGCGGTGCGTCCACCGGGGCGGCGCCACCAATCACGAAGCGCTCGTAGTGGGTGTACTTGAGGGTCACCGCACCGGCGTTGAACAGGCCATCGAGCAGGTACAGGTCACGCAGCTGGTCGTTGCTGGCACCGTGGATGGCATCGGGATGGGTGGCGTAATGGGTCTTGCTGTACATGGCGTCTCCAGAGCGGGGGGCGGGCCGACGGGTCGGCCCCGGCGCGGTTCACGGTCGATTCTAGCCAGACAGGAAACCGGTGTCATTTTGCGTCGCACGATGCCGGGATGGCCCGGGCAGGGCGCGGTGGATCGGGTGGATGGGGCAGGGGCGTGTCACGACCAGAGGTCGTGACCTGCAGGATTGATCCTTGGGGATCAATCCTCCGGCGGCTGGCAGGAATCGCGGACGATCAGGTGCGGCCGCACGCTGGCAATGGGCAGCGCGGCCTGGCCTTCGGGCTGGATCAGCATCGCCGCGGCGGTGCGTCCGGTATCGCGCGTGTGCCGGCGCACCGAGGTCAGCGAGGGCCACAGGCGCGAGGCAAGCGGGCTGTCGTCATAGCCGACAATGGATAGCTGGCGCGGAATGTTGATGCCCGCGCGCAGCGCCACCTTGTAGATACCGGCGGCCATTTCATCGTTGCCGGTGAAGATGGCGGTCGGGCGGCGCTTGCCCAGCAGCAGTTTCTCGGCAGCGGCGACACCGGATTCGAAGGTGTAGCCGGCCTCGATGATGCGGTCCTTCGGCAGCTCGATACCGCGTTGCGACAGTGCGTCGATGAAGCCGGCGGTACGTTCATGGGCCGAACGGTAGGCGCTGGGACCGGTCACCAGGGCAATGTCACGGTGGCCGAGCGAGAGCAGGTAGTCGGCGGCTTCGGCCGCACCATCGCGGTCATGGGTAACCACCATCTGCGAGCTTTCGTCCAGCGGCAGCGCTGCCACGCGGGTAAACCGGCAGCCGATCTCATCGAGCATGTCCGCCAGCGCCTGGTCTTCCGAGGCACGCGGCACCAGGATCACGCCGTGCAGCTTCTGCTGCTGCACGAAGCGACGCACGCCTTCGATGTAGCCGGGGCTGCGGCTGTCACAGGGATGCACCACCAGCTCGAAACTGGATCCACGCAATGCATCCAGCGCGCCGTACTGCATGTCCACGATGTACTGCGCGGTGGGGTTGTCGTAGACCATGCCGATCAGGAAGGAGCGGCGGAACGCCAGCCCGCGGGCCAGTGGATCGGGCGTGTAGCCCACTTCACGCATCAACGCTTCCACCTTGTCGCGCGTGTCCTTGCGCACCAGTGGCGAGTTGTTGATGATTCTTGAAACCGTTTTCTTGGATACACCCGACAGTCGCGCGATGTCGTTGATGGTGGCTGCCTTGCCCTTCGCCAATGCCGGCGTAGCGGCATCGTTCTTGTTGCGCACTGACATGTTTTGAACCCGGTAAGTCTGGGGATTCCGGCTCCGCGCTCAGTCCAGCGCGCGGTAGCGGAAGTTGCGGAAGGTTACCGCACCGTCGCCGGCCGCATACAGCGCCGGCTTCAACGCCAGGAACCTGCCCGCGACATTGTGATGGTAACCGGACACTTCCATCTGAACCGGATACTTCTGCCAAGTGTGCCCGTCGGTGCTGGAGTGGAAGGTGACGATGTGGCGGTTGTTGGTCACCCGCAACCACAGCCGGCCGCCGCGGCCCGGGGCCGGTCCGGCAGGGCGCTCCTCGCCGTAGCGATGCATGATGAACGACTCGCCGTTGCTGCCCACGCCCGCGTACAGCCGGTCGCTGTAGAACAGCAGCGCGCCGCCCACTGCACCGGGGGCGATCTCCATCTCCACCTCGAACTGATAGGCCCGGTCGCCGGCGATGGTGGTCAGCGGCGAGGCGTCGCGCGGCGTACTGCCCTTGCCCTGCAGGACAAGGCCGTTGCCACTGAAACCCAGCCGGCGGTACTCATCCTGCGCCGGGTTGAAGAACGCCCACTGCGGGCCAAGCGTGCTGCCGCGGAAATCATCCGACAGCGCCATGCCATGCGGCGACAGCGCCTGTCCGGCCGGCTTGCGCAGTGGCTGACCAAGGTCTCCGCCCGTGGCCCGGAACCAGCCGTCAGCGGTCCATTCGATCGGTTCGAGCAGGGCCTGCCGACCCAGCGTCCAGAAGCCGTTCTCGTACCCGTGGTACATCATCCACCAGCGTCCATCGGTCCCTTCGATCACCGTCGCGTGGCCGCGTGACCACCAGGGCTCGGCCGCCGACTGCGTGCGCGTGATCGGGTTGTTGGGCGCGTTCTCCCATGGTCCGTGGATCGAACGCGAGCGCGCGGTGATCACCATGTGCCCGGTCGGCGGACCGGCGGTGCCGCCCACTGCCGTGGTCATGTAGTACCAGCCGTCGCGGACGTGGATCTTCGGGCCTTCCTGCGCGTAGGCCTCAACGTCCCAGTCCTGCGGGTAGCGCCAGCCGTCATAGACGTGTTTCGGCGTGCCGACCACGCTCAACCCGTCGTCGGCCAGCTGCACGTAATCACCGCCACTGAGGAACAGGTAGCGCTTGCCGTCTTCACCCACTGCATGGCCGGGATCGATGTAGCCACCCAGGCCGATGTCGATCGGCGCGCTCCACGGGCCCTTGATGTCATCGGCCCAGACCACGAAGTTGCTGCGGCGCTCGCCGGTGCGGGCCGGGAAGTAGATGAAGTAGCGCCCCCGATGCTTGACGATGTCCGGCGCCCAGATCGCCCCCACGTTGCGGGTGACCGCATGTCCCAGCGGCTGCCAGTTCACCAGGTCGCGCGAGTGCCAGATCGGGAGGCCGGGGTAGGCGTCGAACGACGACAGCGTGAGGTAGTAATCGTCCCCGTCCTTGAGCACCGAGGGATCCGGATGGTCACCGGCCAGCACCGGATTGAGGAACGTGCCATCGCCCCGGTCCGCCTGGCGCTGGTGTTCCAGCCCCCGCGCCCACTGCGCCGGCGCGCGCGCGGGCTCCGCCGCGGGTGCAGGCCGTGCCGGCAGCAACAGCACAAGCAGAGTGATGGTGGCGGCGATACACAGTGCACGCATGGCAGTCTCCTTGTGGCTCAGCCGCGCAGCGCGGCGGGCAGCCACAACGACAGTGAGGGGAAGAAGGCCACGACCAGCAGCACGGCGAGCGCGGCGAACCAGAACGGCCAGATCGTGCGCATGCTCTGGCCCACGCTGATCTTGCCGATGGCCGTGCCGATGAACAGCACCGAGCCCACCGGGGGCGTGACCAGACCCAGGCCACCGGTGAGCACCAGCACCAGGCCGAAGTGGATCGGATCGATGCCGTAGGCGCGCGCCACCGGCAGGAAGATCGGCGTGCAGATCAGGATCATCGGCGCCAGGTCCATGAAGGTGCCCAGCAGCAGCAGCATCACCACGATCATCAGCAGCACCATGAACTGGCTGTGCGCGAACGACTGCAGGAACTCGACGGCGGCCGCGGGCACCTGCAGGTAGGCCAGCAGCCAGCCAAACACGGCAGCGGTGGCGATCACGAACAGGATCACGCCCGTGCTGCGCGCAGCGTGGATGACGGTGTCGAAGAACTCGCGCCAGCGCAGTTGCCGGTACAGCACGGTGGTCACCAGCAAGGCGTAGACCACGGCGATGGCTGCGCTTTCCACTGCGGTGAAGATGCCGGCACGGATACCGATGAAGATCAGCGCGACCAGGCCCAGGCCGGGCAGGGCGGAGACGATGCGCAGGGCCACGGCGCGCCAGCCGGGAAAGACCTCCACGCCATAGCCGCGGCGGCGCGCCACCGCATAGCCGGTGACCATCAGCGCCAACGTCATCAGCAGCGCGGGGACAATGCCGGCGGCGAACAGATCGGCGATGGACAGGCCCCCACCGGCAGCGGCCGAGAACAGGATCAGGTTGTGCGACGGCGGCACCAGCAGCGCCACCAGCGCGGCGGTGATGCTGACGTTGACGGCGAAATCGCGGTCGTAGCCGCGCTTGACCATCTGCGGGATCATCGTGCCGCCGACCGCCGAAACGTCGGCGATGGCCGAGCCGGACACGCCGCCGAAGAACAGCGAAGACAGGATCGAGACCTGGCCGAGGCCACCGCGCAAGCGCCCCACCAGCGACGAGGCCAGGGCGATCAGGCGCTCGGAGATGCCGCCGCGCATCATGATCTCGCCCGCGAAGATGAACAACGGAATGGCGATCAGCGAGGCCGAGCCGGTACCGGCCGAGATCTGCTGCACCAGCACGATGCTGGGGATATCCAGGTAGAGCAGGGTGGCCAGCGCGGCAGCGGCCAGCGCGTAGGCCACCGGCACGCCGAGCAGCAGCAGCACGGCAAACACGGAGAACAGGATGGTGATACCCATGGATCAACGATCTCCTTCAGCGTCTTCGGCGCCGGTGGCGCGGGCCTGCAGCGCGTTCCACGCACGGTTCAGCGCGAACAGCAGCATCAGCCCGCCGCCCACCGCCAGTGGCAGGTAGTTGATGCTCTGCGGCAGGTCGGCGCCGGCGGTCTTGATGTCCAGGCCGTCGAGCAGCAGATCACCCGACCAGAAGGCGATGAAGCCTCCCAGCACCGCCACCACCAGCTGCACCAGCACGTCCACCGCACGGCGCAGGCCGGGGCCCAGGTAGGCATGCAGCAGGAAGAAGCCGAAGTGGCGGTTGGTGTGCACACCGCAGGCGGCACCCAGGCTCATCGCCGTGGCCAGCAGCAGCAGCGTGACCGGCTCGGTCCAGCTGGGCGAATCGTTGATCACGTAGCGCGCGAACACCTGCCAGCCCTGCACCACCACCAGCCCCAGCAGGGCAGCAACGGCGCCGTAGATGGCGATGTCGGCGATGCGGTCCAGCAGGCGCTGGCCAGGCCCGGTGGCGGGCGTCGTCGTCTCGATCATGGCAGTGTCCTCAGGCGGCGCGGATGCGGTCGACCAGCGCGGCGATCTCCGGCTGCTGCAGGTACTGCTGCAGCAGCGGCTGGGCGGCGGTGCGGAAGGCGGGCATGTCCACCTCGTTGGCTTTCACCCCATAGGCCAGCACGGCGCGGCGTGCGGCGTCCTCCGACGCATCCCACTGCTCGCGCATCACCTTCACCGACGCGCGCGCGGTCTGCAGCAGCAGCTGGCGGTCGTCAGGCGACAGGCGTTCGAAACTGGAGCGCGACATCAGCAACACGTCCGGCGCGTACGAGTGGTCGCTCTGCGACCAGTAGTGCGCCGCTTCGAAGTGGCGGCTGGAATGGAAGCTGCGCATGTTGTTCTCGGCGCCGTCGATCATGTGGGTTTCCATCCCGGAGAACGTGTCGCCCAGCGACATCGGCGTCGGATTGGCGCCGAGCAGGCGCATCAGCTGGATGAAGATGTCCGATGAGGCGACGCGCAGCTTCAGGCCGTGCAGGTCCTTGGGCGAAACGATGGGGTGCTTGGTGTTGTAGAAGCAGCGTGCACCGGAATCGTAGATCGCCAGGCCGACCAGGCCGCGGCCCTGGAAGCCGCGCAGCACGGCTTCGGCCACGCCGTCATCCAGCGCGGCACGCTGGTGCGCCACCGACGTGAACACGTAGGGCAGGCACAGCGCCTGGGTCAGCGGAAAGGCATTGTTCAGCGCACCGGCATACACGCGGGTGATATCGATGGCACCGAAGCGCGCCATGTCGATCGCCTCGGATTCGCGGCCCAGCTGGCCGGAGTGGTACTGGCGCAGGCGCAGGCGACCGTTGGTTTCGCGCTGCAGCGTTTCGCCGATCCACTTCACCGCGGTGACGGTAGGGTAGTCGGCCACATGCACGTCGGTGGCGGTCAACAGCGCGCCACCGGCCATATCGCCGCCCGGCCCGCGGCCACAGGCGGCGAGCATCGGGGTGGCCAGGGCAGCAGCGCCACCGGCCAGGAAGTTACGTCGTGTGATCATCTGCGCCCTCCCGCGCGTGTTCACCAGGGCAGCCCCGCGGTCATCCCGCGGGCACGGCCCGGCAGGCAATGTCACCGAAGCCGGCAAAGCGCACCAGCGCCGTTTGTCCTGCCTCGATATCGTGGATGCCGGTGGCATTGCCGGTGGCGATCAGGTCGCCCTTGCGCAGCGGCCGGCCACGCAGGGCCGAACGGGACAGCGCAAAGGCATAGGCCGCGCGCAGGCCACCGGGCAGGCGGGTGGCGCCACCGGTGCCGACCACCTCACCTTCGATCAGTGTCTCGGCACGCAGCGAGTTTTCGTCGCGTGCGGTCCAGTCGACGATCTCCGGGCCCAGCACCAGGCCGTTGTTGTTGCCAAAGTCGGACACCACCACGCGCGGACCAAGTTCGTTGATGGTGGCCAGCGGGCTGCTGGCCACTTCCACGCCGATATAGAGGCGCGCAGGCAGCGCTTCGGCCTGTTCCGGGGACCAGTCCAGCTCTCCGGCCGGCGCGTCCTCCAACAGCTCCAGCACGTACTCTGCTTCGACTGCGCCGAAGCCCCCGACGAAGACCGGGATGTCGGTTGTTCCACCGGTATCATTCCAGAGCTGACGTTTGAAGATCGGCCCCAGCAGGCGCTCATCGCCGGAGCCGTCGCGGCGCTCGGCAGCGATGTAACCCACCTTCCAGCCGACCACCGTATCGCTCCACAGGCCAATGGCCTGGTCCTGCGCGTGGTAGGCAGCCACCAGATCGACGGGGATCTCTCCGGGGAACGCGGGCAGGGCCTTGCCTGCGCGGCGTGCATCGGTGAAGGCGCGGGCGATGGCGGCTGCACCGTCCGGCGCCGGCCTCTGCCCCTGTGTGCCGTGTTCGTTGCTCAAGAACGGTCTCCCTCTGCGTTGTTGCACTGCCCATCGACAGCGTCTGCAGGAGGTGTATATGGTAAACCGGTGTCATCACGCAAGCCGCAGCGCATCACACCCGCTTCCGGGGCGCCTGCGGCACGCTGCCCACCCTTCGCTGGAGCCCGGTCCGCCATGCGTCTGCCCCCTCTTGTGCTGTTCCTGTGCGTTCTGTTGACGCTTGCCCCGGCACGTGCCAGCGACGTCCCGCTGCGCGACGGCCAGCGGCTTGCCGGGGAGGTGGCGGGCGAACGCCTGCCGCTGTGGCCGGACGGCCAGGTACCTGGCCAGAGCGCTCCGGCACGGAAGGCGCGGGTGGTTGAGCGCAGCGCCGATCCGGCCCATCCGGACCGGTTCGTGGACGGGATCGATGCGCCATACATGATCGTGCACGCGCCGCCACGTCCGAACGGGCAGGCGGTGCTGGTCATTCCGGGCGGCGGCTACCAGCGGGTGGTAATCGACAAGGAGGGCAGCGCGCTGGTGCCGGACTGGGTGCAGCGGGCAGGCTTCACCCTGTTCGTGCTTCGCTACCGCCTGCCGCAGCCGGGCAGGGACCGCCAGGCGGCGCTGGCCGATGCCCAGCGTGCGCTGCGGGTCGTGCGCGACCAGGCCGCGCGCCGCGGCCTGGAGGCGGACAATGTGGCGGTCATGGGCTTTTCCGCCGGCGGCCACGTGGCTGCGCGGCTGGCCACCGGCTTCGATGCGCCGGTCTATCCCGCACGCGATGCGATCGATCAGCTGAGCGCGCGCCCGGCACGGGCGGTGCTGGTCTACCCGGTCATCGACATGGGCGCGCATGCGCACAGTGGTTCGCGCGGGCGATTGCTGGGCGAGCGCCCTGACCCCGCATTGGCGACGCAGTACTCGGTGCAGGAGCACGTGCGTGCGGACATGCCGCCGACGATGCTGATCCATGCCAACGACGATCGCGTGGTCAGCGTGCACAACAGCGAGGTGATGGCGCAGGCGCTGGCCAGGGCGGGCGTCGAGCACGAACTGCATGTGTTCGCCCATGGTGGCCACGGCTTCGGCATGCGCCTGCAGCCCGGCTCCACCTTGGCGCAGTGGCCAGCGCTGGCGCAGGCATGGCTGACAGCAGGAAAGGATGCGGAGCGCAGCCGATGACGGGAGCACCCGACGATCTGCAGCGCCGCCGTTTCCTGCGCGACAGCGCGCGCTGGGCGCTGGCCACGGCCACGCTGGTGGCACTGCCGGCAGCGGCGATGCCCGCTGCACGCGACGAACGCCTGCCGATCGTCCGCGTGCGCGGGGGGCGCCTGCGCGGCCAGCATGAACAAGGCGTGCTGGTATTCCGCGGCGTGCGCTACGGCGCCGATACCGGCACCCATCGCTTCCAGCCACCACGCCGGGAAGCGGCATGGAACGGGATCGCCGATGCACTGGACTATGGCGCGGCCGCACCGCAGGGCGGCGCGGAAGGCCCCGGCAGCGAAGACTGCCTGTTCCTCAACGTCTGGACCCCCGCACTGGGGGATGGCGGTCGCCGCCCGGTGCTGGTCTACATACACGGGGGTGGGTTCAACAACGGCTCCGGCAGCGATCCGCTGTACGACGGCAGTGCGCTGTGCCGCCGCGGCGATGTGGTGGTGGTGACCCTCAATCATCGGCTGAACACCTTCGGTTACCTGTACCTGGGCGCACTTGGCGACGCACGCTACGCCGCGTCGGGGAATGTCGGCCAGCTCGACCTGGTGCAGGCGCTGCAGTGGGTGCGCGAGCACGCGGCGATCTTCGGCGGTGACGCTGGAAACATCACCGTGTTCGGCCAGTCCGGGGGCGGCGCCAAGATCGCCACGCTGATGGCGATGCCGGCGGCACGCGGCCTGTTCCAGCGCGCGTGGACGATGAGCGGGCAGCAGGTCACCGCGGCCGGCCCGCGTGCCGCCGCGCAGCGCGCTGCCATCGCAATGGAGGCAGTGGGTGCAAAGGACCTGTCTGCCCTGCTGCGGCTCCCGGCCACGGATCTGCTTGCAGCCACCCGTGCCCGCGATCCATCGCGGGTGGAAAGCACGTCGCTGTACTTCGGGCCGGTACTGGACGAAGTCTCCCTTCCGGTGCATCCGTTCTGGCCGCAGGCGCCGCGGCAGTCGGCCAGCATTCCGATGGTCATCGGCAATACGCGCGACGAGACCCGTGCCTTCCTCGGCAACGATCCGGCCAACTTCACCTTGACCTGGGAGACGCTGCCGGCACAGCTGCAACGCCAGCAGTTCGTGGATCTGCTGCCGCAGACGGTGATCGCCGAGTACCGGCGCCTGTACCCGCATTACACGCCTTCGGAGGTGTTCTTCGCGGCCACTACCGCAGGACGTTCCTGGCGCGGCGCAGTGGAGGAGCTGGAAGCGCGTGCGCGCCAGCCCAGCGGGGCCGCGCCCACCTGGGCCTACCAGCTGGACTGGGGCTCACCGGTGGAGCAAGGCCGGCTGCGCGCCTTCCACACGCTGGACATCCCGCTGGTGTTCGACAACGCCGGCCTGCCCGGCGCACGCACCGGTGGCGGCGCGGACGCGCATACGCTGGCGGCGACAATGAGCGACGCACTGATCGCCTTCGCGCGCAACGGCGACCCCAATCATCGCGGAATGCCGCAATGGCCCCCCTACGCGCTGCCCCGGCGGCAGACCATGCTGTTTGATCGCCAGAGCAGCGTGGTGGACGATCCTCGTGCCGGCGAACGTGCGCTGTATGCAAAAGTACCGTTCGTGCAGCGCGGCACGCAGTGATGACACCGCGGTGCAAACATTCTGTTAACCCCTCTCGGCTAGAGTCGGGGCATGGGAACGATGTCCTTGCCACCGTCATTCACCGGCCGGGAGCGGCTGTTCGCTGCGATCGATGCCGCGGTGATGCTGGGCACGCCGGAGGCCATCACCGGTGCGCTGCAGCAGGTGCTGCGCGAGGCCATCGTCGATCCGTCCATCCAGCTGCCCCCCTGCGTGCGGCGCCCGGTCGAAGGGCATTACGCACGCCGTGAACTGCACCGCAGCCCGACCCTGGGCTACAGCGTCATCGCCATGTGCTGGGGCCCAGGCCAGGGCACGCCGCTGCACGACCACGATGCGATGTGGTGCGTGGAAGGCGTCTGGCAGGGCGAACTGATCGTCACTCCCTATGCGCTGATTGAACAGGATGGCGAACGTCATCGCTTTGCCGCCCAGCCCACGCTGTACGGCCACTGCGGTAGTGCCGGCAGCCTGATTCCGCCGCACGAGTACCACACGCTGTGCAACGCCAGCGACGCGGACGTGGCCGTGTCGCTGCATGTCTACGAGGGCGTGATGGAACGCAGCGCGGTGTTCGAGCCATTGGATGATGGCTGGTACCAGCGCCGGATGAAACGGCTGGAGACCGAGGCGTCCTGACCCACGCCGGATCACGCCCGGCGTAATGCAGGCATCATCGCGGCACGCCGACCACGTTGTTGAGCCGGGTCACTTCCTCGCCACCGTCGGCCAGCGCCACGCGCACGCGCAGGCCGCTGCGGTCACCGGCCGGCAACGGCAGCCAGACCTGCACGGTCTTCGGCTGCAGGTCACGGGGTGCCCCCAGTGCCGGCACGTCCGTGCGGGCGATCTCGCGACCGCGCGCGTCTTCCAGCATTGCTACGGCCACGCCGGTGCCGACATGGCCCAGGCTGTGCACGGTCACCTGCAGCTGGCTGCCGTCGATGCGTACGTCGCCGCGACCCACGCCCAGGTCCGGCCGTGTTTCCACCGGTGTTCCCTCGGACACGCGTTCGAACTCGAACACCTCGGTACGCCCGGGACGGAACTGCAGCGCCACCGAAGCGCTGGTTTCCAGCTGTACGCGGCGTTCGGCGGGCGTGCCGTCGATGTGGCCATCGCCATCGGCATCCACGCCGCTGCGTATCCGCCAGGTCCCGCTGGCCACGTTCCAGCCGGTCATGTCGGCGCCGATGGTGCGCGTGCCCAGGTTGTAGCTGGTAACGGTGAAACGTTCACGCGACGGCGCATGCACCAGCAGGGCGACCTGTTCGGCCGCTCCATCGCGGTCGAAGCGCCAGCTGACGGTGTGGCCGGGCCAACTCTGGTTGCGCTTCAGCGCGATCCCACCCAGGCGTGCGCGCTGGAGGAATTCACTGGGCGCTTCCACGCGGTCGGACCACCAGTGGCCCTCGGTGTTCATGTACGCGCGCTGCACTTTCGCCTGCAGGCCGTCGGCATGCAGGGCGGCGATGTATGACCTGTCGCCGCTGGCCTGCCAGGCCATCAGGCTGGCGAAGCCGGTTTTTCCCGCGTCGGCCTCGGCGCGCAGCAGCGGATACCAGTCCTGTTGCCGGCCCAGTACGTCCACGACGTTCTCGCCCAGGTTGGCCAGTGCGCCCGGACCGCCACGGGCCACGCGGTAGTCCAGTGCCTGCAGGTACTTCGCATCGCCGCTCCAGCGCCACGCCGCCCAGAAGGTGTGCATCGTGTCGCCACTGCCGGAGCCGTTGTTCAACTCGCCGCCGCGGGTGGCACCGCTGGCCCAGTTGATCTCGTTGGGCAGGGTGAAGCGTCCCTTGTCGTCCTTGCCTGCGTGGGCCAGATAGCCATCGGCCAGGCCGATCACCAGCCCGCGGCCGGTGGGATCGGCGTTGTACTGGCCCAGCAGGAACGCCGGGTGCAGCACCGGGAAAGAATACGGCTTCTGCCACTGCCAGTTCGGTTCGCGGTAGACCTTGTTGCCACCGAACCAGTTGCTGGAGAACAGCAGGTGGCCCTGCGGGTTGCGCAGGATGATGCGCTCGTCGAAGGCCTTCACCGTTTCCATCAGGCGTTCCAGCGTCAGCGGATCGCCCCAGTTGAGGTAGAGCATGGCGCTGTTGGTGTTGATGCCTTCCTCATAGGAATGCAGCTCGTCGGTCTCGATGGTACTCAAGCCGTTGCTGAACATGCCGTTGCGGTACACCGCGTCGGACAGCGCGGTCAGCGAGGCGTTCAATCGATCCGGCTGCACGCCCATCAGGGCCAGCCCCGGCCACTGCTGGGTCAGGTCGGAATCGTCCGAAATGCCACCACCGAAGTCACCGTAGGCCACCTGCCGTTCGTCGATCCACCAGTCGACGAACTGCCGCACCTGCGCCAGGTCCTGCACCTGGTTGAATGCCCACGCCGGCACGCCCCTGGGCACGGCAGGCGCCGTGTAGGGCGGGCGGCCCTGGCTGTTGTAGCTGATGTAGTTCCAGTACAGGCGGCCGAGTTCATGGTCCGGATCCACCCGCAGCAGGTCGCTCAGGTCCGCGTACACGCGCGCGTACAGGCGCTGGCGCTTGGACGTGGTGTGCTCTTCCACCAGGAAGCCCCAGTTGTCGCGGACCTGGTTGAAGCGGTCGGCCACGTGCTCCTTCAGCGCGTCGGCACGCGGCTTGAACACCAGCCGGACCTGCGCACCGTCGAGGGCATCGGCATCGAAGCCTGGTGCGGCCGAGGCGATGCTCAGCCACAGGCTGTCCGGGGTGAGGATGCGATCGCGCAGGTCCAGCCACAGCGTGCGCGCCTGCCGTGGCGGCACCGACACCGATACATCGATCATGTCGCGCGCCGGCCAGATCGGATCCTTGATGCGGATGTTCAGCGGGATCAGTCCATCGTGGGTGGGCGGCAGGTCCAGCGCGGGAAGGTCGATGGCCACGCCGTCCAGGCCGTCGTGCATGTTCTCCCAGCTGTAGGCCCAGCTGCGGATCAGCGGCTGGTTGGCCGGCGCGTCACCCACCCCGGAAGGAATCAGCACGTGCACGATCGGCTGCGGATGTGCGGGCAGGGTGCCGGCATCCCGGCGGCGGGAACCAGCGCCCTTCGGCAGCGCCATCACCGTGCTGCGTTCGGCGGCCGGGAAACGTCCGTCGATGTAGCGGCGCAATGCGTCCAGGTTGGTGTAGTCGGGCAGCGCCCGGCTGTCGATGATGTAGGTCTGCTTCACCGTGCCTTCCGGCTCGGTGCCCTCGCTCACGTGGTAGGCCCAGATTTCCTGGATCGGTGTTTCCTGCTCGACGTTGCTGAAACGCAGCACGCCGCCGCGCTGCGCGGCAATGTCGTCGACGCTGCGCACCACGCCGCGCGGGCGCGTGACCAGCACGTCGGTGGCATGTCCGGCGTCGGGCCCGTGGGAAAGGGTGCCGAAGGCCGCACCACGGATCTCCACCCGGTTCACCGTTTCGGTGGCCGGCAGGGTCAGGTCCAGGTGCTGGCCGCCTTCCACATAGGTGTTCCAGTCCGGAAGCTGGAAGTAGTCATTGCGGCCGGGCAGGCGCGAGCGGTTGTACACGCCCGGCCAGGTGGTTTCGGCGATGCCATCGGTGGCCTTCCACATCCACGCCTTCAGGTCGCGGGTGTCGGCGAATTCGATCTTGCGGATGCGGGTGCCGCCGGCCGCCAACGCTGGGGGTGCAGCCCCTTCCCAGCCGAAGCGGTGGCGCCAGGCGCGCGTGCCATCGCCGATCGCCACGGCGCTGGCTGGCTCGCGGCCGCGCGCCAGCGTTGCCACCGCCGGCGCATCCAGCATGCGGTCGTAGACCCGGATGTGCTGGAAATCGCTCCCACGCAGGAAGTTGTAGCGACTCTGCACCTGGTACGGTGCCATTACCCGCCCGGCAAGGCCGAGCTGGTCCAGCGCGGCATCGTAATTGCCGGTGGCCTGCGCGCGCGCCACTTCGCGGCCATCGATGAACAGGCGCACGCCGTGGTCCTCATCCCAGGCGAAGGCCAGGTGCAACCACTGGTCGGGACGCGGCAGTGCATCCATGCGGAACGACACGCGTGTGCGTGCCAGGTTGGCATCGGTGACGAAGGCATCGAAGCCGTGCCCGTTCCAGTCGATGCGCAGCCAGGCCATGTCCCAGCTGCTGTGGTCGGCGTAGCCGACGCGGAAGATCACGAACGGCGCTTCACCCACCGCGTAGCGTGAACGCCAGTCGAAGGCCAGCGTGCCGCGCTGGGCCAGGATGTTGCCCGGCGCGTCCCAGGCAAGCACGCCGTCGTCTTCCCATTGGATGGCCTTGCCATGCTGGCCGTCGTCGACCACCGCGACCTTGTCGCGAAAGTTCGCTACGGCCTCACCGTGAGCGGTCACGGCCTGCAGGCCGTGATTGGCATCCACATGGAAGAGCAGGGTGGGGACATCGGCGGCGGCCGTCGCGGGGCCTGCAGCCAGGGCCACTGCCAGCAGCAGGCAGCGGGACACGGTCGTGCGGTGCGGCATGGAGACATTTCCTTTCAACGGGCGACGGCCGGCGGCGGGCCGCCGGACCGTAGCAAGGCCACGCCGCAGCGGCACCTTGCGGCGCAGCAGCGGTCATGGCGAACCGCGGCGCGTATCGGTACGCGCCGCCGGCGTTGCTCAGAACTTGTAGCGCACGCCCAGCAGGAACTGGCGGCCGGTTTCGGTGTACTGGAGTGGCAGGCGGCCGGTGGCGGGCGAGTACACCCATTCATCCGAGGCTTCGTTGGTCAGGTTGATGCCTTCCAGGCTCAGTTCCAGCTGGTCGCTGATCTTGTAGCGGATGGACGCATCAATGACCGTGGTGCCGGTCATGCCGTGGTAGCCGTCCAGGTTGAAGCCGGTTTCCTGACCGGGCACCTGGGTGAGGTAGTCATCGCGGTTGGTGGCGGAGACGCGGCCAGCGAAGGTCTCGCCTTCGTAGAACAGCGTTGCGTTCCATGACGATTTGGACAGGCCCAGCAGATCGTTCTTCATCACCGGCTGGCCAGCCGAGTTGATGTACTGGATCTTCGATTCGACCCAGGTGTAGTTCAGCTGCACGCCCAGGTTCGACCACTTGCCCGGCAGGAAAGTGAAGGGCTGGGTGTAGTTCGCCTCGGCGCCGTACAGCTCACCGCCGGGGGTATTGACTGGCCGGGTGAAGGTGAAGTCGTCGGTGGGCGAGGCGCCGGTACCGGTCAGCAGTTCGGCAGGCAGGCCGCTGTCGGTGTACGGGCGGTTCTCGCGCAGGGTCTGGACCGAGGTCTCGATGTCCTTGTAGAACAGGCCCAGGCCCGCCATCGCGCCTTCGGCGAAGTACCACTCGAAGCCCAGGTCGACATTGGTGGCGCGCGTCGGGTCCAGGTTGGGATTGCCGCTGGAGATGGTGCGCGCACCACCGGCCACGGCCACGGTTGCACCTGGCGTCAGGCTGCCCAGGCCCGGGCGGGTCATGACCTTGGCCGCACCCAGGCGGATCAGGAAATCGGGCGTGACCTCGGCCACCAGGTTGAACGAGGGCAGGGTGTCATCGTAGGTGCGGGTGGCGGTGGTGGAGGTGGTACCACTGGCCAGCGTCGACAGCCCGGTGGAGGTCTGCCTGGTGCGCACGTAGCGCACGCCGAAGTTGCCCGACAGCGGCAGCGAGCCGATTTCGGTGCTGAACTCGCCCATCAGGTAGGCACCACGGTCCTTCTCTTCCACGCTGCGCACGTTGTTGGCGCGCGGCGCGACGGCATAGATGCCGCTGTTGCTGTAGATGTCGAACTGGTCGGCGATTGCATCCAGGTTCGGCACCACCCAGTTGGATGGATTGCCATTGATGCCCTTCAGGCCGGCCTGGTTGATCATGTCCACGGGCACGATCCTGCTGCCGCTGGCGAAGGTCGGCACGGCCAGTTCGCTGGCACGGCGCAGTTCGGTGGTCTTGAACGTGTAGTCCTTGGCAAGCACGCCGCCCTTCAGGCGGAAGCCGGGGCTGATGTTCCAGTTGAAGTCGATCTGGCCGGTATCGAAGTCGTTGTCCACGTACTGCGGGCGCAGGCGGATTTCCGCCAGTTCCCAACCGTTGGGGTCGGTCGGGTCGATGCCGTAGTTTAGGATCGGGAAGCGGCTGTTGCCACGGTAGTCGTAGCTGTAGCCCTTGACGTCGTACTTGTCCATGATGACGGTGGTCTGCACTGGATTCTCGTGCCTGGAGCGCGAGATGCCCAGCTTGCCGGACACGGTGAAGTCGTCGCCGAAACGGTGCTGGCCGTTCAGGCTGATCTGCTTGAACTCGGTGCTCCACTCGTCGTGGCGGTTCTCGGTACGGATGTCGACGTTGTCGAATTCACCGTACAGCAGCGCGCCGTTGCGGATCTCGCCGTTCCTGACGATGGTACTCGGCTTGCCGACCAGGCGCGGGGTGCTGCTGCTGCCACGGCTGAAGGAAATCGCTTCGATGTACTGCTCGTCGCGGGTGGCATCGATCTTCGAGTACAGCATGTCCAGCGATACTTCACTGGCATCGCTGGGCTTCCACTGCAGCGAGCCGGTCACGCCCAGGCGCTTCTGCTCGTGTTCCATCTGCACGTAGCGCGGGAAGCGCGGGTGGAATACATCAGCGGCGCGTGCGGCGGCGAACGGCGATGACGCAGCGAAGTTGCCATTGCTCGGGCCGTTGGCCCAGCGGCCGGTGTTGGAGCCTTCCTCCAGTGCCTGGCGCTCGGAGTAGGCCACCGACAGGAGGGCGCCGAAGGTACCATCGGCGAAGGTGTTGGAGACCAGCGCGGCCAGCCGCGGGTCGGCCTTTTCGGCCATCTGGTTGTAGCCGGCCTGGCCGCTTGCGGCGAAGGTGAAGCCGTCGTAGTCGAACGGGCGCGCGGTGCGCAGGTCGACAGTGGCACCCAGCGAGCCTTCCTCGACGTCGGCCGAGGCGGTCTTGCGCACCACCAGCTGCGAGAACAGGTCCGAGGCAAACACGTTGAAGTCGAAACCGCGGCCGCGGTTGGTACCACCGCTCTGGTCACCGGCGCCGACGGTGGTCAGCGCTTCCATCCCATTGATGCGCACGCGGGTGAAATCCGGGCCCAGGCCGCGCACCGAGATGTTGCGGCCTTCGCCGGCTTCGCGCGTGATCACCACGCCCGGAATGCGCTGCAGCGATTCAGCCAGATTGAGGTCGGGAAACTTGCCGATGTCTTCGGCGACGATGGCATCGACCACACCGGCCTCGCCGCGCTTGATGTCCAGCGCCTTTTCGACACTGGCGCGATAGCCTGTGACGTTCACCGTGTCCAGGTCGGTAGCGGTCTGCTGCTGGGCGGCCGCGCTGGTGGACAGGGCGAGTCCCACCCCCAGGGCCAGCAAGGTAACCGGTGTCTTTTTTCCATGGATCCGAGATTGCATGCCTTTCCCCTCTCCCAAAGGTCTGGTATCGCAGCTGCGCGGCGAAATGACACCGCTAGTCAAAACCGACGTTAGCAGCACCACCGGGATCGGGCATCTTGCACCGCAACAGATTTGCAATGTCTCCAAGACGCTTGCAGGACAAAGGTTTCGACATATCGCCCAAGCGCTCTCAAGGCGTCTTCGGTCTAGAATGACACCGCTAGCCAATCGCCACGCCCCTCGCGTGGTCCACTTACACGCCATGCAGTGTCCCATGCTGGTGGCACGCGTGAAGGAGCTGAGATGGGTCGTATCGTGTGTTTTGGAGAGTTGTTGCTGCGCCTGGGTGCCCCCGGCAACGAACTGCTGCTGCAGTCGCCGCAACTCCAGGTCCATGTGGGAGGGGCCGAAGCCAACGTGGGTGTCTCGCTGTCCCGGCTTGGACATCAGGTGGCCATGGTCAGCACCGTGGCCGGCAATGCGCTGGGGGCGCATGTACTGGGTGAACTGCGGCGGCACGGCGTGGATACGCGCGGTGTGCGCGAGGACGCCGAGGGCCGCATGGGCCTGTACTTCCTCACCACCGGCGCGGTACAGCGCGCGAGCGAAGTGGTCTACGACCGCGCGGATTCGGCGTTCGCGCGCAGCACTGCAGCCGACTACGACTGGCCAGCGCTGCTGCAGGACGCGCAGTGGCTGCACGTCTCCGGGGTCAGCCCGGCGTTGGGCCCGCACGTGGCGGCGGCCACGCTGGCGGCGGCGCGCGCGGCAAGACAGGCCGGTGTCCGCGTCTCCTTCGACGGCAATTTCCGGCCCCGCCTCTGGCAGCGCTGGGGAGGCGATGCGCAGGCGGTATTGCGCGAACTGTTCGCGCAGGCCGACATCGTGTTCGCCGATTACCGCGACATGGAGGTCGTACTGGGCACCCGCTTCACCCAGCCGGACCTGATGGAGCGGATCGACGCGGCCGCTGCCGCCGCGTTCGGTGCCTTTCCGCAACTGCAGTGGATGGCCTGCACGCAGCGGCAGGTGCTGAGCGTGGACCACCATGTGCTGGGCGCTGTGTTGCTGGGTTGCGACGGAACCCGCGCACAGGCCCCACTGCGTCATCTGCAGGGCATCGTCGACCGCATCGGTGGCGGTGATGCCTTCGCGGCCGGCATCCTGCATGGCATCCTGTCCGGCCTTGATGCCGACGCCACCGTGCGGTTCGGCCTGGCCGCCGGGGCGCTGAAGCACTCCATCCCCGGCGATTTCAATCCTGTCAGCGAAGCTGACGTGCTGGCCCTGATGGGCGAGGAGCGATTCGATGTCCGCCGCTGATCCGCGCGTACGCGCGGTCCTGAAACTGGCACCGGTGATTCCGGTGTACACCCCCGAAAACGTGAATGACGCGGTCGAAGTGGCCCAGGCTCTGTTCCGCGGCGGCCTGCCGGTGATCGAAGTGACCCTGCGCACGCCGCAGGCGCTGGACGCGATCACGGCCATGGTCGAGGCCGTACCGGACGCGGTGATCGGTGCCGGCACCGTGCTTACCCCGGCACAGATGCAGGCGGCGAAGCAGGCCGGAGCGCGTTTCGCGGTGTCCCCCGGCGCCACGCCGGCACTGTACGCGGCCGCGCGCGATGCCGACCTGCCGTACCTGCCCGGTGCGGCCACGGCCTCGGACCTGATCCTGGGCCTGGAGCACGGCCAAGACACGTTCAAGTTCTTTCCCGCCGTGCAGGCCGGCGGTGCCGCGCTGCTGGCGGCCTGGCACGGTCCATTCGCCGACGTGCGCTTCTGCCCGACCGGTGGCATCAGCGCGCAGACCGCGCCGCAGTTCCTGCACCTGCCCAACGTGCTGTGCGTGGGTGGCTCGTGGTTGACCACGCCGGCACTGCTGCAGACCCGCGACTGGGAGGCCATCGAGCGCCTCGCCCGCGAGGCCTCGGTGCTGGCCAGCTGAACCCGACGCACGGATCTTCAAAGGTTTGATCGTGATCAAAGCGCCGGCCTCGTGCCGGCGTCATTCTGTGGGCAAGCGCACTACGGAGATCCGAACATGAATTCCACCATGAAGGCCGCTGTCGTGCGTGAGTTCGGCAAGCCACTGGTCATCGAGGAAGTCTCGGTACCACGCCCGGGGGCGGGCGAGGTACTGGTCAGGATCGAGGCCTGTGGTGTCTGCCACACCGACCTGCACGCCGCCGAGGGCGACTGGCCGGTCAAACCGAACCCGCCGTTCATCCCCGGTCACGAGGGCGTGGGGCACGTCGTGGCCGTGGGTGGCGGGGTCGGGCACGTCAGGGAAGGCGACAGGGTCGGCATCCCCTGGTTGTACTCGGCGTGTGGCCATTGCGAACACTGCCTGGGGGGCTGGGAAACGCTGTGCGAAACGCAGCGCAACACCGGTTACTCGGTCAACGGCGGCTTCGCCGAGTACGCACTGGCCGATGCCAACTATGTCGGCCTGCTTCCAAAGGACGTGGGCTTCGTGGAGATCGCGCCGGTGCTGTGCGCCGGCGTGACCGTCTACAAGGGCCTGAAGGTCACCGACACCAGGCCCGGTGACTGGGTGGCGATCTCCGGCATCGGTGGCCTGGGCCACATGGCCGTGCAGTACGCCCGCGCAATGGGCCTGAACGTGGCGGCGGTGGACGTGGATGACAACAAACTGGCGCTGGCGCGGAAGCTCGGCGCGCAGGTCACCGTCAACGCGCGTACCACCGACCCGGCCGCCTTCCTGAAGAAGGAGATCGGTGGCGCACACGGTGCACTGGTCACCGCGGTGTCGCCGAAGGCGTTCGAGCAGGCACTGGGCATGGTCCGCCGCGGCGGCACTGTCTCGCTCAATGGCCTGCCGCCCGGCAACTTCCCGCTGGATATCTTCGGCATGGTGCTCAACGGCATCACCGTGCGCGGCTCGATCGTCGGCACCCGCCTGGACCTGCAGGAATCGCTGCAGTTCGCTGCCGAGGGCAAGGTCGCCGCCACCGTCAGCACCGATCGCCTGGAAAACATCAACGACGTGTTCGCACGCATGCACGCAGGCACCATCGAAGGCCGCGTCGTACTGGACTTCGCCGCCTGACCCTCCGTGCATGGCCGCCGCCGCTCCGTCCCCCTCTCCCACGGACGCGGCGGCCATGCCGATTCATCGCCAGCGGGCACCCGCGCGGCCGTACAATGCGCGCATGCCCGGCGTGCTCAAGATCCTGTTCCTGTCCATCGTTGCCCTGCTCGGCGGTGTACTTTCACTTGCGCTGGTGAGCAGCGTCGCCAGCTGGCTGCCGCCGCTGCTGGGCATGCCGCCGGACAACAACAGCGCGCAGCTGGGCTGGGACCTGGCCTTCAGCGTGCTCGGTGGCATCGCGGGTATCGCCTTTGCTACCTACTACGCGCCCTGCTGGCCGCGTTCGCACGGCTTCTCGATCTGGTCGCTGATCGCGCTGGGCTGCGGCTACGCGATGTGGACGGCGGGTGGGGATTTCCCGCTCTGGTTCGTCATTTCGCTGCTGGCGTCGCTGCCGCTGCAATTGCTGGCCGGCTGGTGGTTTGGCCGTCGTCCCTCGCGCGATGCAAGGTGATGCCGCCCCTGTAGAGCCGAGCCCGTGCTCGGCTTTCATGCACATTTACACAGGCAGCCGAGCATAGGCTCGGCTCTACAGGTCCATCCGCGGCAGCGTCTGCTTCAACGCATCGATGCCCTGCCACGGATCCGCTTTCAGCCGCTTCGCGCGCGCCAGCGCCTTGGCCATCGAAAACGCATCCGCCGCACCGACGCGTGCCAGTTCCTCCCAGCGCAGCGGTACCGCCACACCGGCACTTTCACGCGCACGCAGCGACCACGAGCACACGCTGGTGGCGCCCCGCGTATTGCGCAGCCAGTCGATGAAGATGACGCCGCCACGCTTGGCCTTGCTCATGGTCGCCACGTAGTGGTCCGGCGCGCGCTCCGCCATCGCCCGGGCAAATGCCTCGCAGAACACCCTGGCCTGTTCCCAGTCGGCCCTGGGCTTCAGCGGCACCACAACGTGCACGCCCTTGCCACCGGACAACCGCACGAAGCTCTTCAGGCCGGCCTCCTGCAGGCGGTCACGGACGTCACGCGCAGCGGCCTTCACCTGTGCCCAGCTGACGCCTTCTCCAGGGTCAAGATCGAACACCAGCCGATCCGGATGCTCGGGGTCGGCGACGGTTGCACCCCAGGGATGCAACTCCAGGGTGTTCATCTGCACCAGCTGCAGCAGGCCCCGTGCGTCGTCGATGTAAACGTAATCCTCGCGCCCGCTCTTCTGCTGCAGCGGCACCGCATGTACCGCATCGCCCAGGCCGGCACCATGGTGCTTCTGGAAGAAGCAGGCCTTGCCGACGCCGTCCGGGCAGCGCAGTAGTGACAGCGGACGCGCGCTGATTTCCGGCAGGATCCAGCGCGCCATGCGCTGGTAGTAGTCGGCCACGGCGCCCTTGGTCAGCTTCTGCTTTGGAAAAACCACCCGCTCCGGATGAGTAATCTGGACCTCGCCTCCAGCTTCGGTATCTGCGATGTTCATTCCAAGGTCCTCCTTCGGCGTGTCGCTGCGCAGCCGCTTGAAACCAGCCTGGCGCAGGTAGGCCGCCGCGTCGGATCACCCTGCGCGGGCGTGTCGTCAGGCGCCGGCGTCTGACCTGCGCCGCCGCCAGGTCGGCGCTCTCGCCGGTACTGCTCCAACGACATGCTCAACCTGCCTTGCGGCGTGCAGCGGTCTTCTTTGCAGCTTTCTTCGCAGCCTTCTTGGCTGCCTTCTTTACCGTGGATTTGGTGGCTGCTTTCCGCGTTGCCGTCTTTTTCGCTGGCGTGCGCTTGTTGGCATCCAGGCTCTTCTGCAGCAGCGCCATGAAATCGACCACATTGGTGCTGGCGTCCTCGCGCGGTGCAGGCTCATCGTCGACCCGCGTGGTACCCCCCTTGGACTTGATGCGCTTGTTCAACACCTGCTGCAGGCGCTCGCGGAATTCATCGTGATACTGCGACGGATCCCAGTCGCCGGCCATCGACTCGATCAGCTGTTCGGCCATCGCCGTTTCCTTGCTGGTGATGCGGTAGTCGGACAGCTTGCCGGTGGGCAGCTTGTACTCCTCCGGATCCACCAGTTCCTGTGGATAGCGCAGGATCATCAGCACCAGTGCGTCCTCATGCGGCATCACCGCGCACAGGTACTCGCGTGTGCGCACGACCACCCGCGCGATACCGACCTTGCCGGTGCTGCGCAGGGTCTCGCGCAGCAGCACATAGCCTTTCTCGGCCTTCTTGCCGGGCACCAGCAGATACGGTTTCTCGTAGTAGCGCGGATCGATCTGCGATGCATCCACGAACGATTCCACTTCTACGGCCTCGTGGCTTTCTGGTGCCGCCGAACGGATATCGCCTTCCTCCAGCACGACATAGCTGCCCTTGTCGTACTCGTAGGCCTTGACGATGTCCTTCCAGGGAACTTCCTCGCCCGTATCGGCGTTGACCCGCTCAAAGCGGATCGGCTTGCGATCGCGGGAGTCGAGCATGCGGAACTGCAGATCGACCTTGCGCTCTCCGGACATCAGTGACACCGGCACATTGAGCAGGCCGAACGAGAGCGTGCCAGTCCAGATCGGGCGGGCCATGGGCGTACCTTTGGCGGGGCAGGGTGCCCAGCGTGGGCCGGAGGGCGTAAACCAACCGTGTCCGTGCCGTGCACGTCAGGTGGCGCGACCACTTGGCTGTAGAGCCGAGCCCGCGCTCGGCTGCTTCAAGTGCCCGCCACTACTGCAGCAACGGCCTCACCGCCGCCGCCGGGATATGGTCCAGCGCGCGCCAGGCGTCCTCCACGACCGGGCGTGCCTGCGACCAGCCCAGCCGCGACTGCCCGCGCATCTGTTCCCAATGCTCGGCCAGTTCCTCGCAGGTATCGGCAGCATCACCGCGTGGCCAATCCGCGGCATGGGTCGTCAGCGCGAAGGCATATACCGGGCACAGATCGCGCCAGTTGCGGTGGCTTTGGCCACGCCTCTCCTCGTAGTCGCTGATCATGTACTGCAGGTAGTCCTGCGCCACCGCCTGCGGATCTTCCTGGCGGCGCGTGCGGCGCTGGGCAGTGCGCTGGCCGAGTGGATCGAGCAGGGCGTTGAACACGGACGGTGCGGGTCGTTCAAGACGGGGCATGGCCGGCTCCTGCAGCGGGGGCGGGTGGGCAGGAATACGCGCGGTGCCGTTACCGGGGGGTGAGCGAGATGTTCATGACGCCAGGTTCGCAACGGCTTTACCTGCGGGGCGGTGTAGTGGAATCCCCCCAAGGGCAGGTACCAGACCATGAGCCGAGAGACCTCGCGAGACCCGCTGCGGGAGAACCACCCGCCCATTCCCGGCGAGCAGCGCGGCAAGCGCGATGCCGACAACGCCGACTACCGCGGCACCGGCGCGCCGTTCTTCGATGCCGAGCACGACCACCTGCCGGTGAAGCACGAGGCTGAACAGGCCGCCCAGGACCGCAAGGATGGCGGTGACCGCCACCGGGGTGGCCAGGAGAGCCCGCTCAAGCGCCGCGAGCGCAAGCAGCGCGCCAGCGACAACCAGGACGAGGCGCTGGAGGAGACGTTCCCGGCCAGCGACCCGACCTCGCCGTTCGTGCCGGCCAAGGCCCCCGACTGACCGGTCGGCCGCTGGCCGGCAACGTCTGGGCTGCCCTGCACAAAGCGATGCCGGCCAGCGGCCGGCACTACCAACTCAGCGCCACGACCATTGCAGGCCGACGTTGGCTCGCCGTCCCGGTCCCGGCTCGTAGAAGCGACCATTGCCGTCATTGACGATCACCGAGCCGATGTAGGCCTGGTCCAGCACGTTCTCCAGCCGGGCGAAGGCGCGCAGCTCACCGCCCGGCAGCGTCCATCGACGGCCGGCTTCCAGGTGCAGCAGGGCGTAGCCCGGCGCGCGCTCGGTGGCCACGTCATTGACCACAGTATCGCTGCTGGCCGAGGCCTCCAGCGCCCACTGCCACTCAGCGGGGCTCCACTGCAGGCGTGCGAAGGCCTGTTGGCGGGGCACGCCGGGCAGGCGGCTGCCTGCGGCGACCAAGGTGTTCGAGGTCAGGTAGGGCGAGCGCACCTGAGCCTGCAGCCAGGTCCATGCCAGCTGCAGTTCCAGCTGTTCGCCCAGCGGCTGCCGGTACTGCAGTTCCATGCCCTGGCGGCGGGTGCGGCCGATGTTGCGATAGGTGCTGCGCCCGCCGATATTGCTGGCAACTGCCAGCTCATCGTTGGTATCTGCGCGAAATACGCTGACATCGAGCTGGGCTCCGCCTTGCGCGTGCCACTTGCTTCCAATCTCCAGATTGCGGCTGCGGGCGGCCGCCAGATCCAGCGCCAATCCCGCCTGGCCGTCGGCGCGATAGCCCAGTTCGTTGAAGGTAGGCGTTTCGAAGCCACGTCCCACCGCCGCGTGCAGCCGCCACTGCGGGCTCGCTTCGAAGCTGATCCCGGCCGCCGGCGTGGTCGCCTGGTAGCGCCGGTGACCACTGTCATCCGGGTTGCGGGCGGTGATGTAGCGATCGTCCGAGTTGAAGCGCACGGTGCTGTGGCGCAGGCCGGCCAGCAACGACCAGCGCGGGCTCCATTGCCACCAGGCCTGGGCGAACTGGTCCACGTTCTGCACGACGTCGATCTGGTCACGACGCAGCCGTCCACGCACGCCCAGGGCGCTGCCGAGGAAGTTCTCATGGCCGGTGCGATGCTGGCGCTGGCGGTCGGCGCTGAGCCCGGCCACCAGGTCCAGCGGCCGGCCGGCAAGGTCACCCTGCCAGCCCCAGCGCGCGTCCAGCCCGCCGTAGCCGCCCTCCAGATCGATCACCCCGCCGGCATGCAGGGGGTTGGCCTGGGCGGTCGGTGGGATCGGCAGGTACTGGCGTACCGCGCGCTGGCCGGCATAGCCCATCAGCTGCCAGCGCTGCGGCCCGGTTTCACGTGTCCAGCGCAGGCCGGCCTGCTGCTGGCGCACCGATTTGCGGGTGTTGTACTGGTGCGCGACTGCCGTGGCCTGGCGCGGATCAGCCGCCACCTGGGCACGGGTCAGGCCCAGCGGGTCCTGCGCATCCGGTGCATCAAGCGCATTGAGCAACAGCTCCAGCCGCCCGCCGCCCAGCTCGCCCCCGATGCGCGCGTTGAGCGATTCACGGCGTGCCTGGCTGTGATCGCGCCAGCCATCGGTGCGGAAGTGATTGGCGGCGATGTTGTAGTCCAGTACTTGGCCGGCCCCCTTCAGCTGTGCACCGACGCTCAGCGTGTTGTCGGCACCGGCGCTGAGCCGCAACCGCCACGGGTCGCCGGCCTGGCCCTGTTCGCTCCAGACCTGCAGCACGCCCCCGGAGGAATTGCCGTAGAGCGCGGAAAACGGCCCACGCAGCACCTCGATGCGTTCGGCACCAAGCAGACTGGCATGCGACAGCTGCCCTTGGCCATCGGGCATGGTTGCAGGGACCCCGTCGATCAACACCCGTACCCCGCGCACCCCGAAGGTCGAACGCGCGCCGAAGCCACGGATCGACAGCTGGGTGTCCTGGGCGAAGTTCTGCCGGTCGCGCGCCAGCAGACCGGGTACCCCAGCCAGCGCTTCGGACAGCTGCGCGCCGGTGCCAGCGCGGCTGGCATCGATCCAGACCGTGTCCTGGCTGGCCGGCAGCGCGAACGGGTCGATGCCCGGCACCCGTGCAGCCTGTACCTGCACCGCCGGCAGGGCGGTGGGCGCAGGCGCGGCCATCACCGCCCAGGGCGACAGCAGCAGGGCGGAAAGCGGCAGGCTACGGCGGCGTGCGGCAGTTTTCATGATTCAGGTTGATGGGTCGGGCGGCAACGCACGCCATGGTACGGGGCCGTGGATGACGATGGCGGCGGCCAGCCCCCGGCAGGCTTTGTTACGATGGGCTGTTTCCGGCCGAAACGCCGCAGACCGCGTAGCGCACTTCCTCCCCCTTTCCGTCTACCGAACGAGTACCGCCGTGTCCTTCTTTGCAAACGTGGAACTGGTCCCAGGCGACCCGATCCTGGGCCTGACCGAGGCGTACAACGCCGACAGCCGCCCGACCAAGGTCAACCTGGGTGTGGGCATCTACTACGACGAGAGCGGCCGCATTCCGCTGCTGCGCGCCGTCAAGCAGATCGAGCGGCAGCTCGCCGCTGAAGCCAAACCGCGCGGCTACCTGCCGATCGATGGCCTGCCGGCGTACACGCAGGCCACGCGTGAGCTGGTGTTCGGCAAGGATTCGCCGCTGCTGGCCGCTGGCCGCGTGACCACCGCGCAGACCGTTGGTGGCAGCGGTGCGCTGCGCGTCGGCGCCGACGTGCTGAAGAAGCTGCTGCCGCACGCCACCGTTGCGCTGAGCAACCCGAGCTGGGAAAACCACCGCGCCGTGTTCAGCGCGGCCGGCTTCGAGGTGCTGGATTACACCTACTTCGATCCGACCACCCACGGCGTCAACTTCGACGGCCTGCTGGCGGACCTGGGCAAGCTGGAAGCCGGCACCGTGGTGCTGCTGCACGCCTGCTGCCACAACCCCACCGGTGCCGACCTCACGGTCACCCAGTGGAAGCAGGTCGCACAGCTGCTGAAGGACCGCCAGCTGTTCCCCTTCATCGACATGGCCTACCAGGGCTTCGACAAGGGCATCGAGCAGGACGGCGCAGCAGTGCGCATCATCGCCGAAGCCGGCATCGACAGCTTCATCGTCGCCAACTCGTACTCCAAGTCGTTCTCGCTGTATGGCGAGCGCGTGGGTGCGCTGTCGATGGTGGCGCCGACCGCCGCTGACGCCAAGGCCGTGCAGTCGCAGGTCAAGCGCGTGATCCGCACCATCTACTCCAGCCCATCCACCCACGGTGCTGCGCTGGTGGCCGGCGTGCTGACCCACCCGGAACTGCGCGCGATGTGGGAGCAGGAGCTGACCGAGATGCGCGAGCGCATCCATGCCCTGCGCCAGGGCCTGGTCGAGAAGCTGGCCGCTGCAGGTGCCCCGCAGTTCGGCTTCATCAACGAGCAGGCCGGCATGTTCTCCTACTCCGGCTTGAGCCGTGAGCAGGTCGAGCGCCTGCGCGACGAGTTCGGCATCTACGCCGTCGGCACCGGTCGCATCTGCGTGGCCGCGCTGAACCAGAACAACCTGGAATACGTCGCCAAGGCCGTGGCCACCGTCGCCAAGGGCTGAAGCGACCGCTTCGGGTGTTCGAAGACAGAGGCGCCGAAAGGCGCCTTTGTTTTTGGGTCGCGGTCTCTGTAGAGCCGAGCCTGCGCTCGGCTTGTGCGGCATGAAGGACGAAGAGCAGCCGAGCGCGGGCTCGGCTCTACAGAAGGAAGGCGCCACGAGCGCAACGCATCTGGAAACGATTACGCCTTCCCGCGCTCACGCACGCCCCCGCCATACGGGCGACAATAGGCGTTTTCCCGCTGCCGAGACCTGCCCGCCCATGTCCCGTACTTCGTTGACCCGCTTCCTGATCCAGGAACAGCACGCCGGCCGCATCAATGCCGACCTGCGCCAGCTGATCGCCGTGGTGGCCCGCGCCTGCACCAGCATCTCCATCGCCGTCAGCAAGGGCGCCCTCGGTGGCGTGCTCGGCGATGCCGGTACCGGCAACGTGCAGGGTGAAGCGCAGAAGAAGCTGGACGTCATCAGCAACGAGATCCTGCTTGAAGCCAACGCCTGGGGTGGCCACCTCGCCGCCTGCGCCTCGGAGGAAATGGACCACAGCCAGCCGGTGCCGGACATCTATCCGCGCGGTGATTTCCTGCTGCTGTTCGACCCCCTCGATGGCAGCTCCAACATCGACGTCAACGTCTCCGTCGGCACCATCTTCTCGGTGCTGCGTTGCCCGACCAATGTCGAACTGCCGGGCGATGACGCCTTCCTGCAGCCGGGCAGCAAGCAGATCGCCGCTGGCTACTGCATCTACGGGCCCAGCACCCAGCTGGTGCTGACCGTCGGCCATGGCACCCACGCCTTCACTCTGGACCGCGAGAAGGGCGAGTTCGTGCTGACCACCGAGAACATGCAGATTCCGGCGGCCACCCAGGAATTCGCCATCAACATGTCCAACCAGCGTCACTGGGAAGCGCCGATGCAGGCCTACGTCAGCGACCTGCTGGCGGGCAAGGAAGGCGCGCGCGGCAAGAACTTCAACATGCGCTGGATCGCCAGCATGGTGGCCGACGTGCATCGCATCCTGACCCGCGGGGGCATCTTCATCTACCCGTGGGACAAGAAGGATCCGTCCAAGGCCGGCAAGCTGCGCCTGATGTACGAGGCCAACCCGATGGGCCTGCTGGTCGAACAGGCCGGCGGTGCCGCCTCGACGGGCCGTGAGCGCATCCTCGACATCCAGCCCGACCACCTGCACCAGCGCGTGCCGGTGTTCCTGGGTTCGCGCGAGGAAGTGGCCGAAGCCGTGCGCTACCACCACGCGCACGACGACGCACAGGGCTGACGGCCTATCGCCTGACAGACGTCATGGCAGTTCGATGACATGACCGTGGGGTGACACCAAGGGCGGCAAACGGCACCATCAAGCCGTTGCCGCCTAAGGAATGCATGCATGCACGAGCAGGGCCCGGTCGATTTCATCGAAGTCATCCACAACGCGGTCCCCAGCGAGGTCTGCGCTGCGATCGTCGAGCGCATGCGCGCCGCACAGGGGCTGCAGCCAGGTGCGGTAGGCAGCGGCGTATTCCCGGAACTCAAGCACAGCAAGGATCTACGCATCAGCGGCCTGGACGGCTGGCGGGATGTGGACCATCAGCTGCAGCACGCGGTGTTCAACGGCCTGCTGACTTATCTACGCCGTTATCCACAAGCATTGATCGCGCCGCTGATGTTGCAGATCCAGGACAGCAACGGGCAACCGCGACGCCTGTCTGCCGAGGACTTCCCCGACATGCCGCCGCAGCAGCTGGCCGATCTGGCCCGTACCTGCCTGCGCCCGGGTGCGATCAACCTGCAGTGGTATGCGGCTGGCGAGGGCGGTTACCCGTACTGGCACTGCGAGCTGTACCCGAAGGACCCGCAGGCCGAGACCCTGCACCGGCACGTGCTGTGGACGCTGTACCTCAACGACGAGTTCGAAGAGGGAGAAACCGAGTTCCTGTTCCAGGGACGGAAGATCGCACCGCGCACCGGCAGCCTGCTGATTGCGCCGACGGCGTTCACCCATACCCATCGGGGCAACAGGCCGCAGGGTGGGGACAAGTTCATCGCCACCAGCTGGATCCTGTTCCAGAGTGCGCAGAAGTTGTTTGGGGGAGGGTGAGGGCATCGCGCCCCTTCCGACTGAAGCCGGTATCCAGGCAAGTTCGTTATGCCGTCGGTGGATTACCGGGCCTCAGGAGAGCAGTAGTAGTCGCCGCCCCTGTCCGAGTCCCAGTAGGTTCCTCCACAGAGCTTCACCGTACTGCCCCTTGTCGTCAGCTCTGCCGAGCGCGCCAGGCGATCCTCGCAGAAGACCATCAATCTGTAATCGCGCTGCCGTTTGTCTTTCTGCAGTCGCCACCGCTTCTCTGCGGCTTGTTTGATGAAGAAAGCGGCGATCTGCTCTGGATCAGATTCGAGTTCAGCGTCGAAGACGGCCCCCAGGAACGTGACCTTCGGTAAGAACGTAACGTTCGTGGGATGGACCCCTGAAGGGAGTTCAAAGGTATCGGTGGCAGCGCGCAGTTCTGCTTCTGTAGGCTTTCCGGTCCAATCGCCACGTCCGATGGATCCAAACATTGAAAGATAAGTACCGCTTGTCAGGGCCGCAATGACAGTGCACAGGAGCAGATGGCGCAACGGTACCTTTTTCAAGGCCCATTCCCCGACTGTCGTTGTTCGTCGCAACTTGAATCCCGCAAGGCCTCAGTCGTCTTTGCCCCGTGCACCGGATCATGGATGCTCGACGGAGCGAGGGGCTTGCGAGGACGACGGCGATACAGGATCCCTCCCGCTGCCCCACCAAATATGGCAGTGCCGAGGCCGAGCAGCTCTTCGCTGCCTAGCGAATCCGCTGACAGCAATTTGGCCACCGTCAGTAGAAGAAAGTTCCATGGGAGCATCCACAGGAACGCGATGCCCAGCCAGTAGATGAACTTCATTTCATGCGCTCAAGGATCCGGAAGCGTCGACTCGACCCGGTAGGCGGAGCTGTTCTGCATCCATGATGCTGAACTCCCCTCTCCCCAGTCCCCGCCTTTGCTGCGGATTGTTACCGTTGCGTGGCGCTGCGGTCCAGAGTTCTAGAACAGACTGCCCTGCGGTGACTCTTTCTTTGGCGGCAACGGCTTCTGGAACCGGCTGCAATCCAGCTTCGGCCAATGGCTGTTCTGCGCATTGAAGCCCAGCCGCTTGCGTGCCAGCTTGAAGCGGTTGCTCAACAATTCCGCATACACACCCTGGCCACGCATGCGCGTCCCGAACTGGCTGTCGTAGTCCTTGCCGCCACGCAGCTGCTGGATGGTGCTCATCACATGCGCGGCACGATCGGGATGATGGGTGTCCAGCCAGTCGCGGAACAACGGCGCCACTTCAAGCGGCAGGCGCAGCAGCACGTAACCAGCGGTACTGGCGCCAGCGTCGTGCGCAGCCTCCAGCACGGCTTCCAGTTCGCTGTCGTTGATCCACGGGATCACCGGCGCCACCATCACACCCACCGGAATGCCCGCTTCATGCAGGCGCTTCATCGCACGCAGCCGTGCATGCGGCGCCGACGCGCGTGGCTCCAGCTTCGCGGAGAGATGCGGGTCCAGCGAGGTCACCGAGAAATGCACGCTGACCAGGTTCTCCGCCGCCAGCGGTGCGAGCAGATCAATGTCACGCTCGACCAGCGCGTTCTTGGTGATCAGCGAGAACGGATGCTTGGTTTCCAGCATCACTTCGATCAGCTGGCGAGTCAGTTTGAACTTGCGCTCGATCGGCTGGTACGCATCGGTGTTGATGCCCAGCGCGATCGGCTGCGGCACGTAACCCGGCTTCGACAGTTCCTTGCGCAGCAACTGCGGCGCATTGGTCTTGGCGAACAGCTTGGTTTCGAAGTCCAGGCCCGGCGACAGGTTCAGATAGGCATGAGAGGGTCGCGCGAAGCAGTAGGAACACCCATGCTCGCAACCGCGGTACGGGTTCACCGACTGGCTGAAACCGACATCCGGCGAGGTGTTGCGGGTGATGATGCTGCGTGCAGTCTCGGCGCGTACTTCCGTGCGCAGGCGCGGGGCGAGGAATTCCTCGCTCTCATCGACCGCCCAGCCGTCGTCCACCGCCTCGCTGACGGTGCTTTCAAAGCGCCCGGCAAGGTGGGACGTGGAACCTCGGCCCTTGATCGCGATACCCATTGCGGCAGATTACGCCGCAGCCGTCTCAATGGCTGCGACGGCTGCCTGAAGGGTTCAGGGCAAGTCTGAGCCGAGCGTGGGCTCGGCTCTCCAGTGGATACGGATACCTTTTGTAGAGCCGAGCCTACGCTCGGCTGCAATACATCAAAGCAGCGCCAAGTACCCGCGCACGGTTGCATCCAACCCGTCATACAGCGCCTCGCCGATCAGCGCGTGGCCGATGGACACCTCCAGCACGCCCGGCACATGGGCCAGGAAATCGCGCAGGTTGTCCTGCGACAGGTCGTGGCCGGCGTTGACGCCCAGGCCCACCGCCTGCGCCCGCCGCGCCGCAGTGGCGAACAGTTCCAGCATCGCCGCAGCGTCGCCGGCCGCGTGCGCTTCGGCGTAGGGGCCGGTGTACAGCTCGACACGATCTGCACCGACTTCGGCGGCCTGCTCCAGCAGCGGATTACCGGCGTCGACGAACAGGCTGACCCGGCAACCCATTGCTTTCAGTTCGGCCACCAGTGGTCGCAGCCGCTCGGCATCCCGCTCGAAGTCGAAGCCATGGTCGGAGGTGATCTGTCCATCGCCATCCGGCACCAGCGTCGCCTGCGCCGGGCAGGTCTGCGCGCACAGCGGCAGCAGGCCTGGGTAGCCCTCGCGCGGCGGCGCGAATGGATTGCCTTCGATGTTGAATTCCACGCCACGCGCACGGGTCAACGTGGACAGCGCCAACACGTCCTCGGCGGTGATGTGGCGGCGGTCCGGTCGCGGATGCACGGTGATGCCATGCGCGCCCGCATCCAGGCAGGCCTGGGCGGCACGCACCACGTCCGGTTCGGCACCACCGCGCGAATTGCGCAGGACGGCGATCTTGTTGACGTTGACGCTGAGCTGGGTCATGGAACGGGACTACTTGGAAAGAGGGGATGGATCGTGGTCGATGGGGTCTTCATCACGGCGGGCCTGGGCCTGCTCACGCAGGCGGCGCAGTTCTTCGGCATCGACCAGCGTGGACGGATCGCGCTGCAGATCACCGAAGCGGGCCACGTAGCGGCCACGTACCCAGGCCAGCAGGAAGGCGAGGGCGGCCAGCAGGCACAGGCTCATCAGCCCGGCGCTGGGAGTCTTCAGCGCGAAGGCGAAACAGCCCAGCGCCAGCAGCAGGTACAACCAGTACATAGTCGGGCTCCCCGGGTGATCGCCGCAGTGTAGCGCTGCGTCAGAGCAGCGGCGAGGCCAGCCGGGCGAAGGCCTCGGGCAGGCGGTGCAGCCACAGCGAACGGCCGGCCTGGTCGTGCACCCGCGTGGAACGGTCGAATTCGCCCTGCAGCAGTTCGGCCAGGGCAGCCACCCGGTCACGGTCGCTGATCATCATCGACAGCTCGAAGTTGAGCCGGAAGCTGCGGTGATCGAAGTTGGCGCTGCCGACGATGCAGACATCATCATCGGCGATGAAGGCCTTGGTATGCAGCATGCGCGGGCCGTACTCGTAGATCTTCACCCCTGCGTGCAACAGTTCATCGAAGTAGGAGCGGGCGGCCTGGGTCACGAACCAGGAATCGCTCATCTTCGGTACCAGCAAGCGCACATCCAAGCCGCCGAGTGCAGCCGAGGTCAGCGCCATCCGCGCCGCTTCACCCGGCACGAAATACGGTGTGACCAGCCACACGCGCTCGTGCGCTTCCTGGATCGCCGCCACATGCAGGCGATGGATCGTTTCCCAGCCCGAGTCCGGGCCGGAGACCAGCACCTGGGCGTTGATCGCACCGTCACCGCGCAGCGGCATGTCGGCTGGCCACAGGCGGGAGATGTCCATGCGCGAGGGATCCTGCCCGCTGGCGTAGAGCCAGTCCTCGGCAAATACCAGCTGCAGGCTGCGCACTACATGGCCGCGGATGCGCATGTGCAGGTCGCGGTAGGCATCCGCCCTGCGGCTTTCATCCTCGTCGTCGGTGATGTTGATGCCACCGGTGAACGCCAGCCGGCCGTCGACGATCACCAGCTTGCGATGGGTACGCAGGTTCAACCAGGGGCGCTTGAACGGCTTCAGCAGCTGCCGTGGGTGGAACCAGATCGCTTCACCACCGGCGTCGAGCAGCGGCTGCAGGAAGCGGCGGGGCAGGGCCGAAGAGCCCACGGCGTCGAGCAGCAGGCGAACCTGCACGCCGGCCTGTGCGCGTTCCACCAGCGCGTCACGCAGGGCGGTGCCGGCATGGTCCGGGTTGAAGATGTAGTACTCCAGATGCACGTGGTCGCGTGCCTGTGCGACGGCCTCAAGCAGCGCCGCGTAGGTCGCCGCGCCGTCCACCAGCCATGTCACTTCGGTGGCGCTGCTCGGCGCAAGCCCGGTCGTGGCCTGGGCGATCTTGGCCAGCTCGGTGCAGTCGGCGTCGGGTGGGCAGACGTCGCTGTAGTGCTCCATGCCCGACCGCGCGCGGCCACGGCGCAGACGCTGCCGCTTCACCTTCTGCGGGCCCAGCAGGTAGTAGATGAACAAGCCGAGGTAGGGCAGCAGCGCCAACGACAGGATCCAGCTCAGCGTGGCGACCGGCTCACGCTTCTGCAGCATGATCCAGCCGGTCAGCGCGAGCAGGTACAGCAGGTAGGCCACCGCCAGGATCGAGCCAAGGTGGGCGATGCCGTCGAGCCAATGACGCAGGGAGTCGAAGAGGGCGAGCATCCGCCGATCATAGCGGTCCAGGCCGGCAGGCATAAAAAAAAACGCCCCTGTCTCCAGGGGCGTCTGCAGTCGCGTCATGACTGTTGTGTTGCGGTGTAGCGATTACTGCTGCACAAAACCGATCTTCTTCATCTGAGCGTTCTTCGCAGCGGCCAGAACCTTGGCCATCACGTCGTACTCGGAATCCGGGCTGGCGTCGATGCGCAGTTCCGGCTGGTTGGTCGGGTCACGCTGGACCTCCTGCTCCATCCGCTGCTGCAGCTCACTGGTATTGATCGGGCTGTTGTTCCACGAGACCTGGTTGCTGGCGTCGATCTTCAGTTCGATCGGCGGCGGCGGTTCGACCAGCTGCGGCGGTGGGTTGAGCACGCGCTGCGGCAGGTCCACGGCGATCGGGTACGTCATGATCGGCGCGGTCACGATGAAGATGATCAGCAGAACCAGCATCACGTCCACGAGGGGCGTGACGTTGATGTCTGCCATGGGGCCCTTGCCACCACCACTACTGAATGCCATGGCTTATTGCCCCTTTTCTTTGGTCGCGACGAAGCCGACGTCAAGCATGCCCTGCTCCTGCGCGACCTTGGTCAGGTCGTTGATGACACGCATCTTGGTGGTGCGGTCACCACGCAGGTTCAGCGGCGGCTGCGGGGTCTGCTGGGCGGCGGTCGCCAAGCGCGACTCGAGAGTCTGCTTGTTGATTTCTTCGTCGTTCCAGTAGATCGAGCCGTCTTCCTTGACTGCCAGGGTGATCGGTCCGGAACGCTTTTCAGCGTCTTCCGGCTTCTGGATCAGGTTGGCTTCCGGCAGATCCACCTTGACCTTGTGGGACATCAGGGGCGCCGTGATGATGAAGATGATCAGCAGCACCAGCATCACGTCCACGAGGGGCGTAACGTTGATGTCGGCCATGGGGCCGCCGCTGTTACCACTACTGAAAGCCATAACGGGCTCCGTCTAGATCTTGGTGACTACTTACGTTCGTCGCTGGGTGACGCGCGCCGCAATCAGCGGACGCGCGAGCCGGTGGCGAAGAAGTCGTGCAGGTCGTGCGCGAAGGTATCGAACTTGCTGATGGTCGCGCTGTTGATCTTGCTGAAGAAGTTGAAGGCGAACACGGCCGGGATCGCGACGAACAGACCGATCGCGGTCATGATCAGCGCTTCACCCACCGGGCCGGCAACGGCGTCGATCGAAGCGGAGCCGGTGGCACCGATCTTGATCAGCGCGCCGTAGATGCCCCACACGGTACCCAGCAGACCGACGAACGGAGCGGTTGCACCGACGGTGGCCAGCAGGGTCATGCCCGACTGCAGCTTGTTGCTTTCGCGGGTCACGGCCTGACGCAGGGCGCGGTCGACGAACTCCGAACGGCTCAGGTTCTCACCCACGCCGCCGGTGGCGCCGCCTTCAGCGCGCTGGTGGTGGGCAGCCGCCTGGGCAGCGTCCAAGGCGATCTTCGAGAACGGCTCGGAAGCCGGCTGTTCTTCCATCGCACGGATGGCGTCCTGCGCGTTCGGGGTGTCCCAGAACAGGCTGACGACGCGATCGGCGGCGCTCTTCAGGCGGGTAGCACGGAAGATGTTGATGACGGTCCAGTACCAGGACATGGCCGACATGACGACCAGGGTCAGCAGCACGACCCAGGAAACCGCGAAATCACCCGGCTTGGTGGTCATTTCGTGGATCAGGTGCTCGAAGCCCATCTGCGACAGGGCGTTGGACGGATTGCCCCCGGCAGCAGCGGCGATGAAAATTTCCTGCAGCATGACGCTTACCTTTGTTGTGTGTGGTGATAAAGGGTGTAGCTAAGCTAAACAATCGAACCGGGAGCGGGGGTGGCCGGCGGCCACCCGGGCGCATCAGTTCAGCGCAAAGTTGACCGGAACGCGAACGCGACCTGCCGTCTTCTTACCGCCTGCTTCAGCGGCGTTGAAGCGCCACTTGCGAGCCGCTTCCATCGCAGCACGGTCCAGGTCGCGGTTACGGCTGGACTTTTCCACCGTGACATTGGTGACGTTGCCGCTGGCATCGACATCAATGATCAGGATCACTTCGCCCTGGATACCCGCGCGGAAGGCTGCCGGCGGGTAGCGCGGCGGATTCATGGCCTTCGACGAGATGTCCACGCTGGCCTCGATCGAGGTCGGCGGTGCCGGCGGTGCCGGCGGCGACGGCGGGGTGACGATGTCGTTCGGGCGCGGCTCCGGCACGTCCACGACCGGCGCCTGCGGCGGCGGCGGGACCGGCGACGGCTTCGGCGGCGACAGATTCTTCACCGGCGGCGGTGGAGTATCCGTCGGCGGCGGCGGCGGCGGCGGCGGGGGCGGCGGCGGCGGTGCGTCGACGATGGTCACCATGACGTTGCGCTCCTTCTCCGCAACGGCCTTGGGAGCCACGGCGGGAATGAGGAGCATCATGAAGGCGGCCAGATGCAGGGCAATTACAAACGCGATGCCGACGATGCGAGGCCAGCTCAGCCCCTTGTCATCGGGTTGTTCGTACCGGTGAACGACTAGTTGTTCCGTCATGCGCCAAGAGCTCAATAGTGGGGCCGGGATGCCGGGGGCGGAATCCCTGATCAGCGGTGCATGACACCGCAGGAACCTCCAAGCTTATACCAATCCTGAGCGCCTGCGCATCAACTGTGCAGGCATTCAGGCGTTATTCCTACTTACTTCAGGTTGATGATTTTCTTGGCATCAGCCTGGTTCTTCACACCCTTCGCCAGCGCCTGCTGGGCGGCCTGCTTGGCCTCCGGGATACGACCTTCGGCATGCAGGACGCGTGCCAGGTTCAGGTAGGTCTCACCGTCCTTGGACAGCGGGGCAGCCTTCTGCCACGCATCGATCGCCTGCGGCACCTGGTCGGAGTAGTAGTAGGACTGGGCCAGCGCCAGGTAGACCTGGTAATCCGGCTTCAGGATGCCCTTCTGCAACCCTTCGTTGATGACCGCGATGACGTCCTTTTCCTTGTGTTCGGTGTTGGCATAGATCGAGTACAGCTGCTTGTACTCGCGCTCTTCGGTGAGCTGGCCGCTGCTGCGCAGCTTGTCCATCACCGCGGCGGCCTTTTCCATCTGGTCGGCCTGCATGTACATGCTGGCCAGATTCAGCTGGGCCTTCTTGTCGTTCGGGTTCTTGGCGGCCAGAGCCTCGGCTTCCTTCACCGCTTCGCCGGACTGGCCGGCTTCGGCGAGGGCCGCCATCAGCAGCTGGTTCCAGTTGTCCTTCGGTTCGGTGGCACCGGCGATGGCCTGCTTCAGCACCGGGATCGCTTCCTGGTAGCGCTCCAGCTGGTACAGCGCCTGGCCCTTGGCGATCAGCTCTTCCGGCTTGGTCGACTTGCTCTCGGCGAAGTACTTGTCCAGGGTCGCCAAGCCTTCGGCGGTCTGGTCTTCCTGCAGCTGCAACTGGCCCAGCATCAGCATGGACTGGAAGTGGCCGTTGTTGTCCAGGCCGTTGAACTGCAGGACCTGCTTCAGGTAGGCAATGGCAGCCGGGGTATCGTCGGTCTGGTAGGCAGCCTGCGACGCCAGCTGCGCGGCCAGCGACTTGTCATACTCGTTCGCGGCGCTGTCAGCCAGGATCGCGTCGGCCTGCGTGCGCGTCTCCGGGAACTTTTCCTTGTTGTAGCTGTCAATCATTTTCTGAAGCTTGCTGCCCAGCTTGGCCGATGCCTTGACGGTCGGCTCCTGGCGGGTCGCGTTGGGGTACAGCGCTTCGGCCTTGGCCTGCTTGCCGCCGCGGTTGCCACGCTCGGAGGAACGCGAGGATTGCGCGAAGGCATCAGTGACCACGGCGCCGGTCAGGGCGGTCGCGACGAGGACGGAAAGCACAGCTTTGTGGTTACGGAAAATCATCGTTCACCTCGATCGAACCGCCGGATAGCGGCAAAGTCGGACTGTCAGAAAAATCTGAGCCGCCAAACGTATCAGAAACAGATGGCGTGAGAAATCGTTTTATGTGCTGCAATACAGCATAGAACTGCGCACTCATCCGCACTTTGGCCGCAGCCCGGCGGCCTGCGCCTGCTGGTAGACCGGCGTCAGCCCCGGCGCATCGCGCCGCAGTTCCTGGATGCGGTTGGCCGGATCAGGGTGGGTGGACAGCCACTGCGGGCTGCGGCCACCACTGGCAGCCATCATGTTCTGCCACAAATCGACCGCCTGCGCCGGGTTGAAGCCGGCCTGGGCCATCAGTCGCTGGCCGATTACGTCGGCCTCACTCTCCTGGGTGCGCGAGCCGGGCAGCAGGAAGGCCGCCTGCGCGCCCATTCCGCCAAGCTGGTTGACCGTGCTGGCGGCACCTTCACCGTACGCCGCACCGGCCAACGCACCGAGCACGGCCAGTCCGGTCTGTGCGCCCATCTGGCGGGTGATGCGCTCTTCGTGGTGACGGGCAATGACATGCCCGATTTCATGGCCGATTACGGCAGCCAGCTGATCCTGGTTCTTGGCGACGGTGAAGATGCCGGTGTTCACGCCAACCTTGCCACCGGGCAGGGCAAAGGCGTTGGGCTCCTTGTCGACGAACACGGCCGTCTCCCACCGTACGCCACGGTATTGAGGCGGCAGCTGCGCGACCAGAGCGTTGACCACGCACTGCACATAACCGTTCTGGCGGCCGTCGGTGCTGATCTTTTCCTTCTGCTTGGTTTCGGCGAACGCCTGTGCGCCGAGCTGGTCCAGCTGTGCCTGCGACACACCGCCCACCATCTGCCGGCGGCCGGTAGGGGAGGTCGTGGTCGCGCAGGCGCTGACCAGGGTGGTGATGACAAGGGCCAGCAGCAGTTGTTTCATGGGTCCACCCCCGTGTTCATATGCGCAGTGTGTAGCGTAGCGGCTTAATCTTTCGTCAAGCGGACACGGCGTTACGTTGCCCCGAAAAACACAAGCGCGGCAAGCGCCACGCCGTTGTTCAGGGCGTGCGCGGTGATCGCGGCCCAGAGCGTGCCGGTGCGCTGGTACAACCAGCAGAACGCGGCGCCCATGCCGCCATAGACCAGCCACAGCTGTGCGATTTCGGCCGGGCCGTTTGCACTGGTGCCAGGGATTTCATGGATCAGGGCGAAAGCAAGGCTGCTCAGTACAACACCCAGCCACGGGCGCCCCGCCTTCCACAGGCGTCCAAACAGCACGCGGCGGAACAGCAGTTCCTCGTAGGCCGGTGCCAGTACCACCGCGAACAGCATCAGGAACAACGGGAAGCGCGCGATCGCGCTCTGCATCAGCGCCAGGTTGGTGGGGACCGGTTCGATGCCGAACTGCTTGGCCAGGAAGGCGATACCGTTGCTGCCCAGCACGATCAGGGTCGCCACCAGCAGGGTCCAGCCCCAGGTGGAGGGGCGGCGCAGTGCCTGGCGCGACGCATGACGTTCGGCGGCGTTGGCCGGCCGTCGCCAGAAGTACAGCAGCAGCGCGGCGCCGCCGGTGGCAAACAGCGCCATGAGAATCTGCGCAAGTGCGCCGGGCTGGCCCAATGACGCCGCCACCGAACTGGCGTCGGGTGCGCCAGCGCCGGCCTGCGCGGTCGCGTAACCGACCACCACGCCACGGTACAAGCCCCACAGCACGCCGCTGATCAGGCTCAGGCCGAACAACGTGACAGCGGCGATGCCCAGGTCGATGAAGAACCCCGCCAACGGCGAAACCGCACGCGGCGCGACAGAAGACGGCGGAACCGGGGGCGGAGCGGAAACCGGGGCGGATGCGGACATCAGGTACCTGCGTTCAAGAGTCGAAAGCCGGCGCGCCTCCCCGCGCGCCGGCCGTGTCCGGATTGTGTCAGATATCCAGGTTTGCGACCTTCAGCGCATTGTCTTCGATGAAGTCGCGACGCGGTTCGACGACATCGCCCATCAGCGTGCTGAAGATCTGGTCGGCAGCGACAGCGTCTTCGATGCGCACCTGCAGCAGTCGGCGGGTCTCCGGATTCACCGTGGTGTCCCACAGCTGCTCCGGATTCATTTCACCCAGGCCCTTGAATCGCTGGATCTGGCGGCCGCGCTTGGCCTCCTCGAGCAGCCAGTTCTGTGCCTTGGCAAAGCTGTCCACTTCGATCGACTTGGCGCCGCGGGAAATGGTGGCGCCTTCGCGGATCAGGCCGTGCAGCAGCTTCGAGGCTTGATGGATCGCGCGCAGTTCGCCGCTTTCAAACGCCGACATCGGCAGCACCTGGACGTGCTGTTCGCCCATGTGGCGACGGGTCACCAGCACAGCGGCCGGGCGCTCGTCGTTGGCTTCCTGCAGTTCCAGCGTAAAACGCGGGCTGCCCAGGCTGCCCTGGTTGAGCCGCTTGGCAAGTCCATCCAGCCCTTCGCCTTCACCCGCACTGCGCAGGCTCTCCAGGTCCATCGGCACGAAATCGACCAGCGCTTCAAGCAGGTTGCGGTCGTAACGATGTGCGTTGCGCTCGATCGAATCCAGCGCGGCCGCGTAGGCCAGAAGCAGCTTCTCCAGCGCAAGGCCTTCGATGCCCGGTTCGCCGGTGGCCGGCACCAGCGTGGCGTTTTCCACCGCGCTGCTGGCCAGGTAGCTGTCCAGCGCCGGGTCGTCCTTCAGGTACAGCTCCTGCTTGCCCTGCTTGATCTTGTACAGCGGCGGCAGGCCGATGTAGACGTAACCGCGCTCGATCAGTTCCGGCATCTGACGGTAGAAGAACGTCAGCAGCAGGGTGCGGATGTGAGCGCCGTCGACGTCGGCGTCGGTCATGATGATGATCTTGTGGTAACGCAGCTTGTCCGGGTTGTACTCGTCGCGGCCGATGCCGGTGCCCAGCGCGGTGATCAGCGTACCGACCTGGTCGGAGGACAGCATGCGGTCGAAACGCGCGCGTTCCACGTTGAGGATCTTGCCGCGCAGCGGCAGCACTGCCTGGTTCTTGCGGTTGCGGCCCTGCTTGGCCGAACCACCTGCCGAGTCACCCTCGACGATGAACAGTTCGGACAGCGCCGGATCCTTTTCCTGGCAGTCGGCCAGCTTGCCCGGCAGGCCGGCGATATCCAGCGCGCCCTTGCGGCGGGTCAGGTCGCGGGCCTTGCGCGCGGCTTCACGCGCGCGCGCGGCGTCGACGATCTTGCCGGCGATCGCCTTGGCTTCGTTGGGGTTTTCCTGCAGGAACTCTTCCAGGCGCGCACCAAAGGCGTTTTCCACCGCCGGACGCACATCGGAACTGACCAGTTTTTCCTTGGTCTGGCTGGAGAAGCTCGGGTCCGGCACCTTCACCGACAGCACCGCGATCATGCCTTCGCGCATGTCGTCGCCGGTCAGGTTGATCTTGGCCTGCTTGGCGATGCCGTTCTGCTCGATGTAGTTGTTGAGCACGCGGGTCAACGCACCGCGGAAACCGGCCAGGTGGGTACCGCCGTCCTTCTGCGGAATGTTGTTGGTGAAGCAGTACATCGTCTCCTGGTAGGAGTCGGTCCACTGCAGCGCCACCTCCACGACGATGCCGTTGTGCTCGCCAGTGACCGAGATGACGTTCGGATGCAGCGGGGTCTTCAGCTGGGCCAGATGCTCCACGAAGCTGCGGATGCCGCCTTCGTAGTGGAAATCATCGCGACGGCCATCACCACGCTCGTCGGCAAGGACGATCTTGACGCCGGAGTTCAGGAACGACAGCTCGCGCAGGCGACGGGCCAGGATGTCGTAGTGGAATTCCACGTTGTCGTGGAAGGCGACGGTCGACGGCCAGAAGCGCACCGTGGTACCGCGCTTGGTGGTGGTTTCCAGCTTGGCCAGCGAGGTCACGGCGGCGCCGTTGCTGAACTCCTGCTGGTAGTGGAAGCCGTTCTGGAACACATCCACCACCAGCTTCTGCGACAGCGCGTTGACCACGCTGACGCCGACGCCGTGCAGGCCGCCGGAAACCTTGTAGCTGTTGTCGTCGAACTTGCCGCCTGCGTGCAGGACCGTCATCACCACTTCGGCAGCGGACACTTCGCGACCAAGCTTGGCGCTCATCTGCTCGTGCTTGCCGGTCGGAATGCCACGGCCGTTGTCGGACACGGAGACCGAGCCATCGGCGTGGATGGTCACTGCAACGTGGTCGGCGTGGCCGGCCAGCGCCTCGTCGATCGAGTTGTCGACCACCTCGAACACCATGTGGTGCAGACCGGTACCGTCATGCACGTCACCGATGTACATGCCGGGACGCTTGCGGACAGCCTCCAGGCCTTCCAGGGCCGTAATGCTGTTGGCGTCGTAGTTGCCGTTGTTTGCCGGGGTGTTCTGTTCGTCGCTCATTGCGCTTGCCGTAGGCTCCGCAGGTCGGCCACCGCGTGGAGCGGTGTGCCGAGAATGAAAGGATTCCAACCCGAATTATACCAGCCGGGGTCGAGCGGCCCTGGTGTGCCCACTATGGCACAGCCACGATCTGTGCATGTTCCACGTGGAACCGGGCAATATGGGTCAGCGCCTGCAGCGCTGCCGGGGTTTCGGTGGCAGTGACAAAGATCTGTGCCGGTCCGCTGAGCAGGCGCTCCAGTACCCGCGCCTGGTGGGTGCGATCCAGCTCCGAAGCCAGATCGTCGAGGGCAATCACCGGCCACTCGCCGCGCTGCTCTGCGTAGTCCTCGGCCTGTGCCAGCAGGCACGCCAATGCCGTCAGCTTGGCTTGGCCGCGAGAGAGCGCGTCACGACCGGGAATGCTGTGGAAATCCACGCTCCAATCGGCCCGGTGCGGCCCGACCGAGGTGTAACCGGCCTGGCGGTCACGTTCCCGTGCCAGAAGCAGGGCATCGGCCAGAGGAAGCTCATGCCGACGCCACCCCGCACTGAGTTCCAGGCCCTGGATGCCGAGCTGCGGCGCCAGGCTGGCAGCCAGCGCCACGGTGCGCTGCTGCAAGCGCTCCAGGTAGTGCTGGCGACGACTGGTCAGCGGTTCTCCGGCCTCGGCGAGCTCATGATCCCAGGTATCGAGCATCCGTGGCGGCCCGCCTTGCTTGAGCAGGGCGTTGCGCTGCTTCAGCGCCCGGGAGTAGCGGCGCCACAAGGACAGAAAATCCGGTTCCACGTGGAACAAGCCCCAATCGAGGAAGCGGCGGCGGGGTTCGCCACCACCACTGACCAGTGCGTGGCTTCCGGGCTCGAACGTCACCACGGCCAGTGCTGCGCAGAGATTGCCCAGCTGCGCGACATCTTCCCCGTCCAATCGCCCCTTCCAGTCCTGGCCACTGTGGCGCAACCCGGCCTTCCGGCGGTGCGGCGGGTGGTTCGCGCGTTGTTCGTCCCATTCGACGAAGATTTCCAGGGCTTCCTGGCCCTGGCGCACCAGACCATCGCGTACCCGGCCTCGGAAGCTCCGCCCATACGCCATCAGATGCAGGGCTTCGAGCACGCTGGTCTTGCCGGCACCGTTGTCACCGGTCAGCAGGTTCAATCCCGGCTGGGGCGACAGGTCCACTGCACTGAAGCGACGCAGTTGATGCAAGGCGAGGCGGCGGATCTGCATGGGGCGCGAAAGACCATCCGCACGAGGCGGTAGAGGGGCAGGGAATCCATCAGCTTACTGCATCGGTCAAGCCGGGCGCGGTGGCAGGCCGGTCGAGCCGAAGGTGCAGCTTCTGCACCCATCGATGGACGCGTTCCACGTGGAATGCGGATGACGCGCTCGCACGTTCCGGGCTGCAAAGGCCCGAAATTTCTTCAAATCTGCGCGAGGTTCCAGCGTCCAGGCCCTCGGATTTCGCCGATTTCGCGAGCACTGCAGGGCCGCCCGCTGGACACCTCGCGGGTGGCTCCGACGGATGACCCCGCCGATTCCTTCAAATCTGCGATCCGATGCCTTGGAGGGTTCCACAGATTTCAAGAAATTCAGGACGCTCGTTCCACGCTGTCCACAGCAGGAATGTATGACTTATACACAAGGTATGGGCAATCTGTGGATAAAAAAGCCCTTTTGTTAAGCGCTCAAAACTATCCACAGGTTCCCCCCCAGCCCGAGGACCCTCTATACAGGGGGTTTCAGACTCATAAACTCCTTAAAAAACAACTAGATAATACATTTTTCCACGAAATCTGGCTCTACCATCACCACCACGCTTTAGATTTATACCCAGATTTAGAAGCTAGGATTTCCCCAAATTGCCCCCGAGCCGGTCTGTGGACAGTGCCGTTTGCAGAAGCGCAGGACCTCCTCCAGGAAGAGGATCTGCTGCTTCCAGCAGTGAAGATCAGGACAGCGAAGTGGGATATGCGAAGAACTCGCTGCCAGAACCCCAAAAACATGGAGCCCGACGAGCACTGCAAGGCGCCCCCCCAGGGTCCTGGATCCTGAGTTGCTTCGAGCAAGCGAGATCGAGTTGGTCTGGAGCCAAGCAGGGCGCGTCCGGACTTTCTCCGATCTGTTTCGACAATGCTCCACGTGGAACATAAAAAAACGCCCGGGAGGTCCCGGGCGCTTCTGGGTTCCACGTGAAACAGCGTTTCCGTCAGAGACGCAGCGGCATCACCACGTGGCGCGACTTCTCGCTGCTGGACTCACGCACCAGCGCCGAGGAGTTGGAGTCGCGCAGCTGGATGATCACTTCCTCGTCGCGCAGGGCGGAGAGGGCATCCAACAGGTAGTTCACGTTGAAGCCGATGGCCAGATCGCTGACCGTGGTGTCGGCCTCGATCTCTTCCTGGGCTTCTTCCTGTTCCGGATTGTGCGCGCTGATCTTCAGGTTGCCCGGCGAGACTTCCACGCGAATGCCGCGGTACTTCTCGTTGGACAGGATCGCAGCGCGCTGCAGCGAGGCACGCAGGGCTTCGCGGTCCACCTTCACTTCGCGGTCGGCGCCGATCGGGATCACCGCTTCGTAGTCCGGGAAACGGCCATCGATCAGCTTCGAAGTGAAGGTGACATCGTCGCGCTTGACGCGGACGTGGCTACGGCCAACTTCCAGCTCGATCTCGCGATCGCCGCTTTCCAGCAGGCGCTGCAGCTCGGTCACGCCCTTGCGCGGCACGATGATCTGGCGCTTGGAACCGCTGGGCTTGGCCAGGTCGGTTTCGCAAAGGGCCAGGCGATGACCGTCGGTGGCGACGGTGCGCAGCGCATCGCCGCGCAGGTCGAACAGCAGGCCGTTGAGGTAGTAGCGCACGTCCTGCTGGGCCATCGCGAACGCGGTGCGCTCGATCAGCTCCTTCAGGGTTGCTTCGCCGATGGCCACGCGCTCGGTGGCTTCCACCTCGTCCACCGACGGGAAGTCATTGGACGGCAGGGTGGCCAGGGTGAAGCGGCTGCGACCGGCCTGCACGGTGATCTTGTCACCGGTCTGCGAGACGGTGATCCGGCTGCCGTCGGGCAGGGCGCGGATGATCTCGAACAGTTTGCGGGCGGGAATGGTGGTTTCGCCGTCCTGGGCATCTTCAACCGCGATCCGCGACACCATCTCCACTTCCAGGTCGGTACCGGTCAGCGACAGCTGGCCGTTCTGCACCTGGACCAGGAAATTGGCCAGAACCGGAAGGGTCTGGCGGCGTTCGACCACGTTGACGACCTGTGCCAACGGCTTGAGAAAGGCTTCGCGCTGCAGTGTGAAACGCATGTGGTTCCGTGCCCCTATGCTTTAAAAAATGTGGAATAAATCAAAAGCTTGGTGGTGCTGGTAGAGACAGAATCGCTGGAAAACAACGCTAAGTCTTTGTAAATAAAAGAGTTTCTGGCCTCGAAACCCTCTGTATTACCGACCCCCAGAGGGTGGGGAAAGCTGTGGATAACTCCAGCGCGATTTCAAACGCCATTTTTATCCACAACGTGTCCCGCGCTTGCTACCGGATTCTGCACCGTTTTGTGCGATGACGCCTCATCGGCATCCGTGCATCATTCGCTCAGCTTCCGGATCAGCTTGTCCCAGTCCTCGCGAAGCTTGCCGTCGGTTTCCATCAGGGTCCGGATCTGGCGGCAGGCATGCAGCACCGTGGTGTGATCGCGACCGGCAAAGGCGTCGCCGATCTCGGGCAGGCTGTGCTCGGTCAGTTCCTTGGTCAGGGCCATGGCGACCTGGCGCGGGCGGGCCAGCGAGCGGGTCCGACGCTTCGACAGCAGATCCTTGATCTGCAGGCCGTAGTAGTCGGCAACGGTTTTCTGGATGTTGGGAATGCTGATCGCCTGCTGCTGGGCGCGCAGCAGGTCGCGCAGGGTTTCCTGGGCGAATTCGGTGGTGATCGCGCGGCCGGTGAAGTTGGCGCGGGCGGTCAGGGTATTGAGCGCACCTTCGAGGTCGCGCACGTTGGAGCGCATCTTCTTGGCGATCAGGAACGCAACATCATCGGGAATCTCGGCGCCACGTTCGCGCGCCTTGGCCAGCACGATCGCGGCGCGGGTCTCGAAGTCCGGCGGTTCGATCGCGACCGACAGGCCCCAGGCAAGCCGCGACTTCAGGCGCGCTTCCAGGCCTTCGACCTCGCGCGGATAGCGGTCGCAGGTCAGGATGATCTGCTGCTTGCCATCGAACAACGCGTTGAAGGTGTGGAAGAACTCTTCCTGGGTGCGGTCCTTGCCGGCGAAGAACTGGATGTCATCGATCAGCAGCGCGTCGACCTGCTGGAACTGGCGCTTGAACTGATCCATGGTCTTTTCCTGCAGGGCCCGGATCATCGCGCTGAAGAACTGTTCCGAACGCAGGTACAGCACCTTCGCGCCCGGATTGGCCTGGCGCATGGCGTTGCCGGCGGCGAACATCAGGTGGGTCTTGCCCAGGCCGGTGCCTCCGTACAGCAGCAGCGGGTTGTGCGCGCGGTCGCCCGGCTTCTGCGCTGCCTGGAAGGCGGCGGCCAGGCCCAGCTGGTTGCTGCGGCCTTCGACGAAGTTGGCGAAGGTGTAGTGATTGTCCAGATTGCCGGCAAACGGCACCTGCGGTTCGCTGGACACAGGCGCCGACGACGTGGAAACCGGCGCGTTCTGCGTCTCTACAGGGCGCGGGCGCGAGCCGATTTCAAGAAAAACGTCGCTGAAACCGGCGAAGTGAGCCAGCAGTTCGCGGATCCGGGCCAGGTACAGCTCGCGGACCTGGTCGACGATGAAGGCATTGGGTGCATACAGCACCAGGCTGTCCACGCGCAGATCGGCCTGCAGCGGCTTCAACCAGGTATGAACGTCTTCCGGCGGGAACTCCGCTTCGAGGCGCTCGAGACTACGGGACCAGGCATCCATCAGCAATAATCGTCCGGTGGCCGGTGCATGGACGCGACAAGGCGCCCAGACACAGGCCGGAAAGGGGGGAAATGGATGGCTCAGACTACCACCGAGCGCCCGCCTTCGGAATGCTTGTCCCCTACTTATTCACAAAAACATCCACAGCTATTGCACAGCCCGGTGAATTCGCGTAGTCCCCAGGGGTTGACGTGAGGGGGGAGACCTCTCTAGAATTTCCGGTTCTTTCCGTCCCATTCATACGAGAGGCCCCCAATGGCCACGAAGCGCACCTACCAGCCCAGCAACCTCAAGCGTAAGCGCGACCACGGCTTCCGTGCCCGTATGAAGACCGCTGACGGCCGCAAGATCCTGTCGCGTCGCCGCGCCAAGGGCCGCAAAGTCCTGAGCGCCTGATTGCCATGCCGCACATCGCGGCAGACGCAATCCCTTCGACAGTGAATACTGCAGACCCGCGCAAGCGATTCCCTCGCTCTGCGCGGGTTCGCACGCGTGCCGAATACTCAACGGTCTTCAACGGCGCCCGCCGTGTGTCCGATCCGCTGATGACCCTGCACTGGCTGCCGGCTGACCGGCCGGCCAGGCTGGGTCTGGCGGTTTCCCGCAAGGTCGATCCGAACGCCGTCGGGCGTAACCGGATCAAGCGCGTCCTGCGCGACATCCTGCGTCAGACACGTACCGACATCCAGCCAGGCGACTTTGTCGTCGTGGCTCGTAGTGCTGCGCGTTCCGCCAGCAACGACGAGATCCGCCAGGCCTTCCTGCGCCTGCTGCGTCGCCTGCGTGCATTGCCCACGCCGGGCGTGGACGGCACAATGCCGCCGCCTGATGGCATCGCAACTCCTTCTTTGACCGAGCCGGCATCGCGTCCCGGCCCCGCCGAGCCTGTCCGCTGATGAACCAGACCCGCGTATTCCTCATTTTTGCCTGGCTGATGGTGGCCGTGCTGCTGTGGATGGAGTGGAGCCGTGAAAAGGCTGCTCCGACCCCGGCACCAACCACCACGTCGGCCCCGGCCGCCGCACAGAGTGTTCCGGGCGCGAACCCCGGCGCCATCCCCAGCGCCCAGGTGCCGGGCGCCCCCGGCCAGGCCGCCGCACAGGCCCAGGCCAGCGCTACCCCGGCCAGCCAGCGCGTGACGGTCACCACCGACGTGCTGCGCCTGGTGCTCGACGGCGGCCGCGTGCTCGACGCCGAGCTGCTGCAGTTCCCGCAGACCAAGGACGAAGGCAGTCCGCCGGTCCGCCTGCTGACCGAAGACCCCGCCCACCCGTACAGCGCGATCAGTGGCTGGGCCAGCGAAGACAAGAACACCCCGGTTCCCGGCGCCGACGGCTTCAAGCTGGTGGGTGACACCACCGACTTCGTGCTGGCCAAGGGCCAGAACGAACTGCAGATCCCGTTCGTGTGGACCGCCGACAACGGCGTGACCATCAAGCGCACCCTGACCGTCTCGCGCAACGAGTACGCCGTGCGCTTCAAGGACGAAGTCAGCAACGCCGGCACCGCGCCGTGGAACGGCTACGTCTACCGCACCCTGGACCGCACCCCGACCATCCTGTCGCGGAGCATGACCAACCCGGATTCCTTCAGCTTCAACGGTGCCACCTGGTACGACAATGACAAGAAGTACCAGCGTCGTGCGTTCAAGGACTACCTGGAAGACGGCACGCTGAACCAGAACATCACCGGCGGCTGGCTGGCGATGCTGCAGCACCACTTCTTCACCGCCTGGATCCCGCAGAAGGACCAGACCGCACACTACGTGCTCTCGCAGGTGGCCGGTCGTGACCTGATCGAAGCGCGTGGCCCGGCCTTCACCGTGGCGCCGGGCCAGTCGACCAGCACCGAAGCCCGCCTGTGGGTCGGCCCGAAGCTGGTCAACCTGATCGCCAAGGAAGATGTGCCGGGCCTGGACCGCGTGGTCGACTACAGCCGCTTCTCGATGATGGCGGTGATCGGCCAGGGCCTGTTCTGGGTGCTCAACCAGGTGCACAAGCTGGTCGGCAACTGGGGCTGGGCGATCGTCGGGCTGGTGGTGCTGCTGAAGCTGGTGCTGTACCCGCTGTCGGCAACCCAGTACAAGAGCGGCGCCAAGATGCGTCGTTTCCAGCCGCGCATCGCGCAGCTGAAGGAACGCTATGGCGATGACCGCCAGAAGTTCCAGACCGCGATGATGGAGCTGTACAAGAAGGAAAAGATCAATCCGATGGGCGGCTGCCTGCCGATCCTCATCCAGATGCCGATCTTCTTCGCCCTGTACTGGGTGCTGGTGGAATCGGTCGAACTGCGCCAGGCGCCCTGGTTCGGCTGGATCCAGGACCTGACCGCACGCGACCCGTACTTCATCCTGCCGGTCATCAACGTGGCAGTGATGTGGTTCACCCAGAAGCTGACCCCGGCACCGGGCATGGACCCGATGCAGCAGAAGATGATGCAGTTCATGCCGCTGGTGTTCGGCGTCATGATGGCCTTCATGCCGTCCGGCCTGGTCCTGTACTGGGTGGTCAACGGCGGCCTGGGCCTGCTGCAGCAGTGGTGGATGACCAAGCGCCATGGCGGCGAGCCGGTCCCGGCCACCACCGCTCCGGCCCCGGTCAAGAAGAAGTAATCCCGACCGCAGGTCACCTGCTCTGTAGAGTCGACTGTTAGTCGACTGGCGGATGAGCAGTCGACCCACAGTCGACTCTACCGCCCCGATCGACGCGAAAAGCCCGCCGCAAGGCGGGCTTTTCGCATGCGGCGTTAGAATCGCCGGCACATCGTCCCTCCCGCCCTCGAGTCCGCCATGCCGCGTGCGTCGTCGTTCCGCCTGTTCCTGCCCTCGCTGTTGTTGACCCTGGTCGTTGCCGGTTGTGGCGACAAGGATGCGAAGGCGCCGGCGACCACCGTCACCCAGGCGAGCGCGCAGGCCGCGGCCGCCGCCGATCCCGCGGCCGCACCGATGCTGGTGGCCCTGCAGAAACAGCTCGACGGTTACCGCCGGATCATCGTGCTGCTGGCAGACGAGGAACAGCAGTCGGCCGCCGACCGCGGCACCTCCACGCGTGTGGGCCAGCAGCTGTTCCACGATGGCCTGGAACAGCGCACGGCGATCGCCGCGCAGTTCGACACCCTGCTGCGCGGCTCCAGCCCGCAGCGCTTCGCCACCCTCGGCACCGTGCTGGACTACATCGAGTCGGCGCCGGAACTGTTCGACGCCGACCGCCTGGCCTTCCGCGAAGTACTGCGTGATCTGCATGAGCGGGTCAGCACCGATTCCTCGCTGCCGGCGGTGAAGCTGCACCAGCGCATCGGCGAGGACCTGGAGGCGCTCGATGAGATCGAGCGCAACTACAACCAGGAACTGACCCGCATCTTCAGCCGCTTCGAGCGCACCCGCGCCATTGCGCTGAAGCGCGAGAAGTGGGAGGACTACATCGCCCACCTGCACAAGGACTACAGCCGCGAAGCGATCCTGCGCGACTACGGCGTGATCGAGCCATACCCGATGTCGATGAAGGACAGCGACCGCGAGATCTTCGGCCGCGACCTGCCGGCCAAGACCGTGGTGCTGACTTTCGACGACGGTCCGCACAAGGCCTATACCGATGAAGTGGTGGCCATCCTCAAGCGCTATGACGTGCCGGGTGTCTTCTTCGAAGTGGGCCGCAACCTGGGCAAGGTCGAGGCCGACGGCAAGGTCAGCCTCGGCCCGATGGCGAAGATCAGCCGCAACCTGATGGAAGAAGGCTATGCGGTCGGCAACCACAGCCTGACCCACGCCCAACTGTCGCGCACCACCGGTGACGCGCTGCGCCAGCAGGTGCTCGACACCGACACGCTGCTGAAGGATGTCGACAGCAAGCGCGCGCCGCTGTTCCGCTTCCCCTATGGCGCGCGCAACGCCGAAGGCCTGCAGCTGCTCAACGAGGCCGGACTGAAGTCGATCATGTGGAACATCGATTCGATGGACTGGGCCGACCCGGTGCCGGAATCGATCGTGCAGCGCGTGCTCGACCAGGTGAACAAGGAACAGCGCGGCATCATCCTGTTCCATGACATCCACGATCGTGCGGTAAAGGCGCTGCCGCAGATCCTCGACCGGCTGATCGCCGATGGCTACCAGTTCGCCGGCTGGAATGGCCGGGACTTCACGGTCGCCCGTGCGCGCAAGGGTGACGCCAGCGCCGCCACCGTCACCACCGGCTACGAGAAGTCGTGGGCGATCGTGGTCGGCATCGACAACTACGCCAAGTGGCCGAAGCTGGAATACGCCAGCCACGACGCGCAGGCGGTGGCCGATACCCTGACCGGGCAGTTCGGCTTCCCGTCCTCGCAGGTGATCGTGCTGAGGAACGAGCAGGCCACCCGAAACAACATCCTGGCCGCCTTCCACGACCGCCTGGCCGATGACCGCACTGGCAGGAACGACCGCGTGTTCGTGTTCTTCGCCGGCCACGGCGCGACCCGCCAGCTCGCCTCAGGGCGCGACCTCGGCTACATCATCCCGGTTGATTCGGACCCGAAGGAATTCGCTACCGATGCCATCGCGATGACCGATATCCAGAACATCGCCGAGAGCATGCAGGCCAAGCACGTGATGTTCGTGATGGATGCCTGCTACAGCGGCCTGGGCCTGACCCGTGGCGGCCCGTCGTCGTCGTCGTTCCTGCGCGAGAACGCGCGTCGCAGCGCGCGGCAGATGCTGACCGCCGGTGGCGCCGACCAGCAGGTGGCCGATGCCGGCCCCAACGGCCACTCGGTGTTCACCTGGGTGCTGCTGCAGGCGCTGGCCGGCAAGGGTGACCTCAACGGCGACGGCCTGATCACCGGTACCGAGCTGGCCGCCTACGTGGCGCCGGCCGTATCGGCGGTCTCGCACCAGACCCCGGCCTTCGGCAGCCTGCCCGGTTCGCAGGGCGGCGAGTTCGTGTTCCAGGTGCCGGACAGCCAGGAATTCCTCAATGCCGATACGCGCCAGCTGACCGCCGATGCAATCGCACTGAACAACAAGGTGGATGCCGCCAGCGAGGCCAAGGGCAGCCAGGCGCCGGTGACGGTGGCTGACCTGCAGGGCGGCAAGGCCAAGCTGGTAGTGCCCTCCGCCGGCCCGGCGTCCGACCGCCAGCGCGCGCAGCAGGCCAACGACCGTGGCCTGCAGCTGTACCGCGAGAAGCAGTACGACGAGGCAGTCGCGCAGTTCACCGAAGCACTGAAGCTGCGTCCGGACTTTGCCCAGGCCGCCAACAACCTCGGTTTCGTCTACTACCGCCAGCAGCGCTATGCCGAAGCGGCGCGCTGGCTGGAGAACACGCTGAAGATCGACCCATCGCGCGCCGTGGCCTATCTCAACCTGGGTGATGCCTACTTCAACGCCGGCGACAAGGCCAAGGCGAAGCAGGCCTACACCACCTACCTGGCGCTGCAGCCGCAGGGCAGCGGTGCCGCGCAGGCACGCACGCAGCTGGAGAAGCTCTGAGCCATGAACGACGCGATCCGCACCGACACCATTGTGGCCATCGCCAGTGCCCCCGGCGCGGGCGGTGTCGGCCTGGTGCGCCTGTCCGGTCCGCGCGCAGCGGCGATTGCCAATGCGCTGGGGGCGCCCGCGCTGCGGCCGCGCCACGCGCACTACGCGCGCCTGCGTGATGCCGACGGCGAGGTCATCGACGATGGCATCGTGCTGTGGTTCCCGGCACCGAACAGCTTCACCGGCGAAGAGGTGGTGGAACTGCAGGGCCATGGCAGCCCGGTGCTGCTGCAGCAGCTGGTCGCGCGCTGCATCGCGGTCGGTGCGCGCCAGGCGCGGCCGGGTGAGTTCAGCGAACGCGCGTTCCTCAACGGCAAGCTCGACCTGGCCCAGGCTGAGGCCATCGCTGACCTGATCGCCGCCGGCGACAACCGTGCCGCACGCGCTGCACGACGCTCGCTGGATGGCGTGTTCTCGCGCCGCATCGAGGCCGTGGTCGAGCAGCTGGTCATGCTGCGCATCCACGTGGAAGCGGCCATCGACTTCGCCGACGAACCGCTGGATACGCTCGGTGGCGCACAGGTGCGGCGCGGGCTGGAACAGGCGCGCAGCGACTTGGCCCTGCTGCGCCGCGATGCCGAACGCGGTCGCCGCCTGCGCGATGGCCTGCACGCGGTGCTGATCGGTCCGCCCAATGCCGGAAAGAGCTCATTGCTCAATGCGCTGGCCGGCAGTGAACGCGCCATCGTCACCGACATCGCCGGCACCACCCGCGACACGCTTCGCGAGACCATCCGCCTGGACGGGCTGGAACTGACCCTGGTCGATACCGCTGGCCTGCGCGACGGCGGCGACGCCATCGAACGCGAAGGCATGCGCCGCGCCCATGTGGAGATCGAGCGAACCGACCTGGCCCTGATCGTCTTGGACGCGCGCGATCCGGCGGCGGGTGAAGCGGCGCTGGGCGAGGCCGTGGCAGCGGTGCCACACAAGGTCTACATCCACAACAAGTCGGACCTGCTGGATGCGCTGCCGATGCTGGACGACCCGGACCGTGTGTTCGTCTCGGCTGCGACCGGTGCCGGCCTGGAGGATCTGCACGCGCGCCTGCGTTTGATCGCTTCGGCCGGGGCAGGCGAGCAGGTGGACGGTGAGTTCTCCGCGCGCACGCGGCATGTGGATGCAATCGAGCGTGCGCAGGAACACGCGCAGCGCGCCGATGGCGAGCTGGCCCACGAACACCTGGAACTGGCCGCCGAGGAACTACGGCTGGCACATGACGCGCTGGGCGAGATCACCGGGCAGATGAGCGCCGATGACCTGTTGGGACGGATCTTCTCCAGCTTCTGCATCGGGAAGTAACTGTAGAGCCGAGCCCATGCTCGGCTGTTCTTCCAATCAGCCGAGCATGGGCTCGGCTCTACAGGTGCGGGCTTCCCCCACCTGTCACATTGCCGCCGCATACTGGCGCCCATCACATACCGCTTGGGGAAGTCGCAGTGAAGTCGTGGGGTTGTGCGTTGCTGTTGTCGCTGGCCGTGGCACCATCGGTGGCCATGAGTGCTGAATCCTCCACCCCGGCCGCGCACAAGGTGTCGGTCTATGGCCATCGCGGGGCGAGCGCGTTGCTGCCCGAGCACACCCTGGCCGCCTATGCGCAGGCAATCGCCGATGGCGCCGACTACATCGAGCCGGACCTGGTGATGACCAGGGACGGAATGATGGTGGCCCGCCACGAGAACGAGATCAGCGGCACCACTGATGTGGCCTCGCATCCGGAGTTCGCCAGCCGCCGCACCAGCAAGGTCATCGACGGCCAGAAGGTCGATGGCTGGTTCACCGAAGACTTCACCCTGGCCGAGCTGAAGACCCTGTATGCGCGCGAGCGCCTGCCGGAGCTGCGCAGCACCGCCTACGACGGTCAGTTCCGCATCGCCAGCCTGGACGAGATCCTGGCCTTCCTGGTGCAGCAGGCCGGGCGTGCCAACCGTGGCATCGGCCTGGTGCCGGAGATCAAGCACCCGACCTACTTCCAGTCGATCGGCCTGCCGATGGAAGACAAGCTCCTGACCGCGCTGCGTGGCAATGCCTATACCAACGTCGGCCCGGTCACCATCCAGTCGTTCGAGACCGCCAACCTGCGCTACCTGCGCGGCAAGATCCCGCGCGGCAGCAACATCCGCCTGCTGCAACTGCTGTGGAAGGGCGGCACCCAGCCGGCCGACATCGCCAAGGCCGGTGGCACGCTGACCTACGCGCAGATGATGACCCCGGCCGGACTGAAGGACATCGCCAGCTACGCCGACGGCATCGGCCCGGAACTGCGCTCGATCATTCCGCTGGATGCCAAGGGCGCGCTGAGCACGCCGACCACGCTGGTACAGGACGCACATGCAGTGGGGCTGATGGTGATTCCGTACACCTTCCGTCCGGAGAACCACTTCCAGGCCAGCAACCTGCGCAAGGGCGCCGACACCGCGCGCAATCCCGAAGGTTCGATTGCCGAGATGCACGCCTATCTGGCGACCGGCATCGATGCGTTCTTCACCGATGATCCGGCGCTGGGCCGGCAGGCGGTGGATGGCATGGGTGCGGCCGGGAACTGACGCAGCAACGCGTCGCCGGGCATGGCCCGGCGCTACCCCGGACGCCCACACACGGTAGCGCCGGGCCATGCCCGGCGGCCCCCCGTTTCAACCGCGCGGTTCGTCCGGCCGGCGGAACGGAATCACCACGTAGTCCTGGCCCTCGCGCGGCTGCCACAGCACCGGTACGCGCTGTGGCGACGGCGGTTCCAGCTCGTCGTCGGCCAGCGGTTCTGCCTCGTCTTCTTCGTCTTCCCAGCTGTAGCGCGGGCGCGGCGGCAGCGGGTCGGCGTTGCGGAACAGCAGCGCGGCGATGATGCCGGCGAAGGCGCCGCCCATGTGCGACTGCCAGGACACGCCATCGGCGTGTGGCAGGATGGTCATCAGCATGCCGCCGTAGAACAGCATGCCGATCAGGCCGGTGGCGATGGCCGTGCGGTCGCGGCGCAGCAGGCCCAGGCTGGCCAGCAGGAACATCAGGCCGTGGGTCACGCCGCTGGCGCCCAGGTGCACGCTGCCCGGATTGCCCAGCATCCACGCGCCGATGCCCGAGCCCAGCCACAGCAGGGGCAGGGCGCGTACGGTTGCTTTCGGGTAGACACTTCCAGCCAGCGTGCCGAGGATCAGGATCGCGATGCTGTTGGCGGCGATATGCTCGACCGAGGCATGCAGCATCGGCCCACCGATCAGGCCAAGCAGGCCCTTGGCTTCCAGCGGTGCGACCGCCCACGGCCGCCAGTCGAAGGTGCCCTGCAGGGCGAACACGGCCACCAGCACCAGCACAGCGGCAAGGCTGAGATTGAACGCCCGCAGGATGCGCGAGCGGTCATCGCGAGGGGCCGGCACGTCGCCGGCGGGCAGGGGCGCGTTGTTGTCCATACCTCAGCAATGGCGGTGACTGGCGCGAAACCAAGGCCACCGCTGCGGGAGAGTGGGTGCGGCCGGCGGGACAATCCCGCCGGCCGGCCATGATCAGGCGTGGCCGGAGCCTTCCTTCGGCGGGTACTTCAGGCTCAGTACCACGGTGGCGGCGATGATGACCGCGACCACGCCCAGCGACACCGGGGTCGGGATCTTGAACAGGTCGATGATCATCATCTTGATGCCGATGAAGCCCAGCACCAGCGCCAGGCCATACGGCAGCAGGTGGAAGCGGTCGGCCATGCCGGCCAGCAGGAAGAACATCGCGCGCAGGCCCAGCACCGCGAACACGTTGGAGGTGAGCACGATGAACGGGTCGGTGGTGATCGCGAAGATCGCCGGGATGCTGTCCACCGCGAAGATCACGTCGGTGACCGCGATCAGGATCAGCACCGCGAACAGCGGGGTGAACCAGCGCACGCCGTCGCGCTTCACGCTCAGCGCGTTGCCGGCGTAGTCCGGCAGCAGGCGCAGGTGCTTGCGCATCCAGCGCAGGGCCGGGTTGGTCTCCAGGTCCGGCTCCTGGCCGGCGGCAAACCACATTTTCCAACCGGTGAAGAGCAGGAAAGCACCGAATACGTAGAGCAGCCAATGGAACTGGCTGATCAGCACGCTGCCGGCGAAGATCATGATCGTACGCAGCACGATCGCACCCAGAATGCCGATGATCAGCACCTTCTGGCGCTGCTCATCCGGCACCGCGAAGTAGCTCATGATCATCAGGAACACGAAGATGTTGTCGACAGCCAGCGCCTTCTCGACCAGGTAGCCGGTCAGGAATTCGAGGCCGACTTTGTTCGCTACCACCTGGCCGGCGGTCTCATTCAGGTAGTACCAGAGGCCGGCATTGAACAGCAGGGCCAGCGCGACCCAGCCGATGGACCACCACAGGGCCTCCTTGAAGGTGACCTTGTGCGGTCCACCATGGCGCATCAACACGAGGTCGACCAGCAGGGCGATGACCACCACCGCTGCGAAGCCGCCCCACAACCACACGTTACCGATCGTCTGCATTGGGAATGTCCGTTGGAAAGATGAATGCCAGGCCGGACGGCGAGGATCTGCAACGGAGGATCGGGAGGGGGATCCAGGGACAGAGCTTCGCCAGTACGGCGAAGGTCTCGCTCGCAGTTCCAGTCGGCTGGAACTGCCGTTGCACCGGAGCCTGCGGGCTCGAAATGACGGCGACAACGTCTGGGAGCTACTCCCCTTCTGCTGCCGATTCTGCGGCCTGGCCGGGCCGCCGTCAAATGCCGCGCCGGGCCCTGGATTTCCGGCCCCCGGTGCCCCCCGGCTACAATGACCGGATGAATACCCCCCTTCCGATTGTCCGCCTCAAGAATGCGTGGCGTTCCAGCCACCCGTGGATCTTCCAGAAACTGGTCGAGAAGCCGACCGTCCGGCCCAAGCCCGGTTCCATCGTCGACGTGGTCGGCATCGATGGCGAGTTCATTGGCCGCGGGTTCTACAACGGGCACTCGCGCATTGCCGTGCGCATCCTTGAGACCGACCAGAACGTGCCGGTCGATGCCGGCTGGTTCTCGCGCAAGATCGCCCAGGCGGTGTCGCTGCGCCGTGAGGTGCTGAAGCTCGACGCGGTCTCCGACGCCTGGCGCGTGGTGCACAGCGAAGGCGACGGCCTGTCCGGCCTGGTGGTGGATCGCTACGGCGACCTGGTGGTGGTCGAGTTCTTCGCCGCCGGCATGTTCCGCCACCGCGAATGGATCTACGACGCCCTGCGCGAGCAGTTCCCGGGCTGCCGTTTCCACAGCTTCGCCGACGAACACGTGCAGAAGCAGGAGAGCTTCGACTTCCACGGCAACACCACCACCGAAGCGGCGGTGATCACCGAGTACGGCATCAAGTTCCGCGCCGACCCGGCCGGTGCACACAAGACCGGCTTCTTCGCCGACCAGCGCGAGAACCGCGAGTGGCTGAGCCAGCAGGTGGAAGGCAAGAGCGTTCTGGACCTGTGCTGCAACACCGGTGGCTTCGCCGTGTACGCAGCAGCGCGTGGCGCCTCGGAAGTGGTCGGCATCGACATTGATGAGGACGTCATCCAGATCGCCAAGGGCAATTCGCGCCTGAACAACGTGCGCCCGAAGTTCATCCAGTCCGATATCTTCCCGTGGCTGCGCGACGCCGCCAACCGCGGTGAGCAGTATGACGTGGTGATCCTGGACCCGGCGAAGATGACCCGCGACCGCGACCAGGTCATCACCGCACTGAAGAAGTACCTGGACATGAACAAGCTGGCGCTTGGCGTGGTGAAGCCGGGCGGCCTGTTCGCCACGTTTTCCTGCACCGGCCTGGTGGCCGAGGACCAGTTCCTCGACATGCTGCGCCGCGCGGCCTATTTCTCCGGCCGCACGATCCAGATCCTGAAGGTCGCCGGCGCCGGCCCGGACCATCCGTTCATGGCCCACGTGCAGGAATCGCGTTACCTCAAGGCCGTGTTCTGCCGCGTGGTGGATTGACCGCGTGACTGCCGATCTCTGTAGAGCCGAGCCCACGCTCGGCTGATCTGTCTGGCAGCCGAGCCCATGCCCGGCGCTACAAAACGGCGGGCCGCAGCGCTATGGTCGGGCTCTTCCCAACACCGGTGAGAGCCCATGCCATCGTTGCGCCACCTGTCCTTCGTGCTTGCCGTGGCGCTGTGCGCGCCACTGTCCGCCCACGCCATCGAGTTCAGCACGCAGGAGCTGGCCCGCGCCAAGGCCCTGCAGCAGCGCCTGGTCACCCTCGACAGCCATCTGGATACGCCGGCCAATTTCGGCCGCACCGGCTTCGACATCGAACAGCGCCACGACCGCAACGCACTCTCGCAGGTGGACTACCCGCGCATGGTCGAAGGCGCGCTGGACGGCGGGTTCTGGGCGATCTACACCGACCAGGGCGACCGCAGCCCCGCCGCTCACCTGGCCGAACGTGACCACGGGTTGCAGCGGTTGCTGGAAATACGCGAGATGCTGGCCGCCAACCCCGAGCGGTTCGCGCTGGCACTGACCGCCGATGACGCGGCGCGGATCAAGGCGGCCGGCAAGCGTGTGGTCTACATCAGCATGGAAAACGCCAGCCCGCTGGTGGCCGATCCCAGCCTGCTCTCGTTCTACCACCGCGCCGGCCTGCGCCTGCTCAGCACCGTGCACTTTGCCAACAACGAGTTCGCCGATTCGGCCACCGATCCCAAGGGTGCGGAATGGAAAGGACTTAGCCCGGCCGGCAAGGAGCTGGTGCGGCAGGCGGTGAAGCTGGGCATCGTGATCGACCAGTCACATGCATCGGATGCGGTGTTCGACGATCTGCTGGCAATGATGCCGGTACCATTCGTGCTGTCGCACAGCTCGGCCAAGGCGGTCTACGACCACCCGCGCAATCTCGACGACGCGCGCCTGCGCAAGCTGGCCAAAGCCGGCGGCGTGATCCAGGTGAACGCCTATGGCGGCTACCTGATCGACACCGCGAAGACGCCCGAGCGCAAACAGGCCGAGGAAGCGCTGAGCAAGCAGCTGGGCGGCTGGGAAGGCATGGGCATCGAACAAGGCGTTGCCCTGCTGAAGGCCGAACAGGCACTGGACCACGAGCACCCGGTGCGGCACGCCAGCCTGGACGACTTCTTCGCCCACTTCGACCACATCCTCACGGTGGTCGGCCCTGAGCACGCGGGCATCGGCCTGGACTGGGATGGTGGTGGCGGACTGAGTGACCTGCCCGATGTCAGCCAGCTGCCGAAGATCACCGCGTGGCTGCTGCGCAAGGGCTATACCGAGAAGCAGATCGCCGGCATCTGGGGCGGCAACCTGCTGCGGGTGATGCGCCAGGCGCAGGACTACGCCGCAAAGCAGGGCGGTTGAAACGCCCTGCGGTGGTGCCGGCCAGCGGCCGGCACTACCGGTGATCGGTCTATTTCGCGATCAGCGCATGGCGTCGGCTGTACAGCAGGTACAGCACCAGGCCGGCCACGTTCCACAACAGGAAGTACAGCTGGGTGGTGTGCGGCAGGCTGATGAACAGGTAGATGCAACCCAGCGCGGCCAGCGGGCCAACCACGAAGGCCAGCGGCGTGCGGAACGTGCGCGCGCGGTCCGGCTCGCGCAGCCGCAGCACCACCAGGCAGATGCCTACCGCAGTGAACGCGGCCAGGGTACCGGCGTTGGCCAGTGCGGCAATCTCGTCCAGGCGCGCCACGCCGGCCAGCGCGGAAACCACGACCGCAGTGAACAGCGTGGTTGCCACCGGCGTGCCGGTACGTGCGTTCACCTTGGACAGGCGACGCGGCAGCAGGCCGTCGCGGCTCATCACGAAGAAGATGCGGCTCTGGCCGTACAGGAAGGCCAGCAGCACGGTCGGCAGGGCGATGATCGCGATCACGCCGATCACCATCGCCGCGGTCGGATGGCCCAGCTGGCGCATGATCAGCGCCAGCGGCTCGGCGCTGTGGCCGAACACCGCGTAGCTCATCGCACCCACGGCGGCCAGCGCCACCAGCACGTAGACGATGGTGCAGCCGATCATCGAACCGATGATGCCGATCGACAGGTCGCGGCCCGGGTTCTTGGTTTCCTCGGCGGCGGTGGAGATCGCATCGAAGCCGTAGAAGGCGAAGAAGATGATCGCCGCTGCCGCCATCACGCCGTGCTCGACGCCGTCGGGGCCCATCGACTTGGCGAAGCCGTACGGCATGAACGGCTGCAGGTTGGCGCTGTCGAACGCGGGCAGGGCCACGGCCACGAAGATGGCCAGCGCGATCAGCTTGAACACCACCAGGATGGCGTTGAGTGTGGCGCTTTCCTTGGTGCCGGCCATCAGCATGCCGGCCACCAGCCAGGTGATGATGATCGCCGGCAGGTTGATCATGCCGCCTTCCACGTGCGGGCCGGCCGCCAGCCAGGCCGGCAGGTGCACGTTCCAGCCGAACTGGGTGTGGACCCATTCGAGGAAGCCGACGAAGTAGCCGGACCAGCCCACCGCCACCGTACTCACCACCAGCGAGTACTCCAGGATCAGGCTCCAGCCCACCACCCAGGCGAACACCTCGCCCAGCGCACTGTAGCTGTAGGTGTAGGCACTGCCGGCGGCGGGCATCATCGTCGACAGCTCGGCGTAGGACAGCGCCGCGCAGGCACAGACCGCACCGGCGATGGCGAAGGAGATCAGCACGGCCGGGCCAGCCAGGTTGGCACCGACGCCGATCAGCGTGTAGATGCCGGTACCGACGATGGCGCCGATGCCCAGCGCGATCAGGTGCGGCCAGCTGAGCGTCGGGATCAGGCGCCTGCCGGCTTCGTGGACGGTGACGGAATCTAGGGACTTGCGCCGGAACAGGGACATGCAGGCCTCGGAAGGGGTGACTTAGAACGACAAGTTCCCGAGTGTGACCGAACGCAGCGCAGCATTACCACTGACGGGGGTCATGATTGCCGGCGCGCGCGCTGCACCGCGACCAGACTGCCGGAATCGGCATAAAGCAGGCCGGGTCGCCAGAGGCGGTGCCGGCGAACAGCAGGGCCAGGCCGAGCAGCGGCAGCCGCCCGTTCACCCGTTCAACCCGAGCCGGATGCCGAACCCCACCAGGAACAGGCCGGCCACGCGGCGCAGCGCATCGCTGATCCGCGGGTGCTGGATCAACCGGCGACGGGCCAGGTTGCCCACGCCGATCAGCATCGAGCAGTAGGCGATACTGACCACCAGGATGATGCCGGCCAGCGCGGCGAAGGTGGCGATGCCCTGGTGTGCCTTCGGATCGATGAACAACGGCAGGAAGGCCATGTAGAACAGGATCGCCTTCGGATTGAGCAGGCTGACCAGGATCGCCTGCTGGAAATAGCGGCCGGGCTGCATGCGGATCGGGCCAGCGTCGCCACCCTCGTGCTTGGGCGTGCGCAGCAGGCTGATGCCCACCCACACCAGGTAGGCCGCACCCAGGTACTGCACGGCGTGGAACACCAGCGGGTTGGCCTTGAGCAGTGCGGCCACGCCGGCCAGCGCCAGCCACATCAGGATCTGGTCGCCGACCAGCAGGCCGGCCAATGCAGTGTAGCCGCCACGCACGCCGCCACGGCCGGTGGCGGTCAGCAGGGTGAAGGTGCCGGGGCCGGGCAGGGCGAGAAACACCAGCACGGCGACCAGAAACGTCCACAGGTCCTGGATGCCCATCCACGGCATGGCGGTGTTCTCTCTTACGCGGGGCCGCCATTGTCGGCCAGCACCACGGCGGAGGACAGGGGGCCGGTGGGGCCAACCGGCATGCCAGACAGCAGCGGTTGCAGGTGCTGGCGCAGCTGCGCGTGCAGCTGCCGCACCGCGGGTGAGAACTGCTTGCGGTGCGGGCACACGAGATGCAGTGGAATGTGGCTGCCGACGCCGTCGAGCAGCAGCTGCAGGCGCCCGGCCAGCACGTCTTCGCGCAGGTCCAGCCAGGATTTGTAGGTGATGCCTTCGCCGGCCACGGCCCAGCGCCGCACCACATCGGCGTCATCGCAGACCAGCGGGCCGCGCACCGGTATCACCGCCCGGCGGCCGTCGACGTCGAATGACCAGCGATCGTAGGCACGACCGCTGAGCTGGTAGACCAGGCAATCGTGCTCACGCAGATCTTCCAGGCGCGTGGGCGTGCCACGCCGCTGCAGGTAATCGGGCGAGGCCGCCAGTACGCGCCGATTGCCTTCCAGCAGGGGCAGGGCGACGTAGTTGGCGTCGTCGAAGTGGCCGATGCGGATGGCCACGTCGACCGGGTCGCGGAACACATCGGCCACTTCATCGGACAGGCGCAGGTGCAGGCGCAGCCGGGGATGGGACGCGCGGAACGCGCTCAGCCAGGGCAGCAGCAGGTTGCGGCCCAAGTCCGACGGCGCCGACAGCTGCAGGGTGCCGTGCAGTTCGGCGTCCTCGGCCTGCACGCGCGCCTGGCCCTCGCGCAGGGTGGCCAGCACGTCCTGTGCGTAGGGCAGGTACAGCGCGCCCTCGCCGGTCAGGCGCAGGCTGCGGGTGGTGCGCACGAACAGGCGCAGGTCCAGCTCGCGTTCCAGCCGCGCCACTGCCGCGGCGACCTGCCCCGGCAGCAGGTCGGCCTCGCGGGCCGCTTGCGAAAAGCTGCCCAGCGCAGCAGTGCGGACGAACAGCTGCAGATCGTCGAAGCGGATCATCTTCATCGCCAGAGTGAAAGTGCTGCCCGATTCTCCGCCTTTCTGCGAGACCGCGTGCGGCGCAACCTGTCGCCTCCTCCCCCACTGGACCGCTGCCATGCGCGCCATTGCCTACACCCAAGCCGGCCTGCCGATCGATGATCCCCAGGCCCTGATCGACCTCGAACTGGAGTTGCCGCAGCCCGGCCCGCGCGACCTGCGCGTGGCGGTGCGCGCGGTGGCGGTGAACCCCGTCGACACCAAGGTCCGCCGAGGCGTGGCCACCGACGGCCCGCGCGTGCTGGGCTGGGATGCGGTCGGCATCGTCGATGCGGTGGGCAGCGAGGTGACCCTGTTCCAGCCCGGCGATGCGGTCTACTACGCTGGCGTCATTGATCGCCCGGGCAGCAATGCCCAGTACCAGTTGGTGGACGAACGCAGCGTCGGCCGCAAGCCGGCCAGCCTCGATGACGCCGCTGCCGCCGCACTGCCGCTGACCGCGATCACCGCCTGGGAGCTGCTGTTCGACCGCCTGCGCATTCCCGAGGACGGGGGCGAAGGCCAGACCCTGCTGGTGATCGGCGCTGCCGGTGGTGTCGGCTCGATCCTGGTGCAGTTGGCGCGGAAGCTCACCAGGCTGACCGTGATCGGCACCGCCTCGCGCCCGGAGACCCAGGACTGGGTGTATGCGATGGGCGCCCACCATGTGATCGACCACCGCCTGCCACTGGCCGAGGGCCTGGCGCGGCTGGGCATCGGCGAGGTGCAGCACGTGGCCAGCCTGACCCATTCCGACCAGCACTACGCGCAGATCGTGGAGCTGCTGGCGCCGCAAGGGCAGTTCGGCCTGATCGATGACCCGGGCCAGGTGGATGTGATGGCGCTCAAGCGCAAGGCGTTGTCACTGCACTGGGAATCGATGTTCACCCGCCCGCTGTACCGGACGGCGGACATGCAGCGCCAGCACGACCTGTTGAACCGGGTGGCCGAGCTGGTCGACACCGGCGTGCTGCGGACCACCCTGGGCGAGCATTTCGGACGCATCGACGCAGCCAACCTGCGCCGTGCCCATGCGCTGCTGGAGAGCCATCGCGCCAAGGGAAAGATCGTGCTGGAAGGCTGGTAAGGCTCCTGTAGAGCCGAGCCCACGCTCGGCTGCCGTTCGCGCGTGGGCGTCAGCCGAGCATAGGCTCGGCTCTACGGAGCTTCATCCACGCATGGCGTGGATCAGCCGTGTCGACCAGGGGCGACACCTACCAACAGCTGCGGGAGCCACCGCTCACGCCACGCCGTTGTCGACGTGTTCGGCGAAACCGGGCTGCTCTCGCAGGCGCTCGAACCATGCGACGAGGTGGGGCAGCGCGGGCTTGCTGCCCGGCGTGCTGCGCCAGCGTTGGGTCGACAGCCCCAGCACGATATCTGCAAGGGTGAAGGTGCTGCCCGCCACATAGGCATCGGTGGCGGCCAGCTGGGCTTCAAGCACACCCATCAGCCGGTTCCACTGCGCCAGGCTGGCCTCGGCGCGGGCATCGTCCGGATAGTCCGGATGCTGGCGCACGCGCGCCATGAACACGTGGCGCCAGGCACTGTTGAGATCGCTGGCCTGCCAGTCCATCCACTGCTCCACCCGCGCACGGGCCTGCGCCGCACGTGGCAGCAGATCCTCGCGTCCGGCGCGCGCGGCAAGGTAGCGGCAGATGCTGTTGGATTCCCACAGTACGAAGTCGCCATCGCGCAGCACCGGCACCTGCCGGTTGGGGTTCAGCGTGGCCAGCAGGTCCGGCGGGGGGGCCGGTTCGTGGTGCAGGGGCAAGTCCAGACCGGCGCACAGCCATAGCACCTTGCGCACATTGATGGAGGTGGGCTTTCCGTACAGAGCGAGCATGGTCCTGACGCAGCAGCTGAGACTCGGCCAGCCTACACTTGCCCCATGCAAACCGAATACCTGCTCATTGCCGGCCTTCTATTGGCCGTGCTCATCCTGCAACTGGTCGCCCTGCTGCGCCGTCCGCCGCATGACCGCCTGGAACAGGCCGTGCGCGAGGAGGCCCGCGCCGGGCGCAGCGAACTGCGCGAACAGCTCGATGGCTTCGCCCGCGCGCTGACCGATCTGTCCACCCGCACCGACCAGCGCCTGGACCTGCTGCGCGAAGCGCTGGGCGAAGATGCCCGCAAAGCCCGCGCTGAAGTGGCCGACAGCCAGCAGCGCGGCGCAGCGTTGATGGGGCAGCGGCTGCAGGAACTGCGCGGCCAGCTGGAGACCTTCGGCCAGCAGCAGGAGGCACGCATCCATGCGTTTGGCCAGCAGCTGCAGGAGCTCACTGCGCGCACCGATACCCAGCTCGGGGCACTGCGCCAGACCCTGGTGGACGATGCACGCAAGGGCCGCGAGGAGGGCGCGCAGTCGCAGCAGCGCCTGACCGACAGTCTGGGCCTGCGCCTGCAGGAACTGACCCAGCGCAACGAGCAGCGCATCGCCGAGATGCGTGCCACGCTGGAGGAACAGCTGCGCGCGCTGCAGAACGACAACGCCCAGAAGCTGGAGCAGATGCGCCACACCGTGGACGAGAAGCTGCAGTCGACGCTGGAAACGCGGCTGGGCAACTCCTTCAAGCTGGTCTCCGAGCGCCTGGAACAGGTGCAGCGTGGCCTCGGCGAGATGCAGCAGCTGGCCACCGGCGTGGGCGACCTCAAGCGCGTGCTGACCAACGTCAAGAACCGCGGCAGCTGGGGCGAAGTGCAGCTGGAGAACATCCTCGAGCAGACACTCACCCAGGAGCAGTACGCGCGTGCGGTGAGGGTGCGCCCGGATAGTGGCGAGATGGTCGATATCGCCGTGCGCCTGCCGGGCCGCAGCAGCGACGACACGCCGGTGTGGCTGCCGATCGACTCCAAGTTCCCGCGCGAGGATTACGAGCGCCTGCTGGACGCACAGGAACAGGGCGATGCCGAGGGCGTGCGCCTGCAGGGCATCCAGCTGGAGCGCGCGGTGCGTGTGCAGGCCAAGTCGATCTGCGACAAGTACATCGTGCCACCGCACACCACGGACTTCGCGGTGATGTTCCTGCCCACCGAAGGCCTGTATGCCGAGGTGATCCGGCGCCCGGGCCTGGTCGACCTGCTGCAGCGCGAGCACCGTGTGGTGGTGGCCGGACCGACCACGGTCACCGCGTTGCTCAACAGCCTGCAGATGGGCTTCCGCACCCTGGCCATTGAAAAGCGATCCAGCGAAGTGTGGGGCCTGCTGGGTGCGGTCAAGAGCGAGTTCGGGAAGTTCGCCGGCATCCTGGAAAAGGCCGAGAAGCAGATCACTACCGTTGGCCGCAGCATCGGGGAGGCCAGCCGCAAGACCCGTACCATCGAACGCCGCCTGCGTGGCGTGGAGTCGCTGGCGTCCGAACAGGCGCAGTCGCTGCTCGGCGACCTGGCCGAGGGTGATGCGGTGGCCGAGGAGGAAGGCAGTGACGGCGAGGGCGACGAGGCCTGAGCCACACTGACACGCCGCCTGCATCGCCGATGGGTATGCTGGCGGCCTGTCCGCTTCGACCAGGTACCGCCATGCGCCTGCCCCGCTTCACCAGCCTTGTCCTGACCGCGCTGCTCGCCGCCTGCAGCAGCACGCCAACGACCGTGGACACGACCACGCAGGCCGCCTCCAGCACCCCCGAAGCGGACGAGGCGTACCGCGAAGCGCGCGACGTGGACTGCCAGGCCGCCGGTGGCACCCTGCAGCGGCTCGGCCGGCTGCAGCGCGAGCAGTGCGTGATTCCCTATGCCGACGCCGGCAAGGCCTGCAGCCGCAAGAGCGACTGCAGCGGCCAGTGCCTGGCCACGGGCGACGTGGCCGCCGGCAGTGCCGTCACCGGTACCTGCCAGCGCGACGTGCGCCAGAACTTCGGTTGCCGCCAGCGCATTGATGACGGCAAGGCGCAGGGCACGATCTGCGTGGATTGAATCCTGCCTGTAGAGCCGGGCCCACGCTCGGCTGATGCCACAGCAGCCGAGCGTAGGCTCGGCTCTACAACCGCGCGCACAGCGCTATGCTGGTGGGCCATTTCCCGCTGTTGCCGGAGCCCCACGTGAGCACCCCGATCCAGGACATTTCCCTCACCACCATCGACGGCCAGCCGTCCTCGCTTGCCGACTACCAGGGCAAGGTGCTGCTGCTGGTCAACGTCGCCTCCAAGTGCGGCCTCACTCCGCAGTACGAAGGCCTGCAGGCGCTGTATGCGGAAAAGCACGCGCAGGGCCTGGAAGTGCTGGGCTTCCCCGCCAACAACTTCCTCGGCCAGGAGCCGGGCAGCGAGGCGGAGATCCAGCAGTTCTGCCAGCTCACTTACGACGTCAGTTTCCCGATGTTCTCCAAGATCAGCGTGGCCGGTGACGACACCCACCCGCTGTATCAGCAGTTGACCGCCGCCCAGCCGCAGTCGATCGGCGAGGGTCCGCTGCGTGAGCGCCTGGCGAGCAAGGAGATTCCGATCCACGCAGCGCCGGCAGTGCTGTGGAACTTCGAGAAGTTCCTGGTTGGCCGCGACGGCAAGGTCATCGCCCGCTTCGCCCCGGACGTGGCTGCCGATGACGCGCGCCTGCGCGACGCCATCGAGGCCGCGCTGGCGGCTTGAGGAAAGCGTGCCAACCGAGGTTGGCATCTGCCGGAAAGAAAAACCCCGCCGAGGCGGGGTTTTTTCATGCGCGGGCTGCAGCGATCAGTTGCTCCAGTTCGGCATCGGCATGGCATCGACCGGGATCGGAGAATTGGCATCGTCGTGGCCACGGTCGCGCTTGCTGCGCAGATCGTTCTCGATCTGGTAGTTGCGGCGCTGCATCCACGCATCGCGTACCAGCGAGTACTCGTCCACGGCGGTGTCACGCAGGTCGTCGACCGCCAGCAGCTGCGCGCGGGTATCCACCAGCTGCAGGCCCTGCAGGCCGATGCGGACCTTGTCCTCCTCGATGCGGCGGATCGGCGACAGCGGAATGTCACCGGCCAGGCCGAATACATCGCGTACGGTGCGCGGGCCGAAGAACGGCAGTTCCACGTAGCGCGAACGCCGCCAGCCCCACGCACCCAGGGTCTGGCCGAAGTCTTCATTGCGGCGCGGCACCATCGCCTTGCTGGCCGGATCGAACAGGCCACCGATGCCCAGCGTGCTGTTCATCAGAAAGCGGCCGAGGCTGTCCCAGGCATCGGCACCGCGGCCCTGCAGCAGCTGGTTGGTGATGGTCACCGGTGCCCGCAGGTTGCTGAAGAAGTTGCTGACGCCGGTGCGGGCGAAGCGCGGCACTACGTGGGTGTAGGCCGTGGCCAGCGGACGGGCAATGCCGCGGTCGACCGCGTTGTTGAACTTGTGCACCTTGCGGTTGAACGGTTCCCATGGGTCGTAGGCTGCCGCACTGCCGGTGTTGCCGCTGCCGCCATAGAGGGCATCGAAGTCGTCATCACCACCGGGGGCGGTCGCCGCTGCGGCCCTGGCCGCATCGGTGTCGGCGCCGCGGGCCGGTACGGAGGGTGGCGTGGCCGGTGCAGGGGCGGCAACCACGGCTGCGGCCGGCGCGGCATCAATCGTAGCGGTATCGGCGGTGGGGGCGGAGGCCTCGGCGACGGTGCTGGCCGGGACCACGGTACTGGCTGCCGGTGCATCGCTGCGTGCGGGCTTGCCGGCGCAGGCGGTCAGCGCGGCGGCCAGGACGATCAAGGGGAGAGTGCGTACGACGTTCATGTCAGCTCGCAGCAGAAGTAGCGTTGAAATCCAGATCGGGCGACAGCCGGTAGGCTGCGCTCAGCTCGTTGTAGCCGGCCGGCGCGCCGGAGACGACCAGTGGGTGACCGCTCCTGCGCGCGCGTGCCGCCAGCTCGGCCAGCAGCGCCAGGCCGGCGCTGTCCACGCGGTCCACCTCGCCCAGCTCCAGCCGTGACAGCTTTGCCGGCAGGGCCTGCAGCTGCGGCCACAGCGAGATCACCGCGGCACGGTCGAGCACCCCGCGCAGGCGCAGGGTGTCGCCTTCCAGCAGTGCCAGTGCGTTACTTGCCATTGCCCGCGGGCCCGGCCTGCATGCTGCCGCTGTGCAGTTCGCTGGCCACCTGCTTGATGCCCTTCTGGCGCAGCGGGGTATCGAACTGGTTGCGGAAGGTCTGCACGTAGGAAATGCCTTCAATGTTGACGTCGAAGATCTTCCACTGGCCGTTCACGTTGCGCATCCAGTACTCGACCGGAGTCGGCTCGTTGCCGGCGCGCACCAGTTCGGTGCTGACACGCACGCCACGATTGCCCGGCAGCGGGCTTTCACCCTTCAGGCGGAAGCTTGGCTTGCCCTGGATGTTGAGCAGGGTCGAGCCGTAGCGCTGCATCAGGCTGTCGGCCATCGCATCGGCGAACAGCTTGATGTCGGCGTCGGAAGCGCCGCGGGCGTGCGGGCCCAGCACCAGACGCGCGGCGTAGTCGCGGTCGAAGGTGCGGGTCAGTTCGCTGTCGATGTAGCTGCGCAGGCTGGCCGGGTTGCTGGTGAACTCGCTCTTGCGCTGCTGCAGCGTGGACAGGATGCGGCTGCTGGCATCGATCACCACCTTGCCGGCCTGGCTCTGCGTTGCGGCAGCGGCAGGTGCGGCGGCCTGGGCCTGGGCCAGGAACGGGGTGGCCGCCAGCAGCGCCGAGGCGAGCAGGGCCGGGATCAGTTTCATTTTCATGGTTGCGGTTCCGTTGCAGGCGCCTGCGCGCCATCGTTGGGCTTCTGAGCAGTGCCGCCACCGGCGCCGCCACTGAACATGTACTTGCCGACCAGCTGGATCAGGTCCACGGCCGGCTGGGTGAAGACGATCTCGTCGCCGGCCTTCAGCACGTCCGGGTCACCGCCCGGCTGCAGACCGATATAGCTCTCGCCGAGCAAACCACTGGTGAAGATGCCGGCCGAGGTGTCCGCCGGCAGGTCCTTGACCTTGCTGTCCATGCGCAGCGTCACGATGGATTCGAACTTCACCGGGTCCAGGTCGATCGAAGCGACCTGGCCGACGGTCACGCCGCCGATCTTCACCGGCGCCTGCTTGCGCAGCTGGCCGACCTGGGAGAAGCGCGCCTTCAGGTCATAGCCCTCACTGCCCCAGCTCCAGCGCTGGTTGGTCGAGGCCACGGCCAGCACCAGCAACGAGGCCAGAGCCAGCAGCAGGAAGGCGCCGACAGAGAATTCAAGTCTGGGACCGCGGATGGCCATGTGGATTACCTGATCGAGTCGTGGTGGCCGCGCGCGCCTGCGCACCGCCGGTGGAGGGGTTAGGTGAACAACATTGCCGACAGCACGAAGTTGAACATCAGCACCAGCAGCGAGGCGTTGACCACCGCACGGGTGGTCGCCACTGAAGTGCCTTCAATGGTCGGCTCGGCGTGGAAACCAACATAGGCGGCCACCAGCGCGGCAGTGCCGCCGAAGATCGCCGACTTCAGCATCGCCACGCCGAAGTCGTCCCAGAAATCCACGCTGTTGCGCAGCGCCGACCAGAACACGCCGTTGTCCAGGCCCAGCACGTGCACGGCTTCGAAGTAGCTGGCGCTGATCGCCAGCGAACAGAAGATGCCGGTCAGCAACGGCACGGTCAGCACCGCCGCCCAGAAGCGCGGCGCTACCGCCTTGGCCACTGGGTCGATCGCCATCAGCTCCAGCGCCTTGATCTGGTCGGTGGCACGCATCAGGCCCAGTTCGGCCGCGATCGAGCTGCCGGCGCGGCCGATGAACAGCAGCGCGGTCAGCACCGGTGCCAGCTCGCGATACAGCGACAGGCCGAGCAGGGTCGACAGCGCGTCGGCCGCACCGAAGGTGGTCAGCGTGCGGTAGCCCTGCAGCGTCAGCACCAGGCCGACGAAGGCACCGCCGACGGCGATGATGGGCAGCGAGCGCGCGCCGATCTTGTAGATCTCGCGGGTCAGCTCGGCAAGGAAATCACGCGTGGGCAGCGAACCGCGCAAAACGGTCAGCGAGAACAGGCCGGCGCGGCCAAGCGAACGGGTGGCTTGGACGAACGGCATCAGGCGACCCTCGCGCGCGGCGCGGCATCGAACGGGATGGGGCCATCGGGCTGGCCATGCAGGAACTGCCGCAGCAGCGGGTCCTGGCTGGACTGCAGCGCCTCGGGCGTGCCCTGGAACACGATGCCGCCATTGGCAATCGCGATCACCTGGTCGCAGATCGGCAGGGTCTCGTGCACGTGGTGGCTGACGATGATGCTGGTCAGGCCCAGGCTGTGGTTGAGGCGCTGGATCAGGCTCATGATCACCCCGGAGGCGATCGGATCCAGCCCGGTCAGCGGCTCGTCGTAGATCATCAGTGGCGGGTCCAGCGCCAGCGCACGGGCCAGCGCCACACGGCGCGCCATGCCGCCGGACAGCTCGCGCGGCCAGGCATCGGCGGCGGCCAGCAGGCCCACCGCATGCAGCTTCATTTCCACCAGGCGGCGCAGCACGGCGGTCGGCAGGCGGGTGTGCGTGCGCAGCGGCAGGGCGACGTTTTCGGCCACAGTGAGGTCGGTCAGCAGGCCATTGCCCTGCAGCAGCACGCCCACGCTCTTGCGCATTTCCAGCAGTGCGCCGCTGTCATGCGGGATCGGCTTGCCGAACAGGGTGACCTCGCCGGCGACCGGGCGCAGTTCGCCGGTCAGCGCCGCCAGCAGGGTCGACTTGCCGCTGCCGGACGGACCGAGCACGGCAGTGATGCTGCCCTTGGGCACCTGCAGCGACACGTCGCGCAGGATCGTGCGCCCGCTCCGGTCGATGCGGACGTTGGATAACTGCACCAGACTGGAGGTGGAAGCCGACATGGGCACCATTAACGTTTTTTAGACATCGAAGGATCGGGCCCGTCGGCTGAACATAAGCAGACTGGACGGTCCAGTATTGTTGCACGGCAAGGCCTCGCGTAGGCCGGGACAATCGGCCGGCGGGCCGGAACAATCCGTACCGCTGGCGTGCCAACCATTGAATACTGCCTGCCGTGCTGCACACTGTGCATGATGAGTGACCCGGGCAGCGATTTCCGCCTCTACCATTCCAATTCCCTGGACGTGCTGGCCGCGCTGCTGGCGCGCAACGTGCGTGTGCCGGTGCAGGGCCAGCCGCTGCTGGCGCCGGAAGTGGTGCTGATCCCGCAGGTGGCGATGCGGCGCTGGCTGCAGGCGACACTGGCCGCGGAATTCGGCGTCGCCGCCAACCTCCAGTTCCTGACCCCCGGCGAGTTCGTGGCGCGCGCGCTGAAGGCCAACGTCAGCGGTGAGCAGGACGATCTGGACGCCGCCGGCCTGCACTGGAAGCTGTACCAGGCGCTGCGCGATCCGTCGCTGCTGGCGCAGCCACCGATGCGCGCGCTGCAGTCGTATCTTGCCGGCGATGATGCTCTGAAGCCGTGGGCGCTGGCCGGCGAGCTGGCCTCGGTGTTCGAGAAGTACCAGGCCTGGCGGCGTGACTGGCTGCTGCGCTGGGCGGCGGGGGCCGATCCGGCCGATCCGCAGGCAATCCTGTGGCGCACCATCACCCGGGGCCACAACTACCGCGCCCGCCGCATCCAGGAGTACCTGGACCGCTTCGAAGGCGCCGGCCAGCCGCTGCCGCAAGGCCTGCCGCCGCGCATGTCCGCGTTCGCGACGCTCAACATCTCGCCCGACGTGCTGCGGGTGATGGCCACCCAGGCCCGGGTGGGCGAGCTGCACTTCTACATGCCCACCCCGGTGCAGTCGTACTGGGGAGATCTGCAGACGCTGGCCGAGCGCCTGCGCAGTGGCGCACCGGATCCCTTCGGTGAAGCGGCCGGCGAGAACCGGCTGCTGGAAGCGTGGGGTGCGGCCGGGCGCGACTTCATGGCGGTGCTGGGCAGTTACGAGGTGGTGCATCCGGCCGGCGAAATCGCCGCCTATTCCGATCCGGAGGAGGACACCGGGCCAAGCCTGGACGAAGGTGGCCTGTCCGACAGCCTGCTGCATCGCCTGCAGCGTGACCTGTTCCACCGTCGCGCGCTGCCCTCGGGTGAACTGCGCGACGGCCTGCGCAGCGACGACCCCAGCCTGCAGGTACACGCCTGCCACACCCGCCTGCGTGAGTTGCAGGTACTGCACGACCAGCTGCGCAGCCTGCTGCAGGACCCGCGCTTCGACCCGCCGCTGCAGGCGCGCGAGATCGCGGTGCTGGCGCCGGACATCGATCCCTATGTGCCGTACCTGGAAGCGGTGTTCGGCGGTCGCGGCGGCGAGGAGGAACACATTCCGTATGCCCTGGCCGACAGCAGTCCGCTGGCGGGCGAGCCGCTGGCCGATGTGTTCGTGCATCTGCTGGGCCTGCCGGTCTCGCGCTTTGGCCTGAACGAAGTGCTGGACCTGCTGGCCAGCGCGCCGCTGGCCGAAGCGGCCGGGCTGGAAGCGGTGGACTTCGACCGCCTGCATGGCTGGCTGCAGCAGGCCGGCGCACGCTGGGGCCTGGACGCAAGACACCGCAACCAGCACCAGGCACCGGCCGACGACGCCTACACCTGGCAGTTCGCGCTGGATCGCCTGGTACTCGGCCATGCCACCGGCAGCGAGGCCGACGTGGCCGGCGTGGCGCCGTGGATCGAACTGGAAGGCGGCGCGCTGGACGCGCTGGACCGGTTGCTGCGCCTGCTGCGCGTGCTGGCGATCTATCAGCGTCGCCTCGGCGAGCTGCTGACCCCGGCGCAGTGGCGGCAGCGCCTGCTGTCGCTGCTGGACGCACTGCTGCCCACCGCGCCCAGCTCGCCCAACAGCCAGCGCGCGCTGGAGCGCCTGCGCAAGCTGCTCAACCAGTTCGCCGACGATGCCGCCAAGGCCGGTTTCGAAGACGGCGTGCCGCCGGAGGTGGTGCGTTCGCACTTCGCCGGCGTACTGGGGGAGGCCGATACGCGCGCACCGCTGCTGACCGGTGGCATCAGTTTCGGCCGCATGGTGCCGATGCGGCTGCTGCCGTTCCGGGTGATCTGCGTGCTCGGCCTCAACGATGGCGATTTCCCGCGCCGGGACCCGGCCGCGGGCCTCAACCAGCTCACCGCCGAGCAGGATACGCCGCGCCGCCGTCCGGGCGACCGCTCCACCCGCGAGGATGACCGCTTCCTGTTCCTGCAGCTGTTCGCGGCCGCGCAGGAGGTGTTCTATCTCAGCTATCTCGGCGCCGATCCGCGCGATGGCAGCGTGCGTGAGCCGTCGGTGCTGGTCAGTGAACTGATCGATGCCGCCGCCGGGTATCACCTCGATCCGCCGGCGGCGGTCCGCGATTTCACCGTGCGCCACGCACTGCAGCCGTTCTCACCGGCTGCCTTCGGCGATGGCGATCCACGTCGCTTCAGCTATCGCCGCCAGTGGCATCCGGCTGCCGGGCGCCTCAGCGGCCAGCGGGGCGACCTGCAGCCGTGGTTCGATGCACCGTTGCCGCCGCCGCTCGACGATGCGGTGGAAGACGAGGTCGCACTCGATACCCTGCGTCGTTTCCTGTGCGACCCGGCCGGGCAGTTCCTCGCTCAGTCGCTGGGCCTGCGCCTGGCCGACGAGGTGGAGGAGGTGGATGACCTGGAACCGCTGGTGCTGTCCGCGCGCGGACCGGAAAAGCGCAGTGTGCAGGCGGCGGTGGTACGCGCCACGCTCAGCGGCGATGCCGAGCCGTTGTACCCGCGGTTGCGCGCGCGTGGCCTGCTGCCGTCGGGTCCATTGGGCGAGCGCCAGTTCGAGGTGGAGCAGTTGAAGACACGCCCGTATGCCAGTGCGCTGCTGGGCTGGATGCAGGGCGAACCACTGGAAAGCCGTCGCTACGAAGTGGATATCGATGGCGTGCGCCTGCATGGCCGCGTGGCCGATCGGCATCCCGAAGGGCTGGTGCGCCTGCGTGCCGGCACGCTCAATGGCAATGCAGTGATCCGCCAGGGCCTGGACTGGCTGCTGGCCAACGCCGCTGGCGACGCGCTGCCCCTCGTGCAGTTCCACGATGGCGGCGATGCCGGCCCCGGCCCGCATGTGCTGCCGGCATTGAGCGTTCCGGCGGCGCGCGCGGCGCTGCGTGCGCTGCTGCAGCTGCGCCAGCGTGGCCTGCGCGAGCCGCTGCGCTTTGCCCCGTACACCGGCTGGGTGCTGTACAACGCGCCGGCAGAAAAGCAGCGCAGCGAAGGCTGGAAGCAGTGGCACGGCAGCGACCGCAGTTGGGGTGAATCCAGCAGCGACGCCTGGCAGCTGCTGCTGCGCGGTGCCGATCCATTTGCCACCGACGCCGGCTATGCCGACCTGCTGCGCAACAGCCAGGTGGTCTTCAGCGCGGTGCGCGAAGGCCGCACCCTCGGCGCCGAAACGCGCCAGGAGGGCAGCGCATGAGCCCCGCCTTCATCGATGAGCGAGCCCAGTGCATGGCGGTCGATCCCTATCTGGCCCTGCCGCTGGATGGCATCCGCCTGATCGAAGCCAGTGCCGGTACCGGCAAGACCTTCACCCTGGCTACGCTGTTTACCCGCCTGGTGGTGGAACAGGGCCTGCGCATCGGACAGATCCTGGCGGTGACCTTCACCGATGCGGCTACCCAGGAACTGCGCAAGCGCATCCGCGAGCGCCTGGCGCTGGCGGCGCGACTGGTCGATCTGGAACCGGTCGAAGGCGAAGCGCCGGACGTGCGGCTGACCCGCGAGGTGCTGCTGCGGCATCTGCAGGGAGGTACCGAGCGCGCCGCCGCACTGAAGCGCCGCCTGCAGGTCGCCGCCGATGAGATCGACCTCGCGTCCATCTTCACCATCCACGGTTTCTGCACCCGCGTGCTGCGCGAGCACGCGCTGGAAAGCGGCCACACGTTCGATCCACCGGAGCTGCTGGCCAGCGACCGTGAGTTGCTGGAAGCGCTCGCGGCCGACCTTTGGCGGGTACATGCCAATGACCCGGCCACGCTGGAACCGCTGACCTGGCTGTGGTCCACCCCGGACGCACTGGCCGCCGATCTGCGCGCGCTGCTGGCCGCGCCGCCGCTGCACCCGTTGCCACAGGCGGTGGCGCTGCCCGATCCGCAGGCCGCCCTGCAGAGTGTTGCCGAAGAGCTGTCCGCAAGCGTGCGCGAGCATGGCGAGCAGTTCTTCATCGACCTCTGCGATGCGGTCGACAACAAATGGATCAACGGCGTGTCCTACAAGCTGGGCTGGCTGCACCCGCTGGGCCGGCAACTGCTGGGCTGGGCCGAGCGCGCCGACCCGCGCGAGCTGCTGACCAGCGAGCGCCTGCCGGCACTGCTGCCGGAGGCGCTGGCAGCCAAGACCAACAAGAAATTCGCCGAGCGCACGCCATCGTCGCCATTGCAGGCGCCGTTGGCCCGCTATGTCGCGCTTCTGGCCGAACGCGATGCCTGGCTGCGTGCCACCGCGTTGAACTTCCTGCACGTGCTTCGCGACGAAGCCAGACAGCGCCTGCAGGCGCTGAAGCGCACCCGCCGGGTGCAGACCTACGACGATCTGATCGATGGCGTGGCACTGGCCCTGGAAGGCCCGCAGCGGCTGGCACTGATCAAGCAGCTGCGCGCGCAGTACCGCATCGCGCTGGTCGATGAGTTCCAGGATACCGACGACCGTCAGTGGGGCATTTTCCACACCGTGTTCGGCGATTCACCGGAGGTGCGCGAGCTCGGCCTGGCACCGGCGCTGTTCCTGATCGGCGATCCCAAGCAGGCGATCTACGGTTTCCGCGGCGGTGATATCCACACTTACCTGAAGGCCAAGCGGGTAGCGCAACAGGCGCCGGTGCTTGACCAGAACTTCCGCTCGCGACCGGCCGTGCTGCGCGCGCTGCAGGCGCTGTACGACAACGGTGGCGAAGACGCCTTCCTCGAGCGTGGCATCCAGTTCGAGCCGGTGCGGCCCGGTGGCGTGCGCAGCGATGCGGACTACCAGCGCGATGGCCATGCCGCCCCGGCACTCACCCTGCGCGTGCTGCGCAGTGGCGGTGACAAGGCGATGAGTGCCGATGCCTCGCGCGAAGCAGCGACCCAGGCCTGTGTGGCGGCGATCCACCAGATCCTGGTCGCGGCACGTGCAGGCAGTGCTGTTCTGCGTGGGCGCCCGGTACAGCCGGGTGACATCGCGGTGCTGGTGCGCTCGCATCGCGAGGCCACGCTGGTGCAGCGCGCGCTGGCCGCGGTCGGCATTCCTGCCGTGGCAGCGGGCAAGCAGAGCCTGTTCGCCACCAGCGAAGCGCGTGATCTGCGTGCACTGCTGCTGGCGCTGCTGCAGCCGGCTGACGAAGGTCGCCTGCGCGCAGCGCTGGCCACGGTACTGCTCGGCCAGCGCGCCAGTGCGATCGCGGCGATGGAGCGCGAGGGCGACCTGCAACGCGGGTTCCAGGCGCAGCTGCTGCATTGGCGCGAGCGCTGGCAGCGCGGCGGCCCGTTCGCGGTGATCGCCGACGTCTGCGCCGCACAGGGCGAACGCCTGCTGGCGCTGATCGATGGCGAGCGCCGCCTGACCAACTACCTGCAGCTGGGCGAACTGCTGCAGGAAGCCTCGGCGCAGGCGCTGGGCATGCACGGCCTGCTGGACTGGCTGCAGGGGCAGATGGCCAGCGCCGACCAGGATGACGAGCAGCAGTTGCTGCGGCTGGAATCGGATGCGCGCCGCGTGCAGATCATCACCCTGCACAAGAGCAAGGGCCTGGAGTACCCGCTGGTGTTCCTGCCCTTCGTGGGCATCGACGGCGGTGCGCCCAACACCGCCTCGCACTGCACGGTCCATGTGGGCGGCCAGCGCCAGCTGCACTGGAAGCTGGGCAAGGACGAGGCCTGGGAAGCGGCCACTGCGCAGCGCGAGCGCGAGCAGCGCGCCGAGGATGCGCGCTTGCTGTATGTCGGCCTGACCCGCGCCGAGCACGCGCTGTGGATCGCCGTGGGTGATCTGGCCGGGCTCGGCAGGACGCGGCTGGCACCGCTGCTGGGTGACCTGCAGGCGCTGCGCGCGCATGCCGATGTGCGCATCGATGACAGTGAGGTACCGGCTGCGCTGCCGCAGCTGGCGGCCGAAGTGGAAGGGGATCTTCCGGCGGTGCGTGCACTGACCCGGCGCGTTCCGCACGACTGGTGGGTGTACAGCTTCACCCAGCTGGCCCACGCCGATGCCGGCGCGGGCAGTGACATCGAAGCCGCTGCCACCGCGCTGCCGGCGCCGGCAGCCGACGAACCCACCGGCCCGGAGCTGCCGCTGGAACCGGCACTGCCGGAAGCCGCCGCGGCGGCCGAGGACAGTGCGCCGCTCGACCCGCGTTTCATGGGCAGCCGCTTCGGCAACGTGCTGCACGAGGCAATGGAGAACGTCGACTTTGCTGCATGGGCTGACTGGCAGCCGGGCCTGGAAGCGCCCGAGGGGCAGGCCGAGGTACTGCGCAAGGCGCTGCACGACGAAGGCTATGCCGACGTCGACCTGGACGACGGCGTGGCGGTGCTGGTGCCGCTGGTTGGCCACACCCTGACCGTGCCGCTGCCCGAAGGCGGCGCGCTGCACAGCCTGGGAGAAGGCGAGCGCCGCGCCGAAATCGACTTCCATTTCGCCATCGAACCAACCACGGTGCCGGCCCTGCTGCAGGTGCTGCATGCGCATGGTGTTTCCAGTGGCCGCCGCGGCTTCGGCCAGCGCCGCCGCCTGGAGGGGCTGATGACCGGCATGATCGACCTGACCTACGTGCGTGATGGCCGGTGGTACGTGCTCGACTACAAGTCCAACCGCCTGCCCGGCTACAGCCCGGACCTGCTGGCCATTGCCATGCGCCACAGCGAATATGATCTGCAGGCGCTGATCTACACCGTGGCCCTGCATCGCTGGCTGCGCTTCCGCTTGGGCGCCGCCTACGACTACGAGCGCGACATGGGCGGCATCCGTTACCTGTTCTGCCGCGGCCTGGATGGCACGGGCAACGGCGTGCACGTGGATCGTTTTCCGTTCGCGCTGGTGGATGCACTCGACGCGCTGTTCGCCGGCGGCGAGCAGGCCCAGGCCCAGCTCGCCGCGCGTGCCCGTGGAGCCAGCGCATGAGCCTGCTGAAGGAACTGCATCAGAAGGGCCTGCTGCGTACCCTCGACCACGCATTGGCGACCAGCCTGCAGCGGCTGCGCGACGACACGCCCGACAGTGTGGCACTGGCGGCGGCGCTGGCTTCGCTGGCGGTGTCCCAGGGCCACGCCGCGTTCGATCCGGCACAACCGCAGCGGTTGCTGGAAGGCGTGCCCGAGTGGCCCGCCGCGCAGGCCTGGCTGGCGCAGCTGCGCGCATCGCCATGGGTGGCCACACCGGAGCAGGCTGACGCCATCGCCGGGGATGCCCCCTTGGTGCTGGAGAACGGGCTGCTGTACCTGCGCCGCTACCGCGAGTACGAGCGCCAGTTGGCCACCGGTCTGCAGCGCATCGGCCGGCATCCGCTGCCGGCGCCGGACATGGCAGCGTTGGCGCCATTGTTCGCGCAGCTGTTCCCGCACGCATCGCACGGCGAAGATCACCAGGCACGCGCAGCCGGCGTGACGTTGCGCCATCCGCTGGCGCTGGTCACCGGCGGCCCCGGCACAGGCAAGACCACCACCATCGCACGCCTGTTGCTGCTGCTGGCCGCGCAGGCCCGGCACGCCGGCCAGCCGCTGCCCGAGGTGGCGCTGGCCGCGCCCACCGGTCGCGCCGCCGAGCGGATGGCCGAGAGCCTGCGGCAGGCCGTGCAGCGCTTGCAGGAGCACGGCGTGGACCCGGCGCTGTGCGCGGCATTGCCCAGTACCGGCACCACCCTGCATCGCCTGCTCGGCGTGATCCCGGATTCGCCGCGCTTCCGCCACCACGCCGACAATCCGCTGGCGGTGGACGTGGTGGTGGTCGACGAAGCGTCGATGATCGATCTGCCGATGATGGCCAAGCTGGTCGATGCAATTGCCAGCGGCACCCGCCTGATCCTGCTCGGCGATCCCGATCAGTTGCCGTCGGTCGAAGCCGGTGATGTGCTCAGCGCGATCCTGCGCGCCAGCGGCGAAGGCATCGGCACCCGCGCCGACGATGCGCTGGCGCTGCATGGCCTGCTGGCACAGGCCACCCTGCAGCCGCAGGCCGCACCACGCGCCTTCGCCGGCCGTCGCGTGCAGCTGCAACGCGGCTACCGGCAGAGTGATGCGCTGGACCTGGCACCGCTGGCGCATGCCGTGCGTGAAGGTGACAGCCGCACTGCATTGCAGCTGCTGCGCGGTGGTGGATTGGCTGGCGTGCACTTCCACGAAGGTGAGGCGGACCCGCTGCGTGGCCAGCGTGAGCACCTGCTGGGCCACTGGCGTGCACTGGCCGAGGCCGCGGATCCGGTACGTGCCCTGCAGCAGGCCGGTCGCCTGCGCGTGCTGACCGCGCTGCGCGAAGGCCCGCAAGGTGCGCGCGGGCTGAACAGCCGTATCGAGCAGCTGCTGGCCGGCAATACCCCGGGCTACTTCCAGGGCCGCCTTCTGCTGGTCACCGAGAACAGCTACCGGCACCGCCTGTTCAACGGCGACATCGGTATCTGCCTGCGCGACGACAGCGGCGCGATCGTGGCCTGGTTCCCGGGCGACACCGTCGAGCAGCCACGCGCCTTCCACCCGGCCGCACTGCCCGCGCACGAAAGCGCCTTTGCGATGACCGTGCACAAGGCACAGGGCTCGGAGTTCGATGAAGTGTGGTTGCAGCTGCCACGCCAGGACAGCCGCGTGCTGTCGCGCGAGCTGGTCTACACCGGCCTGACCCGTGCCCGCCAGGTGCTGCATGTGGCGGGCAGCGCAGAGGTGCTGCAGGCAGCGTTGAAGCGGCATGCCAGTCGCCTCGGTGGATTGGCCTGGCGGCTGGGTGCGGAAGAGGTGGCCGAAGCACCGGCACGCATCGAACAGCCTACGGTGCAGGGCACGTTGTTCTGACCCCCGTCGTCCGTTGTCGCATTTGCCCTTTGATGACGCCGTCGGCGCTACCTATCCTGCGTTGCTACCCCACGACACAGGAACCGGCACATGGCGCTTATCGCCCTGGATGACCCACGCTGGGCCGAACTGCAGCACGCATACGGTGCAGCGGATGACATTCCGGAGCTGCTCGCCAATCTGAGTATTCCGAAGGGTGAAAGATCGGAAGACGATTCGATTGAAGACACCTGGGAGGAATTGTGGAGCAGCTTGTGCCATCAAGGGGATGTCTACAGCGCTTCGTTTGCAGCGGTGCCGCATATTGTTGACGTGCTTCTGCAGCAGCCAGAGCTCTTGATGTTTGACTTTGTTGGGCTGCCGGTCAAGATCGAAGTCGAGCGGAGGGAGGCTGGAATCTCAATTCCTGAATCCGTGGAGCCTCAGTACTCAGAAGCGCTCCAGAACCTTGCATGCTTCGCCGCAAGCGTAATCCTCGATAAACATGACAAGAGTATGAGTTCAGCGTTGCTGACAGCGCTTGCCCTGGCCCATGAGAACACGGGTGTCGCGCGGATGCTTGGGCAGATAACCGCCTACGAGGCTGATGAAGCGGTCGATCTGTTCCTGAATCGCTAGCCAGAAGCAGTCGAGCATGGCTCGACTCTACAAAAGCGTACTTCGATCATTTCCACGCTCATCCACGCATGGCGTGGATCTACTGCAGACCGCAGGAAACTGTCGAAGGCGGGGTGGGTCCGGTTGAGGGGGTGTGAGCGGCATGGATGCCGCGACCAAGCCCCCATTGGTGAAGTGACCCCCGGGAGTTGGACGCCAGATCCAACCCCGAGGAATACATGCACAGATACGACGCTCGTTTCAAACTGCAGGTCGCCAAAGAGGCCTGCAAGACCTCCACATCAGTCAAAGCCGTTGCTCGTCGCCAC
>NZ_JCAFSQ010000014.1:0-111771 GCF_059369375.1 Stenotrophomonas sp. YJH_SMC_48-3 | reverse complement strand
CACTGATGCACTGGGTTCACCGGTGGCGATCACCGATGCCAGCGGAAACGTCATCGAGCGTACGGTGTATGAGCCGTATGGGGCGGTGGTGAATCGGCCGTTGAAGGATGGGCCGGGATATACGGGGCATGTGACGGACTCCGGGACCGGGCTGAGTTACATGCAGCAGCGGTACTATGACTTCCAAACTGTCGCATTTCTGGGGGCTGATCCAGTTGCAGCTAGTTCGGAAGGGGCTTCATTCAATCGCTATCGCTACGCTTCTGCCAATCCGTATAAGTTCAAGGATCCGGACGGCAGGGCAGACATGAACGTGTTCAGTGAAGCTGATCCGAACGGGCTGAGAGCGGCAGGAGATGCGCTCAACATTCCGGGCAAGTTCACGGTCGCAGGGCACGCCAATAACATGGTCATTCAGGACCAGCGAGGGGGGCGCATGGAAAACTACTCCACAGTCAGCTCATGGGATATGGCTCGGACCCAGTTTGGGCTAAAACAGGGCCAGGAAATATTCATGGCAGGTTGCCACCTTGGGGCGGAAATCGGTCAGGCAAAGGCTTTTGCTCAGGGATGGGCGAACCTGAATAAGTCGTCCGTATATGCTCCCAACGGATTCGTTCGCTATCCAAAAAACTACAAGCCTGGAGATGATATGACGCTCCGTGTCAGTATGGGTGAGAACGGAACCGGAGGTGCAGGTGTATGGCAAAGGTTCTCGCCTGGAGGGACGGGGCCGACGGGTCCCGCCATTCGTTCGATTACGATCAAAGCTGATGGTTCAATATCCTATCAGTTTGCTGAGCCTGAATTGGGGTCCAGAATTCGTAGAATAGAAACGGTGAAGGTGAAGCAATGAAAATTCTTTCGAATTCCGTTGTTTTGTCTTTGCTGCTTGTTGGCTGCGGTAACGGGGAGCCCCAGGAAGAGCGGCTTTCCCGAAATGAGAAACATGATGAAGCGCCAAGTTTGGCCCTTTCCCAGGAAGAATTGGAACATCAGATTTCGATGGCTGAAAACGGGAATGCAGAGGCCCGTCTAAAGCTCGAATGGCACTACTCGACGCGTGGCGACATGGAGCGGTATCGCTACTGGCTTGAGGAGGGGGTCGCACGAATGGACGTTAGTTCAATGCAGCGATTGGCACTGTTCCTCTCCCTTGAGCAAGGCGGGGGGGACTGTAAGCGCGCAATGCAAATCCTCGAGGAAGGCTTGCGTCTTGATCCGCCGGAGACTACGCGCGAACTGATGGAGATGGATCTTCAGAGATTGCGGCATGAACGGGTCGGGGTTCCACCTTGCGGGGTGGGGCTCTCCAATTAGAGGCAGCAGTTGCGCGAATGCCGATAATAATTCGTTCGGATTCGATGATAGGAACGGGTGGTGCGGAGCGCATTCTGGTTTGAACTCGAGGTTATTGGTTGGGCAGGTCTCGATGAAGATCATAATTTCTCTATCTGCTGCCTTACCGATGCTGCTTCTTGCCTCCTGTGTGCAGGACCGCGGTTGTCTTCTTCGGGTGGCCAACCAGGACCACGACAGCTCCTCATCTCAGAAGATCCATGCTGATATGGATGAACTCATACATTCGCGCCCTGTGGATGGGGAGCGGGAAGTGAATGCAGAGTTAGTGGTATCGCAGCTCGAACTCTCTCGGGAGGGGCGGAGAAATAGAAGGATTTTCTATGTATTGACTGATGGTAGCGGGAAACTCTTGACTGCGGGGACTTGTGGTATTGACGAACGCCAGTGTGCCTCGATCATTGTGAAGCGAATGCTCGGGTTCTGTGAAAGGATGTAGATTGCGGGTGCGCCAAGTTTTGGGAGGTATTTCAGTGAGAAATTCCCAAGTGCTTGATCGCTTTGGGTGGCTGGCCGGTATTATTGTGGCGGCGCTTTGTTTTTTAGGAATTGCCGCCTGTGGCGGAAGAGATAAACGTTTGGATGTGGTCATGAATCATGATCCGGGAAACGCAGCGGCTAATCAATACGAATTGGCGATCGAGTCAGTTTTCAATTCTTTCGAAAATGTGCCAGAAGCACAAATATGCAGGGTGCATTTAATTGATGTCAGGAGATCATTTGATCAGGATGGAAGCGAAAGGTTAAGGGTATATTTCGTCTTGGTCGATCGTTATGGTGTCGTCAAGTCGGCTGACACCTGTGGGCTTCCTTTGAATGAGTGTGTGACGATTATTGCCGAGAGGTCGAGGGTGGGCTGTCGGAGGGAAAAAGGGCTGGCTTTCCACTGATTCGGGCGGCACTCGCGGTGTTGGTGCGCATGGCCTGTATATAGTGCTGGGCGCTGCCGATGAAGTGGTCATGTACACTTGCACCGATGCGTTGGCTTCACCGGCGGTGATTACCGCTGTCAATGGAAATGTCATCGAGCGTACGGTGTATGAGCTTTCTGGTGAGGTGGTTCGGATGGTCATGGCTGAAGGGGTGATGGGCGAATGGCTATCCCAAGTAGAATGGGAGCACGTTGTCGTCAAACAGTGGCTGACGCGCTATTGATAGAATCACCACCGCAAACGCGGGTGGACACGCGGCCCACGGTGTTCCTTCCTGGGTTTCTCGACAAGTGGCGGGAGTGCTGTGAAATCTACAAGTTCATCTCGATGCCGACGACCAGCGATGGTTCTTCAAGGGTTTGCGCGCACTTCAGTGCTATGTCTTGTATCTGTCGCTGGTTGTTCGCTACATTAAATAGGAAGCGGTCGGCTGGATGACAACTGTCTTTTGGTGGTGGCCGACTATGTAAAGTCGTCGCGGGGGTGGGGTGGGGATGTCTACGACATTGCTCCTGAGGGGACGGTGGCAGGGCTGCGAGGATATGCAGTAATGCATCGCTCGGACGACGGAAAACTGCCGTCCGGGGAGTTGAAATCATTTCATGTCGATTTGGATCCCGAGTGCAAGGCTATTGTTGATGAGCTTGGCTATCAATGATTCCGCGCACTTTTCGGCTGGCAGGAGGAGCTTGGGTTTATGGGTGTGGAGCGAAGAAGGTGAGCGGTATCCCATGGCGCTGGATGGCGACGCAGAGGTGTGGGCGTGAATGTTGATTTCCGGTTTTTCATGGTTATTTTTTTTATTTTCTACGGGGCTGGTTGCAGGCATCAAGAAGGCGGGGGCGAACCGTCTGGAAAGAGCTGTGGGGTCGAGGGCAGCTCCGCTTGCCGAGTCAGCTTCCGGGAACTAGCTGCTACGCCCCGGCTATTCGATGGAAAGTTGGTGCGGATGGAGGGGTATCTCGGGGTGAGTGGGGGGCTCTTTGTACTGAATTCAAGCAAAGAGTTGTTTGAGGCCGGAGTGACTGAGGAGACTCAAGTTCGAATTAGAGGTCCAGTAGATATGCAGCGAGGCGTATTTGACGAATACGCGTATTCATGGGTTTCGATAATTGGGGTGTACAGGACAAGAGAAGCTGACAATTCGACAGGTGATCTGCTGCTTGGCGAAATTCACGCCCCCCTTGAAGTTCGCTCCCTACGAATCCCTGGTCCCGTGCCACGTGCGAAATTTGGGGACGTGCTCGTCAATCTTGAAGATCTGAAGTGAGTGATAGGTTGTGGAAATGACGTCATGTGCTTTCATTTCTGCCTTCTATGGCAGGAAAGCGGGATGATTCAAAGGCGCGCCTAACATGTGATCACATGTTCCCCGTGTTAGGGGTGAAACTTGCCAGGAAGGGGCCTCGGAACGTTCTCGATCGCTGGTAGAGTCGCAGATGTCACAGTACGCCATGGCACTCCTGGGCAGCTCAGTTCTCCACGTTGCGCGATTGCGTCTGTGTCATTGCGAGCTGATCGATCACGCCGATAGGCTTTGGGGGAATTTCCCCTTGGTTGAATAATATGAGGTTTCGCATTGAGCGCTATCGATGAAAAGAATATCGTTCTAGCCTGTCTGCGGAGGCTGTTGGAATCCGAGCCTGCTTCCGAGGAACAGGTGTCTGGCTGGTACCAGAGGGCGGAATTTATCAAGAACGTGATTCGGTCAAGTTCGTATGAAATAGGGGTTCCTCACGTGATATGGCACTATCTTGATGATGCCGATATCCGTATTCGCGATCCCCGCTATGCCGAAGCACAGGTGTTGGCCGTTAGGCGGAGTATTGATGAGTGGGCTTGAGTGCAGTCAGAAAAGCCATGAGCAATAAATGTTGCTTGCCAGACTGCATTGCGGCATCCCTCTCGGATGCTAACCCTCCGGATCTCCCTCTCCTCCGGGAGGACTGGGCAGGGATGGCGTTTGATCGCAACCTGTATGAGGACTTTGCTCCGAACGATGTTTGGGCGGCGTGGCTGAGCGCACTTTCGGAGCACTTTGCAGATATCGCAATGTGCGCGGTTCGATGTTCAGAGTGCTCCGACAGGGGAAGCCCCGTGGAAATTGAGCGAGGTCTGGATGGCCTGCGCTCCTACTGGCTGGAAGATGGGAACTTCATGCGTGATCATTTCTTGTTTTCGCGTGATGGTCGCTGGGTTGTAAAGCTGGATCAGGACGTGACGTTATTTGCGGGAGATGTCACTTTCCTTGCGGATGTTGTCGCGCGACTTGGTGGTGTAGAGCATGTCGAGAAGATGATGCGACGGGACCTGATTGGTACAGCTGAGGACGTAGTTGGTCTCGGTGGGTACGTCAAGGGGCTTCTTGCGCCATTGAACGCATCGAATCCATAGCTGATTGCTACGTAGAAGATTGGGTGTGCGGGCGCTATGTGATGGAGTAGCTTCAAAGGGCCTGCAACGCCGGTGATTGTTCGGCATGCTCCGCAGGCTTTTCCGTCACCCGCGGCGTATTGAATTGGGACTAAGCCATGAATGGCTCTGTTTGCTGTTGATTCGGGTGGTACTCGCGGTGGGGCCGTGGCTTGTGTGGCTCCGGCAGTCGCACAGGAAGTCGTTTCAATGTTCGGAGGCTGCAAGAAATGGCGAAATGCAAGCTGGGTGCTGAGCACTCAACCGCGTGGAGTGGTCGAATCCAATCATGCCTGGCTGCTGTGGTTCTTTCGCTGGGGTTGCAGGGTTGTGATTGGTTGTCGGATCCGGTGATTGTTGTAAAGAATGTTGGAAGGAGCGTGATTTATGGCGTCAGCTTGGAGGTTGGCGGTGGTGTGGTAGGCGTAGGATCAATTCCTGTCGGTGAAAGCAGGGTTGTGAAGCCTGAGGTCGCTACTGATTCCTCACTTCTTGTAACTTACTACGAGAGCAGTGTCCGCGTGGTTTGCCATGGGGATGTGTATTTTACGAATAATCTCTACGTCAGAGTTGAGGCGGATGTGGGTGGAGGGGTTTGCCGTATTGCAGAAATTGCGGATTGATTTGATCTTCGGCGCCTGTTTGACGAGTTTTTATAGCGCGGTGCCAGGGTGAAGAACGATGAAAAGCCTTGTTGAGAGCTTCCCCATTTGGGCTTCCATCATTCTAGGTGCCATGTGGATAAACGCATTTGCGGCTCACAGGATGTTGCTTAAAATCGAGCGTGAACGGCCGGAAGTACTCGCTGCAGTTGGAATCATCAAGGTTGATTGGTGGCTTAGGTGCTTGCGCGGTATTGCAGTGCTTGCCCTTACTTCCAAAGGGCAGACGCTCCATCAGGGGGAACGGTGGGTGCTGAGGGGCGTCGTGATGATGTACGTCTTCTTGATTGCATCCGGGGTATCCATGCTTGTTGGCATGTAGGAGACGGTGCCTCAAGGCCGTTGATGGTGGATGGATCGGCATTAGGGTGAGATTGCCCGTTCCTGGCATCACTCGGTGCTTCCCGGTCACGCCTCTGCTTGGTTGCGTTCAGTGCGCAATAAAAAACGCCGCAGTTTCCTGCGACGTTCTCATACTTCCTCGATTCTGGCGAATCTTCAGCCCAGCAGCTTTCGCACCTTCGTCAACGCCGTCATGAACCGCTCGATCTCGGCATGCGTGTTGTAGAACGCGAGCGAGGCGCGGCAGGTAGCCGCGACGCCGAAGTACTGCAGCAGCGGGTGTGCGCAGTGCTGACCCGAGCGCACGGCCACGCCTTCCAGATCCAGAAGGGTGGCCAGATCGTGCGCATGCGCGCCATCGATCAGGAACGAGACCACCGCAGCCTTCTCCGGCGCTTCGCCGATGATGCGCAGGCCGTCGACGCGGCGCAGTTCTTCGGTGAAGTGCGCCAGCAGTTCGGCTTCGCGTGCTTCCACGTTCTCCTGGCCAAGCTGCTGCAGGTAGTCGGCAGCCACACCCAGGCCGATGAAACCGGCGATGTTCGGGGTGCCGGCTTCGAATTTGTGCGGGGCATCGTTGAACACGGTGCCGTCGAAGCTGACTTCCTTGATCATCTCGCCGCCACCGAGGAACGGCGGCATCGCGTCCAGGTGCTCGCGGCGCGCCCACAGCGCACCGGTGCCGGTCGGGCCGCACATCTTGTGGCCGGTGATGGCGTAGAAGTCGCAGCCGATCGCGGCCACGTCGACCTTGCGGTGCGGCACGGCCTGCGAGCCATCGACCACGGTGATGATGCCGCGCTTGCGCGCTTCGCGGCAGATCTCGCGCACCGGGTTGACCGTGCCCAGCACGTTGGAGACGTGGGTGACGGCCAGCAGCTTGACCTCCGGGGTCATCGCCGCGCGCAGCGCATCCAGGTCCAGCGCGCCATCGGGGGTGATCTCGGCCACGCGGATGGTGGCACCGGTACGCTGCGCGACCAGCTGCCACGGCACGATGTTGGCGTGGTGCTCCATGCGCGTGATCAGGATCACGTCACCGGCCTTCAGCCGCGGCAGCGCCCACGAGTAGGCCACCAGGTTGATGGCGAAGGTGGTGCCGCTGCACAGCACCAGGTCGCTGGGGCGCACGTTGAGGAAGCGTGCCAGCGTGTTGCGTGCGCCTTCGTAGGCGTCGGTGGCTTCGCTGCCCAGTGCATGCACCGCGCGGCTGACGTTGGCGTTGTAGCGGCGGTAGAACTCGTCCACCGCGCCGATCACCTGCACCGGCTTCTGGCCGGTGTTGGCATTGTCGAAATAGACCAGCGGCTTGCCATGCACTTCACGCATCAGCAGCGGGAAGTCGAGGCGGACGCGGTCCCAGTCGGGGGCGCCGGTGCGTTCTTCGATCGGTCGCGGCGTGGACAGGTTCATGCCACACCCGCCTCGGCGAGGGCCTTGTCCAGGCGGCGTGCCAGCTGCGCACGCAGTGCGTCCGGCAGAATCTTCAACGGCTCGTGGCAGAACGCGGCGCTCAGCAGTGCCTGCGCCTGTGCCTGCGGCAGGCCGCGCGAGCGCAGGTAGAACAGCGCATTGGCGTCGAGCTGGCCGACGGTCGCGCCATGCGCGGCCTTCACTTCATCGGCGTCGATCACCAGCGTTGGCTGGGTGTCGATCTCGGCATCGGCCGACAGCAGCAGGTTCTTGTTGGACAGGTTCGCGTCGGTGCCATCGGCGCCTTCGCGGATCTGGATGCCACCATGGAACACCACGCGGCTGCGGTTGGCGGCGACGCCGCGCCACAGCAGCTCGCAGGCGGTATCGCGTGCAATGTGGTCGATACCCAGGCGGGTTTCGACGTGGCGGCGGCCATTGCCAAGCAGCACGCCGTTGGCGGTCAGCTGGGCGTTGTCACCTTCCAGGCGCACGTTCAGTTCATGGCGGCTGAGTGCGGCGCCCAGTTCCAGGTCCACGCGGTGGTACTGCGCGTCGCGGGCCAGCACGGCGTCGGTGCGCAGGAAGCTGGTCTGGCGCGCGCTGCCGGCCTGCACGCGGGCGTGCTTGAGCACGGCATCGCGAGCGACGTGGGCATGCAGCACGGTGTTGTCCAGGTGGGCGGAGTCACCCACGCTGAAGCGGTGCTCGACCACGCCCAGGCTGGCGCCGGCACGCAGTTCGATCAGGTGGCGGTGATGCCAGGCCAGGTCGGTGTCGCCGGCGACGCTGGCGAATACCAGCTGCAGCGGCGTTTCGACCTGCACGCCTTCATCCACGCGCAGCACCACGCCTTCATCGGCCAGCGCGGCATTCAGGCGGGCGAAGATCTCCTCGCTGCGCTCGTAGCGGCGGCCGAGGAAACGCACGGCATCTTCGCCAGCGGCCAGTGCGACCGACAGCGGCTGCAGCTGCACGCCGGCCGGCAAGGCCTGCACGTCGCTCAGCGCGGCATCCAGACGGCCGTTGACGAACACCAGGCGCGGTGCCGGAATGTCCTCCAGCAGGGCGGCGTCCAGCGCCGGGCCCTGCAGCGGTGCCGCAGCGAACGCACGGCGTTCCAGCTGCCGCAGCGAGGTGTACTTCCAAGCCTCGTTGCGGGCGGCCGGCAGGCCGTCACGCAGGGCCGCATCCAGCACTTCGCGGCGCGCATCGCTGCCGCAGAAGGCCTGGGCCATCGAATCAAGCAAGGCGCTCATCAGACCGCCGCCTCGGGCACGACCCGGTCCTTCAGGAAATCATAGCCGTGCGCTTCCAGTTCCAGGGCCAGTTCCGGGCCACCGGTCTTGACGATGCGGCCATCGGCCAGCACGTGCACCACGTCCGGCTTGATGTAGTCCAGCAGGCGCTGGTAGTGGGTGATGACCAGGAACGAGCGGTCGGCGGCGCGCAGTGCGTTGACGCCATCGGCCACGCTCTTCAGCGCATCGATGTCCAGGCCCGAGTCGGTTTCGTCCAGGATCGCCAGCTTCGGTTCCAGCACGGCCAGCTGGAAGATCTCGTTGCGCTTCTTCTCGCCACCGGAGAAGCCTTCGTTGACGCCACGGTGCAGCAGTTCGTCCTTCAGGTGCAGCACGGCCAGCTTCTGGCGCACCAGCTTGAGGAACTGCATGGAATCGAGTTCTTCCTCGCCGCGTGCCTTGCGCTGGGCGTTCAGTGCCGCGCGCAGGAAGTAGGTGTTGTTCACGCCCGGGATTTCCACCGGGTACTGGAACGCCAGGAACAGGCCGGCGGCGGCGCGCGCTTCCGGGTCCTGGTCGAGCAGGTCGACGCCGTCGAACTGCACGCTGCCTTCGGTCACTTCGTAGCCGTCGCGGCCGGCCAGGACATTGCCCAGGGTGGACTTGCCGGCGCCGTTCGGGCCCATGATGGCGTGCACCTGGCCCGGCTGGACGTCCAGCGACAGGCCCTTGAGGATTTCCTTGTCGCCGATGCGGGCGTGGAGGTTTTCGATCTTCAGCATGGTGGGGATTTCCGTGGGGCGGGCCGCGGCCCGCCGGTAAAGAGAATGCGTTTGCGAGGGGCAGGGGCGGGCGGTCAGCCCACCGAACCTTCCAGCGAGACTTCCAGCAGCTTCTTGGCTTCCACCGCGAACTCCATCGGCAGTTCGCGGAACACCTGCTTGCAGAAGCCGTCGACGATCATCGACACCGCGTCTTCCTGGCTGATGCCACGGGCGCGGCAGTAGAACAGCTGGTCGTCGGAGATCTTGGAGGTGGTGGCCTCGTGCTCGACGGTGGCGCCCGGGTTCTTCACCTCGATGTAGGGGAAGGTGTGCGCGCCGCACTGCTTGCCGATCAGCAGCGAATCGCACTGGGTGTAGTTGCGCGCGCCATCGGCGTTGCGGTCCACCCGCACCAGGCCGCGGTAGGTGTTCTGGCCGCGGCCGGCGCTGATGCCCTTGCTGACGATCTTGCTCTTGGTGCGCTTGCCGACGTGGATCATCTTGGTGCCGGTGTCGGCCTGCTGGCGGTGATGGGTCAGCGCCACGGAGTGGAACTCACCCACCGAGTCGTCGCCCAGCAGCACGCAGGACGGGTACTTCCAGGTGATCGCCGAGCCGGTCTCGACCTGGGTCCAGGTGACCTTGCTGCGCGCGCCACGGCATTCGGCACGCTTGGTGACGAAGTTGTAGATGCCGCCGACGCCGTTCTCGTCGCCCGGGTACCAGTTCTGCACGGTGGAGTACTTGATCTCCGCGTCTTCCAGCGCGACCAGCTCGACCACGGCGGCGTGCAGCTGGTTCTCGTCGCGCATCGGCGCGGTGCAGCCTTCCAGGTAGGACACGTAGGCCTTGTCCTCACACACGATCAGGGTGCGCTCGAACTGGCCGGTGTGGCCGGCGTTGATGCGGAAGTAGGTGCTCAGTTCCATCGGGCAGCGTACGCCCTTGGGGATGAACACGAAGCTGCCATCGGAGAACACCGCCGAGTTGAGCGCGGCGAAGTAGTTGTCGCCGACCGGCACCACGGTGCCCAGGTACTGGCGCACCAGCTCCGGGTGCTCCTTGATGGCCTCGGACATCGAGCAGAAGATGATGCCCTTCTCGGCGAGTTCCTTGCGGAAGGTGGTACCGACCGACACCGAGTCGAACACCGCATCCACCGCCACGCCGGCCAGCTTGGCGCGCTCGTGCAGCGGCACGCCCAGCTTGTCGTAGGTGTCCAGAAGCTCCTTGGGCACGTCATCCAGCGAGGCGTACTTCGGGCCCTTGGGCGCGGAGTAGTAGCTGAGCGCCTGCAGGTCGATCGGGGCGATCTCCAGCTTGGCCCAGTCCGGCATCGGCAGGGTCAGGAAGTGGCGGTAGGCGTCCAGGCGCCACTGCGTCATCCACTCCGGCTCGTCCTTCTTGGCCGACAGGGCACGGATGGTGTCCTCGTCCAGGCCCGGCGGCAGGGAGTCCGACTCGATCTCGGTGATGAAGCCGGCCGAATACTTGCGGCCGAGCTGCTCGTGGATCTCGCGGTTGGGGGTGTCGTCGTGGGCGACGTTTTCGATGGTTTCGGTGGCCATGGGGGGGCTGCCTGTGGATCAGGAGACGACGTCGACAGCGATGGTGCGGCGCTGTTCGTCATCGGCAAGGGGAAGAGGGGGCAGGATCTGGGCGAGGGTGACATCGCGCAGGGCCTCGGAGACCACGTCGTTGATCAGCCGCCAACTGCTGCGCGCGCCGCACTTGGGCGCCATGCCGCACTGGTGGTGGTCGTGGCTGCATTCGGTCAGGGCCAGCGGCCCTTCCATCGCTTCGACCACTTCGAACAGCGAGATCTCGATGGCCGGGCGGGTCAGGCGGTAGCCGCCACGGACACCGCGCAGGCCTTCGACCAGGCCGGCCTGGGCCAGTGGCTTGAGCACCTTGCTGACGGTGGGCGGCTCCAGGCCGGTGAATTCGGCCAGCTCGGTGGCACTGAGCACCTCGCCCGGACGGGCGGCAAGCACGGTCAGTACCACGGTGGCGTAATCGGTGAGCTTGGTGACACGCAACATGGGGATGCGAGTGGTTCTTAAAGCGGACTGAAATTGTACGCTTTTATTCGCCGCCATCCAACCCGGGCATTCAGCCGGCGCTGGGCCGGGCGGGAGGACGCGCCGGGCCGTTGCCGGGGCGCCATGCTGCGCTACCGGGGTGATTTTCGCAATCACCCGGAATGGGCGAGAATCCAGGTTCCATCCGCTGCAAACAGCCCGTGCCGATGCCGAAGAAGATCCAAGCCCGCAAGTCCGCCATCCATGGCAACGGCGTGTTCGCCGTGGCCCCGATCAAGCAGGGCGAGCGCGTGATCCAGTACAAGGGCCTGCTGCGCAGCCACGGCGATGTTGATGCCGATGACAGCGGCGACGTCGAAAGCGGCCACACCTTCCTGTTCACCCTCAACGACGACTGGGTGATCGATGCCAACTACAAAGGCAATGACGCGCGCTGGATCAACCACAGCTGCGAGCCGAACTGCGAGGCCGTGATCGAGGAAGACGAGGACGGCGACAGCCGCGGTGACAAGGTGTTCATCGAGGCGCTGCGTGACATCACGCCCGGCGAGGAACTGACCTACAACTACGGCATCACTCTGGCCGAGCGTCACACTGCCAAGCTGAAGAAGATCTGGGAGTGCCGCTGCGGCTCGCCCAAGTGCACCGGCACCATGCTGCAGCCCAAGCGCTGACCGGTACCGGGTAGGGCCGGCCGCTGGCCGGCATGGCGCGATGCAGGTGCCGGCCAGCGGCCGGCACCACCTGGAGCTCTCCACCTGCCGTGCACGGCAGGGTCACTGCCCTGCAAGGGCCGTTCTTCCATTCTGTCGGCACCCCCAACCGGAGTGCACCCATGGCAGAACGATTGAAGGGCAAGCAGATTGCCATCCTTGCCACCCACGGCTTTGAACAGTCCGAACTGACCGAACCCAAGCGGCTGCTGGAAGCCGAAGGCGCGCGCGTCAGCGTCGTGTCGCCTGCAAAGGAGGCGACGATCAAGGGCTGGAAAGAGAAGAACTGGGGCGACGCCGTTGCAGTGGATATTCCGCTGGATGAGGCCGATCCGGCCAGCTTCGATGCCCTGGTGCTGCCGGGAGGGGTCATCAATCCGGACACGCTGCGTACCGACGAGGCTGTACTCGGCTTTGTCCGCGCAGTAGACGAAGCAGGCAAGCCTGTGGCGGCGATCTGCCATGGCCCGTGGCTGCTGATCAACAGTGGCCTCGCCGATGGCCGCGCGCTGACGTCCTGGCCGTCCCTGCAGCAGGATCTGACCAATGCGGGGGCGAACTGGCGCGATGCCGAGGTGGTGGTCGACGGTAACGTGATCACCAGCCGCAAGCCGGATGACATTCCGGCCTTCAGCGAGGCGGTGGTAAAAGCACTTGCCGCGTGATGCCTTGCCGGTAGTGCCGGCCCCTGGCCGGCACGCAAGTGAGACGCGTGCCGGCCAGCGGCCGGCACTACCTTATTTGCCCAGCAGGCCCGCTGGCACCAGGTTGCCCAGGTTCTGGTTGAAGGTGACCACCAGCTTGCCGTTCTTCACCTGTGCCGACTGCACCTGCAGGGCGCCGAGCATGCCGGCCACGGCCGGGTCCAGCTTGTAGATCGGCTCCCGCTGGGCGTAGTCGCTCAGCCAGGCGTTGAGCAGGCCGCGGGTACGGGAGTCGAGACGACCGCCCTGGTTGGCCGGGGTGAAGTCATCCACGCTCGGCTGCTGCAGGTGGAACCCCTGGGTCTGCGCGTCGTAGCGCAGGCCGCTGCTCAGCTTCACCGTACCAAGTTTGGCCGGGCTACCACCGGCGGTGGCCAGCGCCACATCCATGCCCAGGTTCAAGCGCTCGCCGGCCGGAAGGCTCAGCTGCGGGTGGCTCATCGTCAGGGCGATCAGGCCGCCGAGCGCGTCCTGCGTGCGCGGGAAGCTGCCATCAAGGTACTGCTGTACGTCGCTGGCACCGACCGACAGTTCCCGGCCGGAAATGGAAGGCGCAGCCTGGGCGCCGATTGCAGCGGCGATCAGCACGGTGGAGGCCGCGAGGCGGGTCATCAGGGAACGCAGGCGCATGGCAGAGACCGATGGATGCGGAATGGATGGTTCAAAGAGTAGCCTTGCCGGCTGAATCGCGCGTGCATGCCGCCGCAACGGTTCAGTCCAGCGATGGCCGCAGTTGTGCCGACTGGATCTGCCAGGCGCTGCCGTCGGCGCTGGGTTGCACCCGGTACCAGCCGCCGAAGCGGAAGGTGCCTTCAGGAGTCACCGCGCGGATCCGCACCGGAACCTCCAGCAGCTGAGGCGGCTGGTGGCCGTCGCGCGCGATCGGCAGCTCGCTGGTCAGGCGCAGGCTGCGTACGTCCGTCAGCTGGCGCAATGCGGCATCGTCAGCGCGCCGGGCATCGCTGGGCGGGAAAGTCCACGCGGCGTCGGCGGCCTTGCGATCGCGATTGAGCAGGGCCATGACATACGCGTTGAGCATGGCCGCGGGCAGCTCGGCGTCGGCCGCGACGGCGGCAAACAGGGGATCGACATCGATGGCCCGCGCAGCCGCTGCATCGCTTGCTGCGGCGGTCTGTGGCTTCGTGCTGGCAGTCGTCCTGGCCGCTACCGGCGGTGCGGCATCCGCTGCGTCGGATTGCGATGGCGGCCTGGAGCAGGCCAGCAGCACCAGTGGTGCGATCAGTATCAGGAACCTGCGCATGCCAGCCTCCTCCCCGAGGCGAACGGAAGGAGGCAGTGTATCGGCTGTGCGGCGATCAGCGGGAGGAGGGCAGCTGTTCCAGTGCATCCAGCGCCGGCAGCACCTGCGCGGCGATGGCGGCCAGGGCATGGCCTTCTGTTTCGGCGTGGCGCTGCACGATGTCGCGCAGCAGCTGGGTGGCGATCACCAGGGTCGCGCGCTCGTCGCCGCTGACGCCAGCGGTGCGCGGCGCCGCTTCCAGCAGGCGCATGAGGTCTCGGCTGGCGCGATGTTCCAGTTCGATGGTGCAGCGCCCGGTGCACTGCAACCCGTCCTTTTCGATGGGGGTCACCGAGATCCGGTAGCGGGTGGAGGGGCTGGCCATGGGGGTGCTCGCCGTAGCTGTGGAGGATGTGCCCACCATAGGCAAGGCCACGGCCGGCGGCGACGGCCACCGCTGCACGCAGTGTTCCACCCGGTACGTGCCAGCGCCTGCCGGGCGGCGCCCGGCCAGTGACGGCGGGCCTGAGCGGTCGTTTCCCGATATGCGGCAACGCTGTGTTGCGGATGGCCCCGGGGCGGCGCATCCACGCATGGCGCGGGAAGCGCGCAAAAAAAACGGGACGGCCAGAGCCGTCCCGTTGCAATCCGCGTTGGGGCGCGCGCTTACAGCGCGGCGTCCTTCAGCTTCTTCAGCGGACGCACCTTCAGCTTGGTGGTGGCCGGCTTGGCAGCGAACCACTGCTCTTCCTTGGTGAACGGGTTGATGCCCTTGCGCTTCGGCTTGGCCGGCACATTGACGGTGGTGATCTTCAGCAGGCCCGGCAGGGTGAACGAGCCAGCGCCCTTCTTGTGCACCGAGGAGGCGACGGCGCTTTCCAGCGAGGCCAGCACAGCGCGGACGTCCTTGGCGACGACGCCGGAGGCTTCAGCGATGTGTGCAACCAGGCCGGACTTGGTCAGCACTTCCTTGATCGGCTTCGGAGCGGCCGGCTTGGCGGCTGCCTTCGTCGCGACTTTCTTCACTGCCTTCTTCGGGGCAGCCTTCTTAGCGGTCTTTGCCATGGTTTCCTGTTCCGTGAACGGTTGGTTGTTTGGTCGGCGCCGAACCCCGTCGGCAAGCGCAATGTAGGGCAACTCTTGGGCGCCGCCAATAGCCCGAAGCGCGGAAAGTGCATGTTTTTTCATATCCAGGCCGATTCAGTACATGGCCGGCGGTGGGGGCTGGGGGCGTGTCAGCGTGCTCGAAGCCCGCCGCCTGCCCATTGGTGCACTGCGCGAAACCACTGAAAACAAGAGGAAAATGCGTTGCGCGCTGGCGAGGAAGTGTCCATCTTCCGGGGTCGGGGGCGACGTGGGGCGTGCGGCGGAGCGACGCAGGGCTAACGCGTGGCATGCGAGGGTGGCCGTTCATCACCGCCACGCAGGAGCAGCACAATGGGAATCTCGCGACACGCCACCGCGCACTGGGAAGGCGATCTGAAGTCGGGCAAGGGGCAGCTGAGCACGCCGCAGAGTGGACTGCTGGACAGGACCCGCTACGGCTTCAACAGCCGCTTCGGCGACGAAAAGGGCACCAATCCGGAAGAGCTGATTGCCGCCGCACATGCCGGCTGTTTCACCATGGCGCTGTCGGCCAAGCTCGGCGAGGCTGGCTTTACCCCGACCTCGCTGGACACCGAAGCCAAGGTCGACCTGTCGATGGAAGGCGGCCCGCAGCTGTCGCAGATCCGGCTGAAGGTAAAGGCGGTGGTGCCTGGCATCGACGCGACGCAGTTCCGCGCCATTGCCGATGACGCCAAGCAGAACTGCCCGGTGTCCAAGGCGCTCAGTGCGGTGCCGATCAGCCTGGAAGCCGAACTGGGCTGAGCCGACGCATCTGTAGAGCCGAGCCCATGCTCGGCTTCTGCAGCTCCCGTGATCTGGCCGGAGAGCAGCCGAGCGCGGGCTCGGCTCTACAGTGTCCCTTTACCAATCGATGGTGCCGGTGATGACGGTCTGCACCTGGCCGCCTGACCATACCTCGCCATCCTCATCGACCAGCAGGGTCAGGCGCGCGTCATGGCCGACTTCGCGGCCTTGGCTGACTTCGAACGGCGTCCGCCCACGCGGCAGCGCGTCGCGCAGGTCCAGCCATGCGGCAAGCACCGCATTGGCCGCACCCGAGGCGGCGTCCTCGAAGCGGCGACCGTTGCCGACGAAGGCACGCACGGCCAGATCGAATCCCTCACCGCCATCGCTGAAGGCATAGGCGAACACGCCCATGCTGTCGGTGGACTCGGCCAGTGCGGCCACCGCATCCCAGTCGGGCTGCAGGGCGCGCAACGCGGCTTCATCGGCCACCTGCACCACCCACCAGCTACGCCCGCCCTGCATGCGCGCCGGCGGCAACGAACCCAGCGGCCAGCCCCTCAGTGCAGCCTGCAGGCGTGGATCGCAGGCCTCGGCAGTTTCGGCCAGCTGCGCGCGCGGGGTGCGGATGGCGATGCGCTGTTGCGTACCCTCACCGCTGACGCGCAGCGGCAGCGCGCCGGCAATGCCGTCCTGCACCAGCACACCGTCAACCGCTCCGGCCAGGCCCACCTGCAGCACCGCATGCGCGGTGCCGACGCTGGGGTGGCCGGCGAACGGCACTTCCTTCTGCGGGCTGAACATGCGCAGCCGGTAGCTGGCACCGGCTGCCTGGGGCGGGAACACGAAGGTGGTCTCGGGCAGACGCGTCCAGCGCGCGATCGCCTGCATGCTGGCGTCGTCCAGGCCCTCGGCATCGAGCACCACGGCCAGCGGATTGCCAGCGCCGGCGCGCGGGGAGAACACATCCAGCTGCAGGAAACGGCGGGTGGTCATCGGGGCGAAACTCCAGGATCGGTTGGCGCGCAGCTTAACGCGCGGTTGTAGAGCCGAGCCCATGCTCGGCTGTGTCGGGGTGTGAGAAGAAGCAGCCGAGCGTGGGCTCGGCTCTACAGCCAACGGATCTGGCCGTCGATGACCGGCTGCACCTGGCCGCCGATCCACACCGTGCCCTGCGCGTCGACCTGCACCTGCACGCGGCCATCGCGGCCCACTTCGCGGCCCTGGCTGGCCACGTAGCGGCCCTCGCGGCCGGGCAGAGCATTCCGCTGCCGCAGCCAGGCGCCTATCAGCGCATTGGCACTGCCGGTCACTGGATCCTCGGGCACGGCGGGCGCATCAGCGGGGCAGAAGGCACGCACCACGCGGGTGTGGTCGGAGCTGGCCTCGTCGGCGAAGACGGCCAAGCCTGTAGCGTCGGTGGCGAGACTCCAGGCGGCCAGCGCGGCCATGTCCGGTGCCAGCCCGCGTACGGCGGCGGCGTCGCGTAGCGGCAACAGCCACCAGCACGCGCCGTTGTCCCAGAGTTCGGGCACGTGCCCGTTGGCGGCGAGGGCCAGCAGTGTTTCGGGTGCTCCGTCCGCGGCCGTGTCCAGTTGCCGTGCCGGCGGGCTGGCCAGCTGGATCTGCAGTGCCTCGACCGGGCCGCTCACCCGTACCGGCAGCAACCCTGCCACGCACTGCTGCAGCAGGGCGCCGTCGCGAGGCTGGGCCAGGCCGCAGGTCACCGCCGCCCAGGCGGCGCCGACGCTGGGGTGGCCGGCAAACGCCAGCTCGCGGGTCGGGGTGAAGATGCGGATGTGGTAATCGGCGCCGGGCGCGGTGGGGCGCAGGAAGAACACCGTCTCGGAGAGGTTCAGCCAGGTAGCCAGGGCCTGCATCTGGCGGCTGGAGAGCCCGTCGGCGTCCAGGATGGCGCCCAGCGGGTTGCCGGTGCCGGGGCGGGCGGCGAAGACATCGAGCTGCAGGTAACGGAGGACGGCCATCTACGGGGATATTGCGCTTAGAATCAAAGGTTCCGCCCCCGAGGGCGGCTTCCCCACATTCTACATAGCCAATCCATGTCAGCTTCCCCCCTTGTCGATCGTTGGATCGTACTGAAGTTCGGCGGCACTTCGGTGTCGCGTCGTCACCGCTGGGACACGATCGGGAAGCTGGCGAAAAAACGCGCGGAAGAGACCGGCTCGCGCGTGCTGGTGGTGGTATCGGCGCTGTCCGGGGTCACCAACGAACTGACCGCGATTGCCGACGGCGCGCCCGATAGCCGGGACCGCGTGGCAGCGCTGGTCGAACGCCATGAAGGCTTCCTGGCCGAACTCGGCCTGGGTCGCGAGGTGCTGGCCGAACGGCTGGCCGCGCTGCAGGGCCTGCTCGACGATGCGCGTGCAGCCACCCGTCCGCTCGACTGGCAGGCCGAAGTGCTGGGCCAGGGCGAGCTGCTGTCCTCCACCCTGGGCGCGGCCTACCTGCGCGCCTCGGGCCTGGACATGGGCTGGATGGATGCCCGCCAGTGGCTGGACGCGATGCCGCCGCAGCCGAACCAGAGCGACTGGTCGCAGCGCCTGTCGGTGAACTGCCAGTGGCGCGCAGACGCGGAGTGGGTGCAGCGCTTCCGCGCGCAGCCGACCCGCCTGCTGATCACCCAGGGCTTCATTTCGCGGCATGCCGATGGCGGTACCGCCATCCTCGGCCGTGGTGGCTCGGATACCTCGGCGGCGTATTTCGGTGCGCTGCTCGGCGCCAGCCGGGTGGAGATCTGGACCGATGTGCCGGGCATGTTCAGCGCCAATCCCAAGGACGTGCCGGACGCGCGCCTGCTGACCCGCCTGGACTATTACGAAGCGCAGGAAATCGCCACCACCGGCGCCAAAGTGCTTCACCCGCGCTCGATCAAGCCGTGCCGCGATGCCGGCGTGCCGATGGCCATCCTCGATACCGAGCGCCCGGAACTGCCGGGCACCAGCATCGATGGCAGCGCCGCACCGGTGCCGGGGGTGAAGGCGATCAGCCGCCGCAACGGCATCGTGCTGGTGTCGATGGAAGGCATCGGCATGTGGCAGCAGGTCGGCTTCCTGGCCGATGTGTTCAACCTGTTCAAGAAGCACGGCCTGTCGGTGGACCTGATCGGTTCGGCCGAGACCAACGTCACCGTGTCGCTGGACCCGTCCGAGAACCTGGTCAACACCGATGTGCTGGCCGCGCTGTCGGCCGACCTGTCGCAGATCTGCAAGGTGAAGGTGATCGTGCCGTGCGCGGCGATCACCCTGGTGGGCCGCGGCATGCGCTCGCTGCTGCACAAGCTGTCGGACGTGTGGGCCACCTTCGGCCGCGAGCGCGTGCACATGATCTCGCAGTCGTCCAACGACCTGAACCTGACCTTCGTCATCGACGAGGCCGATGCCGATGGCCTGCTGCCGATCCTGCACGCCGAGCTGATCGACAGCGGCGCGATGCCGGTGGAGGAGACCGAAGTGTTCGGCCCGCGCTGGCGCGAGATTGCCGGCACCGTGCGCCCGCGCGGCACGCCGTGGTGGCGCGGCCAGCGTGCGCACCTGCTGCAGCTGGCCGATGCCGGTACGCCGCGCTACGTCTATCACCTGCCGACGGTGCGCGCCCGCGCCCGTGCACTGGCCGCAATCAAGCCGATCGACCAGCGCTACTACGCGATCAAGGCCAACAGCCACCCGGCCATCCTGCAGCTGCTGGAAGCCGAAGGCTTCGGCCTGGAGTGCGTGTCGCACGGCGAGCTGAAGCATGTGTTCCAGCACCTGCCGGAACTGTCGCCCAGGCGCGTGCTGTTCACCCCCAGCTTCTGTCCGCGCAGCGAGTACGAGGCGGCGTTCGCGCTGGGCGTGACCGTGACCGTCGACAACGTGGAAGCGCTGCAGCGCTGGCCGGACCTGTTCCGCAACCGCGAGCTGTGGCTGCGCGTCGATCTGGGCCGGGGTGAGGGCCACCACGCCAAGGTCCGTACCGGTGGCAAGGAGTCCAAGTTCGGCCTGCCGATCGCCCGCGTCGACGAGTTCGTGCGCGCGGCCACCGAACTGGGCAGCCGCGTGGTGGGCCTGCATGCGCACCTGGGCAGCGGCGTGGAAACCGCGCAGCACTGGCGCCTGATGTGCGATGAGCTGGCCGGTTTCGCCCGCCGCATCGGCAGCGTGCAGACCATCGATATCGGTGGCGGCCTGCCGATTCCGTACAGCGACGAAGACGAACCCTTCGACCTGGACGCCTGGGCCGAGGGCCTGGCCGAGGTCAAGGCGCTGCACCCGGCATTCCGCCTGGCGATCGAGCCGGGCCGCTACCTGGTGGCCGAATCGGGCGTGCTGCTCACCCATGCCACCCAGGTGGTGGAGAAGGACGGCGTGCGCCGTGTCGGCCTGGACGCCGGCATGAACGCACTGATGCGCCCGGCGCTGTACGACGCCTGGCATGACATCGAGAACCTCAGCCGCCAGGGCGGTTATGCCGAAGCGGCGTTCGATGTGGTCGGCCCGATCTGCGAATCCAGCGATGTGTTCGGCAAGCGCCGCAAGCTGCCGGTGTCCACCGCGCCGGACGACGTGATGCTGATCGCAGATGCCGGTGCCTACGGCTATGTGATGGCCAACACCTACAACCAGCGGATGTTGCCGCGCGAAGACGTGATCGAATGATCACCATGCGCGCCCTGCACCCGCCCACCGACACGCCCCGCGCCCTCGCGCGGGCCCGTGCCTGACCGGATACACCATGACTGCTTTCGACAAACACCAGGTTTCCCGCTTCCGCTTCGTCCGTTGCGACTTCGCAGCGGATACCGGCGTGGCCCGGCTGGTCTACGCCTTCGACGACGGCCCGGAGATGGTGGAAACCATCACCGTGCCCGGTGCCCCGTTCGCGCTGGACGAGGCGCGCGCCGCCGCCGTGCAGCGTGCGCTGCAGCTGCTGCACCTGATTGCCGGCGTCAGCTACTACAAGGCCGGCGTACCGGATACGGTCAGCATCGACAGTTACAGCATCGATGCCGATACCGCCGCACTGGTGGAGACCATTTACCTCAATGGCCTGGGCGAATTCGCCTACCGCAACGGCCTGAACCTGCGCGGCCGCTTCCGGTTGCCGGTGCAGGGCGAGGCCGTGCAGGCGCCGGCGCTGGGTCTGCGGTCGCACGCGCTGGTGGCCATCGGCGGCGGCAAGGATTCGCTGGTGAGCATCGAAGCGCTGCGCCGTGCCGGCGTGGACGAGACCGTGACCTGGATCGGTGGCTCGCAGCTGATCCGTGCGTGCGCCGAGCGCACCGGCCTGCCGACATTGAACCTGGGCCGCACGCTGGCGCCGGAACTGTTCGAGTTGAACCGCCAAGGCGCCTGGAACGGCCATATCCCGGTGACGGTGGTGAACTCGGCAATCATGGTGCTGGCCGCGTTGCTGCACGGCGTGGACCAGGTCGTGTTCTCCAACGAGCGTTCGGCCAGCTACGGCAGCCAGATTCCGGGCACCGGCGAAGTGAATCACCAGTGGTCCAAGGGCTGGGCCTGCGAGCAGGCGTTCGGCAGCCATGTGCGGAAGTACGTGGCGGCGGACCTGCAGTACTACTCGCTGCTGCGCCCGATGTCCGAGCTGGCGGTGGCCCGCCAGTTCGCCAAGACCGATTTCTACGACGCGCACTTCTCCAGCTGCAACCGCAATTTCCACATCCTCGGCGAGCGCCCGGTGAACCGCTGGTGCGGCGTCTGCCCGAAGTGCCATTTCGTCTTCCTGGCGCTGGCCCCGTTCATGCCCAAGACGCGCCTGGTGCGCATCTTTGGCCGCAACCTGCTGGACGATGCCGAACAGGCCGGTGGCTTCGACGCGCTGCTGGAATTCCAGGACCACAAGCCGTTCGAGTGCGTGGGCGAAGGCCGCGAATCGCGTGCGGCGATGGCGACCTTGGCGCAGCGCCCGGAATGGAAGGAAGACCTGTTGGTGAAGCGCTTCTGCAACGAGATCCAGCCGCAGCTGGATGCCGCCGAACTGGAACTGGTACCTCTGCTGCAGTTGCAGGGCGAGCACCGCGTTCCGGCTGCGCTGTGGGAACGGGTGCGTGAAGATTTCGAAGCTTGAAGGAAAGCGCGTCGCGCTGTGGGGCTGGGGCCGTGAGGGCCGCGCCGCGTTTGCGGTGCTGCGTGAGCGCCTGCCAACGCTTGGCCTGAGCCTGTTCTGCCCGGCCGCTGAAGCCGAAGCCGCGCGTGCGGAAACGCAGGGCGCGCTGCAGGTACTTGGCGAACCCTCGGCCGAAGCGCTGGCCGCGTTCGATGTGGTGATCAAGTCGCCCGGCATCAGCCCTTACCAGCCGATCGCGCTGGCGGCGGCAGAGCAGGGCACCACCTTCATCGGCGGCACCGCGCTGTGGTTTGCGGAGCACGCGGCTGACGATGGCATCGTGCACGACACCGTGTGCGTGACCGGCACCAAGGGCAAGAGCACCACCACCGCGCTGGTCGCGCACCTGCTGCGGGCCGCCGGGCATCGCACCGGACTGGTCGGCAACATCGGCCTGCCGCTGCTTGAAGTGCTGGATCCGCAGCCCGCGCCCGAGTACTGGGCGGTGGAACTGTCCAGTTACCAGACCGGTGAAGTGGCGCGCAGTGGCGCTCATCCGCAGGTGGCGGTGGTACTGAACCTGTTCCCGGAACACCTGGACTGGCACGGCAGCGAACAGCGTTACATCGAGGACAAGCTGCGGCTGGTGACTGAAGCTGCGCCGCGCATCGCCGTGCTCAATGCCGCAGATCCGCACCTGGCGGCACTGTCGCTGCCCGAGAGTGAGGTGGTCTGGTTCAACCAGCCGCAGGGCTGGCACATGCGGGGCGACATCGTGCATCGCGGTGAGCAGGCCGTGTTCGATACCCGTATCACGCCGCTGCCGGGCCGTCACAATCGCGGCAACCTGTGCGCGGTGCTGGCCGCGCTGGAAGCACTGGGCCTGGACGCGGTGGCGCTGGCACCGGCGGTGCAGGATTTCCGCCCGCTGCCGAACCGCCTGCAGCGCATCGGCGTGGCCGATGGCCTGACCTACGTCAACGATTCGATCAGCACCACGCCGCACGCCAGCCTGGCCGCGCTGGAGTGCTTCGCCGGGCAGCGCATCGCGCTGCTGGTGGGCGGGCACGACCGTGGCCTGGACTGGACCGATTTCATGCAGCACATGGCCCACGACGTGCCACCGGTGGAGATCGTGACCATGGGCAGCAACGGCCCGCGCATCCATGCCATGCTGCAGCCGCTGGCCGATGCCGGCCGCTTCGGTCTGCACGCGGCGTCGGATCTGCCCGAGGCGATGGCCTTGGCGCGCGCCGCGCTGGGGGCGCAGGGCGGTGTGGTTCTGCTGTCGCCGGGCGCGCCAAGCTTTGGTGCCTACCGCGATTACGTGGCGCGTGGCCGCCATTTCGCCGAGCTGGCCGGGTTCGATCCGGACAGCATCAGCGCGATTCCGGGGTTGGGCATCGCCTGATCCGCCGGATCGGGGTCGGATCCCTTTCCTCAGGAAAGGGCTCTGACCCCGGCGAGTTACCATGGGCGTATCCCCGGACGGACCCGGATAGCCGCATGTGCACGTTCATTACCCTGCTCCTGCCCGCATCCTTCAGGCTGCCCGGCACCTGCGGCCACTGCACACGCAGGCGCTGCAGGTCCTCGGCGCTGGCGCCCTGGACATGTGCCCATTGCGGGGCATCCTCGGCAGGCAAACGCGGGATCAGGCCAGACAGAAAGCGATCAACAAGATTCATGCGAAAAAAGGGGACGGAGGGGATTAAGTCGTATCCAACCACACCTGCGTCACGCCGCCAATGCAGAATGCGACGCGGGAGGGGCGAATACGGCTTAATCCCCTCCGTCCCCTTTTTCTTGCGGAGCAGGCGCATGAATCGTTGGCGATGCGGTGTGGCGATGATCCTGGGGCTGGCGACGATGCCGGCGTGGGCGGCGATGAAGACGCAGCCGGTGGAGTGGAAGCACCAGGGCACGACCTTCAGTGGCGTGCTGGTCTATGACGATGGTGGGCACGACAAGCGCCCGGGCCTGGTGATGGTGCCGAACTGGAAGGGTGTGAACGAGTCGGCCATCGAGAAGGCCAAGCAGCTGGCCGGTGATGACTACGTGGTGCTGGTGGCCGATGTCTATGGCAAGGACGTGCGGCCGAAGAGTGATGCGGAGGCGGGGCCGGTGGCCAGCAAGCTGCGCAATGACCGGCCGCTGCTTCGTGCGCGTGCACTGCAAGCGGTGAACGTGCTCAAGGCGCAGGCCGGCAAGGTGCCGCTGGATGCCAGCCGGATCGGTGCGGTCGGTTTCTGTTTCGGTGGCACCACGGTGCTGGAGCTGGCCCGCGCCGGTGCGCCGCTGGCCGCTGTGGTCAGCCTGCACGGTGGGTTGGGTTCGCCCTTGCCGGCGCAGGCCGGTGGCACCCATCCGTCCGTGCTGGTGCTCAATGGGGCCGATGACAAGAGCGTGACCGCCGAGGACATCGCCGCTTTCCAGAAGGAAATGGACGCGGCCAAGGTCGATTGGGAGTTCACCAACTACAGCGGTGCCGTGCACTGCTTCGCCGAGCGCGACGCCAACAGCCCGCCGGGGTGCCAGTACAACGAGCGGGCGGCCAAGCGCGCGTGGAAGGCGCTGGATGAGTTCTTCGAGGAGCGCTTCGAGAAACGTTGATTCGTGCAGCGGTAGTGCCGGCCGCTGGCCGGCAACCTCATGATGCTGCGGATGTCATCGGGAATGCCGACCAACGGTCGGCACCTACCGATGCTTCAATGCCGGCCAGCGGCCGGCACCTACCGAGGCTTCAATGCCGGCCAGCGGCCGGCACTACCAGATGCGGTCAATGCGACCGTTTCAGTGGCGACCAACGGTCGGCACCCACCGGAATGCCGGTTTGGTAGGTGCCGACCGTTGGTCGGCACTACCGGTCAATGCGAGCGCTGCACCGCGTAGCGGGCCAGGCCGCGCAGGGCGGCGACCGCGTCGTTGTCGCCCAAGCCATCGAGCGCGCGCTCGGCGGCTTCGGCGTATTCCTCCGCACGCGCGCGGCTGTACTCCAGGCCGCCGGTGACGCGGATCGCGGCCAGCACTTCCGGCATCGCCGAGGCGTCGCCGTCCTGCACGATGGTGCGCAGGCGTTCGCGGGTAGCGTCGTCGGAGTGGGCCATCGCGTGGATCAGCGGCAGCGTGGCCTTGCCCTCGGCGAGGTCGTCGCCCAGGTTCTTGCCCAGCTCCTCGGCGTTGGCCGAGTAGTCCAGCACGTCGTCGGCAATCTGGAACGCGTAGCCCAGGTGCATGCCGTAGTCGAACAGGGCCTGTTGCTTGGCTTCGTCTACGCCACTGGCCAGCGCGCCCAGGCGGGTGCCGGCGGCGAACAGCACCGCGGTCTTGCGCTCGATCACGCGCAGGTACGCGGCTTCGTCAGTATCGGGGTTGTGCACGTGCAGCAGCTGCAACACCTCACCCTCAGCGATGCGGTTGGTGGCATCGGCCAGGATCTGCATCACCGACATGCGCTCCAGTTCGACCATCAGCTGGAAGCTGCGCGAGTACAGGAAGTCGCCCACCAGCACGCTGGGCGCGTTGCCCCACAGCGCGTTGGCGGTGCTGCGGCCACGGCGCAGGCTGGATTCGTCCACCACGTCGTCGTGCAGCAGGGTGGAGGTGTGGATGAACTCGATGATCGCCGCCAGCTGGTGGTGCTCCGGGCCGGCCTGGCCGACCGCATGGCCGGCCAGCATCACCAGCATCGGGCGCAGGCGTTTGCCGCCGGCGGAAATGATGTGGTCGGCGATCTGGTTGATCAGCACGACGTCCGAAGACAGCCGGCGCCGGATCAGGGCGTCGACGGCGGCCATGTCGGCCGCGGCAAGCGACTGGATCTGGGGCAGGCCCAGGGCGGGACGGGTGTCTTCGGTGATGGTCATGCGATCAGGCTTTCAGGCTCACCACTGATTATAGGCGCTGGCCGTGAATTCGGGCGCAAACCGGTCCGCGCGGCAATTCCAGCCCGGCCTGCGCGGCCCTCCGCGTGAATACGTATGCAGGTTGCGCCATGCCCGGGAGGCCACCGCTAAGCTTGCCGGATCAGGATTTCGGCCCGCTGCCGGCGGGTCCCGCATGCCCGGAGGGGGGCTGTCGATGTCGCACTATCCATGGTGGCGCGGAGCCGTCATCTATCAGATCTACCCGCGCAGTTACCTCGATGCCAACGGCGATGGCGTGGGCGATCTGCCCGGCATCATCCAGCGCCTGGACCACATTGCCGCGCTGGGCGTGGATGCAATCTGGATCTCGCCGTTCTTCAAGTCGCCGATGGCCGACTTCGGCTACGACATCGCCGATTACCGCGACGTTGATCCGCTGTTCGGCAGCCTGGACGACTTCGACCGCCTGTTGGCCAAGGCCCACGGCCTGGGCCTGAAGGTGATGATCGACCAGGTGCTGAGCCACACGTCGATCGAGCATGCCTGGTTCCGCGAGAGCCGCCAGGACCGCAGCAACCCGAAGGCCGACTGGTACGTCTGGGCCGACCCGCGCGAGGATGGCACCCCGCCCAACAACTGGCTGTCGCTGTTCGGCGGCTGCGCCTGGCAGTGGGAGCCGCGCCGTGAGCAGTACTACCTGCACAACTTCCTGGTCGACCAGCCGGACCTGAACTTCCATCACCCGGACGTGCAGCAGGCCACACTGGACAATGTGCGCTTCTGGCTGGACCGCGGCGTGGATGGCTTCCGCCTGGATGCGATCAACTTCTGCTTCCACGATGCGCAGCTGCGTGACAACCCGCCCAAGCCGGCGGAGAAGCGGGTGGGGCGCGGCTTCAGCCCGGACAACCCGTACGCCTACCAGTACCACTACTACAACAACACCCAGCCTGAGAACCTGCCGTTCCTGGAGCGCCTGCGCGCGCTGCTGGATCAGTACCCGGGCGCGGTCAGCCTGGGCGAGATATCCTCGGAGGACTCGCTGGCGACCACCGCCGAGTACACCCGCGAAGGCCGCCTGCACATGGGCTACAGCTTCGAGCTGCTGGTGGACGACTACAGCGCGGCCTACATCCGCGATACGGTCTCGCGGCTGGAAGCGGCGATGACCGAAGGCTGGCCGTGCTGGGCGGTGTCCAATCACGACGTGGAGCGTGCGGTCAGCCGCTGGGGCGGTCACCCGGCCGATCCGCGCCTGGCGCGGATGCTGGTGGCGATGCTGTGCTCGCTGCGCGGTTCGGTCTGCCTGTACCAGGGCGAGGAGCTGGGCCTGGCCGAGGCCGAGGTGCCGTTCGAGGCCCTGCAGGACCCGTATGGCATCACCTTCTGGCCGAATTTCAAGGGCCGCGACGGCTGCCGTACCCCGCTGCCATGGACCGATGCGCCATTAGCCGGTTTCACCACCGGGCAGCCCTGGCTGCCGATCCCGGCCGAGCACCGCGCGGCGGCGGTGGCCGTGCAGGAGCGCGACCCGCATTCGGTGCTGGCGGCGTTCCGCGCGTTCCTGGCCTGGCGGCATACCCAGCCGGCCCTCCTGCACGGCAGCATCAGATTCCTTGAAAGTGCCGAGCCTGTGCTGCTGTTCGAGCGTATGCTTGCAGATGAAACCCTCCTGCTGGCCTTCAACCTGTCGGCCGAGGCGGTGACCCATCCGCTGCCGCCGGGGAACTGGCAGCAGGTGGCGGTACCGGGCCCGGATGCGGGCACGATGCAGGGCAACGAACTCCAGCTGCCGCCGCGCGCGGTGTATTGCGCCCGACGCAGCTGACCGTTTTCTCCGGTGGCGGTACTTGCGGGGACGGGGCCGAAGCGCCCCGTCCCTTTTTTGTGGGTGGGCCTTGCCGACCAACGGCCGGCATCCGCGCAAAGGAAAACCCGCTGCCTGCGCAGCGGGTTTCCGGTCCTGCTCCTGGCTTCCGTCGCCGGGCATGGCCCGGCGCTACCGATGGGGTGGTTGCCGGCCAGCGGCCGGCACTACCCGGCTGTGGTCAGAACTTGTAGTTCACGCCCAGCATGTAGGTGCGGCCCCATTCGATGTACTCCAGCGGGCGGTCCTTGCTGCCGGCGTAGGTGCGGTACGGCTCGTTGGTCAGGTTGCTGCCCTGCAGCAGCAGGGTCAGGCCACGCAGGGCGCTGCTGTCGCTGAAGGTGTAGCTGACCTGCGCATCGGTCACGTTTTCGCCGACGACATAGCGCAGGCTGCGGTTGCCGTTGAAGTTGCCGATCTCACCGATGAAGTCCGATCGGCGGCGCTGGCTGACGCGTGCTTCAAAACCGCTGCGCTCGTAATAGGCAGTGAAGTTGTACACGCGCTTGGACAGGCCCGGCAGGCTGATCGGGTCACTGCCCACGCTGGAGGCGCTCTCCGGATCCAGGATGGTGATGTCGCTCTTGTTGAAGGTCGCGCTGGCCTGCACGCCGAAGCCACGCAGGCTGTCGGTCAGCATCTCCAGCGGGAACGATGCGGTCAGCTCCAGGCCCTTCAGCGTGCCGCCCTTGCCGTTCTGCGGCGCGGAGAAGGTGCCGGTGGTCAGCACCGGTGCGGTCATGCCCGGCGGCGGCACGTAGCTGCCCAGCAGCGCGGTGAAGTCGTAGTTATCGACCGACTGGGTGTAGACGTAGCTCTTCAGGTCCTTGTAGAAGATCGCGGCGGCCACGTAGGCCTTCTCGCCGAAGTACTTCTCATAGGACAGGTCCAGCGCGGTGGCACGCCATGGGTCCAGCAGCGGATTGCCGCCGCTGCCGCCGGGGCGGCCGGTGCCGGTGTCCACGCCGAACTCCAGGCCGGCGCGCATCTGGTCCACACGTGGGCGTGCGACCTGCTTGGCGACGGCGAAGCGCAGCGTCTGCTGGTGCGGGAACAGGAAGGCCAGGTTCAGGCTCGGCAGCCAATCGTTGTAGGTGCGGCCGTTCGAGTACGGCTGCACGTTGTTGCCGGCCGACTGCGAGCTGTCCCAGTAGCGCGAATCCGAGCTCTGGTCGGTGTGCTGCATCTGCACGCCGATGTTGCCGCGCACGCCGACGTCGCCGATGTCGGCGTTGATGTTCAGGCGCGCCCAGGCGGTGGTGATCTTCTCCTGCACCGTCCACGACTTGGGAATCAGGTAGTCCAGGTTGTCGACCGGGTTGAAGGTCATGTAGCGGCCGACCGCGGCCGGGACGTTCCAGGCCGGGATGGTGCCGAGGCCGGCGAAGCCGAGGTTGACCGGGCGATACTGCAGGTCCGAGGCGATGTTGGCATCGCCCTGCGCACCCAGCAGGATGTTGCCTTCGGACTGGGTCTTCACCTTGCGGCGGTCGGCGTAGTTCACGCCGATGTCGATGTCCGGCGCCCACGACGCGATGGCATCGGGCAGCGCGATGGTGGCGGCCAGCTTGCCACCCTTCAGGCGGTCTTCCACCTGCGGCACCTTGCCGTAGCCGGAGCCGTAGATGGTGTTGGTCAGGAACAGCGCATCGGGATTGGAGTAGTTCAGGCCCGGGCTGATCTGCGAGAAGCCGTTCTGGCGGATCGACACGCCGACCGTATCCAGCTGTGGCATCGGGGTCAGCTGCAGGTTGTTTTCCAGGTTCAGCTCATCGCGCGTGGCCTTGGAGTAGTTCAGGTCGGCGACCAGCTTGACGCCGCTGAAGTTGAACTCGTTGTTCCAGCCGAACGCATCGATCTTGTCCTTGCGCTTGTTGTACATGCCGCGCACCAGCGGGTACACGCCGCTGGCGGTGCCGCCGGTGAACGAACCATTGGCGTTGACCTGCGGGTTGCTGACCAGCAGGCCCGGGGTGTAGTTGCCGTTGTAGTTGCTGAGGTTCAGCTCGAACTGGTTGGCGGTGTCGATCTGCTCGGCTTCGGTGTGGAATGCATCGAAGGTGCTGGTCCAGCTGTTGTTCGGCCGGAACTGGATCGTCGCCATCACGCCGTCGCGCTTGTTGTTGCCGGTGCGGCGCAGCGCCTTGATGCCATCGGAGAAGTAGGTGCCGACGCCCACGCCCGGACGGTCGCCCTTGTCGGTGTGCTCGGTGGTCCACGGCTCGTACAGGCCGACCTGGTTCTCCTGGATCGGCATGTCGCTGTGCGCGTAGCCGATGGCGATGCCCAGGGTCTTGTCCAGGAACTGGTCGATGTAGCTGGCGCTGAAGCGGTTGCCGTATGGATCGACGTTGGCGGCGCGGCCCAGCGAACTCTTCTGGTAGCGGCCACTGACCGCGATCACGCGCTCGCCGAAGCTGAGCGGGCGCGCGGTCTGCATGTCGATGGTGCCCGACAGGCCCTGGCCGACCAGCGCCGCGTCCGGGGTCTTGTACACCGTCACGCCGTTGACCAGCTCGGACGGGTACTGGTCGAACTCGACGCCGCGGTTGTCGCCGGTGCTGACCACTTCGCGGCCGTTGAGCAGGGTGGTGGCGAAGTCCGGCGACAGGCCGCGCACGCTGATCACTTGCGCACGGCCCGCCACGCGCTGCGCGGCCAGGCCGGGCAGGCGCGAGATGGACTCGGCGATGCTGACGTCGGGCAGCTTGCCGATGTCTTCGGCGGAGATCGCTTCGACCACCGAGGTAGCGTCCTGCTTGACCGCGATCGCGCTCTCGATGCCGCGGCGGATGCCGGTGACCTGCACCGTATCGAGGTTGGTGGCGGCGGTGCCGGCCGGCGTGGTGGTGCTCTGCGTGGACTGTGCCGACGCCAGCGTCGGCGCCAGGACAACGGCCAGCGCGATGCTGAGCGCGCTGCGCTTGTGGTTCAACATTTTCCCCTCCCAGGCAATGTTGCAGATCGATTTGTGAGCGTTCCGGCGGGGCCGTGAACGTGCGACGCGGTGGCCGCTGTCGTCGCCGCTATGGTAGGCAGCGCGTTCTTCGCGGGAATCACCCTGCATACGTATTCAATGGCGTTTGCAGGGATGTAATCGCTTTCAAGTGTCTCGTTCTGTAGAGCCGAGCCCATGCTCGGCTGCATTTCGGTGCTACGCACCGCCGCCCGAGCGTGGGCTCGGGCGCTACGGGGGCGCAGGCAGGAAAACGTTCAGCGGATCGGCGTGAAGCGAATGGCCTGCCCACCGCCCGGTGCCAGCACCAGCGTCAGTGCATCGGCGCTGGTCACTTCGCGGGTTTCGCTTGCGAACGCGAATGGATTGCTGCGGAAATCCGCGCCCTCGCCATCGCGGTAGATCTCGGCGCGATAACGCACGCCCGGCTCCAGGAAGCCCAGCGATACCGGCAGCACGCGGCCGTGCTCATCGGTGATGCTGCCGAGGAACCAGTCGCGGCTGTTGCGGTCGCGGCGCACGATCGTCACGTAGTCGCCCACTTCGCCATCGAGCACGCGGCTCTGCTCCCAGTCCACCGCCACGTCCTCGATGAAACGGAACGCCTCGCGATGCTGCAGGTAGTGTTCGGGCAGGTCGGCGGCCATTTGGATCGGGCTGTACAGCACCACGTACAGGGCCAGTTGGCGCGCCAACGTACTGGGGATGGCCTGGCCGTGGCGGCCCTTCAGGCTGAGGATGCCGGGGGTGTAATCCATCGGCCCGGCCAGCATGCGGGTGAACACCAGGTTGACCTCGTGCTCCGGCGGGTTCGGCGGCTGGCCCCAGGCGTTGTACTCCATGCCGCGTGCGCCTTCGCGCGAGATCCAGTTGGGGTAGGTGCGGCGCAGGCCGGTGTCCTTGATCGGCTCATGCGGGTTCACCGACAGGTGCCGGCGCGCGGCTTCCTGCACCACCTTCAGATGGTGGCGGGCCATGAACTGCCCGTCGTGCCACTCGCGCCACAGCGGTCCCCCTGCCGGATTGCGACGATCGACCTGGCCGTCGTCGCACACGTAGCCGGTCTTGAACTGGTCCACGCCCAGCCTTACATACAGGTCCAGCGCGGCACCCAACTGGTCCTCGTAGTGCTCGATGGCGCAGCCGGTTTCATGGTGGCCGATCAGGTGTACGCCCTTCTTCAGGCCATATGCCGACAGCGCTTCAATGTCGAAATCGGGCGTGGCCCGGGTGAAATCGAAGTCATAACCATTGCCCACCCACATGCCGTCCCAGCCCGGGTTCCAACCCTCCACCAGCACGCCACGGAAGCCGTGCGCAGCGGCAAAGTCGATCACCTTCTTCGTCTTGGCGGTGGTGGCCGCATGCTTCGGCCCGGTCGCCCAGCTCTCGTTGTCCAGGTGCATCGACCACCACACCCCGAGGTACTTGGCGGGCTTCACCCAGCTCACATCGCCCAGCGCGTTGGGTTCGTTGAGGTTGAGGATCAGGTCTGATTCGACCAGGCCACCGGCACGGTCGGCGATCTGCAGCGTGCGCCACGGTGTGGCGAAGGGCAGGGCGCGGCGTACCTTCCAGCCTTCGGCCGAGGGCGAGAGCTGCGCGCGCAGGCGCTGCCCCTCGGTGCGCCGCAGCCACATGCCGGCATAGTCCACCAGCGCCGCCTCGTGGATCGCCAGATGCAGGCCATCGCGGCTGCGCAGGGTCATCGGCGTATGCACCAGCGGTACTTCGCGTAGCGGCGTGCGCTGGTAGAGGTATTCGTAGTGGATCGGTTCGCCGGCGGGGATCCACCAGGCGGTGGATTCAGGCGCGATGGCAAACTCGGTCAGCTCGTCATCGATGATCGCTTCGCGCAGGTTCGGCTGTTCGGGGAACACATAGCGGAAGCCCAGGCCATCGTCGTAGGCGCGGAACACCACATCCAGCCGACGCTTGCTGCCGGTGGTTTCGGCCAGCTGCACGGTCAGCTCGTTGAAGTGGTTGCGGGTGAGCCGGCGCTCGCCCCACGGCTGCTCCCAAGTGTCATCGACGCTGCGCCGCTGCTGGCCAAGCAGGGCGAAATCGCGGTCCAGGCGGCCGTCGCGCAGGGCGAAGCCGAGCTTCGAATCCTCCACCACGGGCTCGCCGAAACGCTCGACACGGTAGCGTGCGGTGCCGCCGTCCAGCACCAGGGTGACCTTCAGCACCTTGCCGGGTGATTCGATGCTGGCGACCTGTGGCGCGGCCTGTGCCAGCGTGGCCCAGGCCAGCAGGGCCAGGCCGAGCAGGTGCGCGATTGCCGCGCGTACAGCAGTGGGTGACATCGGCAGTTCCCCTCCCAAGGCGCCGTTGGCAGACCCGGACCATAAGCCAGCGCGGCAGGCGCGCTACCGCGTGACGCCATGAATACGTATGCAGCTGGACGCAGCCGACAGCCCCGCGTCTACCATGGGGCCAAGGCACCTTGAGGGAGGGGCCGTGCCCGCCCGCCGGCAACGACGGTGCGGACCTACAACGCGTGCAGAGAGGGAGGGAGGCCGACGGGCGCAAGCCGGTCCGCCGCTTCGATGCTGAAGATCATTTGCCTGACCGCTGCCCTCGGGGCAGCGCTGGGATCGACCGCGCAGGCGGCCGACCTGCAATTCGACGGCCGCCAAGCGCGCGCCGAAGCCGCTGCCAACGGCAGCTTCGTGCTGCATGCGCCGAAAGGTGAGGTGCGTATCGCACCCATGCCGATGCGCAGCCAGACCGGTAGCGTGATGTTCGACGCGTTGTTTGCGCTGGCCCAGCAGGAGATGGGCCAGGACCGTGTGGACGCGATTCGCGACCCCGCGTTCGACGAGGGCCGGCCGGTGCCGTGCGAGTGCTTCCAGACCGGCGCGCGCTGGCCCTATGTGTGGACCCGCGATGTCAGCTTCGCCGCCGATCTGGCGCTGGCGCGGCTGGACCCGCAACGCACCCGGCAGTCGCTGCAGTTCAAGCTGTCGGCGGCGCGCGACGGGCACACGCCCGGCCTGTTCGTGGCGCAGGACACCGGTTCCGGCGGCAGCTGGCCGATCAGCAGCGACCGCGTGGTGTGGTTCCTGGCGGCACGCCACCTGCTGGAGGACCGAGCGTTTGCCGATCAGGTCTGGCAGGCGCTGCAGGGCACGCTGGCGCAGGACCGCGCGATGGTGTTCGACGCGCAGATGGGCCTGTACCGCGGCGAGACCTCGTTCCTGGACTGGCGCGAGCAGACCTATCCGGACTGGACCCGCGAGGACGTGCGCTTCATCGGTGATTCCTACGCACTGTCCACCAACGTGCTGCACTACCAGGCACTGCGCCTGGCCGAACGCCTGGCCGGGCAGCACGGCGATGCCCGCGCGGCCGAGTACAAGGCGTGGGCCGATGCGTTGGCGCAGCAGATCGATACGCGCTTCTGGCGCGAAGACATCGGCCAGTACATGAGTTACATCGGTGAAGCCGCGCACCCGGTGCCGTACGCCAAGGTGGATCTGCTCGGCCTTTCGCTGGGCATCCTGGCCGGGGTGCTGCCGCCGGAGCGCGCGCGGCGTGCGCTGGCGGCGTATCCGATGGGCCCGGCCGGCAGCCCGGTGGTGTGGCCGCAGGAGGCGCAGCAGCCGATCTACCACAATCGCGCGATCTGGCCGTTCGTCAGTGCGTACTCGCTGCGCGCGGCGCGGCAGCTGGATGATGCGCCGCGCATCGCCGCCGAAATCCGCTCGTTGATGCAGGGCGCCGCGCTGGCCGGCTCCAACATGGAAAACTACGAGCTGGTCAGCCAGGCCGTGCATGTCGAGGAAGGCGCAATGAGCGGCCCGGTGGTCAATTCCGAACGCCAGCTGTGGTCGGTGGCCGGCTATCTGTCGATGGTGGTCGAAGGCGTATTCGGCGTGCAGGACGATGGCCGCGTGCAGCCCAAGCTGCCGGCCGTGCTGGTGCCCGAACTGTTCGGCAAGCAACGCCGCATCTCCCTGGAGGCCAACGGCAAGCGTTATGTGCTGGAGCGGCCGAAGCAGCTGGCCGATGGATTGCTGGTAGCGGGCAAGGTGAAGATGCGTGGTGCCACCACCACCGTGCAGCTGGTCCCCGCAGCAGCGGCGCCGCGCAGCGTAGCAATGACGGCCGACGCCAATGCGCGCGCACCGGCCACGCCGGCCGCACCGCAGGCGCGGCGCAAGGGCAGGGGCTGGAACGTCGAGGTCGCTGCCGGCCAGGTGCTGTGGCAGGACGGTCGCGCGCTCACCGCCAGCAACGGCCAGGCGCACATCAGTGACGATGGCCTGCAGCATTGCCTCAGCCTGACCCGGCGCGACAACGCATTGGAATCGCTGCACAGCCCGACGGTCTGCGTCGGTCCGCAGCAGGTGCTGAAGGGCGAGGATCGCTGGCAGTTCACCTCGGCCAAGGCCGGGCAGGTGCGTCTTCGCCTGCAGTACCGCAATCCGAACGGGCCGATCAACACCGGCGTCACCGCTGCGGTGAAGCAGCTGGTGCTGCAGTGCCCGGGCCAGCCGTTGCAGCGGCACACGGTTACGCTGCCGCACAGCGTGGCGGTGCAGGACTCGACTTCGGCAACGTTCGTTGTGGCCAAGGGGCAGTGCACCGTCGCGCTCGAAGAAGGCTTCAACATGAGCGCGCTTGAACATTTCGCGCACTACACCGGGGGCAAGGGTGGCCGCGAAGGCGTGCTCAACCAGGCCCAGGTGCAGGCGCTGACGGTGGCGCCGGTGGCGATGGAAGAGGGTGCACGATGAATCGCACGGCAAAACCGCAGCTGTCGTTCTGGCAGATCTGGAACATGTGTTTCGGCTTCCTCGGCATCCAGTTCGGATTCGCCCTGCAGAACGCCAATGCCAGCCGCATCTTCGAGACGCTGGGCGCGGATATCGACGCGGTGCCAGGGCTGTGGATTGCCGCGCCGCTGACCGGCCTGCTGGTGCAGCCGGTAATCGGCTACCTGTCCGACCGCACCTGGACGCGCTGGGGGCGCCGTCGTCCGTACTTCATGATCGGTGCGGTGTTGACCACGCTGGCGCTGCTGGTGATGCCGAACTCGCCGACGCTGTGGATTGCAGCCGGCACGCTGTGGGTACTGGATGCCTCGATCAACGTATCGATGGAGCCGTTCCGTGCCTTCGTCGGTGACCAGCTGGCGCCACGCCAGCGTCCGGCCGGCTATGCCATGCAGAGCTTCTTCATCGGCGTGGGTGCCATCGTCGCCAGCTTTCTGCCGTTCATCCTGGCCCACTTCGGCGTTGCCAACACCGCGTCCGCCGGGGAAGTGCCCGACACTGTGCGCTATGCGTTCTACTTCGGCGCGGTGGTGCTGCTGGCGGCGATCACCTGGACGGTGGTCAGCACCCGCGAATATTCACCGGCGGAGCTGGCCGGGTTCGATGATGCCGAGCCACCGGAACATCACGCGGCGGCCGCGATCAACGGCCCGGCTCCATGGACGCGGGTGACCCTGTGGCTTGGGCTGGGTGTGCTGTTGGCGCTGCTGATCGCCTGGCGGCAAGGCGACCGGATGCTGTACGTGCTGGCCGGCCTGTGCGCCGGCTACGGCCTGCTGCTGGCGGCCGCGCGCGCGCTGCCGGCCACGCATATGCTGGCCGCCATCGTCGGCGACCTGCGCGCGATGCCGGTCACCATGCGCCGCCTGGCGTGGGTGCAGTTCTTCTCGTGGTTCGCGCTGTTCGCCATGTGGATCTACACCACCGCTGCGGTGGCCGGTACCCACTTCGGTTCGACCGATCCACAGTCTGCCGCCTACAACGAAGGTGCCAACTGGGTGGGCGTGCTGTTTGGCGCCTACAACGGCTTCGCTGCGCTGGCGGCGGTGCTGATTCCGCCGATGGTGCGTGCGATCGGCCTGCGCTGGAGCCACCTGGTCAACCTGTGGCTGGGCGGCGCCGGCTTGGTCTCGCTGATGTTCATCCGCGACCCGCACTGGCTGCTGCTGTCGATGGTCGGCGTCGGCTTTGCCTGGGCCTCGATCCTGTCGTTGCCGTATGCACTGCTGTCCGACAGCGTGCCGGCGTCGAAGATGGGCGTGTACATGGGCATCTTCAATTTCTTCATCGTGATCCCGCAGCTGGTGGCGGCCAGTGCGCTCGGCTTTGCCCTGCGCGCATGGCTGGGTGGCCAGCCGATGCATGTGCTGGTGCTGGGCGGCTGCAGCCTGTTCCTGGCCGGCCTGTGCGTGCTGCGGGTTCCGTCCCGTCCGGAGGTAGTGTGATGCGTGCTGCGTTGGCTGTTGCTGTTTCCCTTGCCCTGTTCGCCGGCCAGGCCGTGGCCACGCCGCGCCCGGACTACGTCGGCACCACCGAGCCGTTCGCCAGCGATGCGGTGTACTTCGTGGTCACCGACCGCTTCGTCAACGGTGACCCGGCCAATGACCATCGTGACCAGGGTGGCGCGCACCGCACCTTCGACATCCCAGTGCCGTGCCCGGACAAGGTGGACGGCAACATCGGCTACCTCGGTGGTGATTTCCGCGGTGTGCTCGACAACGCGCAGTACATCCGCAACCTCGGTTTCGGCGCGGTATGGATCACGCCGATCGTCGACAACCCGGACGAGGCGTTCACCGGCAGCAGGCCGATCAGCTGCACCAGCACGCTGACCGACCGCGGCAAGACCGGCTACCACGGGTACTGGGGCATCAACTTCTACAAGCTCGATGAGCACCTGCCCAGCAAGAACCTGGATTTCGCCGGGCTGACCAAGGGCCTGCACGGTGCTGGCTTGAAGGTGGTGCTGGATATCGTGGGCAACCACGGCTCGCCGGCCTGGACCATGCCGACGCGACAGCCGCAGTTCGGCCAGATCTTCGACAAGGACGGAAAACTGATCGCCGACCACCAGAATCTGCCGCCGCAGAAACTGGATCCGAAGCACAACCCGCTGCACGCGTTCTACAACAACATTGGACCGGTCGACAGCAAGGATGGCTCGATCTTCGATGGCAACCTGGCTGAGCTGTCCGACTTCAACCAGGACAATCCGGCGGTGATGGACTACCTGGTCGGCGCCTACCTGCAATGGACCGCGCAGGGCGTGGACGCGTTGCGCATCGACACCATCGGCTGGCTGCCGCACCCGTGGTGGCATGCCTTCGTCAAGCGCATCCGTGCCGAGCACCCGGGCATGTTCATGTTTGGCGAAGCCTTCGACTACAACGCGGCGACCATTGCCGAGCACACCTGGCCATCCAATGCCAACGTGAGCGTGCTCGATTTCCCGTTGCGCGGCGCACTGGAGCAGACCTTCGGCACCGCCAACAAGGGCTTCGAGACCCTGGCTGAGCCACTGCACCTGAGCGGTGGCCCGTATGCCAATCCGTACGAGCTGATGAGCTTCTACGACAACCACGACATGCCGCGCCTTCAGGCCAGCGACACCGGCTTCATCGACGCGCACAACTGGCTGTTCACCGCGCGCGGCATTCCGGTGGTTTATTACGGTTCGGAAACCGGCTTCATGCGCGGCCGCGCCGAGCATGCAGGCAACCGTGCCTACTTCGGCCAGCCGCGCGTGGACGCTGCACCGCAGAGCCCGATCTTCGCGCCGCTGCAGCGCATTGCCAAGCTGCGCGAGGTCACCCCGGCCCTGCAGCGCGGCCTGCAGGTGAACGAACGCCTGCAGGGCGATGAGGCGGTGTTCTTCCGCGTGCTGCAGCACGGTGACGTGGCGCAGACCGCGCTGGTGCTGCTGAACAAGGGCGACCAGGCCAGGACGCTCACCGTGGCGCGTTACGTCCAGTCCGGCCGCTGGCGCGATGCACTGGACGGCGGTTCGTTGCAGGTGGATGCCTCCCTGGAGGCCGAAGTGCCCGCACACGGCGTGAAGGTGTATGTGCTGGATGCCGCCGTGCAGCAGCCAGCGCTGCAGGCCGAGCTGGACAAGGCGATGACCGACCAGAAGGCTCGGGACCAGCGTCTGGGACGGTGAGGGCGCCGCCGGGCATGGCCCGGCGCTACCGCTCTGGTGGGTGCCAACCTCGGTTGGCACGCTCTTCGAGCAGTCGAGCAGGCTCGACCCTACAATAGGCCCCCCCTCACGCCCCGCCGTACCGCCATGACCGACCTCGCCCCGCAGACCCCGATCGAAACCCTGCTGAAGGCGGCGATGGACGGGGCGGTGCCGATCCGCGCCTTCATGGAGGCCTTCGTCGCTTCCGAGGTGGTACTGCTGACCGGCAGCCTGGTGACCCCCGATGGCAGCGGCTTCGACCCGCTGCTGTTCGACAAGCAGGGCACCCTGCACGTGGCCGTGTTCACCGATCCGTCGCGGGTGGGCATCTACAGCCAGCAGGCCGAACACCAGATCCGCTGGCGGATGCTGGACGTGCTGCGCCGCGTGCCGGGTGGCTACGGCGTGGTGATCAACCCGGGCACTTCGCTGGGCTTCGAGATCTCGCCCAGCGGCGTCGGCGAGATCCTGAAGGACTTCGCCCAGGGTTGATTGTCATGTAGAGCCGAGCCCATGCTCGGCTGCCGTTCGCGCAATGCCGGATCAGTCGAGCACGGCGCGACTCTACAGAAGGCTTCCCTTCGAGCGCCGTCCGTGATCCTCTTGGGCAATATCGGGATCAAGGCATTGCCATGGAATTCAGGGTATTACCCGCTGGCGCACCGGAACGGCAGCAACTGGCCGAGTGGTACCACGCACAATGGGGCCAAGACGCGGGCCTGTCGCTGGAACAGGAACTGCAGCGGCTCAATCCGCCGCAGGACGCCGGAGGTTTCCCGCACCTGATCGCCGCCTTCGATGGAGACCAGTTGGTTGGTGCCGTGCAGCTCAAGCGCAGGGAGATGCAGGCATTCCCGCAGTATGAACACTGGCTGGGCAGCGTGTTCGTGGCCGACAGCCATCGGGGCCGCAGGCTGGCCAGTGGGCTGGTCCAGCAGGCAGCGGCGCAGGCGGTTCGGATGGGCGTTTCCGAGTTGTATCTACAGACCGAAGCGCTGGATGGCGGCCTGTACGCTCGGCTGGGCTGGAAGCCGCTGCAGGAAGCCGACAACCGCAGCTATCGCGTGCTGGTGATGGTGCGCAGGTTGGCCGCATGAACGCATCCAAATCGCGTCATTCCCGCTCTGCGCTGATCTTCCTGATCGCGGCGATCGTTGCCGCGCTGGTGTCCATGCCCCTGCTGCGCGCGGTGGGCATGGTGCTGTGGCCGGTGTTCGTGGTTGCCTGGCTGATCAACCTGGGCGCGGCCTGGCATCTGGCCCAGTGGGCACGCCAGCAGGGCCGTTCGGCGTGGGCGTTCGGGTTACCGGCGGTGCTCGGCACCGTCGCCTCGGTCGTGGTCTTCGTGCTGCTGGCGTTGCTGGGGCCGAAGGCCGCGGTGCACTGAATTTTCGCGGCTGCCGTAGACAATGTGCCGAGCATGGCTCGGCACTACAGGAGGGCCAAGCCAAACAGCAAAGCCGAGCCAAGCCCGCACGTGCTGCGTGGAACGCTGGCGCACAGGCCGGCGCCCCGTTGCCTCACATCGTTACCTTGCGCCGATTGTCATCGCTCACCCGGTCGATCAGCTTGTTGTAGGGATCGAAGCCTGCTTCGTCGGGCTTTTCATCCACCGTCACCGTGATCTTCGGCGCGGCGCTGGTGATGTGGTGGCGCTGCAGGTACAGCACCTTCTGGTCGCGCTCCTTGCCCGACGGCCCATTGGCGAACACGCCGATCTCCACCCAGTCATCCATCTTGCCGGCGGTCTCCTTGCCCTTGCCATCGGCATACTGCTTGCTGGCATGCAGGTCCAGGGTCACGTCGTAGCGACCGTCATCGCGCTTGCGGGCGCTGGCGGCCATCACGCGGTTGTCGTAGAAGCTGATCTTCTCGAACAGGTCAGTGACCAGCTGCTGGCGGTCGGCCGGGGTCTCGGCACGGATGTATCTCAGCAGTTCGCGTGAGGTGGTGTACGGCGGCTGCTGGTAGCCCTTGTCCTGCAGGAAGCGCTTCAACGCGCGGTTCAGGGCCACTTCGCCGATCTCTTCACGCAGCCGGTAGAACACCAGCGAACCCTTCTGGTAGTGGATGTACTGCTGGTTCTCCACGCGCTCCAGCGGCTGTTCCTCGATGGCCTCGCCGCCGCGGCCGGACAGGTAACCGTCCAGTTCGCGCTTGAGGAACTGACGCATGTGCTGGCGGCCGTACTCCTGCTCCATCACCATCAGTGCCGAATACTGCGACAACGATTCGGACAGCACCGTGGCGCCCTGCACGTTGGCACCGATCACCTGGTGCGCCCACCACTGGTGTGCGATTTCGTGCGCGGTCACGTAGAACACGTAGTCCACCTTGTCCGGGTCACGCAGGTCGGCGATGAAACCGATGGCTTCGGAGTAGGGGATGGTGTTGGCGAACGACTGCGCGAAGCGGGCATAACCCGGGAACTCGATGATGCGCACCTGGCGATGCTGGTACGGGGTGAAGTTCGCCTCGTAGTAGGCCAGCGATTTCTGCACCGCTTCGATCATCCGCTCCACGTTGTAGCCGTGCGCCGGGTCGAAGTAGACCTCGATCGGTATGTCCTTGTACTTTGCCTTGCGCACCTCCCAGCGCGCCGACAGATAGGCGTAGAAGTTCAGCATCGGTCGATCCATGGCATAGCTGAAGCAGCGCCGGCCATTGACCGTGCTCTCATGCTGCAGATAGCCCGGGGCCAGCGCCACCTGGTCCGGTGCCGTGCAGATCGTGGTGCGGAAGTCGAGCCAGTCGGCATCGTTGGCTATGTACGTGTTGGCACGCGCGGCTTCGTCTTCCAGCTTGGGCATGCGCCGCGGCTCACCCAGGTCGCGCTTGCGCCGCTCGTTGCGGTCGGTGATCTCCGCGCCCTCGTTGTAGCCGAACGACGGCAACACGCGGCTGTTGAAGAACGTGCCGTTGTCCACGATGTTGCTCGGCGCCTGGCCGGCGGTGATGCCATTGGGCTTCTGCACCACCCGGAAATGGACACGGCGGCTTTCGCCCGGTTGCAGAGGCTTGTCCAGCCGATAGATGCGATACCCCAGGTCCTTGGCATGGAAGGCCATCGTCTGTCCGCCAAGATCGGCGGCTACCAGCTGTTTGTCATCGCCCATCGAGACATGCAGTTCCGGGATCGGCTGCGCGTGGAGATTGCGGATCGTCCAGTTCGCATCGATCACCATCGACTGCGATTCGGGGGACAGGTCCACGCGGTTGTCCACCGCCACGATGCGGGGCTGCGGCAGGTTGCGGTACTTCGACAGCTCGCGCTCGTAGCGGGCCTGCAGATCCAGCTGCTGGTCCGGAGAAAGGAACTCGTTGCGGATGTTGGTGCTCCAGTACAGCCAGCCCCCCACGCCGACGAACGCCACTGCTGCCAGCGCTGCAAAGGCGCCGGTCGGGCCGCGCAGGCGGCGGCCGGCCAGAGCCAGGCGCTGGCGCAGGCCCTGGCTGACACCCCGTACCCAGAAGGCCGACGCCAAGCACATCAGCGTCAGCAGGAACAACGCCCAGTAGCCCTGGAACGCCAGTTGCCCGGTCAGGAAGTGGCCGTAGCCGTTCATGTCCGAATAGGGCGCGTTGGGCCAGCTGCCGAAGTTGTACAGGTTCTGCGTGTAGTCGAGCAGGCCGAGCACGCCCTGGCCGATCATCACCACGATCAGCAATGCGTATCCGACGAACTTGTTGTTGGTGAGCACCTGCAGCACCAGCGCCAGGCCCCCCATCAGGATGTAGACCACCGAATCCAGCGCGAGGCTGCGCAGGTACAGCAGCGGCTCCAGATGCGTGTAGCCCTTGGCCAGCTGCACGCCCATCGCGGCCAGCGCGCCGGCGGCCTGGAAGCAGATGATCACGGCCAGCAGTGCGGTGAACTTGGCCAGCAGAGGCACCCAGTTCGGCACCGGCATGGCATCGGTCACTTCATTGATGCGCGCACTGCGTTCCTTCCAGACCAGCTCACCGGCGAAGAACAGCACGATGATCACCAGCAGCCAGCTGAAGGCCCCCTGCAGGCCCATGATCATCTGCGAGGTGACCGGCCAGATCGAGGTGCCGTACAGGGTCTGCCGGAATAGCGCGCTGGGCAGGAAGTTGGCCAGGCCCAGTACCAGCAGCACGATGAACGGCACGCTGCGCAGGACACCGCGTGTATCGAAGCGGACTTGGCGCAGGAACTGCTGCCACGCCGTGCTGGCAGTGAACGCCGGTATCACGCGCGGCAGTGTCGCGCGGGTGGGACGGACCACGCTGGCTTCGGAAGCCGGTTGCGCCTGCCTGCGGCTCCAGCGCCGACGGCCACTGCCGCTGCGTTCGGTGCGGAACAGCGCGAAGGTGGCGGCAAACAGCGCGGCAGCCACGCCCAACCACAGGGCGCGATTGGCCAGCAGGTAGCCGGCCAGCTCGGGGACCCCGCTGTTGCGTTCGGCGGTGGACCAGTAGCGGATGGTACGGCCGAGTGCGCGCATGCCCAGCGGTTCGCTCAGCACCGCGATCCACGTATTGTCGATGTCGCGCAGCAGGGCCGCGCTGGCGCCGTACAAGACCAGGTAGGCCACCAGGCCGATGTAGACCCAGAGGATCGAGCGGGTCAGCGCTGCCAGCAGCGACAGCAGCGCGGTGGTGAACAACAGGTTCGGAATGACGACGACCGCGAACGTCCAGGCATAGCCCTGCCAGCTGATCGGGCCCATGCGCTCGGGATCGACCCACGGCATGAACGGCGCCAGCCACAGGCCGAATGCGATCAGGATGTAGACCAGCAGCCCGGCCGCCAGGGCGGCAGCGATGCGCCCGGCCAGGTAATCGCGGCGCTTCACCGGGCTGGCGAAGATCAGTTCGGCAGTGCCGAGTTCGAAGTCACGCAACAGCGCGTTGCTGACGAACAGGGCGGTGACCAGCATGCCGAGCAGGGTGAAGATGCCCAGCATCTGTGCGATCACGGTGGGCGCGTTGCTGTGCACGTTGCCGGTGCCGCCACCGATCTGCACGGCGTCGCTGGACGCGGCGGCAAAGGCAAGCAGGGCGAACAGCCCGGCCAGCAGCCACAGCAGCGGGGATCGCAGCTGCTCGCGCAGCTCGAAGCGGAAGAAGTTGAGGATCATGGCGTGCTCCGCTCAGGCTGCGACGCGGCTACGGGCCTGAAGGCGCAGGCGCTGGAAGTACACGTCCTCGAGGTCGGGAGCCACGGCCGCGAAGCCGTCGCCAGGGTCGTTGGCGCTGTGCACGTGGATCACCGGGCGGCCACCGACCAGGCGGGTGGACAGCACCACGTAGCGTGCCTCGTGGTCGGCCAGTTCCGAAGGATCAACCTGCTTGCGCCAGACCTGCTGCTGCAGGGCGTCGATGGCATCGGCCGGGCGCCCGGTCAGCAGCACCTGGCCTTTGTTCATGATCGCCATCGTCGGGCACAGATCGGTCACGTCCTCGACGATGTGGGTGGAGAGGATCACCGCCACGTTCTCGCCGATCGCCGCCAACAGGTTGAGGAAGCGGTTGCGTTCTTCCGGGTCGAGGCCGGCGGTGGGTTCATCGACGATCACCAACCGCGGGTCACCCAGCAGCGCCTGGGCAATGCCGAAGCGCTGGCGCATGCCGCCGGAGTAGGTGCCCAGCTTGCGCTTGCGCGCGTCCCACAGGTTCACCTGCTGCAGCAGCCCATCGACCACCTCGCGGCGCTGCGCGCGCTGCGTCAGGCCCTTGAGCACCGCGAAATGCTCCAGCAGGTCCAGCGCGCTGACTTTCGGGTACACGCCGAAATCCTGCGGCAGGTAACCCAGTCGGCGGCGCACCGCATCCTTGTCGCGCAGCACGTCGATCGGCGCCTCGCCTGGAATGCTGAGCGTCGCCGTGCCGCTGTTGGCTTCCTGCAGGGTGGACAGCGTGCGCATCAGCGAGGACTTGCCGGCGCCGTTGGGGCCGAGCAGGCCGAACATGCCCCGCGGGATGTCCAGGTTGACGTTGTTGAGGGCATGCACGCCGTTGGCGTACGTCTTGGACAGCGAATCGATCTTCAGCATGCGACGTACACCTTTCCATGGGCGATATCTGCGCGTTATCCGCGCATCAGCCTCCGTGCGCATCCGCCGTTGGTCATGGGGGAAGAATTCCGCCGTCGCACGTTGAGGCGTGGCGTAAGGCCTGGTGGCGCTTACCGGCGCAGCGACGATTCCCGCACCGCCAGCTTCACCGGGATGCTCTGGCTCTGCACCGGCTGTCGGCCGATCAACGCCAGCAGGCGCTCCACCAGCAGCTGGCCGGCCTGCTTGGTGTCCTGCTGGACCGTGGTCAGCGCCGGGGACACCGAGGCCGCCAGCGGGATGTCGTCGAAGCCGGTCACCGCCACGTCCTGCGGCACCCGTAGCCCGGCCTCGCGCAGGGCGCGCATCGCACCGATTGCGATCAGGTCGCTGGCGGCGCAGATCGCATCGATCGGCTCGCCACGCGCCAGCAGCGCCTGGCAGGCCTCCTGGCCGGAAGCCTCGGTGGTGATCGCATCGTGCTGCAGCGCCGGTTCGGCGGCCAGGCCGTGGTCCTGCAGGGCCGCGACGTGGCCGCGGTAGCGTTCCTGGAATTCGGGGTAATGGCTGGAGGCATGGCCGAGGAAGGCGATGCGGCGGCAGCCCTGCTGCAGCAGGTGGGTGGTGATGTCATGCCCGCCCTGGAAGTTGTCGCTGCCGATCGACACGCCCGGCTGGCCGGGCAGGGCGGCGCCCCAGCGCACGAAGTGCGTGCCCTGTTCGACCAGCCGCTGCAGGCGGTCGCGCGATTCGTGGTAGTCGCCGTAGCCGAGCAGGATGATGCCGTCGGCCTTGTTGCTGTCCTCGTAATCGGCCTGCCAGTCGGTGGACAGCTGCTGGAACGAGACCAGCAGGTCCTGCCCGTGCAGCGCGCAGGCGCGGGTGATCGAGCCCAGCATCGAATGGAAGAACGGATTGATCAGCGAATCGTCGTTGGTCGGGTCTTCGAAGAACAGCAGGGCCAGCGTGCCGGCGTTGCGCAGGCGCAGGCTGGAGGCGTTCTTGTCGACCTTGTAGTTCAGCTCGCGGGCGATGCGCAGGATGCGCTCGCGGGTCTCGGCGTTGACCATCGGGCTGCCGCGCAGGGCCCGCGACACGGTTGGCTGGGAGACCCCGGCCAGATGGGCGATGTCCAGGGAGGTGGCTTTGCCTTTGATTGTCATGAGAACGCGGGAGGGGACGGGGGGAAGGGTGCACGGGCATGATGCCATGGGGTGGCTGCCGGCCGTCCTGGCCGTCACTGCTTGTGGCCACGGTCGCGGTCGTGCGACGGTCAACACCATAGCCTGATGGAGCCAAGCGGTGACCTTTCGCCTGTACCCGGGTGTCCCCGACGATTTCGAGGCGCGGATCCGCATCCTTGCGCCAGAGGAGGGTGGGCGTCGCAGCCCGGCCCGGAACGGTATCCGCTGGGACTTTGCCTACGCCGATGACGCCGGGGCGCCAGAGCTGTTCATGATCTGGCCCGACTTCCGTCACGCCGAGGGCGACAGCTGTGCGACCGAGCTGCCGGTGGGCGAGCCCCTGTTGGCCGGCCTGACCGTGGTCAATGAGGTGCTCAGGGCGGGGCTGCACCGGGAGCGTATCCGGCCCGGCGTGCGCTTCCACTGCCATGAAGGGCCCAGGGTGGTGGCGGTGGGGGAGCTCACACGGGTCACCGGCTTGCTGCTGGATCGCACCCTGCTTCGTTGAGGTCGGTTCCGACCCGGATCGGCCGGATTCCCGACGGGCCGGGGGCGAAGGGAATGGTAAGATGCCTCGTTCCGATATCCCCCCATTCGCAACCGCGGGAGGTCCAGCGTATCGGCACCCCGTCGGGTGTGCTATCACTGGTCCAGCCCCGGACAACGGAAGAATCCATCTATGGCGCGCGGCATCAACAAAGTCATCCTGGTCGGCAATCTCGGCAACGACCCGGACGTGAAGTACACCCAGAGCGGCATGGCGATCACCCGCATCAGCCTGGCCACCACCAGCGTCCGCAAGGACAAGGATGGCAACCAGCAGGAGCGCACCGAATGGCACCGCGTGGTGTTCTTCGGCAAGCTCGGCGAGATCGCCGGCGAGTACCTGCGCAAGGGCAGCTCGGTCTACGTCGAAGGCAGCCTGCGCTACGACAAGTACACCGGCCAGGACGGCGTGGAGAAGTACTCCACGGACATCATCGCCGATGAAATGCAGATGCTGGGCGGCCGCGGTGAAGGTGGCGGTGGTGGCAACTACGGCGGCGATCGTCCGCAGCGCCAGCAGGCGCCGCGCCAGGAGTACGGCGGCGGCGGTGGCCAGCGTGGCGGCCAGGGCGGTGGCTATGGCAACCAGGGCGGCAACCAGGGCGGCGGTTACGGCAACCAGGGCGGCAACCAGCGCCCGCAGCCGCAGCAGGCGCCGCCGATGGACGACTTCGCTGACGACGATATCCCGTTCTGATCGGACGCTCGCCTGCAGCAGAAAAGAAAGCCCCGCTCATGCGGGGCTTTTCTTTGTCCGCGATTGCTACGGAGTTGTGCCCCGCAGCATTGAATTTTCGTGCACCGCAACTTGCAAGCATCCAATTTCCTCCCCTATGGTGCAATCGATTGCATTGCTGTGAATCGTTGCGTTTGATACCGGTTGGGAGGCCGGAAGGTGGATGTCCATCCATTCGATCAGACCGGCTCCTTCGAGGGGGCTCACGCGGCGCGATGCGCTGCGCATGGCGGTTGCTGGAGGCGTAGCTCTGGGTACTGCGGGAGCGTTGCCTGCATTCGCCACCACTGCACCGCTGAAGGGCAACCTGAAGCAGGCCGTGGCCCGCTGGACCTTCCCGCAGCTGTCAGTTGCCCAGCTCTGCGCGACGGTGAAGGACATCGGCTTTGCCGCGATCGACCTGGTCGGCCCCGAAGACTGGCCCACGCTGAAGGCCCATGGCGTCTACAGCTCGATGTGCAACGGCGCGGAGCTGGGCCTTACCAAGGGCTTTGCCGGCCGTGAGTTCCACGACCAGCTGGTAGAGCGCTACACGCGGCACATCGATCTGGTGGCCGATGCCGGTTACCGGAATCTCATCTGCTTCTCCGGCAACCGCAACGGTATGGACCCGCATGACGGCATGGCCAATGCCGAGGCTGGCCTCAAGCGCATCCTCGGGCATGCCGAGAAGCGCGGTGTGGTGCTGGTGATGGAGCTGCTCAACTCCAAGGTCGATCACCGCGACTACCTGTGCGACCACTCGGCCTGGGGCGTGGAGCTGTGCCAGCGGCTCGGCTCGGACAACTTCGGCCTGCTGTACGACATCTACCACATGCAGATCATGGAGGGCGACATCATCGCCACCATCGGCAAGCATCACGCCTGCTTCAAGCACTACCACACCGCAGGCGTGCCTGGCCGGCATGAGATCGGAGACCAGCAGGAGCTGAACTATGCAGCGATCTGCCGCGCGATCCGCGACACCGGTTTCAAGGGGTATCTGGCGCAGGAGTTCACGCCTGCCGCGCCCGATCCCGTTGCCTCATTGCGCGAGGCGATCCGCCTCTGCGACGTCTGAAACGATATCCACCCAGGTGAGAGACCCATGGCAGATAATCACTACGACGCCATTGTTGTTGGCTCGGGAATCAGTGGCGGCTGGGCAGCGAAGGAGCTGACCGAGAAGGGCCTGAAGGTCCTGATGCTGGAACGCGGGCGCAACATCGAGCACGTCAAGGACTACGTCAACGCGATGAAGGAGGCGTGGGATTTCCCGCACCGCAACCGGCCAACGCAGGCAATGAAGGCCGCGTTCCCGGTGCTGATGCGCGACTACGGGCTGGCTGAGAACCTGGAAGGGATGTGGGCCAACGAGCAGGACTCGCCCTACATCGAGACCAAGCGCTTCGACTGGTTCCGTGGCTACCACGTCGGTGGTCGTTCCTTGATGTGGGGGCGGCAGAGCTATCGCTTCTCCGATCTGGATTTCGAGGCCAACCTCAAGGACGGCATCGCCACCGATTGGCCAATCCGCTATGCCGACATCGCGCCGTGGTACGACCATGTAGAGAGGTTCGCCGGCATTGCCGGCACGCGCGAAGGACTGGACGTGTTGCCGGACGGCGAATTCCTGCCGCCGATTCCCTTGAACATCGTCGAGAAGGATGTGGCCGCGCGGATCAAGAAGGCCTTCGGCGGAACACGGCATATGATCCACTCGCGCACTGCCAACATCACCCAGCCGATGCCCGAGCAGGGCCGCGTGAACTGCCAGTACCGCAACAAGTGCATCCTGGGCTGTCCCTTCGGTGCCTATTTCTCGACCCAGTCGGCGACGCTGCCGGCGGCGATGAAGACCGGCAACCTGACCTTGCGGCCGTTCTCGATCGTCAAGGAAGTGCTCTACGACAAGGACCGCAAGCGTGCGCGCGGCGTGGAGGTCATCGACGCCGAAACAGGCCAGACCTACCAGTACACGGCCAAGGTCATCTTCCTCAATGCATCGTCGTTCAACTCGACCTGGCTGCTGATGAATTCGGCGACCGACGTCTGGGACGGGGGGCTGGGCTCTTCGTCGGGTGAGCTCGGGCACAACGTGATGGACCATCATTTCGGTGCGGGCGCCTCGGGCCGGGTCGAGGGCTACGAAGACAAGTACTACTTCGGTCGTCGTCCCTGCGGTTTCTACATTCCGCGGTTCCGCAACGTGGCCGCCGACAAGCGCGGCTACCTGCGCGGGTTCGGTTACCAGGGCGGTGCCAGCCGCACCGGCTGGTCGCGCGAGATCGCCGAGCTGAACATCGGTGCCGACCTGAAGGAGGCGCTGACCGTGCCGGGCGACTGGCGCATCGGCATGACCGGGTTCGGTGAAATGCTGCCGCACCACGACAATGCGATCCGCCTGGACCGCAACCGCAAGGACAAGTGGGGGCTGCCGGTGCTGGCGATGGATGTGTCCATGCGTGCCAACGAACTGGCGATGCGCAAGGACATGGCCGCCGATGCCGCTGAGATGCTGGAGGCGGCCGGGGTCAAGGACGTGAAGATGCACGACAACGACTATGCCCCGGGCAAGGGCATCCATGAGATGGGGACCGCCCGCATGGGACGTGATCGGAAGAGCTCGGTGTTGAACGCACACAATCAGGTCTGGGATGCGCCCAATGTCTATGTGACCGACGGTGCCTGCATGACTTCCAGCGCCTGCGTGAATCCCTCGCTGACGTACATGGCGTTGACGGCGCGTGCCGCCGACCATGCGGTGCGCGAACTGAAAGCGGGGAACCTCTGATGGATCGTCGCGAACTGCTGAAGATGATCGTCGCCGCCACCGGTGCGGCCATGGTTGGCCTGCCGGCGCTGGTGCAAGGGCAGGCGCCGGCCGCGGGGGCGATGCCCGCGTTCACCGATGCCGATATCGGCACGCTGGACGAGATCGCCGAGACCATCCTGCCGCGGACCCGGACACCCGGGGCGAAGGACGCGGGCGCCGGTGCGTTCATGGCCACGTTCGTCAGCGACTGCTACACCGCTCGCCAGCAGGCGGTGTTCCGTGCCGGCTTGGCCGACATCGACAAGCGTGCCGGTGGCCGCTTCCTGTCGCTCACGCCGGAGGCACGCACCGGGTTGCTGCGTACCCTGGATGCCGAAGCCAAGGCGCGCAATGCCGATGTGACCGAGACCGGTACGCCAGAAGAAGGCGAGGCGATGCCGCATTACTTCACGATGATCAAGCAACTGGCCATCTTTGGCTTCTTCACCTCCAAGGTCGGTGCGACCGGGGTGCTGCAATACGTCGCCGTGCCGGGACGTTACGACGGCGACCTTGCCTACGTTCCCGGTACGCCTGCATGGGGGACCAGCTGATGGACGACACCTGGATGATCCGCGCTCTGCTGGGCACCGCCGGCCTGCTTGCCGCTGCGACGGCATTCGCACAGGACGGTGCCGATGCTGCGCGTGACCCGAAGAAGACCGAGGTGTGGACGCCGGTGCCTGCGGTGGTGGCCACGCCACCGGGCAAGGCACCGTCGGACGCCATCGTGCTGTTTGATGGCAAGGATGTCTCGGCCTGGGAGGCGGAGCAGGGAGGGCGTGTACCCTGGAAGGTTGCCGATGGCGCCATGACCGTCGTTCCGGGCAGCAAGGGCATCCGCACCAGGCAACGCTTCTGCGATATCCAGCTGCATGTCGAATGGCGTACCCCCACCGAGACGAAAGGCTTCGACGGCCAGAACCGGGGCAACAGCGGCATCTTCCTGCAGGAACTGTATGAGTTGCAGGTGCTCGACAGCTACCACAACCCGACGTATGCCAACGGCCAGGCGGGGTCGATCTACAAGCAGGCGATGCCGTTGGTGAACGCCTCGCGCGCACCGGGGCAGTGGCAGGCCTACGACATCATCTGGAAGGGACCGCGCTTCTCTCCGGGCGGTGGGCTGCTCTCGCCGGCGCGCATCACGGTGCTGCACAACGGTGTTCTGGTGCAGGACGATACCGCTGTGGCGGGCAGGACCGAGTACATCGGTCCTCCCTCCTACTCACCGCACGGATGTGCGCCGCTCTATCTGCAGGAGCATGACTCCAGGGTCAGCTACCGCAACATCTGGGTGCGCGAACTGTAGCGGCACGCGGCCGGCGTGGTCGCCGGCCGCCTACTTCGCCAGATAGCTGGCGAGGTCGTCGATCTCCTGCTGCGACAGCTGGGCAAAGGGCGGCATCAATCCTCCGCCCTTCCTGATCTTGTCCTTGACCTGGGCGGGCTGAAGCCGCTTGCCGACGTCGGTAAGCGCCGGGAAGGTCGGCGGTACGCCGGCGCGTTCAGCACCGTGGCAGGCAGTGCAGTGCTGGGCGTAGAGCTTCGCGCCGGCGGCCGGGTCGTCCTTGGCCCACGTTGCCGTCGCAACGCTCATGCCGCCCAGGGCGACGGCCACTGCCAGGATCATTTTCATGTGGGGCTCCTTCACGCGTCAGTGCTGTGCACGGGCGGGCACGTTGGCCGGCAGGTGTTCACGCAGGTAGTCCGCGCCGGTCTGGATCACCTTGGCCGGATCGCGTGGCTGGTCGTGTTCGACGATGTACCACTGCACGCCAGCGGTGGCGGCGGCCGGTAGGATCGCGTTCCAGTCCAGCACGCCCTGGCCGACCGCAGCGAAACCACCTTCGTCTTCGGCCTGGCCCTTGGGTGCATTGTCCTTGGCGTGTACCGCAAAAACGTGACCGCGGAACTTGCCAAGCATCACCGCCGGGTCCAGTCCCGCTCGCGCGACCCAGGCCAGGTCCAGTTCGGTCTTCAGATCGGGTCCGGCCGCTGCGAACAGCAGCTCCAGCCCGGTCTGACCGTCGAAGTCGGCCAGCTCGAAATCGTGGTTGTGATAGGCCAGCTGCATGCCCTTGCCGCGCACCTGTCTGGCGATCCGGCCCAGCTCCTGGCCCAATGCGGTCCAGCCGGCGGCATCGCGCGGACGGTCCTTCTGGTCCAGGTAGGGCACCACCAGTGTGGTGTTGCCTATCGAGCGGTTGAAGGCCACCACGCCATCGAGGTTGTCGCGCAGCTCGGCCAGCTGCACGTGCGACGAAACCGCCCTGATCGAGTACCGGTCCAGCAGTCGCTTCAGTTCCGCAGCGCGGACGTTCTGCGTTCCGACGGTCTCCACCGCGCGCACGCCCGCGTCGTGGACGATCTTCAGCTGCTGGTCGAGCGAGCCTGCATTGCGCAGGGTGTACATCTGCACCGCGATCGGCTTCTGCGTGGTGGCCGCTTCGTCTGCGAAGGCGGGCAGGGCAGCGAGCAGCAGGATGAGACCTGCACTTCTACGGAAAAGAGCTTTCATCAACAGATCCTCCCGGGATTCAACCGATGGCGGTCCAGGCGCGTGACCTGGCCGATGCAATGACGCGATCGACGATCCGCGCCGAGCGCAGGCCGTCTTCGAAGGTGGGCAGGCCTTCGAAGCGCTCGCCGTCAACGGCACGATAGGTGTCGGCGACGAACGCTTCGAAGCAGTGGCCGTAGCCCTGGGCATGCCCCGCTGGCAGCGGCGACAACCGGCGTTGTTCGGCACTGCCGGCACCCGGGCCGCGCACGAAGATTTCCTCGCGCTGCTCGGGCCGGCCGATCCACAACCGCTCGGCATCCTCCTGGTTGAACGCCACGCTCGCATTGGCGCCATCGATCTCGAACCAGAGCCGGTTGTGGCGTCCGGCCGAGACCTGGCTGACCGTCAATGACGCCAGCGTGCCGGCGCCGGTCCTGAACATCGCTGCGGCCACGTCCTCGCTCTCGACCGCCTGCCTTGCGCCGCCTGTCGCCGGCGTGCTGAAGCTCTGGCCAGTGGTGGCGCTGCGCTCGGCGATGACCGTGGCGAACGCCGCGCTCGCTTCAGTGAAGCGTTCGCCACTGACCCATTCCACCAGGTCACACCAGTGCGAGCCGATGTCGGCGAACACGCGCGACGCGCCGCCCAGCGCCGGGTCAACCCGCCAGTTGTTGCTGGCCGGGTCCAGCAGCCAGTCCTGCAGGTAGCTGCCATGGATCAGGTGCAACGGCCCAAGTTCACCCTGCGCGATGCGTGCACGCGCCTCGCGGACCACCGGGTGGTAGCGGTAGACGAAGGGGACGGTGGCAACCAATCCGGTCGAGGCAGCCAGCGCCGCGAGCGCCCGTGCATCGTCCAGCGTCGTCGCCAGAGGTTTCTCGCAGATCACGTGCTTGCCGGCTTCCAGCGCGGCCTGCGCCATCGCGCGGTGCAGGTGGTTGGGCGTGCAGATGTGCACGACCTGTACCTGGGGGTCAGCGACGACGTCATTGATATCGCAATAGGCGTGCGGGACATTCCACGCGTGTGCCACCTCGCTCGCGCGCTGCGGCGACGAGGCCAGTACGCCGCGTACCGCGGCGCCCGCCAGCAGTGCCGCGCGGCGATGCACCGCGCCGATCATGCCGGTACCAACGATGGCGATTCCAAGGTGGGGCATCGGCCGGTCTCCTCAGGGTGTGTACGGCGCTGCAGCAGCTGCCGGGCGGTCGCGGAACAGCAGCAGGAAGGCGATCAGCACCACCAGTGCAACACCGGCCGGGAACAACCAGATCCGTTGCCAGTCCGGGCCTGCTGCGGTGGTGAAGTGCTCCACAACGGCACCGGACAGGAAGGTGCCGATCAGCATGCCCACGCCGTAGGTGGCCAGGGTGATGAAGCCCTGTGCGCTGCTGCGCGCGGCGGGGCCGGCATGGGCGTCGGTGTAGATCTGGCCGGTGACGAAGAAGAAGTCATAGCAGATGCCGTGCAGCACGATGCCGATCACCAGCAGCGGGAAACCGCCACCGGCATCGCCGAAGGCGAACAGGGCGTAGCGCACCACCCAGGCGGCCATGCCGACCGCCAGCATGGTCTTCACCCCCAGCCGCACGAACAGGAAGGGCATGGCCAGCATCAGCAGCACTTCGGACACCTGGCCCAGCGACTGCAGGCCGGCGGCGCCCTGCACGCCCAGATCGTTGAGATACGGATTGGTGAAGTTGTAGTAGAACGACAGCGGAATGCAGATGGCGATGGAAGCCAGGAAGAACACCAGGTAGGCACGCGATTTCAGCAGCCGCAACGAATCCAGCCCCAGGATCTGTCCCAGCCCGGCCTCGCGCTGCTGCGCCAGTGGTGGCGTGTGCGGCAGGGTGAACGCATACAGGCCCAGCACCAGCGATGCTGCAGCCGCCATCCGGAACGTCAGTTCAAGCCGATGCGCCTGTTCCCAGCCCAGCCAGCCGATCAGCACGCCTGCGACGATCCAGCCGACGCTGCCGGCCACGCGTACCAGCGGGAACTGCTTCTCCGGCGATTGCATGTGCCGCATCGCCACGCTGTTGGCCAGGGCCAGCGTCGGCATGAACAGCAGCATGTAGCCCATGACGCACGCGGAAAACACGCTGAAACTGGTGGCGGTGGAAGCCAGCCACATCAGCACCGCGCCAGCCAGGTGCAGTACTGCCAGGATGCGCTGCGCCGCGAAATAGCGGTCCGCGATCAGGCCGACCAGGAAGGGTGCCACGATGGCGCCGATGGACTGGCTGAGGAACGCGGTTGCCACTTGGCTCGCGCTGGCCTGCAAGGGGCCCTGCACAAGGTACGTCCCCAGGGTGACGAACCACGCCCCCCAGATGAAGAACTGCAGAAACATCATCGCGCCCAGGCGCGACATCGCGTGCGTCATGGCTTGCCCTCCCGGGGCGGAAATGGTTCAGATTCCCAGCATGCGGTGAAGTGATTCCAGATCCGTGCCGCTCCCGGCAAAATCGTCGAAGGCGCGTTCGGTTACATGGATGATGTGATCGCGGATGAAGGCGGCGCCCTCGCGTGCACCGTCTTCCGGGTGCTTCAGGCAGCACTCCCATTCCAGTACCGCCCAGCCCGGGAAGTCGTACTGCGCGAATCTGGAGAAGATCGCCTTGAAGTCGATCTGGCCATCACCGAGTGAACGGAACCGGCCCGGGCGATCGATCCAGTCCTGGTAGCCGCCATACATGCCGCTGCGCGCGCTGGGCCGGTACTCCGCGTCCTTCACGTGGAAGACGCCGATGCGCGCGTGGTAGCGATCGATGAAACCGAGGTAGTCCATCTGCTGCAGCAGCAGGTGGCTGGGGTCGTACAGGATCTTCGCGCGCGGGTGGTGATCGACCACGTCAAGGAAGCGCTCGAAGGTTGCGCCATCGTGCAGGTCCTCGCCCGGGTGGAGCTCGAAGCACAGGTCCACGCCACAGGTGTCGAAGACATCCAGGATCGGTCGCCAGCGGCGGCCGAGTTCGGCGAAGGCTTCTTCCACCAGGCCCGGCGGGCGCTGCGGCCACGGATAGAAATAGGGCCAGGCCAGTGCGCCGGAGAAGGTGGCATGCGCGGCCAGCCCCAGGCGCTGGCTGGCCTGAGCCGCCAGCCGCAGCTGCTCCACCGCCCACGCCTGGCGCGCCGGCGGGTTGCCGCGCACGTTCGCCGGGGCGAATCCGTCGAACAGGCTGTCGTAGGCAGGATGGACCGCGACCAGCTGCCCCTGTAGATGGGTAGACAATTCGGTGATCTGAAGGCCGTAACCGGCCAGCATGCCGGCAATATCGTCGCAGTACGCCTGGCTGCGTGCCGCCTCCGCCAGATCGAACAGGCGGGGCGCGGAGGTGGGAACTTGTACGCCAGAATAGCCCAGACCCGCGGCCCATCCGGCCAGCGTGTCCAGCCGATCAAAAGGAGCTGTGTCGCCGATGAACTGCGCCAGGAACAGCGCTGGACCCTTGAGCGTCTTCAACGTGATTCGCCCTCGATGCAATCGATTGCATTATCCTAGCAGGGGCGCACGCAGGACCTGTTGTGCACTGCACAGCGGACGGGAGAACTAACGCCATGGCCACCATCTACGACATCGCAAAGCACGTCGGCGTCTCCGCCGGCACGGTGTCGCGGGCACTGTCCCGGCCGGACAAGGTCCTGCCGGCCACCCGTGCGCGCATCGAGCAGGCGGCCGCCGCGCTGGGCTATGTGCCCAACACGGTGGCCCGCACGCTCAAGACCCACCGCAGCGGCAAGATCCTGGTCACCGTCCCGGACATTGCCAATCCGTTCTTCGCCCAGATCCTGCAGGGCGCGGAGGACGCAGCGCAGGCGGTCGGCTACGCGGTCCTGCTGGGGGATACCCAGCATCAACCGGACCGCGAGGAGCGCTACGCGCAGATGCTCCGGCGCAACGAGGCCGACGGCATGATCGTGCTGGGGCATCGCCTGCCACCTACGGCGCGTGACATCGTTGAGCAACGCGGTTCCGCCGCACCGGTGGTCAACGGCTGTGAATTCGATCCCGCACTGGGGATTCCCAGCGTCCACATCGACAATGCCGCCGCCGCGCGCACGGTGATGGAACACCTGTATGGACTGGGACACGAACGGATCGCGGTGGTGGGAGGCCCCCCCGACAATCCGCTGCACCAGCAACGGATGGAAGGGGTCCGGGCGGCGGGCAAGGCGCGTGGGCGCCTGCGCCAGCTGAACATCATGCCGGGTGACTTTTCGGTGGAGTCCGGCCATGCAGCTGCGATGTCGATGTTGGCCGTCGCGCCGGTGCCGACTGCGGTCTTCTGTTTCAGCGACCAGATGGCGCTGGGCACTCTCGCTGCCTGCCGGGAGCTGGGCATCCGCGTGCCGGAGGACCTGTCCATCGTCGGCTTTGACGACCTGGCCTCCTCGCGCTACCTCACGCCGCCGCTGACGACGATCAGGCAGCCGATGCGGCAGATTGGCGAGCGCGCGGTCAACCTGCTGCTCGCCATCATCGAACAGGTCGATGTGCCGCTGCAGCAGACGCTGGAGTTCAGCTTCATGCTGCGCGGTTCCACGGCGGCCCCCAGGGGCGGGTGAACACCGCGCCACGGGGCGCCGCCTTGATCCCGAATTGACGCGAACCTGTCAGGCTCACCGGCAGCCAGCCCGGCAAGGGCCGTAGCAGCAGGTGCGATCGCGCAGGAGGGGGCAATGCCATTCTTCACCGATTCGGCGGAAGGCGCGGTCGAAGGCATTGGCGCGGCACGTCGCATCGGCTGGATGCGTTTTGTCGGCAATGGACTGGGGGCGATCCCCATCGCGTCGATCATCCTCGAACGGCAGAATGGCGGATGGGCGTGGGTCGTGCTGCTGCTCAACGCGCTGGCGTGGCCCGCGCTGGCGCTGCTGCTGACCCGGCGCTCCCGCCAGCCGGCGCGCGTCCAGTTCCGCTGCATGGTGGCCGATTCCCTGTTCGGCGGCGGCTGGATCGCATTCATGGCGCTCAGTGCCGTGCCCAGCGCGCTGTTTGCCGCGCTGCTGGTGGCCGACAAGATCGCAGCCGGTGGCGTGCGCCTGGCGACGCGCGCCACGTTGGCGCTGCTGCTGGGCTTCGCACTCACCTGGTGGGCGCTCGGCTTCCCATTCCAGCCGGTGACCTCGCAACGCACGATCATGCTGAGCATCCCGTTCCTGTTCGTGTATGGCATCGGGCTGAGCATTCTCAGCTGGCAGCTGGCCCGTCGGGTGAAATCGCAGAACCGCCAGTTGAAGCGGCTGAGCCGGATGGACCCGCTGGTGGAGCTGGCCAACCGCGGCTTCCTGATCGTCCGCGCGCAGCAGGCACTGGACAAGGCGCAGGGTCAGGGTGGTTTCGCCTGCCTGCTGATGCTTGATGTGGATGACTTCAAGCGCATCAATGACTCGCATGGTCATCGTGCCGGGGATGAAGTGCTGCGCCATATCGCGTCCACCTTGCGCGCCTTCGCCCGGCCCGGTGATACCCCTGCGCGGCTGGGAGGCGACGAGTTCGTGGTGCTGCTGCACGACTGTGCGCCCATCGATGCGATGCAGGTGGCCGAGCGGGTCCGCCTGCACCTGCTGGAAGCAGCACGGCAGGCAACACCGGGCATCGAGTTCAGCGTCAGCATCGGCATCGCGGCAACGCCGCGCGGTGGCAGCGTCGAGGACTGGCTGGCACTGGCCGACCGTGCGCTCTACCACGCCAAGCGCCAGGGCAAGAACAACGCCAGCTATGGCGAATGAGCGGGCCGGGGCGGTGGGCATACCGCAGAACGAGGGCATAGCGCTCGTTCATGCTGTACCCGGAATCGTCGCCACCAATCCTCTACCATGGGCCACCCCGCCCGGACGCACCGCCCATGCAAGACGCCCTCGTTGCACCGCCCAAGCCCCCCGTTGCGCGGATCGCGGCGTGGTTGATGATGCTGCTGGGCATGTGGCTGGCGTTGAAGCTGGGCCTGGTGGTGACCCTGCTGTCGGGGTTGCTGGTGTTCCAGCTGACCCACGTGCTGGCCTCCACCGTGGAAGGCAAGCTGCCGCCGGGACGAGCGCGGGCGATCGCGGTGATCGTATTGTCGGCCATCATCATCAGCGCGCTGGTATTGGCCGGCATCGGCGTGGCCTCGTTCTTCCGCAATGAGACCGGCGGCCCGGACGCGCTGCTGGCGCGCCTGATGGAGATCCTCAATACCTCGCGGCACCAGGTGCCGGCGCTGCTGCAACCCTACATTCCCGAAGACATGCCGGCGCTGCGCGCGGCGCTGAACGACTGGGCCGCCGAGCACCAGCGCCAGCTGGGCGTGGCCGGTACCTCGGTGGTGCAGGTGGGCGTGCGCGTGCTGATCGGCATGGTGCTGGGGGCGATGATCGCGCTGTACGACGAACTTCCCGTGCCCAAGATGGGGCCGTTGGCGCAGGAGCTGATCGGGCGCACCAGCCGCCTGGCCACCGCATTCCGCCAGGTGGTGTTCGCACAGGTGAAGATCTCGCTGCTCAACACCGTGTTCACCGCGATCTTCCTGCTGGGCGTGCTGCCGCTGTTCGGTGTGCACCTGCCGCTGTCCAAGACCCTGGTGTTGATCACCTTCGTCGCCGGCCTGCTGCCGGTGGTGGGCAACATCATTTCCAATACGGTCATCACCATCGTTGCGCTGTCTGTCTCGTTCTACGTGGCAGTGGCGGCGCTGCTGTACCTGATCGTGATCCACAAGCTGGAGTACTTCCTCAATGCGCGCATCGTCGGCGGTGAAATCCAGGCCCGCGCCTGGGAGCTGCTGCTGGCCATGCTGGTGATGGAGGCGGCGTTCGGCCTGCCCGGCCTGGTGGCGGCGCCGGTGTTCTATGCCTACGTGAAGCGCGAACTGGTCGACCAGCGCTGGATCTGACCCGGCGAAACCTGTCGCATCTGATCGGCTGGCGTCGGGGCGCCGGCATTGTCGGCGCGTTCGCGCGCGCTGCGCTATATCGCCCCTCGCGGATCGGGCGGCACTGGCTTGGCGCCGCCGGAGCCGGTCGCTACAGTGAGCCGCACTTCAGGGGAATTCTGCATGGCCGGCAAGGTATCGCCCATCAGGTTGCGGACCTGGGTCTGGATCCTGGCTGGGCTGTTTGTCGTGTGCACGTTGCCGTTGATGGCCATCGCCTTGGTCCAGGGAACACTGCGCTACACCGACGCCGAAGGCAACCTGGCCAGCCTGCGGCAGCTGCGGCAGACCTTCGATCTTGCCAACCTGGCTTCGGCCGAGCGAGGCCCGGCCAACAGCCTGCTGGGGGCTGACCCGGCCGATGCCGCCGAACAGGCACGGCTGGCTGCGCAGCTGGCGGCCGCACGCCAGCGGGTCGACACTGCCCTGCTGCAGCTGGAGACCGTGTTCAAGGATGACCCGGGCGTGTACGACGAGCATCGCCTGCTGGCCAGCGCGCAGCGTCGCCTGAAGTCGGCGCGGGCTGCGGTCGATCATGTCGCGGCGCAACCGCATGACGCACGCCGTGTGGAGGAGGTGGAGCGTGCGATCAGCGGCATGTTCGCGGTGGTTGATCGCCTGCATCTGCTGACCTCGGCGCAGATCAACGCGCTGGTCAGTGCCGACCGTGAGGCGGCGATTCCGGCAATGCAGGGCCAGCTGTTGTTCGATCTTCGCGAGCATGGTGGTCGCCTGGCCTCGAACGTGATGGCGCCGGTGGCGGTACCGGGGGCGTGGCGCGAGGAACAGGTGCGCGCTGCGCTGCAGACCGAGGGCCGCTTGCTGGAGCTATGGCGGTTGGCGAGCAGCCACGAGTCGGTGTTCCGCAGCGACCCGGAATTGTCCTGGCACTGGGACATGGCGCGGCGGCAGCTCTTCGGTGAGTCACTGCCGATGATCGAGCAGCTGATCGAGGATGGCCGCCGTGGCGTGCCGCCGTCGTGGACCGCCGCCGCGTTCACCAATCGCTACGTGCCGACCCTGCAGTCGCTGGAGGCGCTGCGCGATGGCTACCTGAGCGTGTCCATCGCCCGCTTCGAACGCAGTCGCAACCGTGAGGCCATGCGTCTGGCCGTGCTGGTGGCGACCGCGCTGGGCACGCTGGTGGTGCTGGGCATGGCCCTGCGCATTGCCCACCTGCAGATCCTGCAGCCACTGCTGCAGGCGCAGCAGCAGGTGATCCAGCTTGCCTCGGATACGCCCGGTCCGGAGGAGAATGTCACCCACCCGCTGGCCGAGATGCAGCGCCTGTTCGATGCCATCGAAGTGCTGCGCGAGAAATCGCGCGAGCGTTCGGCGTTGACCAGCGAGCTGCGCCAGCTGGCCGGTACCGACCAACTGACCGGGCTGTTGAATCGGCGCGCGCTGGATGAGGTGGTGCAGCGGAGACATGCGGGGGGCGAGGCAAGCGCCGTGGTGATCCTGCTGGACGTGGATCGCTTCAAGGCCATCAACGATGGCCATGGCCATGAAGCCGGCGACGAAGTGCTGGTGCAGGTGGCGCAGTTGCTGCGGCACCACCTGCGGCGCAGCGACAACATCGCCCGCTATGGTGGCGAGGAGTTCCTGGTGCTGCTGGCCGACGGTGATCTGGCCGGCGGGCGCCAGCTGGCTGAATCATTGCGGTTGGCGCTTCAGCAGATGGACATCGCGCTGGCCGGGGGCATCGTGCTGCGCGTGACCGCCAGTTTCGGGGTGGCCAAGGGCGGCACCGATGCGCTGGGCTGGCGCAGCCTGCTGCGTGCCGCCGATGCGGCCATGTACCAGGCCAAGGCACAGGGGCGTGACCGGGTACGGGTGGCGGGGGACGGTCGCATCACGCGCTGATGGCACGCGTCAGCCAATGCGTGCATGCACCCGTCGCAGCGTCTGCAGGATCGCCCGACGCGCGGGCGTGCAGCTGCTGCAAACGCAGGTGGTGTGGTGAGCAGCGCGTCACGCACGCGCCACGCGCCCTATCTCGTTTTCTGTGAAGAAGTCGCCATGGACCTTCCACGCTTCGGTCACCGCTCTGGGCAGACGCTGGGATTCCACTTGATGAAGGACGACACCATGACCCAGCTCACCCTGCCCGAACTGGCCAGGAAGATGGCCGACATCGATTTCACCATGCTGCAGACCCGCGCCGGCGGAGAAATTGCCGGTCGTCCGATGAGCAACAACGGTGACGTGGACTACGACGGTGACAGCTGGTTCTTCACCACGGAAGACACCGACATGGTGCACGAGATTGAGGCTGACCCCGCCGTTGCGCTGGGTTTTTCCGGCAGCAAGTCGCTGCTGGGCAAGCCGCCGTTGTTCGTGCACGTGCAGGGAAGGGCGGCGGTGGTGCGCGATCGCGCTGTGATGCGCGAGCACTGGGTGAAGGATCTTGAGCGCTGGTTCGAGCAGGGCGTGGATACACCGGGGCTGGTGCTGATTCACGTGCGCGCCAGCCGCATCCACTATTGGGATGGCGAGGACCAGGGCGAAATGGCCGTCTGACCCGGCAGCGGGAGGCTGGCGGCCATCGCGGCCATTGCGCGGCGCGCCAGGCCTTTGCCATCCTCCCCGCTGTTTTCCGTAGCGTGGAATCCCGATGCGTCCTGCGTTCTTCTGGCTGGCTTTGGCCCTGCTGCCCACACTGGTGGTGGCGCAACCCGCGCGTGCGCCCAAGGCCAAGGCCCCGGCGCAGGATCCCTTCAGCGAGCTGTTCGATACCGCCTGCATGCAGCACATCGGGGCCCCGGCGCGGTTGCAGTCGCTGATGGAATCCAATGGGCTGTCGCCGCTGCAGCCGGCCGAAGCCGCCACGCTGTTGCAGGGGCAATCAGGCGTGGCGTGGATGGTGCCGCTGGCCAGTGGCCGCTATGCGGTGAGCTGGGCTGACGATGGAACGTGTACGGTCTACGCCGAGAAGGCCGACGCGGCGGTGGTGCAGAAGGGGTTTGCCCGGTTGGTGCAGGCCGCACCGAAGCCGTTGCAGGTACGGTCGCTGCCAGGGCGTGGGCCACTGTCGGCCGATCAGGTGGCCATCCAGTACGGCTGGGCTGCGCCGGGGCAGGGCAAACTGCAGGTGCGCTTCCGCCTGGTCACGCGGCAGGCGGCCGAAGCCGGGGTCCAGGCCATGGCCTCGGCCGCCCCTGGCGAAGCGATGCAGGCACAGGGCGCACCTGGGCCCTGACAGGGGCGACGCTCGCGATTCAGCCTTTCACGCGGCATGTGATATATCGTTTATCGATAAATCCACCCCGGGGCGGCGAGGCCACCCCAATGCCGGAGGCCGCTTGACCGCTCGTCCCGCCCGCGCCAGACCCGCGCGAGGCTTGTTCACCCTGGCCCTGGCGGCCGTACAGGCCGTCAGGGCGATGTGCTGGCTGGGCATCCTGGCCGCGCTGCTGGCCGTGCCGCTGGTCGCCCACGACCGCCGTTGGCTGCTCGACAGCGTGCATGACGCTGCGGCTGTCGCCGCGCATGGCAATGACCTGTTCCTGCATTTCTGCCTGGGCCTGGGCGCGATCATCGCGCTGCTGGTGCTGTGCCTGATGTTCCTGCGCCACCTGCTGCGGCTGCTGAAGTCGGCGGCGCGCGAGCGGCCGTTCACCCACGCCAACGCACAGCGCCTGCAGCGCATGGCCTGGCTGATGCTGGCGATGGAGCTGCTGTCGATCCTGATCGGCGCCTACGCGGCCTGGATGGGCCCGGATTTCGCCTGGATGGAGGTCGGCGGTGGCATGTCGATCACTGGCTTGGTGGCCGTGCTGATGCTGTTCGTGCTGGCGCGCGTCTTCGCCGTGGGCGCAGCGATGCGCGATGACCTCGACGGTGTCATCTGATGGCAATCGTCATCACCCTGGACCGCATGCTGCAGGAAAGGGGCATGACCCTGTCCGAGCTGGCCGGGCGCATCGACATCACCCTGGCCAACCTGTCGATCCTGAAGACCGGCAAGGCGCGCGCCATCCGCTTTTCCACCCTTGATGCGATCTGCCGCGAGCTGCAGTGCACGCCCGGTGACCTGCTCGGGCACGACCCGGCGCAGGCACAGGACGCTGACTGAGCGGTCGCTCTTTTCCCTTGCCTACTGACGAAACGGACCTGAAATGGAATGGTTGGCTGACCCCTCGATCTGGATGGGCCTTGCAACCCTGGTCGTGCTGGAGATCGTTCTCGGCATCGACAACCTGGTGTTCATCGCGATCCTTGCCGACAAGCTACCGCCGCACCAGCGTGACCGCGCGCGGGTGATCGGCCTGGCGCTGGCCTTGCTGATGCGGCTGGTGCTGTTGGCCGCACTGGCCTGGATCATGAAACTGACCGCGCCGCTGCTGACGCTGTTCGACCACAGCTTTTCCGGGCGTGACCTGATCCTGCTTGGCGGTGGCCTGTTCCTGCTGTTCAAGGGCACCATGGAACTGCACGAACGGCTGGAAGGCCGCGAACACCACGAGGATGGCAAGAAGGTCTACGCCAGCTTCGCAATGGTGGTGGCGCAGATCGTGGTGCTCGACGCGGTGTTCTCGCTGGACTCGGTGATCACCGCGGTCGGCATGGTCGACAACCTCGGCGTGATGTATGCGGCCGTGACGATCGCCATGGCGCTGATGCTGCTGGCCAGCAAGCCGCTGACCCGCTTCGTCAACAAGCATCCTACCGTGGTGGTGCTGTGCCTGGGCTTCCTGCTGATGATCGGCTTCAGCCTGGTGGCCGAAGGACTGGGCTACAAGATCCCCAAGGGCTACCTGTACGCGGCGATCGCCTTCTCGATCCTGGTCGAGGCGTTCAACCAGTGGGTGCGTTTCAACCGCGAGCGCAACGAGCGCCGCCTGCCGTTCCGCCAGCGCACCGCCGATGCCGTGCTGCGCATGCTGGGCGCGCGCCCGGCCAATGGTCACGACGATGAAGGGGGGGACGGGCAGGTGGACACTGCAGAGCGCTTGCAGCCGGCCGAACACGAGATGATCCGCAGCGTGCTGGGCCTGGCCGATCGCCCGGTGTCGAGCGTGATGACGGTGCGTGCCGACGTGCAGTGGATCGACCTGGCGCGTGGGCAGGAGGATGTGGTGGCACGCCTGGTGGCGTCGCCGCACACCCGCCTGCTGGTGGGTGAGGGTGACCTGGACAGCCTGCGTGGCGTGGTGCAGAGCCGCGACCTGCTGGCCGACCTGCTGCAGGGCAGGCCGCTGCAGTTGGAGGGCAACCTGCGCGAGCCGCAGTACGTGCTGTCCAGTGCCAGCGCGCTGCAGGCGCTGGAACTGATCCGCCAGCACCCGGTGCCGTTGGCGGTGGCGGTGGACGAGTACGGCAGCGTGGAAGGCCTGGTGACCGCCAACGACCTGCTGGCGGCCATTGCCGGTGACCTGGTCGATACCCAGGACGAGCGCTATGGCGTGGTCGCGCAGGGCGAGGACCAATGGGAGGCCGACGGTGCGCTGACTCTGGACGACCTGCAGCGGCTGGCCGGCGTATCGCTGCCGCGCAGTGCCGACTACATGACCATCTCCGGGCTGGTGCTGGAGCAGTTGGGTCGGCTGCCGGACATCGGCGATGTGGTGGAGGTGGCGGGTGTGCGCATCACCGTGCTGGCGATGGAGAAGCGCCGCATCGCCCGCCTGCGGTTGGAGCGCCTCGACGGAATGGCCTGACCCACCTGTTGATGTAGAGCCGAGCCCATGCTCGGCTGCATGTTGAGCAGCCGAGCATGGGCTCGGCGCTACACAACGCCGCCCGCAGCCGTCACCATGGCGGCCCCCACTTTCCCTCCCGGATGGTTGCAGTGCTGAGTACGATCGGTTTGTTGATGGGCCTGTATGTGGCCTGGCGCCTGTTCTGGCCACTGCGCATGCCCCCCTGGCAGAAGGTCGTGCTGTCGCTGCTGCTGGTGGGCGTAGCCGTGCAGCTGCGTATCGTCGCCACGTTCTGGGGCACGATGGCCTCGCCCGAGATTCCGAAACTGGCCATTGCCACGCTGGCTACCGGCTCCACGGCGGTGTTGCTGTTGGCGTTGCTGATGCTGGCGATGGATGCGGGCCTGCTCGCGTCCCGCCTGCTGCGCTGGCCACGTGCGGTAGCCGCATTGCGCACGCGGCGCTTGCGGCCGGCAGCCGGCGTGCTGGCGCTGCTGGTCAGTGGTTATGGTGTCAGCCAGGGCATGGCGGTGCCTCATGCCCGGCAGATCGAGGTGAGCATTGCCGGGCTGCCAGCGGCGTTCGACGGCTATCGCGTGCTGCAGCTGACCGACATCCATGCCAGCCGTCTGCTGACCGGCGACTGGGTGCGTAGAGTGGTGGCCGAGAGCAACGCGCTGAAGCCGGACCTGATCGTGATCACCGGCGATCTGATCGATGGCAGCGTCGAGGCCCGTCGCGACGACGCGCGTCCGTTGGCCGATCTGCAGGCGCCGGACGGTGTCATCGCCATCACCGGCAACCACGAGTACTACGCGCAGTACCAGGCATGGATGCAGGCGTTCCGCGCGCTGCACATGCAGGTGCTGGAGAACAGCCACCTGCAGGTGCGACGCGGTGATGCGGCGCTGACCATCGCTGGTGTCACCGACCCGGTGGCGGCGCGTTATGGCCTGCCGCTGCCGGATCTCCAGGCTGCACTTGAGGGTGCCAATCCGTCCGCACCGGTGATCCTGCTCGATCACCGCCCGCGTAATGCACGCTCGGCAGCAGCGCGCGGCGTCAAACTGCAGCTGTCCGGGCATACCCACGGCGGGCAGATCATCGGCATGGACCAATTGGTGAAGCGGGCCAATGGTGGCTTCGTCTCCGGCCGCTACGACGTGGATGGGATGACCCTGTACGTGAGCAATGGCGCTGGCCTGTGGGCCGGATTCCCCGCGCGCATCGGGGTGTCCTCGGAAATCACCCTGATCACGCTGCGCCGCGCCCCGTGACCTGAAGTGGGGCATATCCCTTTCCGCAGGGAATTCGCTGCCTATCGTGCTGGGATCCCTCTGTAGAGCCGAGTCCATGCTCGGCTGAGCCAGGGGCAGCCGAGCATGGGCTCGGCTCTACAGGTAACCGCCTCCTCAAGAACTCCGCAGCGGTGGCCGCGCATGCGCATTGCGCCGCAGCGACTGCGCCCGCTTGGCGATCGCACGCACCACGACAGCGGTGAAGAGCAACGCGGAGGGTACCGCGTACCAGAAGTTGCCGGGCACGCGCTTGAAGTACGAATAGGTGAACACTGCGGCGATGATCCACATGCCGGTCACGTGCAGGCGACGCCACACGGTGGGGCCCATGCGGCGGGCGATGCCACGATGCGAGGTGATGGCCAGGGCGAGGATGGCTACATAGCCGATCGTGCCCGGCAGGTTGGCCAGGGCCGAGCGTGCCGGCCAGAACGCGGGGTTGAGGATGCCGAAGGCGGTGATCGCCACCGCATGCAGCAGGTGCGAGAACGCGAATGACAGGCCGATGATGCGCCGCTCGCGCAACATGTGCTGGGTGAACGGGCCGGGCAGCAGGCTGGCGAACGACGATGCGGTGAACGCGGCCAGGAACAGCAGGAACGATGTGCGTGCAGTGACCCGGATCGCCGCGCGGCTGCCCTCGACCACGTCGGGCTGCAGGGTGAACGCCGCCAGTGCGACGGCGATCAGGACCACAGCCATGGTCACGAAAAGGCGCCAGCCGTGCAGGAAGGAAGTGTTGGAAGCAGCCATGATCAAACCTCGAATCAGACAGGGGTAGTGCCGGCCGCTGGCCGGCAGTCGCAGAACCCGGCCAGCGTGACCAGCACGCCGGCCGCGCATAGTTCGCCCAGCAAGGGCATGGCCACCACGCGCAGTTCGTCGGCGGCCACGCCATGCGCATCGGCCAGTGCGTTCAGCGCGTCATCCACGTGGGTACCGTCATCAGCGAAGGCCGACAGCAGCGCATACGCCAGTGGTGCCAGTTCCTCGACCTGCAGCTGGTAGTCCGCCAGGCGGCGCAGCAGCAGAAGCGTCGGCTCGCTGGCGGCGGCATCGTCCAGCGCGGCGTCCTCATGCACCGGCCACCGGTAGCCCAATACCCGCACCAGCGGCGACAGCGCCAGCACATCGCTGCCCGCCGGCATGGACTGCAATGAATGCCCGGCATCACGTGCCTCGATGTGCAGCGTCTGCTGCATGCTTTCGTAGTGCGCCAGTTCCGCCGCCCAGCCGGGCAGCGCGAACGCATACTGCACAGCCAGCCACGCAGCGAACTCGCTGGCGATCTGCGGGAACAACGGGGTATGGCAGACGTGATGTGCGTAGTAGTGCTCGACCAGACCGCGCCAGCGCGCTTCGCCCAGCTGTTCCAGCAGTTGCGGCAGGCTGCCTGCCAAAAGGGTGTCCAGGCCGTCGATGCACAGGCGGCGGTAGACCGCCATCCGCCGTGCCTCGACGCCATCGGGCGCAGGCATCGACGGGTCCCGTACATGATCGGCCCAGCGCCGTTGCACGATGGCCAGCGACTCAGCCATGGGCCACCTCCTGCCAACGTGCCTCAACCTGCGCCTGGCGGATGTGCGCAACCTCGGCCAGCAACTCCGCCAGCGGCGGAAAGTTGAAGTCGCGTTCGAGCAGCGTGGGGCGCACGCCCAACCGCGCATAGGCCTCGCGCAGGAGCGCCCAGACCACGCCTTTCACCGGCGCCCCATGGGTATCGATCTTGAAGCCGTCGTCTTCATCGAAGTGGCCCGCTACGTGCAGCGAGGCGACACGGTGGGACGGCACGCGGGCCAGGAACTCGAAGGCGTCGTAACCGTTGTTGCAGGCATTGACGAAGACGTTGTTGACGTCCAGCAGGAGGTCGCAGTCGGCTTCGGCGAGCACGGCGTTGATGAAGTCGATCTCGCTCATGTCCGCGCCGGCAACGGCGTAGTAGGAAATGTTCTCCACGGCGATGCGTCGGCCCAGCATGTCCTGCACCTGGGCGATACGGCCGGCGACATGGTGAACGGCCTCGGCGGTGAACGGCAGTGGCAGCAGGTCGTAGACATGGCCACCGGCGGCGCAGTAGCTCAGGTGTTCGCTGTACAGCTGCACCTGGTGCAGGTCGAGGAAGGCACGGGTCTGTGCCAGCAGGGTGCGGTCCAGCGGATCAGGACCGCCCAGCGACAGCGACAGGCCGTGGCAGGTCAAGGGGTGGCGCTCGCTGAGTTGGCGCAGCGCGTCGCCGTGTGCACCGCCGACGCCGATCCAGTTGTCGGGGGAGACTTCGAGAAAGTCGATGGCACCGGCCGGCATGGCCAGCAGTTCGTCGATCAGGCCACGGCGCAGGCCAAGACCGGCGGCATGGGTGGGCAGGGGCAGGGACATGGCGGATGCTCCACAGAGAGCGCCGCCTTGAAGGCGGCGCCGGGTGAACGTCGATCAATCGGCAACGCGGGAGAACAGGCCCTTCGGCATCGGCTTGCCGTTGGCGGTGTAGACGCTGCGCAGGTAGTCGTGCGCTTCCTGCTCGCTGATGTAACCGTCGTGGTCGGTGTCGATGCGGTCGAACTCGGCGGCACGCTTGGCGGCCACAGCGTTGAATTCGGCACGCGAGACCTTGCCGTCGTGGTCGCGATCAGTGCGGGCAAACGAGGCGTCGCCGCACTTGCCTTCGCCACACTGGCCCTCGGCCACCTTGGCCTTGCCGGCGGGCTTGCTGGAGGCGGTCTTGTTGGCCCCGCACTTGCCTTCACCGCACTTGCCTTCGGCGGCGGCGCTCATGGCCACCGCGCTGATCGCCAGCGGCTGGATCGCCGCGGCCTGGCCGGCCAGCAGCAGGCCACCGGCCAGGGCGATGCCGATGGCACCGATGCGCGGCAGGCGGGAGGAAGAGGTGTTCTTGGTCGAGATGGACATGGTGGTGACTCCTTGGGAAAGCACGCGGGGCGTGCGGGATGGACGCCGCCGAAGAGGCGACGGAAAGCGAAACGCGCGGGAACAGGGGAGTCGGCTCAGGCGGCGCGGCGACAGCGCAGCAGATGGCCCAGCAGCAGCACACCGCCGAGCAGGGCACCGCCGAAGCCGATGCCGGGCAACAGCGCGGCAACCGGCAGCAGCAGGGCGATCAGGCTGACGCCCCAACCCAGGCCGTCATTGCCTGCCGTGGCACGGCCGGGGCCGGCCAGCAGCCGGTCCACGCTGAGTGCGCCACCGCCGTTGAGGATCAGTGGCAGCAGCATGGCCAGGAACAGCAACGGCAGCTTGAAGTTGCCGTAGCCCTGGTCGGTGATCGCATAGCCCTGCCAGAGTTCACCCAGGCCGTTCCATTGGTCGGGCCAGTGCACGGCGGCGATGGCAACGATGGTGAGTACCCAGAACACGTAGGCCACCGAGCGCGTGGCCAGGCCGAGCAGCAGCATCACTGCACCCACCAGTTCCAGCCACGTGGCCAGCTGCCAGTTCAGCGACGCGGGCAGTGTGGAGAACGGGAACGGGAAGCGGCCTTCCAAGTCGGCGAACCAGTTCTGGCCGCCCAGCTTCTCGCGGCCGGATTCAAAGAACTCCCAGGCCAGCAGGGTGCGCAGCGCCAACGGCGAGAGCCAGCGGCCGACGGCGTCCAGGCGGGGCGTATACACGGAAGAAGCGGTGCTGATCATGGTGGTGTCCTGCGGGCCAGTGGTCGATGGAAGCCATTCCAGGCGGCGCAGGTATCGGCAACGTGTGCCGTTGCCCGGGGTTTTGTCAGCGACTGTGGCCGCGGCCGGGGTTTCGTACAGTCAGATACAAAGACGATGCGCTGATGCGCATCGGGGCGTTGCGCGCCCGCGTGCGGGCAGCGATATCTACCCGAAAGCGCCCGGCCAGGACCGGCGCGCGAATGTATCCCACTGTAGAAACCCGCCTGCGCCCTACAGTCCGGTACAACTCCGCGCTGCGGAGAAACAGCGCCGACACACCGGCAGGCGGAAATGGCCACTCCCAACTCCGGAGTGCCCCCCATGATCCGTACCTGCTTGCTGGCCGCCGCTCTCGCCCTCGCCGCCGCCCCTGCCTTCGCTGCCCAGGCCGATACCGTTGCACCGCCCACCGTCATCCTGGTGCACGGCGCGTTCGCTGATGGCTCCAGCTGGAGCAAGGTCATCAGCACCCTGCATGACTGGAAGCTGCCGGCGGTGGCCGTGCAGAATCCGCTCACCTCGTTGGCCGACGACGTCGCCGCCACCCGTCGTGCGATTGCCGCTGCGCCTGGCAAGGTGGTGCTGGTCGGCCACAGCTGGGGTGGCACGGTCATCACCGAAGCGGGCAATGACCCGAAGGTGCAGGCGCTGGTGTACGTGGCCGCGTTCGCACCGGATGCAGGACAGTCTTCGGCGCAACAGGGCGAGGGTTTCCCGGTTGGCCCGGGCCTGGCCCGACTGCAGGAAAGGGATGGCTACCTGACGTTGCCGGCTGATGCCGTCGCCCAGGACTTCGCGCCGGACGTGATGAAGAAGTCGGCCGCACTGCTGTACAGCACGCAGGTCCCGTTGAAGGCCAGCGCGCTGGGCGAAGTAGTGAACGTTGCGGCGTGGCGCAGCAAGCCGAGCTGGTACGTGCTCAGCCGCGATGACCGCATGCTGTCGCCGCAGCTGCAGGCCGCCACCGCCAAGCGCATCGGTGCACAGCTGCAATCGATCGGCAGCAGCCATGTGTCGCTGCTTTCGCATCCGGCGCAGGTGGCCGACAGCATCCTGGAAGCGGCGGGAGTGAAGCCGGCCGAATTGCCGCTGGCCGAGCAGGGGGGCTGAACGATGGCCGCCCTGCGTGTGTGTGCGCTGCCGTTGCTGCTGAGCCTGCTGGGTGGGGCTGCGCTACTGATGGCCTGGCGCAGCCCGGAGGCCGACGCGCAGCCGGCACAGGCCGTTCCCGCCGCCGGGTTCGACGGTGGCGGGCCCTGGCACAACAGCCCACCGCTCGCACTGAAGCAGTTGCGGGGACAGGTGGTGCTGGTCGAGTTCTGGACCTACACCTGCAGCAACTGCCTCAACGTGGCGCCGTATGTTCACCGGTGGCATGCACGCTACGCGCCGCAGGGTCTGAGGGTGGTCGGCGTGCATACGCCGGAGTTTGCCCATGAAGGGCTGCCCGGCAACGTGCGCAAGGCCATCGCACGGTTGGACATCACCTGGCCGGTGGTGCAGGACAACCAATACCGGATCTGGAACGCCTGGCGCAACCGCTTCTGGCCCGCACTGTACCTGCTCGACCGGCAGGGGCGGGTGGTCTACCGCCATTACGGCGAGGGCGACTACGCACGTACCGAAAGCGAGATCCAGCGCCTGCTGGCCAGCCCCTGAGCCGCGCTACCATGGCCGCGCAGCGCGGCCCTGACCTCCGTCTTCATCGAGAACGCAATGAACCATGTACCGCACATCCTGGTCGTCGACGATGACAGCGAGATCCGCCAGATGCTGGCCGACTACCTCCAGCGCAACGGCCTGCGCGTGAGCCAGGCCGACGGTGGCCGGGCCATGCGGGCGCTGATGGATACCCATGCCGTGGATCTGGTGGTGCTGGACGTGATGATGCCGGGCGAGGACGGACTGAGCCTGTGCCGCAACCTGCGCGCCGGCAAGCATCGGGCGGTACCGGTGGTACTGCTGACCGCGCGCGACGACGAGACCGACCGCATCATCGGCCTTGAAATGGGCGCCGACGACTACGTGACCAAGCCCTTTTCTTCGCGCGAGCTACTGGCACGCATCAATGCGGTGATCCGTCGCACGCAGATGCTGCCGCCGAACCTGCAGGTAAGCGAAGCCGGCCGCCAGTTGGCCTTCGGCGAGTGGCGCCTGGATACCACCGCCCGCCACCTGCTGGATGCACAGGGCACCGCGTATCCGCTCAGCGGCGCCGAGTTCCGCCTGTTGCGCGTGTTCCTCGATCACGCCAATCGGGTGCTCAGCCGCGACCAGCTGCTCAGCCTCACCCAGGGCCGTGATGCCGAACTGTTTGATCGCTCGATCGACCTGCTGGTCAGCCGCGTGCGCCAGCGCCTGGGTGATGACGCGCGCGAGCCGACCTACATCAAGACCGTGCGCAGCGAAGGGTATGTGTTCAGCCTGCCGGTGCAATTGCTGGGGCCGGACGAATGAACACCGCCGCACGTCGTCCACGCTGGCCGCGCACGCTGTCGGCGCGTCTGCTGCTGGTGCTGCTGGGCGGACTGTCCCTGGCCCACGCACTGTCCTTCGGCTTGCTGTTCTTCGAACGCTACCAGTCCACCCGCAGCATGATGCTGCGCAACCTCGACGAGGATGTGGCAGTGAGCGTCGCGCTGCTGGAACATTTGCCTGCGGAGCAGCGTGAGGCCTGGGTGCCCCGGCTGGAGCGGCGCACCTACCGCTATCTGCTGCGCCCGGCCGCGGCCGGACCAGGGCTGCAGACCGATCGTGCACGCCAGGTCACGGCGATCATCGACGACAGCCTGCAGCACCGCTATCCGTTGCAGGCGCGCCAGGTGGCTCGCCTGCCGGAGCGGTTCGAGGTGGAACTGCGCCTGCACGACGGCACGCCCTTGACCATTGAAGTCACCCCGTCGGGCCTGCCGCTGGCACGTTGGCTGCCCGCCGTGCTGCTGCTGCAGCTGGCGCTGCTGCTGGTGTGCGCGTGGCTGGCGGTGCGTCTGGCCATGCGCCCGCTGCAGCAGTTGTCGCATGCGGTGGAGCATCTGCAGCCGGGCAAGGACGGGCCTGCACTGCCTGAAGATGGCCCTGCGGAAGTAGGCGGCGCAGCAGCCGCACTCAATGCCCTGCAGGCACGCATTCGTGGCCATGTCAGTGAACGCCTGCAGATCCTGGCCGCGATCTCGCATGACCTGCAGACCCCCATCACGCGCATGAAGCTTCGGGTGGAGACCCTGCCTGAAGACAGCACCCAGCAGCGCCTGCTGGCCGACCTCGATCACCTTGGGCAGCTGGTGCGTGAGGGCGTGGCCTATGCGCGCAGCAGCCACGTTGCCGCTGGCGCGCCGGTGTCGATGGACCTGGGCGCGTTCCTCGCCAGTGTGGTCGGCGACTACGAGGACATGGGCAAGCCGGTCACTGGCGGTGCGCCCGCTGGACTGGTCGTGCAGACCTGGCCGCAGCCGCTGCGCCGCGTGGTCGGCAATCTGGTCGACAACGCATTGCGCTACGCCGGCGCCGCCGAGATCGAGGCGGGCCGCGATACGGCCGGAAGGGTGTGGATCAGCATTTCCGACCGTGGCCCCGGCATTCCCGAGGACCAGCTGCAGGCAGTGCTGGCACCGTTCCACCGGCTGGAGAGCTCGCGCAACCGCGATACCGGAGGGACCGGTCTGGGACTGGCCATCGCGGTGCAGCTGGCGCAGTCGCTGGGTGGTTCGCTGAGGTTGCGCAACCGCGAGGGTGGCGGGCTGCGGGCGGAACTGCAGCTGCCGGGCTGAGTTGCCCGGCCTTGTGTTCCAGCAAGGATGCTTCTGCTTCGGCCTTGGCGGTGAGCGCTTCACCGGTCATCAAACCCAGTGCATGCACGCAGTCGACAGCCGATGACCGGCATTTCACCCCGTCCATGCCACGCTGCGCGGAACCTGCCCAACCGGGACCGAGGCTGTTGAAGGCGAACACGCAATGACTGCGGCGCGGCAGCGCTCGATGTGGGTGGCGGGCCTGTCCACGGTGGTGGAGTGGTACGACTTCACCCTGTACCTGTACTTCGCCACGGTGCTGTCGCGGGTGTTCTTCGGCGGTGGCGAGCAGGCGTTGCTGGTGACCTTGGCTGGCTTCGCGGTGTCCTACCTGATGCGTCCGCTGGGCGCGCTGTGCTTCGGCCACCTGGGCGACCGCCTGGGCCGGCGCTGGATGCTGCTGGCTTCGATGGCGTTGATGGCAGCGGCGATGCTGGCCACTGCACTGCTGCCGACAGCGGCCACGGCCGGTACGACGGCCGGCGTGCTGCTGCTGATCCTGCGCTGCGTGATGGCGTTTTCGGTGGGCGGTGAGTACACCGGGGTGGTGGCGTACCTGCTGGAAAGCGCACCGGCGCGACGACGTGGCCTGGTGACCTCGCTGGCCTCGGCCGCCAGCGAAGTGGGCGCCCTGCTGGCGGTAGCGATCTCTGCACTTACCGTCGCGCTGCTGCCCACACCGCAGCTGGACAGCTGGGGCTGGCGGATTCCGTTCTTCGTTGGGGCTGCGCTCGCGCTGGTGATCCTGGTTGCGCGTTCGGGCATGCACGAGTCGCCGGAGTTCGAGCGCCAGCGGCGCGAGGGCAGCATCCCGGCCACGCCACTTCGGCACGTGCTGCGCCACCACCCGCTGGCGGTGGCGCGCACCTTTGCGATCTCCGCCTTGGGCTCGATCACCTACTACGTGGGCATCACCTATGTACCGGCGTTCCTGCACGCACGGGGGCATGATGAAGGCGATGCGCTGTGGTTGTCGACGATCGCGGCGGTGGCGGTCATTGCGATCACGCCGCTGTGCGGCGCGTTGTCCGACCGCTTCGGACGACGGCCGATGCTGTTGGGTTTGACCGTGCTGGCAGCGCTGCTGCCGCTGTCCCTGTTCGCGTGGATGGCGCAGGCGACCGCACTGGGCATCGCGCTGGCGGCGGTAGTGCTGGCCTGCGTGGCCGGTGGCATCAGCGCGGTGGCGGCGCCGGCCACGGCCGAGCAGTTCCCCGGCGAAGGCAGGGTCAGCGGGCTGGCACTGGGGGTAACCATGGCCACTGCATTCTTCGGTGGCGCAACGCCGTGGCTGGCGCAATGGTGGGTGGAGCGCAGCGGCTGGGCAGCGGCGCCGGGCGCGATGATCGCGCTGGTGGCGGTGCTGGTGCTGCCGGTGCTGTGGACCCTGCCCGAGACGGTCCCGGGCAGGGCCAGGCGCTAGCCGGTCAGACCTTCAGGGTCTGCTCGATGTCGGCCAGTACCGCAGCCGCATCCACGCCGATGGCAATCGACTGCACCACGTGGCCGTCCCACACGCTCGGGCCGAAGGCCAGGCCTTCCGGCTTGGGAATGGTCATGCCGCGGGCAACGCCGTCGGTGGCCACGCGCACGCTGGCGCGCTCGAACTGGAACAGCTCAGGGCGGGTCAGCGCGATGCACGCGCAGCAGTCGTGCACGACCATGCCCTTGTGGCCGGCCTGCAGGTAGAAGTCCACGTAATCCTGCGACAGCGCACGGACCAGCTCGGCGTCGGCGCCGCCGATGGCGGCCAGCTTATCCAGGCCGTCACGGTCCATTTCCACGCGGGTGGTCACGTCCAGGCCGATCGCGGTGACCGGCCAGCTGGCGGTGAACACCACGTCGGCCGCTTCGGCATCGCCCCAGATATTGGCCTCGGCGGCCGGGGTGATGTTGCCGTTGACGTGGAAGGCGCCGCCCATGATCACCACGCCGCGCACCAGGCCGGCGATGTCCGGGGCCTGCTGCAGGGCAAGGGCCAGGTTGGTCATGCGGCCGACCGCGACCAGGGTCACTTCGCCCGGATGGGCGCGGACCAGGTCGATGATCAGCTGGTGGGCGGGGCGCGTGTCGGCGGCCACGTCCAGTTCGGCCGGCACCGGGTGGTTGCCCAGGCCGTTGTGGCCATGGATGTGGACCGGCCAGGCTTCGGGGGAGGCTTCCGGCTGCAGCGGGCCACCGGCGCCGCGCGCGACCGGGGCGGCAAAGCCCCAGGCCTGCTTCAGGTACAGCGCATTGTGCGTGGTCGACGCCACCGAGGCATTGCCGAAGGTGGTGGTGACACCGATCAGGTCGATCTGGGCGTGCTTGTGCAGGTACAGCAGGGCCAGGGCGTCGTCGACGCCCGGGTCGGTATCGAAAATGACTTTCAGCATGTTGTTGTTCTTCTTCTTCCGTGTGGTGCGAGGGGCGCCGGCGGCCTGGAAGCAGGCCGGCGCGCCCCACATTGTCCCATCTTCATGACAGGCAGGGCCATTGCCGGGGCAGCAGGCCATAATGCCCCCAATCCGAGCACGGAGTCGCCGAATGCTGATCGCCGCCCTTCTGCTGGTCCTGCTGGTGCTGGGCCTGAACGCCGTGGCTACCGTGGTGATCGCCAAGCGTGATGGCCTGTCGGCGGGCGGCAGGACGGTGCAGCTGCTGATGGTCTGGCTGCTTCCCCTGGTCGGGGCCATCGTGTGCCTGGCGGTGGCCACGGCCGACGGCTCCGGGATCCGGGGCGACAACAGTCCCGGCAGTGGCTACGATCATCCGGGCGGCCATTCCGGCGACAGCTACAGCCATCACAGCCACAGCAGCTCCGACTGCGGAAGCGACGGTGGCAGCGGTGACGGCGGCAGCTGCGGTGGTGGCGATTGACGAGATGTTCCGGGACGCCGGCCAAGGTCACGTCCTGGTAGTGCCGGCCGCTGGCCGGCAACTCATCCGCTCAACCGCCGCCTTCGGTCGGCAAGGGCGCCGGCACGTTCAACAGCCCGCCCGCTGCCACATAGGCGGCCAATGCCTGGCCCTGGCTGAGCAGATGGCGCTCCATGGTGCGTTCGGCAGCCTGCGCATCCCGGCGGCGGAAGCACTCCATCAGCTCGCGGTGTTCGGCCAGCGATTGCGCGGTGCGCCCCGGGGTCAGCAGCTGGCGGCCGCGATGCATCTTCAGGATGCGGTGCAGGTCGTGGGTGATGCGGATCAGCCACGGGTTGCCGGCGTAATGCTGCACGGTTTCGTGGATCAGGTAGTTGTTGCGGTAGTACTCGGCGATGTTGCCCTCGGCCGCCGCCGCTTCCATCGCTGCATGCAGGGCCTCCAGTTGTTGCACGCCGGCATCATCGATGTGCCTGACCGCCTCGTGTGCGCAACGGCCTTCCAGCATGGCCATTACCGGGAACAGCTGGTTGAGGTCTTCCAGCGTCAGCCGGGTGACCCGGCTGCCACGACCGGCATCGATCTGCACCAGGCCTTCGGCGGCCAGCAGCTTCAGCGCCTCGCGCAGGGGCGTACGGCTGATGCCCAGTTCTTCGCACAGCGCGGGCTCGTCGATCCACCCGCCCGGCGGCAACCGGTAGTCATAGATGCGCTCGCGCACGTGTTCGGCCACCTCTTCGTACAGAGGCGCGCGCTTCTTCGGGGACCGTGGAGCAGGGGCGATGGCCATGGAGGAAGTGTACCGCCAGGTAGTGCCGGCCGCTGGCCGGCAACCCGTGATCGCTGGATGGCTTCATGAGATTGCCGGCCAGCGGCCGGCGCTACCGCTGGGTGGTTACATCCAGCCGGGCACCACGAATACCAGCCAGGCCAGCAGCGGTCCAAGCGCCACCACCAGACCGCTGTAGACCAGGAAGCGGCGGAACAGGGTCTCCCGTTCTTCCTTGGCGGCCGAGGCGACGACCAGCGCGCCATTGGTCGAGAACGGGCTGACATCGACGATGGTGGACGACACCGCCAGCGCGCAGATCACGCCGGCCGCGCCGAGATGGCCCTGCATCAGGAACGGCACCGCCAGCGGAATGGTCGCGCCCAGCACTGCGGCCGACGAGGCGAACGCGGAGACGATGCCACCCACGTAGCAGACCAGCAGCGCACCGAGCAGCGGGATGCCGATGTTGGACACGCCGTTGCCGATGAAATCCACCGCGCCGGCATGTTCCAGCACGCCGATGTAGGTCACCACGCCACAGATCAGCAGCACGGTGGACCAGCTGATGCCATCGACCGCGCCCTTCTGGCTCTGCGGCGACAGCAGCGCCAGCGCCACCGCCACGGTGATCGAGACCAGGCCGACGTTGAGGTTGTAGATCAGCGCAGCAACACCCAGGCCCAGCAGGCCGATCAGAGTGAACAGCCGCTCGCGGGTCAGGTTCACCGCATCCAGAGCGGCGGGATCATTGGACAGGGTGCCCCCGCCAGCGGCTACCAGCGCGCCGTGGCCTTCGATGGCGAACTGGCGCGACGACGCCTGCGGGCCACCGGCCATCGCCGGTTCGGCATTGCCGATCGTTCCTGCCACGGTGATCGAGCCGCGACGCAGCAGGGCGATGCCCCCGAAGGCGAAGAAGCAGATCGTCGCCATCATGAAGTTGAAGCCCAGGCTGGTCAGGAACACCGCCATCTCGGTCACTTCCAGCCCGGCCTTCTGCACTACGCCATTGGTGATGCTGCCGTACACGCTGATCGGCGAGAAGCCGCCCGCCTGCGCGCCATGGATGACCAGCAGGCCCATCATCAGCGGGTTGATGTTGTACTGCTTGGCAAAGCGCAGCGCGACCGGGCCGATGATCGCGACCGCTGCCGGGCCCAGCGCGCCGAAGGCGGTCAGCACCGCGGTGATCACGAACATCACCCACGGGATGGCCACGATATGGCCGCGCACGGCTTTTACAGCCCAGTGCACCAGCAGGTCGATGGTGCCGTTCTTCTGCGCGATGGCGAACAGGTAGGTGATGCCGACCAGGGTCAGGAACAGATCGCCGGGAAAGCCTGCCAGGACCTCCTTGCCGCCCATGTCGACCCACAGCCCACCGATGATGAAGGCCAACGCGAAGGCGACCGCGCCCATGTTGATCGGCATCGCCGTGGCGACGATGAACATGATCACCAGGCCGATGATCGTTGCGATTTGTGGACTCATGCGCCCTCCCAGACACGTGGCTCACGTACAGCGCGGATGGAGACCCGCCATCCCGGGGTAAGGCGACGTACGGCGTATTGCGTGATACGTACTGCTCGAACCCGTTACTGAAGCCGTTCCAGCGCGCTGCGGACCCATGCCGCGGCGCCGGCCAGGCTCTGGAACTCTTCCACCGCGCGCACCTCGCAGCACGGATAATCGGACGCGACCATGCGGGCCAAGGCACTGCCCGGGCCCAGCTGCAGGAACACCCGCGCACCGCGCTCGTAGGCCTGGCGCATCACCTGCGCCCACTCGATGGTCTGCGCCAGTTGCAACGACAGCGTGTGGACCGCCGTTGCGCGATCCCGCACCGGACGCGCATCGATGCCGGCCAGCAGCGGCAGGCGTGGGCCCTGCAGCGCCGAGGCATCGAGTGCGGCGGCGAACGGTGCGACAGCAGAGCGGAGCAGCGGCGTATGCGCGGGCACATGCACCGGCAGCGGGCGGATCTCCGCACCCTGCGCGCGAGCGTCATCGGCCAGCGCCTGCAGAGCGGTCTGCGTGCCGCCGACGATGAAGTGATCGCGGCCGTTGGCGATGGCCACATGTGCGCCGTGTGCATCACACAGCGGCTGCAGGGTATGGCGCTCCAGCCCCAGCACGGCCTGCATGCCTGCATCGGCAGGGCTGGCGGCATCCATCAGCCGCGCGCGCTGCGCGGCCAGGCTCAGGCAGGTGCTCGCATCAACGCTGCCGGCAACCACATGCGCCGCCAGTTCACCGATGCTGTAGCCGGCCACCAGCACCGGTGCTGGCACTGCTTCGCGAAGTCCCTGCCAGTGCGCGAGGCTGGCTGCACACAGCAGGGGCTGCGCGAGTGCATTGCCGAAGCGCGATTCGTCAGCGGCCGCCGCGAACACATCGCGTCCAAGCACTGCGCTGGCGGTCTCCAGTACGTCGCGCGCGGCCTGCAGATCGCGCACGCGGTCGAACATCGCCGCATGCTGCGCACCTTGCCCGGGGCAGAGCAGGGCCAGGCTCATGCGCCCTCCTGCAGCAGCAGGAACCAGCTGCAGGCCAGCAGGTCGGCGCTGCCACCCGGGCTCAGGCGGCGCGCGACGAAGCCCTCGCCGATGTCGTGCAGGTGTGCCTGCCAGCCAGGCGCGAAGGCACCGCCCGCCTCGATGAAGCGGCGCGCCTGCTGCTGCGCCCAGGCCAGGCCCTCTGCGCCGCCGCGGTGCAGCAGGTTGAGATCGTCCACCTGCGCGACCAGCTGCATCAGGGTCTGGCACATCGCTGCATCACGCGGCAATCCACTGTGCAGGGCATGACGCAGGGTCGGTATGGCCAGCTCGCGCAGCATGGGGTAACCGGCGGCGGCCTGTTCGCGCACGCCCGGCACGCCATGCCGCAGGCGCGCGCGCTGGCCGGGGCTGGAGGCATCCAGCGGCGCCACGGCGAACGCATCCGCCCAGTGCTGTACGGCCAGGCACACCTGCTCAGCGGGCGCGGCGTGGCCCTGCTGGCGACGGCAGCGTGCGGCAGCGGCCACCAGCAGGCCCAGGCTGAAGATGGCACCGCGATGGGTATTGATGCCGGCAGTGGCACGCAGCATCGCGTGCTCGGCAGCAATGCCTTGCGCGCGCAGGATGGCGAACGGCGCGTCAGCGGCACCGGCGTCGGCAATCGCGGTGAAGAAGTGGCGCAGCGCGAACAGGCTGCGCAGGAACGTACCGGCGTCCATGTCGTCATGGCTGCCGGTATCGAAGGGGGTGACCAGCCCTGGCTTGGGCGCGCAGGCCAGTTCGGCATGCAGGCTGGTGATGGCCAAGCGGCCCAGACGCGCGCTGTCGATCGCGTTTGCATCCTGCAGCCGGGACTGGAAGACCGCGCTCACGCCGCCGCTCCGGCAGTCTCGAACAGGCGCTCGCGGACGTCCAGTGCAGCACCCTCCAGGCGCTTCACCAGCACCTGGCGGCTGTCACCGGCAAACTCGCGCCAGTTCACCGCGCCGCCATCAGGCAGGCACAGTTCACCATCGACCCGGCGGGCATGCGCGTGCTCCCAGGCGTTCAGGCGTGCGGCAAGCGCATCGGCCTGCGTACGGCTCTCAACCTGCCACAGCAGGTCGATGTCCGAGCATGCGTGCACATAGGGCAGGCCGCTGAGGTGCTGCCAGGCGAAGGCGCCGAACACGCGTGCCGGTGCAACGCTCGCCAGTGCGTGCAGGGCCCTCTGCCAGTCGGTTGGCACGCCCCGGGTGAGTACCGCGTCCAGTGCGGGCGGCAATTGCAGGCGCTGCACATCCTGCTGCGGCACGCGCAGCGCAAGGCGCAGCTTGCCTTCGCCCGGTGGCAGCGGCACGCCCAAGCGCAGGCGCGGGTCGGGGTCATCCGCGGCGCGGCGCGCCACCATGGCCGGCAGACCCTGCGCGAACCACGCTGCCAGGCGCGGTTCCTGCGCAGCCACGTCGGCCCGCCAGTCGGCGTGGGCCGACAGCCAGACCAGCATGTGGCGTGCGGGCTGATCAGGCATCGCTGCGGGCCACCGCATCTGCAACATCCGCCGCCAGTGCACGACCGCCGCGCTGTGCAGCCAGCGCCGCGCGTGCATCGCCGTCGCTGGGTGTGCGCAGGGCCCGCAGCAGGTGCTGGGCGAGATCGCCATCCCACAGCGATTCCACCGCACCCATCGCCACGTAGTTGGCCACGCCCGGCGCAAATACCGGCGAGCTCTGGCTGAGTGCCTGCAGCTTCTCCAGCGGTTGCTTGGTTACCCGGGCCATCGCGCGCAGGTCCATCACCCGTACCTGTGCATCGGGCAGGGCATGGATGTGGTCGGCCATCAGGCCGAAGGACAGGAATCCGCCGCTCACCGATTCGCCGTAGACCAGGGTGACCAGACGCGCGCCACGGCGGCGGGCCAGATCGAGAGCCTGCGCGAGATGCGCGAAGTAGCCGTTGATGCCCAGCAGCTCATCGCGGCGCGCCAGGCGCTGGCCGGCAGTGTCCGCCAGCATCACGATCGACCGCTGCGGGTGTGCGGCGGTGCTGGCAAGCACGGTCCCGGCCAGCGCCAATGCATGGTCGACGCCAACGTCGATGCGATCGGTGGTGCCGATCACGGTCACCTCGCCATCGTCGGTGGTGGCGGTACCGGTCAGCACCGAATCCTGGATGTCGATACGATGGCCACGCGGGAACAAGGCATCGAGCAGAGACTGCAGCGGTGCGCTCATGGCAGCCTCCGGGCGGCGGTGGCGGCAAGGAAGGCGTCGGTGTCCAGCAACGGCAGTCGTTCGGGTTCGGCGATGCCTTGGCGGGCCCAGATTTCCAGCCCATCGCGGCAGTCGCCCCAGGCCTGCATTCGGGCTTTCAACGCCGCATGGCGTTCCTGCAGCGCGGCCAGCGCAGCATCGGTATCCGTGCTGGTGGCATCGGGTTGCAGCGCATTGCTTGCGGCCTGCGCGAAGGCTTCGATGGCGTCGGGTACCAGCACCTGTGCCTGGTCGATCAGATAGCGGTGCTTGCCGCCGGTCACGCGCCAGACCAGTGCACGGTCGCGCGAGTCGAACTCTTCGACGCCGCGTACCGTCTCGATCACTTCCGGTCCGGACAACGACAGCCGGCCTTCCTCGGACATGATCACCGTGGTGCAGCAGCGGGCGACGATGCCCATGCCGCCGAACGCACCGTTGCCGCTGCCGATCAGCGCGATGACCGGCACGCCCGCTGCACGCGCGTCCAGGGTGGCGCGCATGATTTCGGAGATCGCAATCAGGCCCGCATTGGCTTCGTGAAGCCGCACGCCGCCGGTATCGAGCAGCAGCAGCACGCCGTCAGGGCGGGTGTGCGCCGCACGGCGCAGCAGTCCGGTCAGCTTGGCGCCATGCACTTCGCCCACGCCACCGCCCATGAACTGCCCCTGCTGCGCGGCCAGCAGTACGTGCTTGCCGCGCAGCGTGGCCTCGCCGACGACGATGCCATCGTCGAACGCGGCCGGCTGGTCCAGCTGGGCCAGGTGCGGGCTCATCATCCGCCGCGCCGGGCCAAGGAACTCGCGGAACGAGCCGGCGTCAACCAGCCCGGCGATGCGTTCGCGCGCATCGGCTTCGTAGTAGCTGTGGCGCTGTACGTGGCTCATGGCGTGCCTCCGGCCAGCAGGGTTTCGACGGCCTGGTCGAGGCGCAGGCTGACCACGGCCGGGGTCGCACCGGCGTCGTTGATCGAGACGCGCACATCGCGCAGCGGATGACGCTTTGCGAAGTCGTTGATCACCGCCTGCCAGATGCTGCCGAAGCCCTGCGCGGCGGTGATGACGCGCACCGTCATCGCGCCCTGCTGCGCCACCGGTTCCAGCAGGATTTCCAGGTTGCCCGACGCCAGCACGCCCACCAGCACCGCATCGCGCGGGAACTGCACGGCGGTGCGGCCGTCGAATCGATAGTCAAGGGTTTCCATGCTCTGTCCTTACCAGTTGCGGAAGCGCTTGGGCGGGTCGTAGAGGCCACCGGACCAGCGCACCAGGTCCTTCACCGAGCGTGCGGCCAGCAGATCGCGGCTGGCGTCGCGGGGCGAAATACCCAGGTCGTCCGGGCGACGGATCACGCCACGGTCGCGCAGGTTCTCCACCATCGCGCGGTCGCGGCCAAGACCGACGGCGGTGTAGCCGGATACGCCGCGGATCGCCTGTTCGCGTTCCTCCGGCGTGCGGCACAGCAGCAGGTTGGCGATGCCTTCCTCGGTCAGCACATGGCTGACGTCATCGCCGTAGATCATCACCGGCGGCAAAGGCATCTGTGCGCGCTCGGCCAGGTCCCAGGCATCGAGGCGCTCGACGAAGGCCGGGGCCATGTGCTCGCGGAAGGTTTCCACCATCTGCACCACCAGCTTGCGCCCGCGTGGCATCTCGCCCGGGCGTGCGGCCTGCTGGCCGGCCTTGATCCAGGCCTCGCTGGCGTGGCGGCGGCCACGTGCGTCCGAGCCCATGTTCGGTGCGCCACCGAAGCCGGCGATGCGGTCGCGGGTGGCAGTGGAACTGTTGCCCTGCAGGTCGATCTGCAGGGTGGAACCGATGAACATGTCGCAGGCATACAGGCCTGCGGTCTGCGAGAACGCGCGGTTGGAACGCATCGAGCCGTCGGCTCCGGTGAAAAACACATCGCCGCGCGCGGCAATGTATTTCTCCATGCCCAGTTCCGAACCGAACGAATGCACCGACTTTACGAAGCCCGATTCGATCGCCGGAATCAGTGCCGGGTGCGGGTTCAGTGCCCAGTGCTGGCAGATCTTTCCCTTCAGCCCGAGCGATTCGGCATAGGTGGGGAGCAGCAGTTCGATGGCGGCGGTATCGAAGCCGATGCCGTGATTCAAACGATTCACGCCGTACGCGGCGTAGATGCCCTTGATGGCCATCATTGCCATCAGCACCTGGATCTCGGAAATCTGCGCCGGGTCGCGGGTGAAGAGCGGCTCGATATGGTTCGGCTTCGGCGCCTGCACCACGAAGTTGACCCAGTCCGCAGGAATATCGACGCGGGGGAGGCTGTCGACGATCTCGTTGACCTGGGCGATGACGATCCCGCCCCGGAACGCAGTGGCTTCGACGATCACCGGCGTGTCTTCGGTGTTCGGGCCAGTGTAGAGGTTGCCGTGGCGGTCGGCGGCCTGCGCGGTGACCAGCGCCACCCGTGGGGTCAGGTCGATGAAGTAGCGGCCGAACAGTTCCAGGTAGGTGTGGATGGCACCGATCTGGATGCGGCCCTCGGCGACCAGGTTGGCCAGCCGCACCGACTGGGGGCCGGAGAAGGAGAAGTCGAGCCGGGAAGCGATGCCGCGCTCGAACACATCCAGATGCGAGGGCAGTGACAGCACCGATTGCACCATGTGCAGGTCGTGCACTCGTGCCGGATCGAGGCCGGCCAGCACCTGTGCCAGGAAGTCGGCCTGCTTCTGGTTGTTGCCTTCCAGGCAGACCTTGTCGCCGGGCTCCAGCAGCGCGTGCAGCAGTTCACCCACGTCCCCGGCGGCGACCTGGTGGCCGCGCGCCCACGGCGCGGCCCGCTCCAGGCGCGCCTGGCGGCTGCGCTCCAACGTATCCCAACTCGGGTTCATCGACGGGCTTCCGACTGGCGTTGAAATAATTACGACATAATTACGGAGCGGAGTGCAACCCGCAGTGCAGCAAAAAAGGCCCGCGCGGAGGCGGGCCCATTCAGGTAGGCCACGACGGTGGGTCGTGGCGGAGAGGGCGTGCCGACCAACGGTCGGCACCCACCAGGCACCCACCGGTTCGCGGGTTGCTCAGAACTTCCAGCGCAGGCTGGCCGACACGAAGCGCGGCTCGCCGTAGTTGTTGTAGTCCAGGTTCGCCCAGTAGCTCTTGTCCAGCGCGTTGCGCACGCTCAGCGTCGCCGTCCAGTTGTCGCTGATGCGGTAGTTGGCGTTGAACTGCACCAGCATGTAGGCCGGCTGGTTCACCGTGACCGTGCCGCCCAGCGGGTAGGCAATGTTGTAGCCCTGCACCTTGCTCTGCCACTGCAGGCCGCCGCCAACGCTCAGGCGTTCCAGCGCGCCGCGCAGCTGCAGTTGGGTGTTGAGCTGCAACAGATCCTTCGGCGGGTTGGCGTACAGCAGGTCAGTGGCCGCGCGGGTGACCTTGACGTGGGTGTAGCCGGCATTGACCGTCCAGCCCGGCAGGATCTCGCCGTTGACGTCCATCTCCCAGCCGCGCGCCTTGGTGCCGTTGACGCCGATGTAGGCCGAGGTGCCATCGCTGAGCGAACCCTCCGGCACGCCCATGTCGCGCACCGCATAGTTGTCCTGCTTGGCCTCGAACACCGCCGCATTGGCGGTCAGGCGGCCATCGAACCACTGCGTCTTGATGCCCGCTTCCAGGTTGGAGCCCTGTACCGGCGCCAGCAGGTTCTCGTTGCGGTCCTTGTAGTTCTGTGGATTGAAGATCTCGGTGTAGCTGGCATAGGCCGACACGTTCGGGGTGATCTCGTAGACCAGGCCCACGTACGGAGTGACTTCATCGCTCACCTTGTACGCACCGCTGGTGCCGGTATAGGCGCCGGCAGCGTTGTACGAGCGGCTGAGCGTTTCCCACCGGCTCAGGCGTGCACCGGCGATCAGCGACAGCGGATCGGCCAGGTGCACGCGGGTAGCCAGATAGACGCCGCTCTGCGTGGTCTTCGCTACACGGCGTGCGCCGGTGCGGGTGTAGGTCACCTCGGAAATGTCGCCGTTCCAGGAGTACACATTGGGGATGTAGTAGCAGCGCTCACGCCCGCAGGTGGCCCAGTCGCCCGGGAAGTTCAGCGCGACGGTGTTCGTGGTCCCTTCCAGATCCGACCACTGGGCGCCGACCGTGAGGTCGTGGTCGCGGCCGAACAGCGGGAAGCTGCCGGTCAGGTAAGCATCGACATTGCGTCGGGTGTCTTTCGAATCACCGGCGGCGGCACGCAGGTAGATGCCCGATCCGGTCACCGGGTCCGGGTTGCCGGTGCCGTACAGGCGCACGTTCTGCACGTTGCCGCGGGTGTAGGCCGTGTTGATCTTCAACAGCCAGTTGTCGCCGAAACGCTGTTCCAGGTTGGCGAAGGCGGTGTTGCTCTCGCGCTTCCAGTAGCTCCATTTCGGCGACAGGTTGGTCGAGCGCGGCAGGTGCGCGAAATTGCCCTGGCTGTCGAAGAACGGCACGGTGCCCCAGGTCGAACCGGTCGGGTTGTTGTCCTGGGTCTGGTAGCCGAGGGTGAGCGTGGTGCTGTCGCTGACATCGCCTTCAAGCACCGCCATGCCGGCCATCTTGTTCTCGTCGTAGCGGTCGTAGTACAGGCCACGATCGGTATAGGCGGCGACCACGCGGCTGCGGAAGCGGCCGTCATCGGTCAGCGGCGCGGTCACGTCGGCTTCCATGCGGCGGAAGTCCCAGCTGCCGGCGCTGACCGCGAATGACGCGTCGAATTCCTTGCCGGGGCGCTTGCGCAGCAGGTTGACCGTGGCCGACGGCACGCCAGCGCCACTGAGCAGGCCGTTGGCGCCGCGGATCACTTCGATGCGGTCGTAGAAGGCGGTGTCGTATTCCTGGTTGGTGGACCCGCTGTAGGTGGGGATGCCGTCGACCTGAAAGTCGGTGATGGCGAAGCCACGCGCGTAGTACAGCGGACGCTGCGTGTCATAGAAGGACACGCTGACGCCGGTCACGTTGCGCATCACATCGTTGATGCTGAACAGTGATTCGTCCTGCAGGCGCTGCAGGCTGATGGCGGTGGCGGACTGCGGGGTTTCCTGCAGGGTGATCGGCAGGCGCGTAGTGCTGGCCGGCGGAGCGGACTGCTCGGCACGCACGCTGACCCGATCAAGAGTCTTGGCGTCGGCGGCGCCTTCGGCGGCGGCGAACGCGCTGGGCGCGCCCAGCACGGTCAGCGACGAAAGCAGGGCAGCCGGCAGCAGCGCGCGGCGGGGCAGGCGGTTACGCAGGGTCAAGGACATGGTGGGCTCGAGGCTTGGAAGCGGGAAGGGTGGCGACAGTCGTCCAGTACCCGGGGCGGCGGCTTCGGGCACATCAGGTCCATCTGGGAGGGCGCGGTCACTGCGCAGGGCGCAAATGTAAATAATTCTTAACAACATTACAATTCGTGTCATCGTGCATCGGCTTTCCGGCACCAGGCATCGCCTTCTGTAGAGCCGAGCCCATGCTCGGCTGCTTTTTGCTGGAGCCGAGCTTGGGCTCGGCTCCACAGCAGGGAGCCGCCCAAAAGCGAACGGCCACCCGAAGGTGGCCGTCCGTCTGCATCGAAAGGAACGTGCGGGCTTACAGCGCCTGCAGTTCCTCATTGGCGTTGCGCTTTTCCTTGGCCTGCGCAGGCACCGTGGCCGCAGCGGGCGATGCCGCGTTCGCATTCACCGGCACCTCCAGATACGGCAGGTGCAGGGTCTGGCTGGTCAGCGTACGGATCTCGTTGACCAGCGCCGGGCTGTCGTTGAGCTTGCGCCCATACGACGGCACGATCTCGCGCAGGCGGGTTTCCCAGCCGGCCTTCATCTGCTCCGGGAAGGCCTTGGCCATCAGGTCCAGCATGATCGGCGGCGAGGTCGATGCACCCGGCGAGGCGCCGAGCAGGGCCGCAATGGTGTGGTCCTTGTCGGTCACGATCTCGGTACCGAACTGCAGCACCGCGCCCTTCAGCGGATCGCGCTTGATGATCTGCACGCGCTGGCCGGCGGTGATCAGCTTCCAGTCACCCGGCTTGGCACTGGGGAAGTACTTGACCAGCTCGGCCTGGCGGTCGGCATCGTTCAGGCGTGCCTGGCCCATCAGGTACTGCACCAGGTCCAGGTTGTCCTTGCCCACTTCCAGCATCGGGCCGACGTTGTTGTGGGTGACCGAGGAATACAGGTCCCACCACGAGCCGTGCTTGAGGAACTTGGTGCTGTACAGCGCGAACGGCCCGAACAGGACCACCGGCTTGCCGTCCAGCTTGCGTGCATCCAGGTGCGGCACCGACATCGGCGGCGAACCGGTCTCGGCCATGCCGTAGGCCTTCACCCCATGGCGCGAGGTCACGTCCTGGCCCTGGAAGGCGAGGAACTGGCCACCGACCGGGAAGCCGGCATAGTCCTTCGATTCCGGAATGCCGGACATCTGCAGCAGCTTGAGCGCGGCGCCACCGGCGCCGATGAACACGAACCGGGCGTGGGTGGTGGTCTCGGTGCCGGCCTTGAGATCCTTCACCGTCACGTTCCAGCTCTTGTCGGCGTTCTGCCGCAGCGCGGTCACTTCATGGTTCAGGTGCAGGCTGAAGTTCGGGCTGCGCTGCAGGCCGGCGGTCAGCTGGCGGGTGATCACGCCGAAATTGACGTCGGTGCCCAGCGGCATCCAGGTCGCGGCAACCTTCTGCTTCGGGTCACGGCCTTCCATCAGCAGCGGGGCCCACTGTTTGATCTGCGCCGGATCCTCGGAGTACTGCATGCCGTAGAACAGCGGATTCTTGACCAGGGCCTGCTGGCGCTTGTGCAGGTAGGCGATGTTGTCATCGCCCCAGACGAAGCTCATGTGCGGCGTCGGGTTGATGAAGTCGCTGGGCTGGTTCAGCCGGCCTTCCTTCACCTGGTGCGACCAGAACTGGCGCGAGACTTCGAACGACTCGGCGATGCCGACCGCGCGCTTGGTCTCGATGCTGCCATCGGGCAGCTCCGGGGTGTAGTTCAGTTCGGCGAAGGCCGAATGGCCGGTGCCGGCGTTGTTCCAGCCATCGGAGCTTTCACTGGCGACGCCATCGAGGCGTTCGTAGACCTGGATGTTCCAGTCCGGCTGCAGTTCCTGCAGGTAGGTGGCCAGGGTGATGCTCATGATGCCGGCGCCGACCAGCACAACATCGACGGGCTTGTCGTTGCTGGCGGCGGGCACCGAGCGCTGGGTCAGCGGCCAGTACAGGAACAGCGCGGCGGCCAGCAACAGCAGCACGAGCAGGGCGAGAAGAGCCTTGCCAAATTTCTTCATGGGGGCGGGATCGTTGGCGGAGGGGAAGGGGTCAGGATGCGCGTGGGGCAGGGAAAGGGCGTGAAGAAACAACGCCTTGCAGCATCCATCCGCGATTCTAACCGGATCCGGTCCTTTTTTGATGCAACGCAGCATCCGACGTTTCGCGGCGCTGTCACATGGACGGCAGGCGACGCCCGGCAACGGTGGGATCAGACCAGCTCAAGGATCTCGTCGCCGGCCTCATCGACCCCGCCGGTCGGGCGCCAGCCCAGGCGGCGGTAGAAGCCATGCGAGCGCGAACGCGGGTCGGCGGAGCAGGCCAGGAACAGCCGCTGGTGGCCGGCATCGCGGGTCAGGCTGACCACGTTCTGCAGCAGCTGGCGGCCAATGCCGCGGCCCTCGTAGTCCGGCAGCAGGGCCAGCACCAGCACCTCGCCGCTGTCACGGTCGGCGAAGCAGTAGCCGGCCATGCGCTCGCCGTCCCAGGCGATGCGGCCGATCGAATCGCCCTGGGCGATGCCGGCCGCCCAGCTGTCCACCGTGATGCCCCGTTCCGCAAGCTGGGCCGCGCTGAAGGCGTTCTCGCGGGTGCGCCCGCGCAGGTCGATGCAGGCGGCGGCATCTTCGGGGCGGGCGTCGCGGACGAATACAGGCATGCAGGGCATCCTTGCGGTGATCGGCCGCTCAGTATCTGCATGGCGCATGGAATCGATGTGTAGGGTTGATGGAGATTGGATGGAGGCCCCGCAGCAGCAGGGGATAGGGGGATCGGTGCCGCTGATGCAGATGTCGCCCGGCGGCGTGGCAGTGAAAGGCTTTCAGCAGGTGCTTGCACCCCGGTCAGTGACTGCCGACGGTGAAGTACTCCACGGCGAAGTAGCCGATCTGGTAAGCCAGCGTTGCCAGCACCAGGCGCAGCTGTGTGCGTTGGCTGCGCAGTCGCCAGCCGAGCACCGCCACCGCCAGCATCAACACGGCATGCAACGGGTACGCGGCTCCCAGCAGCTTCCAGCGGCTGCTGCCCTTGATGGCGGTATCGACCAGGTCGAGCAGGGTCAGTGCAGCCACCACGCTGAAGATCCAGCGCCGACGCTGCATGAGATAGTTCCCGTAGCTGCCGTATTCACGCAGGTCGTCGGGAAACAGCAGCGCGCACAGCAGGAACCAGGTCGCGCAGTACACAATCACGAACAGGTAGGTTTCAAACGTCCAGCGGTGCACCTCGATGAGGCGGAACTCCCACCACCAGAAGGTCACCAGCGATATCAGCGTCCACGCCACCCAGCCCAGGTGCAGGGCCGAGCAGCCGCGGCGCTGCGGATGCTCGATGATCTGCGCCAGGCCCTTGAGCACGGTGGTGATCGACAGGCCGAGGATGATGCCCATCACCACCCGGATGTGCAGGAACAGCGGATCGGTCTGCATCGCGGCGCTCCGTGTCGGGTGCTGCGATGCTGGCACAACCGGGCGCCCCTGAACGGACCCCGGTCACGCACAGAAGAGCGGAGAAAAAAGGGACGGAGGGGATTAAGTCGCTCTCGCCCTGATTCGTCCATGGCTGAGGACTGGCCGCGTCCTGGCGACCAGGCGCGGTATTCTCAGCGCTTGGCCGGCTTGGTGGTATCAGGGCGAAGTAAGGCCCTGCTGTCGCAGCAGGGCAATATACTTCCCGCCTTCATCGTCAGCGTCGAATATGTCCTCGCCGTCCAGTGCATACGCCCTGAGCAGGTATTCAAGGGCCCGATCCCGCTGCCCCAGAAGTTCGTTGCATTGGCCAGCGCGATACAGAATGAAGGGATTGGCACGCCCGTCCGGACCATTCAATGCATCCATGAAGTACTTCAGGGCGGCCACTACGTCACCGGAAAGAAAGCTCGCGTCTCCAAGTGAAGCACAGAGCCAAGTGTAGGCCTCCCAATCCTTGGCAGGAGCTGGCAACGCTTCTAAAGCCTGCAGCCAGCACCGAGTCGCACCAGCATGGTCATCGGCATCCATGAGGACGTTTCCCTGCTCTGAGAGGTCAGTGACCTGCTCATAGATTTCGTCAGGAAGTTCCATTCGGTTTGACTCACAGATGACAAGCCTTCCAGCCTACGTAAAAAAAGTGCACCTGTCGGCTGGCAAGTGCGCTATCTGGTGTCGCGATCGTCTCGCATTTTGACCCCGTGAGCCGAAAGCGCCTGTCAACCAAGATCTACACCCCCTGAGAAGCCAACTCAGCGCTTGCGCCGGATCAGCGCCGAGGAGGCATCCAGTACCGCGCGGGTGAGCAGGGCCATGGTCTGCACGTCGCCCTTCCAGTGCTGCCAGTACAGCGGCACGTCTTCCCACGCGCGCTGGCGCACGTAGACCAGGCGGCCGGCGTCCAGGTGCCGCTTGACCAGTGGCAGCGGGTTCATGGTCCAGCCCAGTCCGCCGAGGTTGGCCTGCACGAAGGCGCGCGTGGACGGAATCCACCAGGTCGGTGCAGTGCTGGGCAGGTCGTCGCCGGCCATGCGCCGGGCGAAGCGCGACTGCATGTCGTCCTTGCGGTTGAATACCAGCACCGGTGCCTGTGCCAGCGCCTGCGCGGTCACGCCCTTGGCGAAGTGGCGTTCGCGAAATTCGGGGGTGCACGTCGCTGCGTAGCGGATGCTGCCCAGCGCATGGATCTGGCAGCCCTGCACCGGCTCGTCCAGCGTGGTCACTGCGCCCAGCACCGTGCCCTGGCGCAGCAGCTCCACGGTGTGGTCCTGGTCTTCCACACGCAGGTCCAGGGTGGTGCCGGTGGTCTGCGCGAACTGGTAGGCGGCCTGCGGAAACCAGGTTTCCAGGCTGTCGTGGTTCACCGCCACCGGGATGCTGGCCTGGGGCAGATCCTCATCGGCCAGGCCCATCCGGTGCAGCGCATCGTGTTCGAGCAGGGCGGTCTGCTCGGCCAGCTGAACGAGCAGCTGCCCCTCGGCGGTGGCGGTGGCAGGCGTGCCGCGCTTGACCAGCAGGCGGCCGATCCGGTCCTCCAGTGCCTTGACCCGCTGCGAGATGGCCGAGGGCGTGACATTCAGCGACTGTGCGGCGCGGTCGAAGCTGCCTTCGCGGATCACCGCGGCCAAGGCGCGCAGCTGGGCATGATCGATACGCATCGAATTAAGCTCCGCTAATGTTGGTTTAGGAAGTTTAGCTCGTCTTTTTCATGTTGCGGCGCGACAATGGCGCCCGTTCCGGTGCTGTCCGCCTTCGCGAGGCACCGTCCCCCCAAGCAAGTTAAGGCAGTGAATCCCATGTTCTCGGTCATCTCCGCCAGCACCGGCCTCGGTGCCTGGTTCTCTGGTGCAGCTACCGGCATCGGCCTGTTCGCCGTGGTCGGCGCCCAGAGCGCCTTCATTCTGCGCCAAGGCATCCTGCGCAAGCACATCGTGCCGGTGGTTGCCACCTGTGCGGCCATCGATGCGATCTTCATTTTCGCCAGCGTTGCCGGCCTGCGCACGCTCACCTCGGCGCTGCCGTGGCTGACCAGCGCCGTGCTGTGGACCGGCGTGGCATTCCTGGCCTGGTACGCGATGAAGTCGGCACGCCGTGCGATCGCCGGTGGCGGCGGCATGGGTGAGGCTGACAGCGATGACGGCAGCCGCCGCGCGGTGCTGATGGCCGCAGTCGGCTTTTCGCTGATCAACCCGCACTTCTGGCTGGACATGATGGTGATCGGCTCGATCGCCGAGAACTTCGGCAACGCCCGCATGGCCTTCGCCGCCGGCGTGGTGACCGCCAGCTGCCTTTGGCTGACCGCGCAGGGACTGGGCGCACGCCTGCTGGCGCCGCTGTTCACCAAGCCCAGCACCTGGCGTGTGCTTGACGGCACCATCGCCGTGATCCTCAGCATCCTGGCCCTAACGTTGGCGGTGCGCGGGGTCCACTGACCCGGCGCATGCCCCCCGAACCCACGTCCTGACTCTCTCTCCAAGGTAGTGGTAACGACGGCACCGGCAACGGTGCCGTCGTTTTTTCTGCCGATGTGGCGCGGCAAACGGTCACGTGCCTAGAATCGTGCATCCGGACAGGGTGTCCGGTTTTCCATGGGGGAAGGATGCGCAGGATTGTGCTTGCTGTACTGCTGGGAGCGGTTGTGGGCGGAGCATCGGCGGCGACGCTGGACCTGGATCGCTATCTGCGGCAGGAGTCGTTTACCGACATCAAGATTTCACCGGGGGGCGAGTACATCGCCGCGACGGTTCCGCTGGAGGCCGGGACCGCATTGGCGATCTACCGCATTGCCGACATGAAGATGGTGGGCAGCTTCCGCCCGCCCCGCAACGATCACGCCCACACCTTCGACTGGGTCAGCAACGAGCGGCTTCTGGTCGGCATGGCACAGAAGTTCGGGGTGCTGGAGCGGCCGACGCCGACTGGCGAATTGTTCGGCATCAATGCCAATGGCAAGGGCGGCGAGCTGCTGGTGGGTTACCGGGTTGCCGACCAGAGCCTGGGTACCAACATCAAGGTCAAGCCGGCGGGCCTGGTGGCCGCGTACCTCAGTGATGAACTCAAGGACGACGACCGCAACGCACTGGTGACGGTAATCCCGCTGGTCGGCAGTTCGCATGCACAGGTCGAGCGCATGGACGTGATCACCGGTCGCCGCAATGCGGTGGCACGGGCTCCCATTCCCGATGCGGACTTCACGACCGATGAGCAGGGCGAAGTGCGGTTCGCGCGCGCTGTCGTTACCGACGGCACGCAGAAGCTCTATTACCGCACGGGCAGCAACAGCGACTGGCTCCTGCTCAACGATGAATCCCTGAGCAAGCGCATCGAGCTGCCGCTCGGCTTTTCGGCCGATGGTCGCCTGGCGTACCTGCAGGTCGAGCAGGCAGACGGGCCTGACGCCATTGTGAGCTGGGATCCGCACAGCAATGAGCGACGCACCGTGCTGCGCGATGGGACGGCCGACCCTGCGCGCATCATCCGGCGCCCCGGCAGCCGCGTACCGGTCGGGGCGCTGTTCCTTGGCAGTGCACCGCGAACGGCATTCTTCGATGATGCCTCGGACGAAGCCCGCCTTTACCGCAGCCTCGAAGCGGGCCTGGGCGGAGCGGTCTACATCACCTCCAGCACGCGCGATGGCAGGACGGTGCTGGTGGAAACCTGGTCAGGCAGCAACCCAGGCGATTTCTATCTCTATGACACGGTGGCCAAGAGTGCTCGGCACCTGATCAGCCGCAGCGACTGGATCGACCCTGCGCTGGCCGCGCAGGTGCGTCCGATCAGCCTGAAGGCGCGTGACGGGCGTCCGCTGCATGGTTTCCTTACCGTCCCGCATGGCCACGAGGCCGGTGCGCTGCCGATGGTAGTGGTGCCGCACGGGGGCCCGATCGGCGTTGCCGACGACGGCACCTACGACACCGAGGCACAGATGCTGGCGGCGGCAGGCTATGCGGTGTTGCAGGTGAATTTCCGCGGATCTTCCGGCTATGGCCGGGCCCACATGCAGGCTGCGCGCAAGCAATGGGGGCTGTCGATGCAGGATGACGTCACCGATGCCACGCGGTGGGCGATCGACCAGGGCGTGGCCGACAAGAACCGCATCTGCATCTACGGGGCCAGTTACGGTGCCTATGCGGCGATGATGGGGGCGGTGCGCGAACCAGGCCTCTACCAGTGCGCGGCCGGCTACGTCGGCATCTACGATCTGCCGTTGATGTACGCCCGCGGAGATATCCAGAGTGATGAGTCAGGCCTGGCCTACCTGCGCAACTGGCTGGGATCGCCCAAGGATCTGGCAGAGCGTTCCCCGGTGAATCTGGCTGCGCAGGTACGGGTACCGGTATTCCTGGCCGCAGGTGGCCAGGACCAGCGTGCGCCGATCGTGCACAGCGAACGCATGGAAGCGGCATTGAAGAAGGCGGGTTCGCCGGTGGAAACCCTGTACGTAAGGAACGAAGGGCATGGCTTCTATTCGCCTGCCAACCAACGCACGTACTACAGCAGGTTGCTGGCCTTCCTCTCGCGCAGCCTGGGGGGACAGGTGGCCGCGCAGGCCGCGCCTGCGGAAAAGAGCAGCGCGCCCTGAGCACGCCGGGAGCGGCGGATGATCGATCCGCCGCCCCGGATTTCGCCTGCACCGGGCTTACTTGACCCCGTGCATCATCTTCTTCAGCAGCGGCGCGGCAATGAAGGCGGCCAGCGCACAGCCCAAGCCGATCCACATCAGCAGCCAGAACAGGTGCGCATAGGCGCCGGCGGCGGCCACCATGTCCAGCGATTCGCCTTCCGGCACCTCGATCGCGGCCAGCTTGCCGAACAGCGCGGCCAGCGTCTCCGAGAAGGCGGTGGCGAGGAACCAGGTGCCCATCATCAGGCTCATCACCCGCGGCACGGCCAACTGGGTGACCGCCGACAGGCCGACCGGCGACAGGCACATCTCGCCACTGGCCAGCAGGAAGTAGGCCAGCACCAGCCACCACACACTGGCCATCTCGCCGGTAGCGCCGACCTGCTGTGCGGCCAGTGCCAGCGGCACGAACGACAGCGCGCCGATCACCAGACCCCAGGCCGATTTGACCGGCTTGCCCGGTTCCCAGCCGCGGCGGTCCATCCACGTCCACAGTGCGGCGAAGGCCGGTGCCAGCAGCACCAGGAACAGGCCACCCAGGTAGGTCAGCGAGCCTGCGGTCTGCGGGATCACCAGGCAGTCGCGCACCAGCAGCACCAGCATCAGCACGACGATGGCGGCGAAGAACGTGCGCGGCGCAGCCGAGCCCGGGCGCCGTTCCGACAGGCGCGCGCTGACCACGAAGCCGAGCGGTGCCAGCAGCAGCGAGAGAATCGACCACGGCAGCGGCGTGCCGCCGGTGATCACCAGCGAGGGCACGATGTCCTTGGTCAGCAGGCGGTCGGTGAAGGTCACCCACGAGCCGTAGGACTGCTCGTACATCGTGAAGAACACCAGCGCCATGAAGATCAGCACCATCAGCGCGATCATCTGCTGACGCTGCACCGGCGTGCATTTCGTGCCGGTGAACCAGGCGAACCAGACCAGCACGCCGCCCAGCACCACCAGCATCAGCATCAGCGCCAGGCTGATTTCACCGCCCAGCGCGAACGCGCCATTGCCGGCGGCCCACATCAGCCAGGCGACCGGCAGCACACCGAGCATCGCGCACAGGTAGATCAGCCATTCGCGCGGCAGGCCCAGCACCTTCTGTTTCAGCGCTGCCGGCTGCGGCGGTTCGGCGTGGCCCTGCAGGTATTTCTGGCCCCACAGGAACATTGCCAGGCCGGCCAGCATGCCGACGCCGGCCGCACCGAATCCATACTTCCAGCCGTAGGCCTCACCAAGGAAGCCGCACACCAGCGATGAGAACAGCGCACCGAGGTTGATGCCGGCGTAGAACAGCGAGAAGCCCGAATCGCGGCGCGGATCGTCCTTGGCGTACAGCTTGCCGACGATGGTGGAGATGTTCGGCTTGAGGAAGCCGACGCCCATGATGATCAGCGCCAGCGACAGGTAGGTCACCGCCAGTGCCGAGGTGTCGCGCACCACTTCGCCGTTCACCCGGTAGGCTGCATGGCCCTCGAAGGCCATGCCGAGGTGGCCGAGCACCAGCAGGATGCCGCCGAACAGCACCGCCCGGCGCATGCCCAGCCAGCGGTCGGCCAGCATGCCGCCGAACACCGGGATGCAGTACACCAGGCCGCCGTAGGCGCCGAGCAGGTCCAGGCCGGCCTTGTCGCCGAACAGGTGGTATTTGGTCAGGTACAGCAGCAGCAGCGCCTTCATGCCGTAGAAGGAGAAGCGCTCCCACATTTCAGTGAAGAAGCAGACGTAGACGCCCTTGGGGTGGCCCAGGAAATCGTCGGAAGCGATAGCGGTGGAATTCATCGCGGAATTATAGGCCTGTGGCCCGATCCGCTTTCAGTGGATCCACGCCATGCGTGGATTGCCGGACTGGTCTGGGCGATCACAGGTATCGCAACCACGGCAGATCGCGCCTTCGCGCTTTGAACCGCGCGAAGGCCCGCGTCGGCGGGTACAGCACCACCGCCAGCGCACAGGCCACCAGCAGCAGGCCGGTCACCGAATCCAGTGCGTACAGGTCACCGTGCGTCGGTCCCCAGATCGCCAGCGCGGCCAGGTACAGCCCCTTCAGCACATACAGGTGCAGCAGGTAGAAGAACATCGGCGCGGCGCCGATATCGGCCAGCGGGCGCAGCGCAAGCGCCAGGGGCGGCCATTCGTACAGGCGCAGCAACAGCAGGCCCACGCCCAGGGTCAGCAGCAGGAACTGCAATGACGGCGGGTACTTGGTGATGTTGAGGATGCTCAGCCAGGTGCGCAGCGTGGTGGTCTGGTACTGCCACGGTGCATCCCCGTACTGGTTGGCGAACCGCAGCAGTGCGAACAGGGCCAGCGCGCCGATGCCTGCCCACAGCAGCCAGCGCTGGCGCTGCTCTGGCGCGCGCTCGCGACCGAACCACGGCCCCATCAGGTAGCCCAGTGCGATCACCCCGATCCACGGCAGCAGCGGATAGGACGTGCGCAGGCGCAGCGCACCGGCCTCGATCCAGTCGCGCTGGTGCAGCACTTTCCACAGCACCGCCAGCAGGCCATTGCCTTGCACCCGTAAGCCGTCGAACAGGTTGTGCCCGGCCACCACCGCGATTGCCAGCACCAGCAGGGCCGGGCGTGGCAGCCAAAGCAGCCCGGCCAGCGCGATCATGCTCAGCCCGATGGCCCAGATCACCTGCAGGTACAGCGTGTCCGGCGGCAGCTGGAAGGTCCAGGCGAAGTTCACCAGGGTCAGTTCCAGCACGACCAGAAACAGCCCGCGCTTGAGCAGGAAGGCTGCGGTGGCCCGGCGCGGATCCGCCTGGCGCTGGCCGTACAGCCAGGCCGACAGGCCGGTCAACAGGACGAACACGGGCGCACACAGGTGCGCCAGCAGACGGCAGGTGAACAGCGCAGGGGAGACCGTCGCCGCGTCCATCGGGTCGCTTACCTGGTGCTGCAGGAAGAAGGTCTCGCGCACGTGGTCGAGCAACATCAACAGCATCACGGTGCCGCGCAGCTGGTCGATGGAGGCAAGGCGGAGGGAGGGGGAAGAGGCCACGTGGGATGTTCGACCGGCGTGACAGGATATAACATAACGTTCTGCTGCGTAGCCCGTCAGGGTTGGCAGACAGCTGCGCTCCAACCCGTCCGCTTGTCGTACCTGATGGGGATCACCCGAGTCGATCCGTCAGGCGCAGCTTTCAGGCAGAACTTCGCCGTGTAGCCCCTGATTGGGCCATTGGTGGGAGCGTTGAGGTAGACCTCGTACAAGGTTGCAGGAATCAATGGCTGTGGAGAAGTGCGCAGCGTGGCCGAGGCTGGCAGATCGCCGTAGACGATGCACTGGCCCGGTGCCAAAGGCTCTACGGGAGTCAGGTCGTACATGAACGACCATGCCTTCACCGTGTCGTGGTGATACACGATCACCGCTTGCAGGATACGGGGCGATCGGACCCATTCCAGTGCCCGCGGCGGCAGGCCGAAACAAGGTATTCCTTCCCGATCCTCGATCACCGCGGTGCCGAACCCGCTGTAGGCGTTGACGTTGCCTATACCCAGCAGCAGGCACAGCATCGCGCCCGCTGCAACGAGGAGGGCACGCATCATCGTGATCAATGGTGCGTCTGCCATGCGGTCTCCTTGCCGACGTTGTGTTGGTGGCAGTGCACGGTGTTGGATTCCGGGAATCGACTCAAGCAGGTGCTGAATCGCAAACCCCCTCGCCTGGCGCGCATCGCCCGATGGGCCGGGGGCGTCGGGGGATTGGGGTCAAGGGCCCCCCGCTCCGACGCACCGGTGCCCTGTGCACAACTTGGTCAAACACGACACATCTGAAGGGGCCAGGGGCCTGCTAGGGCGCAGCGCTGGGCGAGGGCTTGCCAGCCGGTACCAACCGCACTGGACTTGCCGCCCCCTGAACGCTAGCGTGGCAGGGATTTTTTGCCAGCAGGGGCTTCCATGAACCACGACGCTGCGCCCAAGCAGCTCACCTTCCGCGCAGTGGCCCTGGCCATCGTGCTGGCGGTGGTGCTGTCGGCCGCAAACGCCTACCTCGGCCTGTTCGCAGGCCTGACCATCGCCACCGCCATTCCCGCCGCGGTGATTTCCATGGGCGTGCTGCGCCTGCTGGGCGGTGGCTCCATCCTTGAAAACAACATCGTGCAGACCGGCGCGTCGGCCGGTTCGTCGATCGCCGCCGGCGTGATCTTCACCATCCCCGCGCTGGTGATCATGGGCTACTGGCCGGACTTCAAGTACTGGTGGGTGCTGGGCATCGCCGGCCTCGGCGGCCTGCTGGGCGTGCTGTTCTCGGTGCCGCTGCGCCGTTCGATGATCGTTGAAGACCCGCTGCCGTTCCCGGAAGGCAAGGCGGCGGCCGAAGTGCTCAAGGCCGGCGAGAACCCGGGCCCGGGCCTGAAGATCCTCGGCCTGTCGGCGGTGATCGGCGCCTTCGTCAAGCTGGCCGCGGAAAGCGGCATGCGCCTGATTCCAGATGCCTGGGCCACCTCGGCCTATGTCGGCAGCTCCAAGGTCACCGCCTTCATCGGTACCAACCTGTCACCGGCGTTGCTGGGCGTGGGCTACATCGTCGGCCTCAACGTCGGCATCGTGGTGGTGTCCGGTTCGATCCTGACCTGGCACATCGCCATCCCGATCTACCAGGCGTTCTTCATGAACACCGATCCGGCGCTGGCCGCGTCGGTTGCCGCGGCTTCGTCCACCGAGGCGGCGTTCGCCATCTGGGGCGCGAAGATGCGCTACCTGGGTGTCGGCGCGATGCTGATCGGTGGCATCTGGACCCTGATCTCGCTGCGCAAGTCGCTGCTCAACGGCGTCAAGAGCGGCTTTGCCGCCGCCCGCAAGAGCGGTGGCCCGGTGCTGGCGCATACCGAGCGCGACCTGCCGATGAAGTGGATGCTGGTTGCCCTGGTGGCGTTCGTGCTGCCGCTGCTGGCCCTGTACCAGGCCATCGTCGGCCAGTGGCACGTGTCGATCCCGATGACCCTCATCATGATCGTCGCCGGCTTCCTGTTCGTGTCGGTCTCGGCCTACCTGGCCGGCCTGATCGGTTCGTCCAACAACCCGGTCTCGGGCATCACCATCTCCACCATCCTGTTCGCCTCGGCCGTGCTGGTCGTGCTGCTGGGCGCTGACGGCCTCAAGCCGGTCGGTGCCGGCGGGGCGCCGCTGGGCGCGGTGGCCGCGATCATGATCGGTGCGGTGGTGTGCTGTGCCGCTGCGGTCGGTGGAGACAACCTGCAGGACCTCAAGGCCGGTTACATCGTCGGTGCCACCCCGTGGAAGCAGCAGCTGATGCTGGGCATCGGTGCGTTCTCGTGCGCGCTGATCATGGCCCCGGTACTGAACCTGCTGGCCACTGCCTACGGCATCGGCGTGAAGTCCGAGCTGCACCCGAACGCGCTGGCTGCGCCGCAGGCCAACCTGATGGCCTCGGTGGCCAAGGGCCTGTTCGGTGGTGAACTGCCGTGGACCTTCATCGGCATCGGTGCTGTGGTCGGCGCTGCCATCATCGCCTTCGACAGCTGGCTGAAGTCCCGCAACGCGCGCTTCCGCGTGCCGGTGCTGGCCGCCGCCATCGGCATCTACCTGCCGCTGGAACTGATGGTGCCGATCTTCCTCGGCGGCCTGATCGCCCATCTGGTCGAGCGCTTCCACAGGGTGCGCGCCGATGACGAAGAAGGCCGCGACCGCGTGCACAAGCCGGGCGTGCTGTTTGCCGCCGGCCTGATCACCGGTGAGGCACTGATGGGCATCGCCATCGCGATTCCGATCGTGGTCAGCAGCCGCGCCGATGTGCTGGCCGTGCCGTTCCACCTGCCGGGCGCACAGTGGATCGGCCTGGCCGTGCTGTTCCTGGTCGGCTGGCTGATCTACCGCACCGGCAAGTACGCCAAGGCGTAAGGGACGGCTAGTGCCGACCGCTGGCCGGCAATCCCGGAATCCCGTGATACCCCTGGTTGCCGGCCAGCGGCCGGCAGTACCGCAAACCCCGCTTCGGCGGGGTTTGCTGTTTATGGCGATTGCCCGCCTGCAGCCATGACCGATGGCCTTGGCAGCCCCGGCCATGCGGGCCTACCATCGGTTTTTTGCCGTCCTGCGGAGACCCCGATGAAACTGCGTCATGCCCTGCTGCCACTGAGCCTGCTGGCCGCCCTGCCCAGTGTTGCCGCTGCCCGTGGCCTGGAAGTCCGCGACATGGTGGCGATGGACCGCGTTTCCGCGCCGGTGCTGACCGCAGACGGTGGCACCGTGGTGTTCGCCAAGCGCAGCGTGGACGCCAACCTGAAGGCCTCCACCGCGCTGTTCGCGCGCAACCTGCGCACCCGCGACGCAGCGCCGCCGAAGCAGATCACCCCGGCCGGCTGGAACGTCAATTCCGCCTCGCTGTCGGCCGATGGCCAGACGGTGTATTTCCTGAGCGCCAAAAACGGCAGCCAGCAGCTGTACGCGCAGCCTATCAGCGGCGGTACTCCGCGCCAGCTGACCGACTTCCCGGTCGACGTGGACAGCTACCACGTGTCGCCGCAGGACGACCGCGTGTTGTTCAGCGCCGGCGTGTTCCAGGCCTGCGCCTCGGACCTGGCCTGCACCGAGAAGAAGCTGAAGGAAAAGAAGGACGCCAAGGCCAGCGGCCAGGTATGGGATTCGCTGTTCGTGCGCCACTGGGACACCTGGAACGACGGCCGCCGCAACACCCTGTTCGTCGCTCCGCTGCCTGCGGCCAAGGCCGGTGCAGTCAAGGGCGCCTCGGCACTGAGCGCGACCATCGATGGTGATGCGCCGTCCAAGCCGTTCGGCGGCAATGATGACTTCGCGTGGTCGCCGGATGGCGCCAGCGTAGTGGCCAGCATTCGTGTGGCCGGCAAGCAGGAACCGTGGTCGACCAACTTCGATCTGTACCGCTTCGACGCCGCGGGCAAGCAGGCGCCGGTCAACCTGACCGCCTCCAACCCAGCCTGGGATGCCGGCCCGGTGTTCAGCGCCGACGGCAAGACGCTGTTCTATCGTGCGATGAAGCGCCCGGGCTTCGAGGCCGACCGCTTCGGCCTGATGGCGATGGACCTGGCCAGCGGCAAGACCCGCGAGATCGCGCCGCAGTGGGACCGTTCGGCGGGCGGCATCACCCTGTCCGCCGACGGCGCCAGCATCTACACCACCGCCGACGACCTCGGCGAGCATCCGCTGTTCCAGATCGACGTGGCCAGCGGCAAGGCCACCAAGCTGGTTGGCGACGGCAGCGTGACCTCGGTCGATGTGGCCGGCAACAGCGTGGCGATCACCCGCAACAGCCTGAAGAGCAACGACCAGGTGCTGGTCGGACTGCTGCCGGCCGCAGGCCAGCCGATCGGCGAACTGCGCGCGCTGACCCCGGCTGCTGGCGACGTACTCAAGGACGTGTCCTTCGGCGACTACGAACAGTTCGAGTTCAAGGGCTGGAACAACGACACCGTGCATGGCTACGTGGTCAAGCCGCACAACTATCAGGAAGGCAAGTCCTACCCGGTGGCGTTCCTGATCCATGGCGGCCCGCAGGGCAGCTTCGGCAATGGCTGGAGCTACCGCTGGAATCCGCAGACCTATGCGGGCCAGGGCTACGCGGTGGTGATGATCGACTTCCACGGCTCCACCGGCTACGGCCAGGCGTTCACCGATGCGATCAGCCAGCACTGGGGCGACCGCCCGCTGGAAGACCTGCAGAAGGGCTGGGATGCGGCGCTGAAGAAGTATTCCTTCCTCAACGGTGACAAGGCCTGTGCGCTGGGCGCCAGCTACGGCGGCTTCATGGTCAACTGGATCGCCGGCAACTGGAACAGCCCGTTCAAGTGCCTGGTCAACCACGACGGCGTGTTCGACCAGCGCATGATGGGCTACGCCACCGAAGAACTGTGGTTCACCGAGTGGGAGCAGGGCGGCACGCCGTACCAGAAGGCCGCGAACTACGAGAAGTTCAACCCGGTCAACCACGTGGCGGACTGGAAGAAGCCGATCCTGGTCATCCACGGCCAGCAGGACTTCCGCATCCCGGTCGAGCAGGGCCTGGCCGCGTTCACCGCCGCCCAGCGCCAGGGCATCGAATCGAAGTTCCTGTACTTCCCGGATGAAAACCACTGGGTGCTCAAGCCGAACAACAGCATCCTGTGGCATGACACCGTCAATGCCTGGCTGAAGCAGCACATCGGCAACTGATGGTTGCGGAGCCGCCCTCCGGGGCGGCGCTTCTGTTTCACCATCTGCTTTACCGGTGGGTGCCGACCGTTGGTCGGCACACCTTATCTGCCGCCAACAGCAGCCGGCCAGCGGCCGGCTCTACCAGAGCGCCTGCATGCCTTCGACTGCCCTGATCCAGAACGACATCGTCGTCTTCGGTTTGATCGCCGCCACGCTCGGCGCCGTTTTCTGGACCGCCTCGCGCGAGCAGGGCCTGTGGAAACGCTTCTACACCTTCGTGCCGGCGCTGCTGCTGTGCTACCTGATTCCCGGCATCTACAACACCGTCGGCCTGATCGACGGGCAGAGCACCCGGCTCTACAACCCGATCGCACGCGACATCCTGCTGCCGGCGGCGCTGATCCTGCTGACCCTGGCGGTGGACATCAAGGGCATCCTGCGGCTGGGCCCGAAGCTGGTGCTGATGTACCTGGGGGCATCGGCCAGCATCATGCTCGGGGCGGTCGTGGCCTTCCTGCTGATGCGCGCCGTGCATCCGGAAACCGTGGCCGGTGACACCTGGGCCGGCATGGCTGCGTTGGCCGGCAGCTGGATCGGTGGTGGCGCCAACATGCTGGCGATGCGCGAAGTGTTCGACGTCAACGCGACCACCTTCGGCCAGTTCGCCGTGGTCGACGTGGGTGTCGGCTATGTGTGGATGGCGGCGCTGATCTTCCTCGCCGGTCGTGCGGCGAAGATCGATGCACGCAGTGGCGCCGATACCTCGGCCATCGATGAACTGAAGGAGCGCATCGCGCGCTTCCAGGCCGAGCATGAGCGCATTCCCAGCCTCACCGATCTGATGCTGATCGTGGCCGTGGCCTTCGGTGGCGTCGGACTGGCACACGCGATCGGTGCGCCCTTGGCGGCGTGGTTCAAGGCAAATGTCAGCTGGGCCGCGCAGTTCAGCCTGGACGCACCGTTCGTGTGGGTGGTGGTGCTGTCGACCACCCTGGGCCTGAGCCTGAGTTTCACCCGCGCACGCAACCTGGAAGGCGCGGGTGCCTCGCGTCTGGGTTCGTTGCTGCTGTACTTCCTGATCGCCTGCATCGGCATGCAGATGGATCTGCTGGCGTTGCTGGACCGCCCGTGGCTGTTCCTGCTCGGCCTGATCTGGATCGCCGTGCACATCGTGCTGCTGTGGTGCCTGGGCAAGCTGCTGAAGGTGCCGTTCTTCTATTTCGCCATCGGTTCGCAGTCGAACATCGGTGGCCCGGCCTCGGCGCCGGTGGTGGCCGCCGCGTTCCATCCGGCGCTGGCGCCGGTGGGCGTGCTGCTGGGCACGATGGGCTATGCCACCGGCACCTACCTGGCCTACATCGTCGGTATTACCCTGCGCGCGCTGGCCGGGCAGGGCTGATGGGGTGGTGCCGGCCGCTGGCCGGCAACCTCATGAACCCGTGAAGCATCACCTGGTTGCCGGCCAGCGCCCGGCACTACCGAGCGTTACGCCACCGGCAACCCGCGTTCGATCAACCACGCCTTCGCGTCTTCGGCGTCCTGTTCGAACCATGCCTGTGTAGACCCCAGCCGATACGTGTACCCCCAGGCGTCCATGTCGGCCATCAACCGCGCGCTGCCAACACCCGGCAGCTGCCCGGCCAGCACGATCTGCAGGTAGCAGGTGGCATCTTCCTCGGCCACCGAGTCGGTGGCGTCGGTATGCACCTGCGCACGCCGCTCCGGCGGCAGCACGATCAGGTGGCAGGCTTCGTGCAGCATCGAATGCACGGGCGTGTCGTCGCGCACGTACACGTTGCTGGCGATGATGCCGGCCTCTGGCTCGCCCCAGTAACTGCCGGGAATCGGTTCGCCGGGCGCCACGTGGTGCAGCCGCAGGCCATGCGCGGCGAGCAGGCGCTGCGCGTCGGCGAAGGCGATGTCGCCCACGCAGGTGATGCCCACGGTGGTTGTCGTATCGGTCATGCAGGTCACGCAGCCCCGCCCATGCAGGCACGGGCGGGGCGGGGGATCAGGGTTTGTCCGGGCCTTCAGGCAGCGCCACGGAGATGTCCAGCACGTCGTGCTGGCCATCCTTCACCAGGTCGACCTTCACCGCATCGACGTCGATGTTCACGTACTTCTTGATCACTTCCAGCAACTCGCGCTGCAGCAGGGGCAGGTAGTCCGGGCCACCGCGGTGGCTGCGTTCCTGCGCGATGATGATCTGCAGGCGGTTCTTTGCGGTTTCGGCGGTGGTCTTCTTCGCTTTGAGGAAATCGAACAGGCCCATGCTTACCCTCCGAACAGCTTGCTGAAGAAGCCCTTCTTCTCCACGGTGGTGAAGCGCATCGGCCGCTCCTCGCCAAGGATGCGCGCGACAGCGTCCTCATAGGCCTGGCCGGCTGCGGATTCGACATCCAGGATGACCGGCTCGCCCTTGTTGGAGGCATTGAGCACGTCACCCGACTCGGGGATCACGCCGATCGCCTTCAGCCCCAGCACTTCCTCGACGTCGGCAATGCTGAGCATCTCGCCGGTTTCCACGCGCAGCGGGGTATAGCGGGTCAGCAGCAGGAACGCGGGCACGTTCTGCCCGGATTCGGCCTTGTGGGTCTTCGAATCCAGCAGCCCGATGATGCGGTCGGAGTCGCGCACGGAGGACACTTCCGGGTTCACCACCACCACGGCGCGGTCGGCGAAGTACATCGCCAGGAAGGCACCCTTTTCGATACCCGCCGGCGAGTCGCAGATGATGTAGTCGAAGCCGTCGGCGGCCAGGTCCTTCAGAACCTTGCCCACGCCTTCCTGGGTCAGTGCGTCCTTGTCGCGGGTCTGCGAGGCGGCCAGCACGTACAGGTTGTCGAAGCGCTTGTCCTTGATCAGGGCCTGTTTGAGGGTGGCTTCGCCGTGCACGACGTTGACGAAGTCGTACACCACGCGGCGTTCGCAGCCCATGATCAGGTCGAGGTTGCGCAGGCCGACGTCGAAGTCGATCACCGCCACCTTCTTGCCGCGCCTCGCCAGGCCACAGGCCAGGCTCGCGCTGGAAGTGGTCTTGCCCACGCCGCCCTTGCCGGAGGTGACTACGATGATTTCAGCCAAAGGACTTCTCCTGGTTCTGCATTAGTTTGGAGCTGCGTCAGTCCAGCGCAGCGATCTTGACCTGGTCCTGTTCCAGCCATACCTGCACGGCCTTGCCGCGCAGGTTGTCCGGGACATCGTCCAGTACCTTGTAGTGGCCTGCAATGGCCACCAGTTCCGCATGGAAATCACGGCAGAAGATGCGTGCCGCGGTGTTGCCCTGCGCCCCTGCCAGCGCGCGGCCGCGCAGAGTGCCGTAGATATGGATGCTGCCGTCGGCGATGACTTCGGCGCCGGCGCCGACGGTAGCCATCACGGTGAGGTCGCAGTTTTCAGCGTACAGCTGCTGGCCCGAGCGTACGTTGCCCAGCTGCATGCGGCCCGGCTGCGGTGCCGCAGCGCCGGCAACCCTGGCTGTCGGCGCGGCCGGCGCCGGCTTCGGTTCGGCGCGCGCTGCGCGGCGCGGTTCCGGAGCGGGCGGGGGCGGCTCGGCCTCGGCTCGCTCGTACTGGGCGCGGAACTTGGCCAGCAGCGGCAGTCCGAGCTGCTGCGAGAGCAGGTCGACCGCGCTGGTGCCATAGGCCAGCGCCACCGGCAGCACGCCGGCGCTGCGCAGGCCATCGACCAGCGCTTGCGCCGTGGCCACGTCCGGTACCTGGCTCAGGCCGCCGAAGTCGAGGATCACCGCGGCGCGGCCGAACAGCTTCGGCGCCCGGGTAACGCGTTCGCGCATTTCCTGCACGAGGCGTTCGACGTCAAGCGTACGGATGCGCAGGTTGGCGATGCCCACCTGGCCGATCTTCAGTTCACCGGCCTGTTCGTAATCGAAATTCACCGCCACGCTCAGGTCCCCGTCGGCCGCTGTGCCTGCGCCGGCAGCTGCCGGGCACGTGTCCATGCAACATCCGGCAGCTTGCCGCCGTAGGTCTCCTTCACCCACGGGTAGCTGCACAGTTCCTTGGCCAGCATGCTGGCGCGCACATCGACCTGCGGCATGGTGTTCTGGCCCAGCTCGCGGAAGCCGAAGCTGCCGTGGAAGAGCAGGGCGGCATCGGCGCCATGGTCGAGGAAGACCTCGCAGGTCATCTGCGGGTAGCGCAGCTCGGCGAAGCTCTGCGCATCGGCATAGAACGCGCGACCGACGCCACCACCACGGCGGCGGCTGGCAACCACGATGCGGTCGATATAGAAGAACGGGGCGTCCAGCTGCTGCTTGAACCAGGCAAAGTTGCTGCTGTCGTGCTGGCTGTCGCTGCCGAAGCCGATCAGGAAGCCGGCAAGGTTGCCGTCGCGCTCGGCGACGCGGAAATACTCAGCGGTTTCATAGAACAGGCGCAGGCGGGCCGCATCCAGGGGAAGGATGGCCAAGCCAGCGTTGTTGTTCAAAGCCAGGACGGAATCGAGCTCGTGCTCGCGCACGTCGCGGATGACAATCGACATTGTGACTCCGTGGGGTAACGCGGTTGGTCCGTCAGGGGACCCTGCGCACGATTATTGCATGCCCGGGGTGGGCTGCGGCATGAACAGGGGGGCGCGGATGCATGACTTCCGTGGGAGTGCGCGACGCAGGCCGGGCCCGTAGAGTGCTGGCATGTTGGGAGTCCTCAGCCATACCCGCGTTCTCCGTCTGGCCGGCCTGTTCACCTGGGTCATGGTCGGCCTGCCATTGGCGTATTCGCAGTTCGAGAACCTGCACAGCCGCAGCGATATGGGCGGCTGGGCGATCCTGCTGTTTGTCGCCTACCTGTCCTTCGGCGCGGCGTACTATTGGCTGACCCGCCTGCTGCGCAGCGACAGCGGCAGCCACACCAGCTGGCTGGACCGCGGCCTGCTGCTGCTGCTGACGGTCTCGGCGCTGGGCGTCAGTTTCCTCAGCGGCTCGGGCCTTGGCAGCATCCTGATGATGGTGGCTGCCGGCGTCATTCCGTGGATGCTTTCGGTACGCCTGTGCGTGCTGTGGCTGCTGGTCAGCCAGCTGGCGGTGGCGCCGGTCTATTACCTGCTGCTGCGCTTCCCGCTGTTCGAAGCGGTGATGCAGTCGTTGCTGTATGGCGGCTTTTCCATGTTCATCTTCGTGACCAGCCTTGTTGCGAGACAGCAGACCGAGGCCCGCGACGAACAGCGCAGGCTCAATTCAGAGCTGCGCGCCACCCGTGCCCTCCTGGCCGAGAGCGCCCGCGTCAACGAGCGCACCCGTATTTCGCGGGAGCTGCATGACCTTCTGGGGCATCAGCTGACCGCGCTGACCCTGAACCTGGAAGTGGCAGGCCACCTGGCCGAAGGCCAGGCGCTGGACCACGTGAAGCGCTCGCATGCCCTGGCCAAGCTGCTGCTGGGCAACGTGCGCGAGGTGGTCAGCCAGCTGCGCGAGACCGGTGCCATCGATCTGGCCGCGGCGCTGCGCCCGCTGACCGAGAACGTGCCCTCGCTGGACATCCAGCTGGACATCGAGGATCCACTGAACGTGGAGGACCCGCAGCGGGCCCACGTGCTGCTGCGGTGTACCCAGGAGATCATCACCAACGCGGTGCGCCATGCCGGTGCCCGCCACCTGTGGATCAAGGTGTACCGTGAAGCCCCCGACCAGGTGGTGGTGGAGGCCCGCGACGACGGCGTCGGCGCGGATACGGTCAATGTGGGCAATGGCTTGCGCGGCATGCGCGAGCGACTGCAACAATGTGGTGGCCAGCTGCAGGTCGAGACCCGGCCCGGTGAAGGCTTCCGGCTGCGGGCGACGGTACCGGCAACGGTGCTGGTGGCCGCCCTTACCAAGGTTCCTGAAGGAGTGCGTTGATGATTCGCGTCTGCCTGGTCGACGACCAAACCCTGGTGCGGCAGGGAATCCGCTCCCTGCTGGCGCTCGACGACGGCATCGAGGTGGTGGCCGAGGCCGGCGACGGCCGCCAGGCGGTGGAGCTGATACCGCAGGTGCGACCGGACGTGGTGCTGATGGACATGCGCATGCCGGTGATGTCCGGGCTGGAGGCGCTGCAGGTCCTGTCGCGTCAGGACCTGCTGCCGCCGACCATCATCCTCACCACTTTCGACGATGACCAGCTGGTGCTGGCCGGGCTTAAGGCCGGCGCCAAGGGTTACCTGCTCAAGGACGTGACCCTGGCACAGCTGGTCGGTGCCATCCGCACCGTGGCCGACGGCGGTTCGCTGGTGCAGCCGGCCGTGACCCAGCGGCTGCTGTCCGGCCTGGAGCACATGCGCAACGAGTTTGTCAGCCTGGACCGTCCGGACCCGTTGACCGACCGCGAGACCGAGATCCTGCGCCTCATGGCCAGCGGCTTCTCCAACAAGGAAATTGCCAATTCGCTGGGGGTGGCCGAAGGCACCATCAAGAACCACGTGTCCAACATCCTTTCCAAGCTGGGCGTGCGCGACCGTACCCGCGCCGTATTGAAGGCGTTCGAGCTGCAGCTGGTGTGAGGAAATTCTTTTCAGGACAATGACTTGAGGTCCATTCATGGCCCTCCGGCGGGGTTGCCCCCTACTTCAGGGGCGTCGGTATGCGGTACCCTTCGATTTCTTTGTCCATACAAATACGCAGCCGGCACGGAAACCGGTGCGCCAATCCCGATAAACAATGCCCGCGAAGCCTGCTAGGATTGGCGCTTCGCTTCAATCAACCCGGCCGTGGGATCGGCCCCGGAGACTCTCTGAATGACCCGTATTATCGAGTTCCTGATCGCCTTGGGGATCGTGGCTGGCCTGTTCGTCATCATTGGCGTATGTCTGCCGGGCGAGCGTCACATCACCGAAAGCATCGAGACCAACCGCAAGATGACGATCGTGTACGACACGGTCAGCAGCCTGCGCCGCTTCAAGGACTGGAACCCGCTGGTACTGCGCGATCCCGCCGTTGAACTGAAGCTGTCCGGCCCGGCCTCCGGCGTCGGTGCCACCCTCGACTTCACCTCCAAGGACCTGGGCACCGGTTCCTGGAAGATCACCGAAGCCGAAGAGAACAAGCGTGTTGCGATCGCCATCGATGACGCCACCAAGGGTCACGACAAGATCACCACCTTCACCCTGGAGCCGACCGGCAAGGGTGGCCGTAACGTCAAGATCACCCAGGACTACTCGGTGAAGTACGGCTTCGACCTGTTCGGCCGTTATGCCGGCCTGTATGTCAGCCGCCAGATCGGCGACGACATCAAGATGGGCCTGTCGCGCATGGCCAACATGCTGGCCACCGTCCCGAACGTCGACTACCGCACGCCGGAAGCCCCGCTGACCGATCTGGGCATCGTCGATGTGCCGGCTGAGGACCTGCTGGTCGTCAACGCCGGTAACGTGGACCGCGGTCAGGACACGATCACCAAGTCCATCAAGGACAACCAGGAGTGGATCAAGCGCGTGATGGAGGCCAATGGCCTTGAAGCCGCCGGTCCGTTCCGCATCATCACCACCGACTTCGGCCAGGAGAAGTACGCCTTCGACATCGCCCAGCCGGTGAAGAAGAAGGGTGCTGAAGGTGCCACCGCTGAAGAGCTGACCGTCAAGATCGACGGCGGCGCGCCGGTCAAGTACGTGCATGTGGCTCCGCACCGTTCGGCGCATGCGGCCTACACCGGCCACATGGCGGGTCTTGACGTGGCCCGCAACGGCCTGCGTGCCTGGGCGGTGACCTCCGGCAACGAAGTGATCGACCGTCCGTACGAAACCTGGAAGGACGGCATCGACAAGTCGTTCACCCCGGAAGGTACCTACGACATCTACTGGGCCGTCAAGTAAGCTTCGGCTGACCCATGTAGTGCTGGACACGAAAACGCGCCGCTCATTGCGGCGCGTTTTTTTTTCATCTGGCGCCCGGCAAGGGCGCTGCGCAAGGAGCCCACATGTTCAATCTCGAACGTCGCGCACGTAAGCCTTCGCTGCTGGCCTGCCTGGGGGCACTGCTGGCCGCCGCCTCGATCGGCCTGTCCGCCTATGCATCGCATGGCGTGGCTGATCCGCTGGCGCAGCAGCATCTGAACATGGCGGCGCTGTATGCGTTCGCGCACGGTGCGGTGCTGGTGGCGCTGGGGCCGCGCGCGCAGGGAGCGATCGCGCACCTTGCGCTGTACGTGCTGCTGCTGGGTGTGCTGTTGTTTTCCGGCAGCCTGGTGGGTGGTGCGCTGTGGCAGTGGCCGACGCGGATGGCACCGATCGGTGGCACCAGCATGATGGCCGGATGGGTGTTGCTGGCGATCAATGCGTTGAGGCGGTGACGGCAGCGGAGATCGGCCAAGCACGACACCGCTGCGCCGTCAGCTTCTGTAGAGCCGAGATCCTATGTTCGTGGTCAAGCCTGCTGGAAGCAGGCTTGACCCACTTTCAGCATGGCCGGGTCAAAGTCCCGGCCGCTCTTGAAGACGCCCCAAGCGATCCTGGCCAGCTTTCTGGCCAGGATGTT
>NZ_JCAFSQ010000013.1:0-118126 GCF_059369375.1 Stenotrophomonas sp. YJH_SMC_48-3 | reverse complement strand
GTACTACAACCAGGAGCGCATCAAATTGAAATTGAAGGGCCTGAGCCCGGTACAGTACCGGGAGCAGGCCCAACAGGCCCAATCGGCCGCCTGACCCCTGTCCAAGTCTCGGGGGTCACTTCATGGATGGGTTTACGGCGTGTCCTGCGCCGGCCCATCCGGCCCTGCCCCGCGATGATAATCAAGACGCCGCGGAGCAACGCTTTCGACTTAGAACTCCGCCGCCACCGTCATGAACAGCTGCCGCGGCGCGCTCGCATGGATCGCATACCGCGTGCCCTTCGGATCGGTCGGCGCGAACGAACTCAGCTGGCCGGCATAGCGCTTGTTGGTCAGGTTGGTCGCGTTCAACGACACCCGAACGTTGCGCAGGCCCAGGCCCGGGCCGAAGTCGTAGCCTGCACCGGCGTCGAAGGTGGTCACGCCCGGCACCGACTGGTCGTTGGTGTAGGTGTAGTAGCGCTTGCCGGTGTACTTGGCACGCAGGCTGGCGAAGAAGCCATCGCGGTTCCAGCTGATCTCGCTGGAGGCCATGCGCTGCGGCGTATCCACCGTGATCTTGCCGGCCACCGGCACGATCGCGCCGCCCGAGGTGTAGTCATCCTCGTAGGTGGTCTTGTTCCAGGACAGCGCGTTGTACCACTGCAGGCCGTCGATCGGCTTGAGGATGAAGGTCAGTTCCGCGCCGTGGCTCTTCACCGAACCGACATTGATGAAGCGCGTTACGCACTCCGGACGCGTGCCGACTTCGATGCTGGAACACGGGTTCAGCGACAGCAGGCGGTTGTCGAACTTCACGTTGTAGGCCGCGATCGAGGCCTGGTACTTCTCGCCGAAGGTACGGAAGCCGGCTTCCAGGCTCTTGGACTTCTCCGGCTCCAGGCCGGCGCTGGCTGCGAACGATTCCGGCGACACCTGCAACGGGCCACCGCTGCCGCCACCGACGAAGGCGGCGATATTCTCGGCGTACGAGGCGAACAGTTCATTGTTGGCGTTGAGCTTGAAGCCCAGGCCCACCTGCGGCAGCACCGACTTCTTGGCGGTCAGCGTGCCCGAAGCGATGCTGGTTTCCACGCCCGGCTGGGCGGTGGCGCGCATGCGGGTGTTCGGGCTCTTGATGCCCACGTCCACGGTCAGGCGCTGGTCGAGGAAGCGCATGCGGTCCTGCACGTAGAACTGGCGCGTGCGGATGTCGAAGTCCTGGTTGAACAGCAGGCGGTCCGGGTTCTTCAGGTACAGGTCGTCCAGGAACGGGCCACTGATGTAGTAGAAGTTGCGCGACACGTTATGGTCGTTCTGCTCGTACCACAGGCCGGCTTCCAGTTCGTGGATGCCCACCGTCCACGACAATGCGGCGGTCAGGCCATCGCGGTTGATCGTGTAGTTGGTGCTGCGGATCGAGATCGGCAGCATCCTGTCGGTGCCCGGGTAGGATGGCTGGCCCGGTGCCCACCAGTGGCCCTGGCCACGGTTGTCGTGGTGGTAGGCCAGCAGCTTCAGGCGGCCCTGCTCGCCCAGGCGAAGGTCGGCATCGACCGAATAGAGGTTGTCGTCGCGCAATGCGCGGCTCTGGTAGTAGGCATCGTCGATGCTGTTGACGCCGCCGCTGAACTTGCAGCGTGCCTTGTTGTAGGTGCCCGGCGCGCAGTACGCAGCGGCCACGGCGCGATCCCAGTCCGGCGCGTAGATGTTCCAATCCCAGCCCAGGCCACGCGCCAGCATGTCCTTGGACAGGTAGGCGTAGTTGGCCTGGCTGGCGCGCGAGGTGGCCACGAACGCACCGAAGCGGTGGTCGCCGACATTCCACACTGCCTTGGCGTTGAACTGGCGGGTGGTCTGGTTCTGGTAGGGCGCGGCCCACATGTCCTGGTCCTGGTGCACGCCGGACACATAGGCCGAGAAGCCGTTGAGGTCGCCGGTGTCCACGCGCAGGTAGCCACGGCGCTGGTTGTTGTCGCCGACGGTGACGCTGGCGCGGCCACCGAATTCAGTGGACGGGTCCATCGAGAAATACTGGATGGTGCCGCCCAGGTTGCTGGTCGAAGCCACGCCCAGCGAACCGATGCCCTGCGACAGTTCGGCACCGGCCAGGTTCTCGGCAATGATCGCGCGGGCAATGCTCAGGCCGTTGTAGTTGCCGTAGCTGTTGTCACCCAGCGGGATGCCGTCCAGCGTGTAGCCGAGGCGGCTCTTGTCGAAGCCACGCAGGCTGATGGTCTGCGATTCCTCATTGGCACCGAAGGCATCGTTGGACTGCACCGACACGCCCGGCAGGCGGTCGAGGATCTTCTGGCCACTGGTACCCGGCGGCAGCACCTGCTTGTCGACGGTGGTGATGCGCTGCACCTGGCGGGTCTCGCCCTGGCCGATCACGGAGACGGTGTCCAGCGTCTGCGCGCTCAGCGCGGCATCGGTGCTGGCGCCGGTATCGGCGGCGGTGGCGGCATGGGCGCTGGCGGCGGCGGAGAACGCGATCGCCACGGCGATCGTCAGGTGTCGGGTCTGCATGGTGGTCCGTTGCATGGGGGGTGGTCACCGGCACGCGTGCGCGGTGCATGGCCACTATGCGAACGGAACATGAAACCTTCTTTACGAAAAACCAACGAACGACGCAGGCCCCGTGCGTGTCCTGCTACCCGATAGAAAAGGGGCCGGATCCCACTCGCGAACGAAGGTTCACCGGCCCCGCGCACTCCGTGGGGAGGGCTCACCCCATGTACAGGCCACCGTTGACCGGATAGTCGGCGCCGGTCACGTACGAGGCTTCATCCGAGGCCAGCCACGCGCACAGGCCGGCCACTTCTTCGGGGCGACCCAAGCGGCGCACCGGCACCGAGGCGGCCAGCCGGTCCAGCACATCCGGCGGGAAGCTGCTGATCGCCTGGCTGGCGATGTAGCCCGGCGACAGCGTGTTGACGGTGACCCCGCGCGACGCAACTTCGGCAGCCAGTGCACGGCTGAAGCCATGCATCGCGGCCTTGGCGGTGGCGTAGTTGACCTGGCCGATCTGGCCCTTGTGGGCGCTGACCGAGCCGATGTTGATGATGCGGCCCCAGCCGCGCGTGGCCATGCCATCGACCACCTGCTTGGTCAGGTTGAACAGCGCGTTGAGGTTGGAAGCGATCACCGCGTTCCAGTCCTCCACCGTCATCTGCCGGAACAGCAGGTCGCGGCTGCCGCCGGAGTTGTTGACCAGTACATCGACCTCACCGACTTCGGCGCGGACCTTGGCGAACGCCGCGCTGGTCGAGGCCCAGTCGGTCGCGTTGCCTTCGGAGGCGATGAAGTCGAAACCCTGTTCGCGCTGCTCGCGCAGCCAGTTGGCCTTGCGCGGCGAGTTCGGCGCGCAGCCGGCAACCACGGTGTGGCCGCTGCGGGCCAGGCTCTGGCAGATGGCAGTGCCGACACTGCCCATTCCACTGGTGACGTAAGCGATTCGAAGCGTCATTGCAGAAGGCTCCTTGGCAAAGGGTCAGGCGGCAAGGGGATACAGGCCGAACAGCAGGCTGCCGATCATCAGCAGCATCGAGATGGCGATGGCCCACTTCAGGGTGAACTTCTGGTGGTCGGCGAATTCGACCTTGGCCAGGCCCACCAGCAGGTAGGTGGACGGCACCAGCGGGCTGAGCAGGTGCACCGGCTGGCCGGCCAGCGAGGCGCGCGCCATTTCCACCGGGGTGATGCCGTAATTGCCGGCGGCCTCGGACAGGATTGGCAGCACGCCGAAGTAGAACGCGTCGTTGGACATGAAGAAGGTGAACGGCATCGACGCCACCGCCGTGATCACCGCCAGGTACGGGCCCCACGATTCCGGAATCACGGCCAGGAAGCTGTGCGACATCGCCTCCACCATGCCGGTGTTGTTGAGGATGCCGGTGAAAATGCCTGCGGCGAAGATCAGTGATACCACCGACAGCACGTTGCCGGCGTGGTTGACCACGCGGCGGCGCTGCTCGGCCAGGTTCGGATAGTTGATCACCAGGGCGATGGCGAAGCCGACCATGAACAGCACCGGCATCGGCAGCACGCCAATGATCAGCGCGGTCATCAGCGCCACGGTCAGTGCCAGGTTCACCCACAGCAGCTTCGGCCGCTTGATGTCTTCGGCATCTTCCACGGTCGGCAGCGCGTTGCTGTCGTCGGACACGCTGTTGTCCATCCAGCTGCCGCCCTTGGGCAGGGTCACAACACCCAGGCGACGGCGTTCCTTCAGGCCCAGGTACCAGGCCAGCAGCAGCACGCCGGCACAGGCGATCACCATCGACGGGATCAGCGGCACGAACACGTCGGCCGGGTCCACGTGCAGCGCGGTGGCCGCGCGTGCGGTCGGGCCGCCCCACGGGGTCAGGTTCATCACGCCGCCGGCAAGGATGGTCACGCAGGTCATGTTCAGCGCGTTCATGCCCAACCGCTGGTACAGCGGCAGCATCGCCGAGACGGTGATCATGTAGGTGGTCGAGCCATCGCCATCGAGCGAGATCAGCATCGCCAGCACCGCGGTGCCAAGCACGATCTTCATCGGGTCGCCCTTGACGAAGCGCAGGATCACCCGCACCAGCGGATCGAACAGGCCGGCGTCGATCATCACCCCGAAGTAGAGGATGGCGAACATCAGCATCACGCCGGTGGGTGCGATCTTCTTGATGCCCTCCAGCATCATCTCGTCGATGCCGGCACCGAAGCCACCGATCAGCGCGAACAGGATGGGGATGGTGATCAGGGCGACGAGCGGCGACAGGCGCTTGCTCATGATCAAGTACATGAACGTAATGACCATGCCAAAGCCGAGGATGCTCAGCATCATCTGCGGACTCCTTGCGAAAACAGGACGTGGGGAGTGGAAGGGGCCCGGGCGGAATGCCCGGAATGTCGGGCCTAGAAGTCGTACTGCAGGCGGCCGGTGACCGCGCGCGTGCGGTCCACCGTCACCCCGGCCAAGCGGTCGCGGTTGCGGCTTTCGATCACGTTGAGCATGAAGCGCAGGTTGTCGCGCAGGTACCAGTTGCCACCCAGCGTCCACGCCTCGGTGCTGCCGCGGCGCAGGTCCGGCGCACCATCGAGATGCTGCGCGCCCCACATCTGGTCGTAGCGCAGCGCCACTTCGAACGCGCCGGCCTTGTGGCGGATGTCCTTCACCCGCGCGAAGCGGCCGGTCTTGCGGTCGTAGGCGCGGCTTTCGCCGGTGACGAACCAGCTGACCATGCCGTAGGCGGCCATCACGTCGCCACGCTGCGCACCGTCATCGAAGGTGGCGCCACTGAACTCGCCCTGCCACGACAGCGGGCCGCGCACCTGGGCGTACTCCAGCGACCACTTGTTGACATCGGTATCGCGGCCGGCGGAGAAGTCCACCAGGGTCAGGCGGCTGTTGTCGGACAGGTGGCCGGCCGGGCGCGGACGGATCTTCAGGCCCGGAACGCCGTTCGCGCCCGGGTTGTCATAGGCCTCGCGGGCCAGCGACAGGCCCAGGTGCAGCACGTCGCCATCGGCGGGCGAGGGCGCCCAGGTGACACGGCCACCCGCAGCACGCCCCTTCACCTGCCAAGCGTCGATGCTTTCCAGGCTGTAGATGCTGGCGGCCCAGGTGAAGTCACCCGGATTGGCCTGCCACGACGCGCCCAGTCGGTACAGCGGCGCCAGCGTGGTGCCGGCATTGCCGCGCTCCAGGAAGCTGCCGTAGTTGGAGCTGGTGCGGTCATCCAGCGAGAAGTACTGCTTGAACTGGCCGACGGTCAGCTTGCCGGCCTTGCCGAAGCTGCGCGCCAGGTACACGTCCTTGGCCTCGACGCGGTCGCCGGAGAAATCGGCTTCCAGCTTGTAGTCGACCACGAAGAACTTGCCGGACACGTCAACCCACGCACGGCGGATTTCGGTGTCGTCCTTGTTCGGGGTGCCCCGGTTGTCATTATCGAAGGTGGCGAAGTCCAGGTGCAGGCGGCCACCCAGGGTGGCGGTGACCGGACGGTCGTCTTCGGCAGCGAAGGCCGGCGCCGACAGGACAGCCAGCGCCATCATGGCGGCAGGACGCCGCCAGGCAAACGTGAATTCCACAAACCCTCCCAGGTGCGCGCCAGGCGCGCGGCAATCGTGGGCACCGGACGGTGCGCGGCCGCAGTCTGGGTCGCCGTAGCTGTCATCGTCCTGTCAGCGGTTTGTGCGGTGCAGCGTAAATGGTCGCCAGGCATGGCCCGGCGGGCGGCCCCGGCGTCATGCGGTAGCATTCGCTTCCCCTCCCACCGTCGTGCCCATGCGCCTGCTGCTGGTCGAAGACAACCCGGATCTGGCCGATGCGATCATCCGTCGCATGCGTCGCAGTGGCCATGCCGTGGACTGGCAGGCCGACGGCCTGGCCGCTGCCAGCGTGCTGCGCTACCAGAGCTTCGACCTGGTGGTGCTGGATATCGGCCTGCCCAAGCTGGACGGCCTGCGCGTGCTGGCCGGCATGCGCGAGCGCGGTGACAGCACGCCGGTGCTGATGCTGACCGCGCGCGATGGCATCGAGGATCGCGTGCAGGCGCTGGATGTGGGCGCCGACGACTACCTGGGCAAGCCCTTTGACTTCCGCGAGTTCGAAGCACGCTGCCGCGTACTGCTGCGGCGCGCGCGTGGGCAGGCCAGCGAAGTGGTGCAGATTGGCGGCTTCCAGTTCGACAACGCTGCGCACCGGGTCAGCCTCGACGGGGAGCCGATCGAACTGCCCAATCGCGAGTACCGCCTGCTGGAGATCCTGGTCGGCCGTCTTGGTCAGGTGGTCGGCAAGGACGAGATCGGCAACGGCCTGTTCGGTTTCGATGACGAAGCGGGCCCGAATGCCATCGAGTTGTATGTTGGCCGCCTGAGAAAGAAGCTGGCGGGCGCACCGCTGCGCATCACCACGGTGCGCGGTGTCGGCTACCTGCTGGAAGCCAGCGATGGCAGCGCCGACGCCGATGGCTGACGCACGCGCTGCGAACGCCGCACCGGGTTCGCTGCGGCGCACGCTGCTGCTCTACCTCGGCGCGCTGCTGGCGGTATTCGCGGTGGCGCTGCTGTTCGCCGCGCGCGACTATGGCCAGCGTGCGGCAAACCGTTCCTACGATCACCTGCTGGTGTCTTCGGCGCTGTCCATCGCCGATTCGGTGGCGCTGGTCGACGGCCAGTGGCAGGTCGATCTTCCCTATGCGGCGCTGGACCTCCTGGCGATGGCCCCGGAAGACCGCGTGTTCTATCGGGTGGCCGACAGCCGCGGCAACCTGATCACAGGTTATGGCGATCTGCCGTCGCCGCCGCGCCGTCCGGGCACGCAGCCGCAACTGTTTGATGCGGCGTACAGCGGCGAGACCGTGCGCTTCGTGGTGGTCGGCCGCAGTTTCGCCGCGGCCTCGGCGCAGGGCGAGGTGCAGGTGCAGGTGGGCCAGACCCGGCGTGCGCGCGAAGCCGTCGCGCAGGACATGGTCAATCGCGCACTGCTGGCGATCGGCGTGCTGTCCGGCCTGCTGCTGGCGCTGGTGGCGTTTGGCGTGCACCGCGCGTTCCGCCCACTGGTGCGGGTGGAACGCGAGCTGTCGCGCCGCGAACCGTCCGACCTGAAGCCCCTCGACGCGCGCGTGCCGCGCGAGATGGACCAGATGGTGGCGGCGTTGAACCGCTTCATGGAACGCCTGTCCAGCAGCAACGAGACACTGCGCGCATTCATGGCCGAGGCCGCGCACCAGATGCGCACGCCGTTGGCTGCCCTGCGCGCGCAGGCACAGCTTGCGCTGGACGACGACGACCCCGAAGACATGCGGCGCAGCCTGCAGGCGATCGAGCGCAATGCCACCCACATGAGCCGGTTGCTGAACCAGCTGCTCAGCGATGCCAGCGTGATCCATCGTTCGCATCTGCAGCGCTTTGCAGCGGTGGACCTGGCCGAGACCGTGCACCAGGCCCTGCATGAAGCGCTGCCGCAGGCCGGTCCGGCGCCGCGCGTGCAGTTGGCGATGACCGCCGAACCGGCACTGGTGCACGGCGATGCGCTGCTGCTGCGCGAGGCGATCAAGAACCTGGTCGACAACGCACTGAAGTACGGCGGTGACGGCGACCTGCAGATTGCCCTTACCGTGGAAGGCGAGCAGGCCGTGCTGACCATCGCCGACCACGGCGCAGGCATCGCCCCGGCCGATGCCGAGCGCGTATTCGAGCGTTTCGCACGTGGCGAAGGCGCGCCCTCAGGTGGTGCCGGGCTGGGCCTGGCCATCGTCAAGCGCGTGGTCGACAGCCATGGCGGCCGCATTGACCTGAGCAACCGCCCGCAGGGCGGGCTGGTCGCCACCATCCGCCTGCCACGGAGCAGTCCATGATCCGCCTGTTCGCTGCTGCCGTTGCCTTGCTGCTGGCCCTGCCGGTACTGGCCGCGCCCGGCGACGTACGCCGTTTCCCGGCCCAGGCAAAGGCCACTGCGCAGCTGCGCATTCACGGCACCACCGACATCGAAGTGTTCGCGGTGGTGATCGCCGATTACCAGCGCCTGCATCCCGGCACCGAGGTGGTGTACGAGGACATCATCACCCAGGACCTGTACGCGCGTTACCTGCACGACCGCGCCGGACCGGCATCGCCGGACCTGCTGATCTCCAGCGGCATGGATCTGCAGACCAAGCTGGTCAACGATGGCCACGCGCTGCCACACCGTTCGGCGCAGACCGCCGCACTGCCGGCCTGGGCACAGTGGCGCAACGAGGCGTTCGGTATCAGCTACGAGCCGGTGGTGATGGTCTACAACACCCGCATGCTGCCGGCCGCGAAGGTGCCGCACACGCGTCGGCAGCTGCTGGACCGGCTGCGCGCCGAGGGAGCACCGCTGCGCGGCAGGGTCGGCACCTATGACATCGAGCGCAGCAGCGTCGGCTACCTGCTGTCTACCCAAGATGCGCAGCGTGGCAGCATCGCCGGTGCGTTGCTGGGCGCGCTGGGTGACAACGACGTGGTGCGCGAGGAGCGCACCGGCGTGCTGCTGGACAAGGTGGCCAGCGGACAGCTGTCGCTGGTCTACAACGTGCTCGGCTCCTACGCGCAGGCGCGCGTCGATGCGGGTGCCCCGCTCGGCATTGTGGAGCCCGAGGACTACACGCTGGTGGTGCTGCGTACCGCAGTGATCCCGCGTACCGGCCCACACCCGGAAGAAGCCCGGCGCTTCCTCGACTACCTGCTGTCGCCACGCGGCCAGCAGGTGCTGTCGCGCGAGGCACGGCTGATGCCGATCGTGACCGGCAACGCGCGCGGCGATGATGCGCCGGGCCGCAGCCGCCGCCCGATCCAGCTCGGCCCGGGCCTGCTGGTGTACCTGGACGCGCTCAAGCGTCGCCAGTTCCTCGATGCCTGGCGCAGCAGCGTCGAGCCGGCCGGGCGCTGAGGCGGCGACCTGCCCGTACAATGGCGGCATGAGCGAATACACCATCCTGATCGCCGATGACCACCCGCTGCTGCGTTCGGCGGTGGTGCAGTCGTTGCGGCAGAGCCTGCCGCTGGCGCAGGTGCGCGAAGTCGCCAGCGCCGAGGCATTGGCCGAAGCGCTGGATGCCCACCCGGATGTGGACCTGGTGCTGCTGGACCTGACCATGCCCGGCGCGCACGGTTTCTCCGCGCTGCTGCACGTGCGCGGCTCGCATCCGGACATTCCGGTGGTGATCCTCTCCTCCAACGACCATCCGCGGGTGATCCGTCGTGCCCAGCAGTTCGGCGCGGCGGGTTTCATTCCAAAGTCTGCTCCGGCCGAGACCATCGGCGAGGCGGTGCAGGCGGTGCTCGACGGCGGCCTGTGGTTCCCGGCGATGGCCGCCGAACGTTCCGAGGCAGACGCGTTGCTGGCCAGCCGCCTGGCCCAGCTGACCCCGCAGCAGTTCCGCGTGCTGCTGTGCCTGGCCGATGGCCTGCTGAACAAGCAGATCGCCTACGAGCTGGGTCTGGCCGAGAACACGGTGAAGGTGCACGTCACTGCGATCCTGAAGAAGCTCGAATGCCATAGCCGCACACAGGCCGCGGTACTGGTGAAGGCGCTGGAGCCTGAGGGCGACGCCGGCATCGGGTTGTAGTTTCCAGCCAACGGCGCAGCCCCTCGTGGGTGGACACGTAGAGCAGTTCATGGGTGAGGCCGGGCAGGTGGACTGCGCAGGGGCCGCTGCAAGTACGTCCATGTAAGCTCGGTCGCCGCATCCATGCGGCTCACGCCCCTGCGCAGCCCACCTGCCCGGCCACGGACACGTTCCGTGCGCGTCCACCCGCGGAAGAGAAAAGAAGATCAAAAGCAAAGACAGCCTGACAGGCTGCTTTTTGTAGAGCCGAGCCCACGCTCGGCTGCTTTCTGGACGGTCCGTGAAGCCGAGCATGGGCTCGGCTCTACACGAGCAAGCGCAGCGCGCGACCCGCTTTTGATCTTATTTTCTTCTTCGTGGGTGCAGGCCACCGAAATCTGTCGGAGGCCGGTCGGGTTGGGTGCGCGGGGGTGTCAGCCGCATGGATGCGGCTGCCAAGTCTCCAGGGACGGATTCACGGCGTCCCCCGCGCACCCAGCCCGACCGGCCCACCCACGGCTTTTGCTTTCCACGACCAACCAGACACCAACCACGAGGGGCTGCGCCGTTGGCTGGAAACTACCCGCGATGCCGGATCAGCAACTGACTCATCAGCGCCCGCAGCGCCGGCGGCTTCACCGGCTTGGCCATCATTCCCCAACCGCGTTCGGCAGCCATCTCACGCAATCCCGCATCGCGCTCGGCGGTGACCAGCACCACCGGCGGACGGGCCTGCCACAGCTCTGCCAATGTCTCGTACAGCACCGGGCCATGGTGGTCACCCATGCGCACATCCAGCAGCACCAGCTCTGGCACCGCGCCTGTTGCCGCCAGCTGCAGCGCCGCCTGCGGGCCGTCGGCCAGCGCCACCTCGCAGCCCCAGCGCTCCAGCAGCGCGCGGCTGGCGGCGCAGACGTGCGGATCGTCGTCGATCACCCACACCCGGCGACCGCGAAGCGGGTTGTCCGCGGCCGGTTCCTGCATCAGCACCGGCACAGGAGCAGTAGCGGGAATCGCGCTGGCTTCGCCGAACGGCACGCCCACCGCGAACACGCTGCCCTGGCCCAGCTGCGAGCGCAGGCGGATCGGGTGGCCGAGCAGCCGACCGATGCGGTCGACGATCGCCAGGCCAAGGCCGGCGCCGCGCTGCTGGCCGTCGTGCAGGCGGCGGAACTCCTCGAAGATCTCGCCCTGCAGCGCATCGGGAATGCCGGGGCCCTGGTCGTGAACTTCGATCCACAGCAGGCCTTCGCGGCGACGGCAGCCGAGCAGCACGCGGCCACGTTCGCTGTAGCGCAGTGCGTTGGACAGGAAGTTCTGCAGGATGCGGCGCAGCAGCGCTTCATCGCTGACCACCACCGCAGCGGTATCGACCCAGTCGACCACCAGCCCACGTGACTGCGCGGCGATGCCGAACTCGCGTGCCAGCGTCTGCAGCAAAGGCCCGAGCCGGAACGCCTGTACGCGCGTGGGCAGGCTGCCCGATTCCAGGCGCGCGATATCCAGCAGGCTGTTGAGGATCGCATCCTGCGCGGCCAATGCAGCATCGATGTGGTCGCTGGTCTGTTGCTGCGCCGGGTCACTCAGCTTGCCGCGCAGCACCGAGACGAACATGCGCGCCGCGTTGAGGGGCTGCAGCAGGTCGTGCACGGCCGAGGCAACGAAACGGGTCTTGTAGCGGTTGGCCTGCTCGGCTTCGCGGCGTGCTTCGTCCAGGTCGCGGGTGCGTTCGGCGATGCGGTGTTCCAGCGCATCGGCCAGGGAGCGCAGTTCGCGCGCGGCGTTCTTGTAGCTGGTGATGTCGGCATAGCTGGTGACGAAGCCGCCGTCAGGCAGCGGATTGCCACGGATCTCCAGCACCGTGCCGTCGTCCTTCTCGCTCTCGCGCATGTGCGGGCGGCCGCTGCGCAGGTGGTTCAGGCGACGCTCGATTGCTTCATCGACGGGGCCCGGACCGAGCAGGCCACGGCGTGCGTTGAAGCGGAACAGTTCCTCGATCGGCCGGCCCACGCGGACCAGGTCTGCCGGGAACCGGAACAGTTCCAGATAGCGCGAATTCCACGCGACCAGGCGCAGTTCGCGGTCGATCACCACCACGCCCTGCGGCAGGTGTTCGAGGCTGCGGCTGAGTCCGCTGTCGGCGTCGGTGGCCGCCTGCAGCAGGCCATCCTGTGCGGTGCGCAGTTCCTGTGCATGCTGCTTGAGCAGGGTTTCCAGTTCGCGGCGGCTGCGCAGGCGATGCTTGGCCAGGCGTCGGCGCTGCTGCACGAACAGCACCAGGAAGCCCAGCGCCAGCCACGCGGCACCGCCGGTGAGTGCGGCCGCGCGGCCGGCGGCGGTGGCGGCGCCGGCGTCGTGCAGCAGATGCAGGTTCCAGCCTTCGGCGGGCAGCGGCAGGCTTTGCCACAGCATCGGCTGCGGCAGTACGGGATCGAGCAGGCGCACCATGCGGCCACCATCGGCAAGCACGTCTTCAGTACGCGCGCGCAATGGCTGCAACGCGCGGTCGGCGTATTGGCGGGCGTCCAGCATTTCGCGGCGCTCATCGGCGCCCAGCGGGCGCAGCAGGCGGTAGCGCCAGCTGTCACGGTTGGCCAGGAACACCACGTCATGGTCGTCGCTGGCCAGCACCACGTCCGGGCTGCTCAACCATTCCTGTTCCAGCGCCGACAGCTCGACCTTGATCACCACCACGCCGAGCCGCTTGCCACCTTCCTCGATGGCCTGCGACAGGTAGTAGCCGGGTACGCCGGTGGTCATGCCGATGCCGTAGAAGCGGCCGCGGCCCTGCGCCAGTGCCTGCCGGTAGTAGGGGCGGTAGCTGTAGTTCTCGCCGACGTTGCTGGTCGGCTGGTCCCAGTTGCTGGCCGCCACTGCCACGCCGTCGTGGCCGACCAGGGTCAGGGTCGAGGCACGGGTGACTTCATTGGCGCGTTGCAGCTTGAGGTTCAGCCGCTGCTGTTCGGTGGGCGAGGGCGGCACACGCAGGGCGTGCAGCAGATCCGGATCCAGCGCCAGTACCTGCGGCAACGTGCCGAAGCGGTCGATGCGCTGCTGCAGGCCCTGGCCGTACAGCTGCAGCTGGCGTTGCACCTGGCTGCTTTCCTCGCCGAGGGCGCGCCGCCAGGCGTAGTGGCCGGCGGCGACCGCACACAGCACGGTGCCACCGACCATCACCAGGAGGGTCAGCAACAGCATCCGGTGGCGGCTGAGCCGGTACATGGCGGCAGTCTACGCAGGGCCGGCGGGCGTGACGTGCACGCCCGCCGGGGTCTGACGTGGAAGGGGTCAGAAGTGCATCTGCGCGCGCAGTTCGAAGATCTCCGGCGTGCTGTGCACACCGCGACGGCTGGCGTCGACCTTCACATAGTTGGCCTGGAACTTGAAGTGGCTGGTCAGGTACCAGTTCGCGCCCAGGGTCAGGTCGTGCTGGCGGCCACCAAGGATGCTGCCATCGTCGAGGTCCAAGCGGCTGTAACGGGCCACCAGTTCCACCGCGCCGTAGTCGTGCGCCGGCTTGATGTTGGCCACGGCACCTGCGTTGTACGGGCGCGACTCGCCGGTCAGCACCCAGCTGGCCATCGCGTACTGGCCGCTGCCGGTGTAGTCGGGCTTGCCGTCATGGCGGGTGACCGTGGCACGCAGGGCTTCGGCCTGCAGCGAGAACGGACCGCGGATCCAGATGCCTTCCAGGCCGGTGCGGCGGATCTGGTCGGCGGTGACCAGCGCGCCGGAATCGACATAGCGGATGTCGGTCAGGCCGGCTTCCGGGCGTGCACGCAAGCGCGCGCTGGCCTCGTGGTGCACGTCACGGCCATCGCTGTAGCCGCGCGGATTCTCCTGCGAATAGGCCAGGCCCAGGTGAATCACGTCACCCGGCGCCTTCACCGGGGTCCACACCGCACGCACGGCCTGGGTGGTGCCGGGGTTGTCACCCTGCAGGTCCTTGCCGCCATAGGCGCCGGCCTGCAGCAGGTACTGCGGGCGCTCCAGCACCCATTCCACGCCGGTGCGGCGGCCGGCGTAGAAGGCCTGCACGGGCAGCGCGGTTTCCAGGAAGCTGCCGGCGCGCGAAGAGGTGTTCGCGTCCAGGCCGACCGGGGTCTTCATGTAGCCGAAGCGGAAGCGGCCGATGTCGCGGCCGAAGAAGGCCTTGCTTTCAAAGCGCACGAACACGTCCAGCCAGGTATCGGACTGGAAGTCGTAGTAGACCATCGCGTCGTAAACGCCCTTCTTCTTCAGCGTCGCACCGAACTCCTTGCGACGCACCGCGTCGTCATCCTCCAGGCCACTGCCCGAGGAGAAATCGTTGTAGTCGTAGGCGATGTTGGCGGTAGCGGCCAGTTCGGTGCCGTCGCCGAAGGCGTACTTGGTCGGCCAGTTGTCGAAATCGGCGGCCGAGGCGAAGGCGGGAAGGGCGGCCAGCGACAGGGCCAGCAAGGTGGGATTCGGGCGCATGTTGGGTGCGGCTCTCTCGGATTGCGTGTGGACAGGACAACAACGGCCGCAGGGGCCGAAACTTTCGCAAGGACGCGCCCGGCCGTTCAGCCCGGGCCACCGGCCTTCCCGTGTCTGGGCGGTGTGGCGCCAGTGTAGGCACCTGCGCCACCTGAACCGGGGGGCTAGTACCAATAGGTTATCTGCGCCGACGTGCCCAGCGCGTACAAAGGCGTCCATTGGTCGCACCTCCTGCGCGTGCAGCACAGGGCGATCAGTTTCCACGGTAGCGGTTCCCGTGCAGTCCCGGGGCCGTACGTGCCTGAAAACGCCCCTTCCGGAGTCCGCCATGCACATCCCGACCGCAGCCCCGGCGCCTGCAAAGCCGTTGCCGATCTATCGCCAGCTGTACTTCCAGGTGATCGTGGCGATCGTCCTCGGCGCCATCCTCGGCCACTACGAACCGTTGGTGGGCGAAAAGATGAAGCCGCTGGGCGATGCCTTCATCAACCTGGTGAAGATGATCATCGCACCGGTGATCTTCCTGACCATCGTCACCGGCATCGCCGGCATGACCCACCTGCGCACGGTGGGCCGGGTGTTTGCCAAGGCGATGGCGTACTTCCTGTTCTTCTCCACGCTGGCGCTGATCGTCGGCATGATCGTGGCGCACGTGGTGCAGCCCGGCGCCGGCATGAACATCAACCCGGCCGAGCTGGACCAGACCGCGGTGCACAGCTACGTCGAAAAGTCGCATGACCTGACCCTGGTCGGCTTCCTGATGGACATCATCCCGAAGACGCTGGTGAGCGCCTTCGTCGATGGCAACATCCTGCAGGTGTTGTTCATCGCGGTGCTGTTCGGCATCGCGCTGGCCTCGGTGGGCGAGAAAGGCAGGCCGATCGTGAACTTCCTGGAGGCGCTGGTCGCCCCGGTGTTCAAGCTGGTGCACATCCTGATGAAGGCCGCCCCGATCGGTGCCTTCGGCGCGATCGCCTTCACCATCGGCAAGTATGGCGTCGGCTCACTGATCAACCTGGCCTGGCTGGTGGGCTCGTTCTACCTCACCGCCTTCCTGTTCGTGGCGGTGATCCTGGGCCTGGTCTGCCGACTGTGTGGCTTCTCGGTGTTCAAGCTGGCGCGCTACCTGAAGGCCGAGCTGCTGCTGGTGCTGGGCACCTCTTCGTCGGAGTCGGCGCTGCCGTCGCTGATGGAGAAGATGGAACGCGCCGGCTGCAGCAAGTCGGTGGTGGGCCTGGTGGTCCCGACCGGCTACTCGTTCAACCTGGACGGCACCAACATCTACATGACCCTGGCGGCACTGTTCATCGCCCAGGCCACCAACACCGAACTGACCCTGGGACACCAGATCGCCCTGCTGCTGGTCGCGATGCTCAGCTCCAAGGGCGCGGCCGGTGTCACCGGCGCCGGTTTCATCACCCTGGCCGCCACCCTGGCCGTGGTGCCGGAGGTGCCGGTGGCCGGCATGGCGCTGATCCTGGGCGTGGACCGCTTCATGAGCGAATGCCGCTCGCTGACCAATTTCATCGGCAATGCGGTGGCCACCGTGGTGGTCTCGCGCTGGGAAGGTGCGCTGGACCGCAACCGCCTGCAGCTGGCGCTGGACGGCCGCGAGAGCGAACTGCCGCCGCCGGTCGATGCGCTGCCCGAGGCGCTGCCGGCCAAGGGCTGATCCAGGTGTGTGGTACCGCGGGGCCGGCCACGACAGTGGTACGGCCCCGCGGCGTTTCAAGGCGTCCCATGACTGTCATGGGCAACGCCGATGCTGGTCTGGGGCCCCGCCGCATACGGCACGGAATTGTGCGGTCGCAGCATGGCTGCGACAGGATAGCGACAGGTCCAGACGCTCCAACGGGGGTATGATCCCCTGTCCCTTCTGCCCATTCATGTAACCCACATCGATGTCCAACGAAGATTTCAAACAGGCCGCCCTCGATTACCACCGGATGTCCCCCCCGGGAAAGATCAAGGTTTCCGCTACCAAGCCCATGCTGACGCAGCGCGACCTGTCGCTGGCGTATTCGCCGGGCGTGGCGTATGCCTGTGAAGCGATCAAGGCCGACCCGCAGCAGGCCAGCGAGCTGACCGCCCGCGGCAACCTGGTGGCGGTGATCTCCAACGGCACCGCGGTGCTGGGCCTGGGCAACATCGGCGCGCTGGCCGGCAAGCCGGTGATGGAAGGCAAGGGCGTGCTGTTCCAGAAGTTCGCCGGCATCGATGTGTTCGACATCGAAGTGGATGAAACCGACCCGGACAAGCTGGTCGACATCATCGCCTCGCTGGAGCCGACCTTCGGCGGCATCAACCTGGAAGACATCAAGGCGCCGGAGTGCTTCGTGGTCGAGCGCAAGCTGCGCGAGCGCATGAAGATCCCGGTGTTCCATGACGACCAGCACGGTACGGCGATCATCGTCGGCGCAGCGGTGCTCAACGCCATGGCGATCACCGGCAAGAAGATCGAGGACGTGAAGCTGGCGACCACGGGCATGGGCGCCGCCGGCATTTCCTGCGTGAACATGCTGGTGCAGCTGGGCCTGAAGCCGGAAAACATCCTGGCCTTCGACCGCGAGGGTGTGATCCACACCGGCCGTACCGACCTGGACCCGGAAAAGCAGCGCTATGCGCGCGATACCGACAAGCGCACCCTGGCCGAGATCGTCGACGGCGCGGACATCTTCCTGGGGCTGTCGGCACCGGGCATCCTGACCGCCGAGATGGTCAAGACCATGGCCCCGGATCCGGTGATCTTCGCGCTGGCCAACCCGACTCCGGAAATCATGCCGGAGGTGGCGCGCGCCGCCCGTCCGGACGCGATCATCGGCACCGGCCGCTCGGACTACCCGAACCAGGTCAACAACGTGCTGTGCTTCCCGTACCTGTTCCGTGGTGCGTTGGACGTGGGCGCGACTGCGATCAACGAGGAAATGAAGATCGCCTGCGTGCGTGCCATCGCCGCGCTGGCGCGCCGCGCGGCCACCGACATGGGCTCGGCCTATGGCGGCGAGACCCCGAGCTTCGGCCGTGAATACCTGATCCCGCGTCCGTTTGACCGCCGCCTGCTGGTGGAGCTGTCGGCGGCCGTGGCCCAGGCCGCGATGGACTCGGGCGTGGCTTCGCGCCCGATCGAGGACATGGGCGCCTACCGCGACAAGCTGGCCCAGTTCGTCTACCGCACCAGCCTGATGATGAAGCCGGTGTACGACCGCGCGCGCAGCGACAAGCAGCGCGTGGTGTACGCCGAGGGCGAAGAGGAAGTGGTGCTGCAGGCGGTGCAGAACGTGGTCGATGACGGCCTGGCGCATCCGATCCTGATCGGCCGCCCGGAAGTGATCGAGTCGCGCATCGAGCGCCTCGGCCTGCGCCTGAAGATCGGCGAGAACGTTGAAGTCACCAACATCAACGACGACCCGCGCTTCAACGAATACTGGCAGTACTACCACGGCCTGACCGGCCGCCGTGGCGTGACCGTGGCCGCGGCGAAGAACCTGATGCGTTCGCGCCCGACCCTGATCGCAGCGGTGATGGTGGCCCGTGGCGAAGCCGATGCGATGCTGACCGGCATCGTCGGCCGCTTCCACAAGAAGCTGGGCTACGTGCGCAGCGTGCTGCCGCTGGAGCCGAAGGTCACCTCGACCTCGGCGATGACCGGCGTGATCAACCAGCAGGGCGTGTTCTTCTTCGTCGATACCCACGTGCAGGAAGACCCGACCGCCGAGCAGCTGTGCGAAGCAACCCTGCAGGCGGCCTACCGCATGAAGCTGTTCGGCATCGAGCCGAAGGTGGCGCTGCTGTCGCACTCCAACTTCGGCAGCCACGATTCGAAGGATGCACTGAAGATGCGCCAGGTGCGCGAGCTGCTGCTCAAGCGCAACCCGCGCCTGAACGTGGATGGCGAAATGCAGGGCGACACCGCATGGGATGAAGCGCTGCGCCAGAAGCTGCTGCCGGGCTCGACCCTGCAGGGCCGAGCCAACCTGTTCGTGCTGCCGAACCTGGAAGCGGCCAACATCGCCTACAACCTGGTGCGCGTGTTCACCGACGGCGTGGCGATCGGTCCGATCCTGATGGGCGTGAACAAGCCGGTGCACATCCTGACCACCAGCGCGACCTCGCGCCGGATCCTGAACATGACCGCGATTGCGGCGGTCGATGCGCAGATCCGCAAGCAGATCGAAGCGGAAAAGAAGGCGTAAGCCTTCGTTCCGCTGCGATCTGCAGAAACGCGCCCTTCGGGGCGCGTTTCGTTTCCGCCCAGCGGAAACGGGTAGAGTCGACTGTTAGTCGACTGCCTTTCCTACAACCACCGAAAATCCCGCGCGATCGCGCGATAGTCGACTAACAGTCGACTCTACCGGTCCCGATGCCGGTCCCACCGCTGCCACACGCGCTACGCACCCCGGTCATTTCCCTGCAACGCCGCTGCGGCCCAATACGCCCACGCGGCCTGGCCGTGGGAAGGGACCGGACCGGCCTCCCCACCCTGGGCCCGACCAACTTTCCATGGACGAGGGTGTCATGCGCAATCGAGTGACGCGGCGGTACTTCCAGCAGTTGTTCGCGCTGTACGCCGGCTTCGTGCAGTCGCGCTGAGGCCGCGATGCGGTAGCGCCGGGCAATGCCCGGCGAACGTAAAGTGCGTTGGGGCTCAGCGCCGCTTGCCGCGGCGCGCTGGTGCCGGCGGCGGTGCATCCGAACGCGGCTTGGCATACTGCGTCCACAGCGCAGGCAGTGCCTTGCCGGTGTGCTTCTGCCACAGCACCGGTGCATAGCGGCCGTCGCGCAGGGCCTTGTCCAGTGCCAGCACCAGGCCCGGATGTTCGGCGTCGGCCCATTTCAGGAACGCACCGGTGACCCGGTAGCCGCTGTCGAAGTTCTGCCCCGTCTCGACCTTGCCCGGCAGTGCCCAGCCCGCAGCGGCATTGTCCATGCCGTAGCGGTCGCGTGCGTAGTCGGCGATGCCCTCCACCAGCCAACCCGGCACCCGTGCGTCGCCATAGCCCGGATAGCCCTGCACGATGTGCATGGCCTCATGGGTGACCAGGTCGATGTCGTTGGGGTGCTGCGCAAGCCAACCCGGGTTGATGGTGATCGTTGCGGCCTGGTCCTTGTCACCGACGAAGGCGATGCCGGTGTAGGCCGGGTCGATCACGATGCGCACCATCGCCGGCGCGGCCGGGTGGAAGTCCGCACGTTCGCGCAGGTAGGCGAAGAAGAACGTATCGATCACCCGCTTGCGCTGCGGCGCGGCCAGGGCGCCACGGGCGTCCTGGTAGTTCAGCGTCACGCCGTCGCGGGTCAGCTGCGTATCGAACGCCTGGGTCTGGCCGAAACTGGAGAAGGACAGGGCAACAAGGGCCAAGGGCAGAAAACGGAAGCGCATGCCGCTCATTGTACGGTGCCGGCCGCCAGCAGTTCGATCTCCGCCAGCGGCAGCCGTGCCGGTGCCGCCAGGCGCAGGCGGTATTCGCTGTAGCGACCGGGTTTTGCAATGCGGAATGGACGGGTCTGGCGGGCGGATTCGAAGTCTTCGCCGCTGCGCTGGTCGAGCACGGCCCAGCTGCCGCTGCCGTTGCGCGCCTCCAGTGTCCACTCACCGCCCTGGATACGGCTGTCACCGCTGGTCAGCGTGTACATCGTCGGGGTGCCCTCAGCCAGGCCGGCCAGCGCGATGGTTGCACCGCCGCCCAGGCCCACCGTCGTGCCGGCATCGTCATCGACCAGCGCGGGCAGGGCGCGGCCATCGGCCAACGTCGCCTTCGCGCCGCTGCCGAGCAGGTCGTGCAGCAGCTGCGGGCGCTGGCCGCGTGCGGTCAACGAGCGCGGCACATCATCCACGCCACTGCCCCAGCGCGAGGGACGGGGGCCCATCACGAAGTCGAGGGTCGCGCCCTTGGCGATCAGCTCGTGCGGCACCCAGGTCTTCGTCCACGGTTTGCCGTTGATCGTCAGCGACTGCACGTAGACGTTCTCACGCGAGTTGTTGGCCGCGTTCACGGTCAGCACGGCACCACCCTGCAGTTCCACGCGCGCATGTTCGAAGGCCGGCGAGCCGATCACGTACTCCGGTGCGCCCATGCGCAGCGGGTACAGGCCCAGCGATGCCAGCACGTACCACGCCGAGGTCTCGCCGTTGTCCTCGTCACCGGGATAGCCCTGGCCGATCTCACTGCCCACATACAGCCGCGACAGGATCTCGCGCACATGCTGCTGGGTCTTCCACGGCTGCCCGGCGTACAGGTACATCCACGGGATGTGGTGCGCCGGCTGGTTGCTGTGCGCGTACATGCCCATGCGCACGTCGCGCGCTTCGGTCATCTCGTGGATGGTGCCGCCATAGGAGCCGGCCAGTGCCGGGTCGGCGGTTTCCGGCGTGGCGAAGAAGGCATCCAGCTTCGCCGCCAGCTTGTCGCGGCCACCGTACAGCGCGGCCAGGCCTTCGCCATCGTGGGCGGCGGTGAAGGCGAAGGTCCAGCCATTGGATTCGGTGTAGTCGTGGCCCCATACGCGCGGGTCGTAATCCTTGGCGTCCACGCGCCAGCGGCCATCGGCCTTGCGGCCCTGGAAGAAGCCGGCGGCCGGGTCGAACATGGTCGCGTAGCTGGCGGCGCGATAGCGGAAGTACTCGGCCTCGGTGCTGTAGCGCTCGCGTGCAGCCGGCGTGGTGGCGCGCTTGGCCAGTGCATCGGCCATGTTGGCGATGCCGAAGTCATTGAGCGCGCCTTCCATCGTCCATGACATGCCTTCGTGCACGTCCGCGCTGGCGTAGCCACGGAAGGTCGAACGGTCCATGCCCTTGCGGCCGACATGACGGTCGGGCGGGACCACGGTCGCGTTCTTCAGCGCGGCGGCGTAGGCCTCGGCCGGATCGAAGCCGCCGATGCCCTTCAGCCAGGCATCGGCGAAGGCCACGTCCGAGCTGGTGCCGACCATCAGGTCGGCGTAGCCCGGCGACGACCAGCGCGCGATCCAGCCGCCGGCGCGGTACTGCTCGATGAAGCCTTGCACCAGCTGGCCGGCATCGTCGGGCGTAAACAGCGCATAGGCCGGCCAGGTGGTGCGGAAGGTATCCCAGAAGCCGTTGTTGACGAAGACCTTGCCGTCGCGCACGGCCGCATAGCTGCGGGTCGCGCTGCCATCGGTGTTGTCATCGCTGGCGCTGGCCTGGTTGGCGTAGCGCCAGTCGGGTAGGGCCGCGCTGCCCACGTTTTCATGGCCGGAGTTGGGGTACAGGTACAGCCGGTACAGGCTGGAGTACAGCGTGGTCTTCTGGTCGTCGCTGGCGTTGCCGATGTCGAAACGGGCCAGGCGCGCGTCCCATGCATCCTGCGCACGGCTGGCCACGCTCTCCAGCGTATCGGCAGCGCTGATTTCCAGTGCCAGATTGTGCCGCGCCTGCTCGACCGAGATCAGCGAGGTGGCGATGCGCATCGTCACCCGCCGGTCGCTGCCGGCGTCGAACTTGATGTAGCCGGTCGGGCGGCCGGTGTCGAGGCGGCCGCTGCTGCGCCACGGCTTGTCGAAGCTGGCCACCACGTACATGCGGCTGGCTCCGTTGGACAGGCCGCTGCGCGTATCGGTGTAGCCGGACAGCGTCTGCGTGGCGGCGTCCAGGGTCAGGCCACCGCGCGCATCGACATTGTCGAACAGCAGGTTGGCGTCGCCGCCCTCGGGGAAGTCGAATCGGAACAGTGCGGCATGATCGGTCGGCGCGATGGCGGCAGCGATGCCATTGTCAAAGCGCACGTCGTAACGGTACGGGCGGGCGCTTTCGTGGCGGCGGTCGAACGACAGCGCGCGTTTGCGGCGGTCGGCGTCCGGCGCGCCACGGCTGGCCGAAGGCATCACCTGGAAGGTCTGGCGGTCGCCCATCCACGGGCTGGGCTGGTGGCTCAGTGCCAGCGCCTGCAGCTGCGGGCGGTTCTGCGCATCGTTCTGTTCGTTCCAGCGGTACAGCCAGTTCAGTGCGCCGGCATCGGTCACCGGGGTCCAGAAGTTGAACCCGTGCGGCACCGCCGTGGCCGGGAGGTTGTTGCCGCGCGAGAACGTTCCGTTGGCCTGGGTGCCGCGTGTGGTCAGCACCCAGTCCGAGACGCGCTGCGGCTGCTGGCGCGGCTGCGCATCCAGGCATACGTCGTCGATCCAGCCGGAGACCGGCGCACCTTCGGCACTGGCCACCTCCAGCTCGATCGCCACCACGCGGCGGCCTTTCAGCGCGGGCACGTCGCCCAGCCGCACCGCCTTGCGCGCCCACTGCTGTGGGTACAGCGTCTTCGACTCGCCCTGCGCATGGGCGCCAAGGGCCACGCCATGCTGGTCGCGTGCCGTGCCAGCCGAAACGCGGCTGCCATCGTCCAGCAGCAGGTCCAGCGATACATAGGTCGAGGCGACGGTGTCCTTGCCGACGATTTCCGGCAGCACCAGCCACGACAGCGTGGTATCGGCCTCGATGGGCAGGTCGGCCTTGAACAGTTCGCGCCGCGCGCTGCCGCCTTGGCTGCTGTAGCGCAGCGCATGCAGGCCGCTGTAGCCGGCGTCGCGCTTGGCGGCGTAGGGCGCGGCCGGTCCATTGCCGATCGTGACCTGAAGCGCACTGGTGGCCTGCGCCGGGACAGGCTCGCCCGGTTCGAACGAGGTGTGCAGCCCCTGCGCCAGCGCCGGCATCGCAGTGGTCACGCAGGCCAGGGCCAGAGCGAGCGGAAGCAGGGCGCGGCGTGGATCAGACAGGGTCATGCAAGGGTCTCCCGAGAGGCAGGCGGCAGGCAGAACCCGCATCGGCGGACACCACGGACAGCATCGCTCCGCCCGCCGGGAGGGCAGTGGAAGAGGCGATGCCGGTCCGGTGGGGGCGGGCCATGCGATCGGGTCGGATTGGGGTGGGCCGATTCACGGCCTGGCCCGATCCTGCAACAGCGGCAGCAGCCTGACAAGTGCCATTTAGTTCGATCCAAATGCGGCAAATTTCGCAGTCGGCGGGTTTCCAGCGTGAACCCGCTGGATCGATTGAAGGATTTCCGCCAGTGCGAGGCCTTGGATCTGCCGCGCAACCGCGCAAGGAGACGCCCTGCGGCGGGCAAAGACCTGTTGTTGCGCAATGTCGGGGCGGCCCGGATGCTAGAATCACAGGCCTCGCAACCCGTTCATCGACATCCGCCATGAGCCATACCGCCACTGCGCCCGCCAACGCCGAGAAGCGCTACACCGTGCACCGCAGCGATCTGCCGCTGAGCTGCCCGACCCCGGAAATGGCGCTGTGGAACTCGCATCCGCGCGTATACCTGCCGATCGAGGACGAGCCCAATGGCGAAGCGCAGTGCCCGTACTGCGGTTCCGTGTTCGTGCTGGCCGACTAAACGGCGGCCTTTTCGATGCGCCGATTGACCGTGGTGCAGTTGCTGCCGGCGCTGCACTCCGGCGGTGTCGAGCGCTCGACCCTGGAAATCGCTGCGGCCCTGGTCGCTGCCGGCCATCGTGCGCTGGTGGTCTCCGCCGGTGGCCGCCTGGTGCAGCCCCTGCTCGATAGCGGTGCCGAGCACCTCACCCTCGACATCGGCCGCAAATCGCTGCTGACGCTGCGCCACCTGCCGACCCTGCGCCGCCTGTTCGCTGAAGTCGGCGCGGACATCGTGCACGCCCGTTCGCGGCTGCCGGCATGGCTGGGCCTGTACGCGATCCGTGCCATGCCCGCCGCCCAGCGCCCGCACTGGGTAACCACCGTGCACGGGTTGAATTCGCCCAGTCGCTACAGCGCGGTGATGACCAGCGGTGAACGCGTGATCTGCGTGTCCAACACCGTGCGCGACTACGTGCAGCGGCACTATCCGACGGTACCCGAAGCGAAGCTGCAGGTGATTCCGCGCGGCGTCGATGTCACACAGTTTCCGCGTGTGGCCCGCGCCGACCGCCGGCCACGACTGGCGCTGGCAGCCGACTACCCGTGGCTGGCGCAGGTTGGGGGCCCGCTGCTGCTGCTGCCGGGGCGGGGCACCCGGCTGAAGGGACATGCCCATGCGCTGCAATTGCTCGCCGATGTACGTGCAGCTGGTGTGCCGGCACAGCTGTGGATGCTGGGCACCGATGAACCGGGCCGCGAAGCCTACGTGGCCGACCTGCGCCGGCAGGCCACTGCCTTGGGCGTGACCGACGCCGTGCAGATCAGCACGCCGACCGCGCGCATCGCCCAGGCCTATGCAGCCAGCGATCTGGTGCTGCAGCTGTCGGACAAACCGGAAGCGTTTGGCCGCACCGTGGTCGAGGCGCTGTCGGTCGGCCGTCCGGTGCTGGGCTGGGATCATGGTGGCGTCGGCGAACTGCTTCGGCAGCTGCAGCCCGCTGGCGCGGTGCCGCTGGGCGATGCACGCGCGTTGGGTGAACGTGCGCTGGCCCTGCTGGCGCAGCCGCCGTTCTTGCCGACCCGCATCCCGTTTACGCTGCAGGCCATGCAGCGCGATACCCTCCGCCTCTATGCCGACCTCGCTGGCTGACTCCGCCGTCACCGTGCGCGACGACCGCGCCGGGCGCTGGGCGCCGTGGTGGGTGCTGACGTACGTAGCACTGTGGCCATTGCCGGGCATCGCGGAGACCGTGCTGGGCCTTGGCGCGGTCTACGCCGCCGCGCGCATGGTCATGCGCCGCCTGCAGCGCCGCCCGCATCTGTTGAGCACGGCAGCGTGGGCGCTGACCTCCATCCTGTTCCTCGGCTATTGGCTGCCGCAGGCGTTCTCGGCGTTTGATGCAATCGATCCGGCAGCGTCGTGGACGAAGGCGGCTGCCGGCCTGCGCTACCTGCCCTTCATGTGGCTGGTGGCGATCGCGGTGGCCACGCCGGAACGCAGGCGGCTGACCTTCGGTGGCCTGGCGCTGATCACCGGCGCATGGACGCTGGATGCGCTGGTGCAGGCGCTGGCCGGAACCAGCCCGTGGTTCTGGTCGCTTGAGCAGCTGAAGCTTGCGGTGAGTGGTCACGCGTTGTGCCCGGCCACTGAGGCAGCCGTGGTCGATCGCCTCAGTGGGGCACTCGGGCCGTGCAACCTGAAGTTCGGCCAGGTCCTGGCCAGTCTCTCACCGTTCCTGTTGTTGCCGCTGGCGCGTCGCTTTGGCAATCCGGGTTGGGTACTGGCCGCGGCGGCGCTGGGCTGCGTGCTGCTGCTGGCCGGCTCGCGCGCGTCGTGGATCACCTTCGCGCTGGTGCTGGCCTACAGCGGCGTGCGCCAGTTCGGTGTGAAGCGGATGCTGCTGCTGGCGCTGCTCGGCGTGCTGGGCGCCGGCGTGCTCACCGCAGGCGTGCCGCAGCTGCGCGAACGCCTTGCGCGTACCGCGATGGCGTGGGATGGAAGCGAACGCGGTGTCGACGAGGCACTGTCGGGGCGCGCGCGTATCTGGGAAGCCGCCGTCTGCATGATCGAAGAACACCCGTTCAACGGCGTCGGCGCACGCGGTTTCCGCGATGCCTATCCCGCCTGCGTGGCCGAAGAGGGGCTGGCGGTATGGGGGGATGCTCCCGCCCTGCACGCGCATCAGATCGTGCTGGAAATCCTGGCAGAAACCGGGGTGATCGGCCTGCTGCTGTGGCTGGCAGCCGTGGCCCAGGCCTGGCGGGCCTGGCGCTATGCACCGACGGCCGCGCGTGACCGGGCCCGCCCTGCGATGCTGGCGCTGGCGGTCACCGTGTTCCCGCTCAACACGCATCTGGCGTTCTATTCCGCGTTCTGGGGCGGCCTGACCGTGCTGCTGGCAGCCCTGTTCGCCGGCAGCCTGCTGGCCCGCGACGCAGATGATTCCCCGCCGGTGAAGTGACCGCGCATCCGCGCATGGTAGGGATCAACCATGGAGTCGATCAGTAGATCCACGCCATGCGTGGATGAGGCTTTCCCGACCTGAACACGGTGACATCTCCACTATCGGTGCCCCGGCAGTTCGCGCACGCTGGAGGCATGGCCAGCCCCAGACTTCGCTACGGTCGGTATTCCCGAACCGGCAACGTGTACTCATTGACCACGGCAACCCTTGGCCGTGAACCGTTATTCGCCGATGCGGCGAACATGGCGATCCTAATCGACACCCTGCGCTTCGTCGAGCGTAGGGGCTTCAGCCACAGTCTCGCCTGGGTGGTGATGCCTGACCATCTGCACTGGTTGATGGAACTGCGCAGTGGAACCCTGGCCGAGTGCATGGCCCTGCTCAAATCACGCAGCAGCCGACTGCTGAACCGGCGATTGGAGCGACGAGGGGCGCTGTGGCAGCACGGTTACCACGATCATGCCGTACGCAGCGATGAATCCCTTCATGAGAAGGCGATGTACATCCTGGCCAATCCGGTCCGTGCGGGCCTGGCCGGCACGTTGGGTGAGTACCCGCACGCATGGTGCCGTTGGCCGTTGTAGGTGCCGGCACCCGGATTAGAGCATCCACGCATGGCGTGGATCTACTTCAGAATGCTCCGCGTCATCAAATTCACGCCATGCGTGGACGAAACCCTCCCGCCCCACCGTTATTTGTAGAAATCACTCCGGCCGCCGGGCTGGCGCTTGAAGCGGCGGTGGATCCACAGGTACTGGTCGGGAGCCTCGCGCACCATCGCTTCGATGGCCTGGTTGACCCGCGTGGTATCGGCTTCCACATCCTCGCTGGGAAAGTTCTCCAGCGGCGCGCCGATCTTCAGGAAGTACTTCCCGCCCTCGCGGCGGTGGAAGTAAGGAATCACCGCACAACCGGTCATCCGCGCCAGCTGGTGGGTGGCGGTAATGGTGGATGCGGTATGGCCGAAGAAGGGCACGAACACGGTGTCCTTGCCGCGCATGTCCTGGTCCGGCGCGTACCAGAGGAAGCCGCCCTTCTTCAGGTGGCGCACGGTCGCGCGGATGTCCTCGTTGGCGAACATCGCCTTGGCATAGCGCAGGCGGCCGAACTTCACCGCCCACTCGTACACCGGGTTCTTGTGCTTGCGGTACATGCCTGAAAGATCGACGTAGTCGCACAGCAGGCGGCCGCACATCTCCAGGGTCATGAAATGGCCGGACACCAGCAGTACGCCGCGGCCTTCGGCCTGCATCCGCCGCAGATGTTCCAGGCCTTCGATCTGCACCTGTGGGCGGATGCGGTCGATGCTGCCCCACCACGCGCGGATGCACTCGAACACGCCCACACCCAGTGCGTCGAAGCTGTCGCGCACCAGGCGCTGGCGCCAGGCTTCGTCCTTTTCCGGGAAACACAGCCGCAGGTTGACTTCGGCGGCGCGACGGCGGCTGCCGAGCAGGCGCCAGCTGATCCAGCCCACGCCCCGACCGAGCGCACGCTGCAGCATCCATGGCAGGCGGGCGATGGCGAAGGCGCCGAGCATGGCGGCGAACATCGGCCAGTTGCGGGGATCGCGCAGCGACGGACGGACGGCGGTGGTGGCATCGGACATGGCGCCATTCTACCAACCCGGCAGCGTGTCTTTCCCGGGGGGCTCCCGTATCCTTGCCGCATGCGCAAAGACCCTGCCGAATGGATCCTGCGCGGCCTGTACTCGGCCGTGCTCTACATCCTGCTGCCGATCACCGTGTACCACCTGGTCTGGCGCGGTTTCCGGGTCCGTGAATACTTCCGGCGCTGGGACGAGCGCTATGCCTCGTATCCGCAGCCGACCGGCCAGCCGCGGGTCTGGCTGCATGCGGTCTCGGTGGGCGAAGTCAATGCCGCCGCGCCGCTGGTGAATGCCCTGCGCCAACAGCGTCCGGACATCCGCTGGGTCATCACCACCATCACGCCGACCGGTTCGGAGCGCGTGCGTGCGCTGTGGGGGGACGCGCTGGACCACGTCTATCTGCCGTACGACGTGCCGGGCAGCGTCAACCGCTTCCTCGGCCACTTCCAGCCCAGCCTGGCGCTGATCCTGGAAACCGAGCTGTGGCCGAACATGCTGTTCGGCTGCCGCGACCGCCATGTTCCGGTCTATATCCTCAACGCCCGCCTGTCTGCGCGTTCGCTGCGCGGTTACCGGGTGCTGGCGGCGCTGATCCGCCGTGCGCTGCGCACGGTCACCTGCGTGGCCGCGCAGTCGCAGGACGACGCCGCGCGCTTCGTGCAGCTGGGGGCGGCGCGGGAACAGGTGCAGGCCCTGGGCAACCTCAAGTTCGATATCGCCACGCCGGATGTGCAGGGCTTCGTCGAGCAGTTCCACGCCTGCGTGCCCGCCGGGCGCCCGGTGTGGATCGCGGCCAGTACCCATGATGGCGAGGAGCAGGCGGTGATCGACCTGCATCGGCGCCTGCGCCAGCAGCACCCCGACCTGTTGTTGCTGTGGGCGCCGCGGCACCCCGAGCGCTTCCCGAAGGTGGAGGCGCTGGCGCGCGAGCAGGGCTGGAGCGTGGCGACCCGTCGTGCGAAGCAATGGCCCGAGGCCGGCACGGATGTATTCGTCATCGACACCCTGGGCGAGCTGATGCCGTTCTATGCCTGCGCGCAGGTTGCCTTCGTCGGCGGCAGCCTGCAGCCGATTGGTGGCCACAACCTGCTGGAACCGGCGGCAATGGGTACTGCGGCTGTGACCGGCCCCCACCTGCACAACTTCGCCGAGATCTCCCGCCGCATGCGTGAGGCCGGTGCCTTGCTGATCGGCGATGACGTGCAAGCGGTGGGTGACCTGCTGCAGCACCTGCTCCAGGACCCGCAGGCGCGCGAGGACATGGCGCGGGCAGGCTGCACGTTGATCAGCAATGGCCGTGGCGCTTTGCAGCGCACGCTGGCCCTGGTCGCGCCACATCTGCCGCCGCCGCGCGGCTGAGTCCACCGGCCGCACAGGCCTGCGCCCAGTCCGTCGACTGACGTGATCGACTGCATCAATTCTGCTTAGCGGGCGGAGTTCTGTCGCGACAGAACCGGGTGCGCGTCGCTGGGCGTGTCTGCGGTCACATCGCGGCGTGCACGGCAAGGATTCTGATACCGCCCTTCGGCGCAGGCTGCCAGCCTGCTGTCGACCGCGCTTGGACGGATATCAAGGGAGCTTGCGATGGATGGGGGCAGCAGGCCGGAGGGCATCGGTGATGCCCGGCCCGGCATGGAGTATCTTGCAGTGGTGGCGCTGACGCTGCTGCTGGGGGGCAATGTGGTCGCGCTGATCGGCCAGCACACGGCGGCCGAGGCTGGGCCGGCCATCGTGCTGAGCCTGTTGCTGGCCGCACTGGGTACGATGCCACTGCTGTATTGCCTGCACGCCCTCAACCAGCAGCTGCCGGCTGTCGATGGCCTGCAGGGAGTGTTGCGTGCGTGCTGGGGCCGGGCATCCGCCGGTGTGCTCGGCGGCGCGCTGTTGTTGGAACTGGTGGCGACCATGGGTGGCGTGGCGCAATCGCTGGCCCGTCATCTGCGTGCACTGCTGGCCTATTGTGGAGTCGAGGCCGACTACGCGGTGCCGGGTCCGCTGATGGCCAGCCTGGCGGTGCTTCTGATTGGTGTAGTCGGGTTGCTGCCGTGGCGACGAATGGTTCTGGTGGCGTGTGCGCTGTTGACGATGAAGATCGGGACCGGCCTGCTGCTGGTGGCACTGGCAGCCCGTTACATGCACTACGCGCACTGGATTCCCTGGCTGCCGGAGGCGACGGCTCCCTATCGCTTTGGGCTTGGTGGTGTATTGGCGGCGAGCGTGCCGCTGCTGGGTGCGTTCGCCAGCGTGGGCCTGGCGGTTGGATTTCCCGGCTTGGGCGGGCAGGTGAAGGCGCGCCAGTCGCGGCTGCTGGCGGGCATGCTGCTGCTGGCCATGCTGTTGCTGATCGTGGTCGCTGCATTGCAGGCCGGGCTGGTCGAGTTCCCTGCATTGGACAGCACGCGACCGCTGGCGGTAGCCCTGCAACCGCACCCGCAGTTGCAGTGGCTGATGCCGTTGCTGCCGCTGGCCGGCGCGGCCGGATTGGCCGCGCTGCTGCTGGTGCTGCTGCGGGTGGGCCTGTGCTTGGCGATGCAGCTGTGGCCGGCACGGCATGACGAAGCAATCGGCATGCATGTGCAGGCGGTGCCGGTCGCGTTGATTCTGTCAGCGGCGGTGCTGGCTTTCGGCGTGCCCGCGGGCATCCTGCCGGTGCTGCCCGGCCCGGTCGTGCTGGTGGTGATGGCCGCCCTGTGCCTGGCCGTACTGCGCGGGCAGTCACCGTTGGCACGTGGCCTTGCGCTGCTGGCGCCTGTGGCCGCCGGACTGTGCATGCTGGCCGCCATCGGGTGGCTGCGGGCCTGGCCCGGCTGATGGCCGTGCATCGCGCACAAAAAAGCCACCCTCGCGGGTGGCTTTTCGTTGCCGGCTGGCGACGGCTCAGTGCGTCGTCGTTGCCGGATTGCCCGCGTCCTGGGTCAGCAGGCGGTTCACGTCCTGCAGCTCGGCCACGTCCAGTGCACCCAGCGACTGGCTCAGCAGCAGGCGGTTCTGCAGGAAGGTGTAACGGGCCTGGGCGTAGTCCAGCTGCGCCGAGAACAGGATGCGCTGGTTCTGGATCACATCCAGCACGGTACGGGTGCCGACCTCCAGGCCGACCTGCGAAGCGTCGTACGCGCTCTGCGCCGAGACCACCGCCAAGCGGCGGGCTTCCACTTCGCTGATGCCCTGCACCAGGGTCTGGTAGGCATTGCGGGTATTGCGGTCCAGGGCACGCTTCTGCTGCTCGTAGCCGTCCTGGGCGATGTCACGCTGGGCCAGCGCCTGGCGCACGCCCGACTGGGTGGCACCACCGGAGAAGATCGGCACGCTCAGGGTCAGGCCGATGCTGTTGGTGCGTGCGTCCGGCGACAACGAGCCGGCGCCGGTGCTGTCGCCCCAGGTCGCGCTCTTGCCCCAGCTGCCGCCCAGCGACAGGGTCGGGTAATGGCCGCCGCGGGCAGCCTGCACGCCAGCTTCGGCCGCACTGACCTTCAGCTCCTGCGCCTTCAGCGCCGGATTCTGGGTGGTGGCCTGCTGCACCAGCTCATCGATGTTGCCGCGGTTGGCCGGCACTTCCGGGCGGAAGTCCGCCGGCAGGCCACGCAGGTTGGTCACCGGCTGGCCGGTCAGTTCGGTCAGGGCCTGGTAGTTATCGGCCAGGGTGTTCTGCGCAATGATGGTGTTGGCACGCGCCTGGTCGTACTGGGCGCGTGCTTCGTGCACGTCGGTGATCGGCGCCAGGCCCACTTCCAGGCGCTTGTCGGCGAAGTCGAACTGCTTCTTCGCGGCCGCTTCGTTGGTCTGCGCGGCGTTCAGCGATTCGATCGCCACCAGCACGTTGAAGTAGGCCGCCGAGGTGCGCACGATCAGGTTGTCGTTGGCCGATTCGAGGGTGAAGTCCGCCGCCTTGCTCAGCTCACGCTGCGAGCGCAGGTTGTTGATCTGGGTCCAGTTGAACAGCGTCTGGCTGCCGTCGATCGTGTAGGTGCGGCGCTTGTTGGTGAACGAGCCGGAGTTGGCGTCGGCGTTCGGCTCGCTGCGCGTGCGGTTCAGCGCGGCCTGGCCGTTGATCTGCGGCAGCAGGGCGGCACGCGCCTGCACGGCGCCTTCCTTGTCGTACAGCCGGGTCGATTCGGCGGCCGACAGCTGCGGATCGCCGTTGCGGGCCATTTCGTAGACCTGCAGCAGGTCGGCGGCATGGGCGGACAACGGCAGCAGGGCAGTGGCCAGCGCAACAGCGAGGGATCGGCGGATCATTGCGGCTTCCTTGGACTCAGAGGTGGAACTGGGGGGCCGGGGCGGCACCACGCAGGTAATCGATATCGGTCTCGAACAGGGACTCGGAGCTGCCGTCGGCCTTGACCAGCAGGGCCTCCATCGCCGGCGAGCGGCCGTGGATCACGAACAGGCGGCCACCCGGACGCAGCCACGAGGCGAACTGTGACGGCACCACGTCGACCGCACCAGTGACACAGATCACGTCAAAGCGGCGTTCGGTCTGCCAGGACAGGGCATCGGCCACTTCCACGCGGACGTTGCTGCCCAGGCCGGAAGCGTCCAGGCGGGCACGCGCGGCGGCGGCCAGCTCCGGGTCGATTTCCAGGCTCAGCACATCGCGCGCCAGCGCGCCGATGCAGGCGGCCAGGAAGCCGCTGCCGGTGCCGATTTCCAGCACTTCGTCACCCGGCTGCAGGTCCAGCGCCTGCAGGGTACGGCCCTCGATGACCGGCTTCATCATCTTCTGGCCGTGGCCGATCGGCAGTTCGACATCGGCGTAGGCCAGTGCCCGGTGTGCATCGGCGACAAAAGCCTCGCGCGGCAGGCGGGCCAGGACGTCGAGCACCTTGATGTCCAGCACGTCCCAGGGACGGATCTGCTGTTCCACCATCAGTTCGCGGGCGTGGGCGTAATCAATCGTCATGAGGTTCAAATCCAGCGCAGTGGGCCGGCCATTTTACCGGTGCCGGAGGCCGGCGGCGCGCCCAGAGCATCAGCTGCCGGGGGCCGGGGTCGCAGTGCCGGAAGTCATCGCGACCTCCGGTTCGTTCAGTTTTGGTTATTCAGCTGTTCCGGCCCCTCGCGGCGCGTAGGCGCGCAGGAAGAAGTCGATGCTGGCGGTCACGTGGGCAAGAGGGTCGCATTCCACCGGTGACAGTGGCATGCCGCACATCATATGCATGTGCACTTCGCCCTTGACCAGGGTCAGGAACTGCTCGCCAGCCAGCGAATAGTCGGTGATTTCCAGCTCGCCGCGCTCGGCGCGTGCCCGCAGGAAGTCAGCCAGGGCCTCGCAGGTACGTTCCGGTCCTGCCTTCCAGAACAGCTCGCGCAGGCGTTCGTCGGTCTCCGGCGCCATCATCATGCGCTGGATCGAGATCGCCGCGTCGGAGGTGATCAGTTCGAAGAAGGCCAGACCGATGCCGATCAGCTGGTCGCGCAGCGGGCCGTCCGTGTCGGCCACGAACAGGGCATCGGGCAGCATTTCAATGCACTTTGACTGCACGGCCTCGGAGAACAGGGTCTCCTTGTCGCCGAAGTGGCTGTACACGGTCAGCTTCGAGACGCCGGCCTGGGCGGCGATGGTGTCCATGCTCACGCCGGTATACCCCTGTTCGATGAACAGTACCTTGGCTGCTTCAAGGATCGCCGCGCGCTTGCCCAGATCCTTGGGGCGCCCGGGTCCGGCGGCCTTGGCAGCAGGCTTGGCCGACGGCTTGCGGGAAGTGGAAGAACTCATCGCAACAATACTAGACCAAGCGGTTCGATATTTATACTATACCGGCCGGTTTATTAAATTGGGCCGGCAGTCGCGGCTCCCCCTTGTTGCAACCCTGCGTTTTCAGGACGTTGACCGATGAAGATCGTGCGCTGGATGGGCGGTATGGTGTGGGTGGCTGCGCTGGCAGCCTGTTCGGGACAGGAACAGGCGCCGCAGGCGGCCGTGCCGGTACTGGTGGTTCACCCCGGCGAACAGGCCGGACAGGCGCCGGCGGCATTCCCGGGCACGGTGCGTGCCCGCCAGGAAAGCCCGCTGTCGTTCCGCGTCGGAGGCAACCTGGTCAAGCGCCACGTCGATGCCGGCCAGCGGGTGAAGAAGGGCGACGTGCTGGCCGAACTGGACGTGGCTGACTTCGCGCTGCAGGCCCGTGCCTCACAGGCGCAGCTGGCTGCGGCCGAGGCCGACCTGGTGCGTGCCCGCGATGACCTCAAGCGCTACCAGGTGCTGGCCGACCAGCAACTGGTCAGCCGCTCGCAGCTGGACCAGCAGTCCGCGGCGTTCAAGGCCGCGCAGGGCCAGGCCAATGCGGCCCGCGCCAACCTCGATGTGCTGCGCAACCAGGCTGACTACGCGCAGCTGCGCGCGCCGGCCGATGGCGTGATCGCCAGCCGCGAGGCCGAAGCCGGGCAGGTGGTGTCCGCCGGCCAGACCATCTTCAACCTGGCCGCCGATGGCGGCCGCGAAGTGCTGATCGACCTGCCTGAAGCCACCATCCGCGACTACGCGGTCGGCCAGCCGGTCGAGGTGGAACTGTGGAACCGCCCGGGCCAGCGCCTGCCCGGTACGATCCGCGAGATCGCCGCCGCCGCCGATCCGCAGGCACGCACCTATGCCACCCGCGTCAGCCTGGCCGCCGATGCGCTGGCCGATGTCGAACTGGGCCAGAGCGCGCGCGTCTACAGCAGCGCCGGTCGCCACGGTACCCTGCAGCTGCCGCTGGGCGCGCTGCAGCGCGGTGTCAACGGTGCCGCCAGCGTGTGGGTGGTCGATCCGGCCAACAGCACGCTGAAGGCCGCCTCGGTCACCACCGGTGCGTTTGGCAGCGAGACCGTGCCGGTGCTGTCCGGCGTGAACGCGGGTGACTGGGTGGTTGCCGCCGGTGGCCACCTGCTGCGAGCGGGCCAGCCGGTGATCGCCGTGGACCGGCAGAACCGCCCGGTGCTGAAGCCGGCCGCGCCGGCCGCTGCCGCCAAGGCCAGGGAGTAAGCCGGTGCGCCGCTTCAATCTTTCCGAGTGGGCGCTGGCCAATCGCCCGCTGGTGCTGTTCGCGATGCTGGCCTTCGCGCTGATCGGCGCGTGGTCGTACAAGCACCTGGGCCAGTCCGAGGATCCACCATTCACCTTCAAGGCGATGGTGGTGCGCACGCTGTGGCCGGGCGCCACCGCCGAGCAGGTCTCGCGCCAGGTGACCGAGCCGATCGAGAAGGCGCTGATGAACACCGGCGAGTACGAGTTCATCCGCTCCTATTCGCGCCCCGGCGAATCGCAGGTCATCTTCATGGCCCGCGACAGCCTGCGTTCCAGGCAGATCCCGGACCTGTGGTACCAGGTGCGCAAGCGCGTGGGCGACATCCGTGCGACGCTGCCGCGCGAGATCGTCGGCCCGTTCTTCAACGATGAGTTCGGCGACACCTACGGCAACATCTATGCGTTGACCGGCAAGGGCTTCGACTACGCGGTGATGCGCGACTACGCCGACCGCATCCAGCTGGAACTGCAGCGCGTGCCCGATGTCGGCAAGATCGACCTGGTCGGCCTGCAGGACGAGAAGGTCTGGATCGAGCTGTCCAACACCCGCCTGGCCACGCTGGGTGTGTCGATGCAGCAGGTACAGCAGGCGCTGGCCGACCAGAATGCGGTCACCGGCACCAGCTTCTTCGAGACCGCCACCGATCGCGTGCAGCTGCGCGTGACCGGCCAGTTCAACGACATCGAAGCAATCCGCCAGTTCCCGATCCGTGCTGGCGACCGCACCGTGCACCTGGGTGACATCGCCGAGGTCAAGCGCGGCTTCGCCGATCCGGCGTCGCCGAAGATGCGCTTCATGGGCGAAGAGGCGATCGGCCTGGCGGTGGCGATGAAGGATGGCGGTGACATCCTCAAGCTCGGTGCCAACCTTGATGCCGAGTTCCAACGGCTGCAGAAGACCCTGCCGGCCGGCATGCAGCTGCGCAAGGTGTCCGACCAGCCGCAATCGGTGGAAGAGTCGGTCGGCGAGTTCGTGCAGGTGCTGACCGAGGCGGTGGTGATCGTGCTGCTGGTCAGCTTCTTCTCGCTGGGCCTGCGCACCGGCCTGGTGGTGGGCGTCACCATTCCGCTGGTGCTGGCGATGACCTTCTTCGTCATGCACTACTTCGACATCGGCCTGCACAAGATCTCGCTGGGCGCGCTGGTGCTGGCGCTGGGCCTGCTGGTGGACGATGCGATCATCGCGGTGGAGATGATGGCCACCAAGATGGAGCAGGGCTACGACCGCCTGCGCGCGGCCAGTTTCGCTTGGGAATCGACTGCGTTCCCGATGCTGACCGGTACGTTGATCACCGCAGCCGGCTTCCTGCCGATCGCCACGGCGGCATCGAGCACCGGTGAATATACGCGTTCGCTGTTCCAGGTGGTGACCATCGCGCTGGTGGTGTCGTGGATCGCGGCCGTACTGTTCATTCCCTACCTGGGTGACAAGATGCTGCCGGACCTGTTCAATCCGCAGCCGCCCAAGCCGGGCAGCCTGTCCGCGCGCTGGCATGCCAAGCGCCAGCAGTGGGCCGACCGCTACCCGGCGCTGGCCAACCTGATTGCGCCGCCGCAGCATGGGCACGACCATGATCCGTACCAGCGCCCGTTCTATCGCAGCTTCCGCCGCTTCCTCGATACCTGCCTGCGCCATCGCTGGTGGGTGATCGCCGCGACCATCGCCCTGTTCGTGTTCTCGCTGATGATGTTCCGCTTCGTGCCCCAGCAGTTCTTCCCGGACTCGACCCGGCCGGAGCTGATGGTGGACATCGAGCTGGCCGAGGGCGCCTCGCTGCGCTCGACCCAGGCCCAGGCCGAGAAGCTGGAAAAGCTGCTGTCCCGCCGCGAGGGCATTGCCAACTACGTGTCCTATGTGGGCACCGGTTCGCCGCGCTTCTATCTGCCGCTGGACCAGCAGCTGCCGGCGACCAACTTCGCCCAGTTCGTGGTGTTGGCCAAGGACATCAAGGCGCGCGAGAGCACCCGCGACTGGCTGCTGCACGAGGTGATCCCGAAGTTCCCGGACGTGCAGATGCGCGTGACCCGCCTGGAGAACGGACCGCCGGTCGGCTATCCGGTGCAGATGCGCATCTCCGGCGAGCACATCGAGAAGGTGCAGGCGATCGCGCGCCAGGTCGAGGCCAAGGTGCGGGAGAACCCGCACGTGATGAACGTCAACCTGGACTGGAGCGAGCCGAGCAAGGTGGTGCGCCTGGTGGTCGACCAGGAGCGCGCCCGTGCGCTGGGCGTTAGCAGCGCCCAGGTCAGCCAGTTCCTGTCCAGTTCGTTGGCCGGGCAGTCGGTGAGCGTGTATCGCGAAGGCAATCGCCAGATCGAGATGCTGCTGCGCGGGCCGTCCGATGAGCGCAACCAGCTGGAGCTGCTGTCCAGCCTGTCGATGCCCACCGCCAACGGTGGTAGCATCACGCTGTCGCAGGTGGCGACGATGGAGTACGGCTTCGAGGACGGCATCATCTGGCACCGCAACCGGTTGCCGACGGTGACCGTGCGCGCCGACATCAGTGATGGCATGCAGGCGCTGGACGTGGTTCATCAGATCCTGCCCACACTGGATGGCATCCGTGCCGAGCTGCCCAGTGGTTACCTGCTGGAAACCGGCGGTACCGTGGAGGATTCGGCACGTGGCCAGAACTCGATCAAGGCCGGCATGCCGCTGTTCCTGGTGGTGGTGGCCACGCTGCTGATGCTGCAGCTGCGCAGCTTCTCGCGTGCAGCGATGGTGCTGGTGACCGCGCCGCTGGGCATCATCGGCGCGACCCTGTTCCTGCTGCTGTTCCGGGCGCCGTTCGGCTTCGTCGCGCTGCTGGGCACGATCGCACTGGCCGGCATGATCATGCGCAACTCGGTGATCCTGATCGACCAGATCCAGCAGGACATCGATGCCGGGCATGACCGCTGGCATTCGATCATCGATGCCACGGTGCGCCGTTTCCGCCCGATCGTGCTGACCGCGCTGGCGGCGGTGCTGGCGATGATTCCGCTGTCGCGCAGCGCGTTCTACGGCTCGATGGCGATCTCGATCATGGGCGGCCTGATCGTCGGTACGGTGCTGACGCTGGTGTTCCTGCCGGCGCTGTATGCGGCGTGGTTCCGGGTGAAGCCCGATGAATCCGGGGCGTAACGCCCCGGGTTCCACGGCCACCGCCTCTGGTAGGTGCCAACCTTGGTTGGCACTGCGGCTTGCATCCACGCATGGCCCGGATTGATCTGCTCGCGGGATCTGCTTTCTGTAGAGCCGAGCCATGCTCGGCTGCTCTTCGCGCGATGACGGGATGAGTCGAGCATGGCTCGACGCTACAGAAGCATCCACGCATGGCGTGGATCTACCGCGATTTGCCATCGCTCGGTAGGTGCCAACCTTGGTTGGCACGGATGCATGCATCCACGCATGGCGTGGATCTACTGCAGCTGCAGGCCGGCCCTCAAGACCGGCAGCAGCCATTCGATGAACACCTGAACACGCTGCGCGCGGTGTTGCCGATGCGGTTGCAACAGCGTCACCGGCAAGGGCTGCGCTACGTGCTGTGGCATCACCTCCACCAACGCGCCGGATTGCAGTTCGGCCTGCACGTCGTAGCGCGGAATCTGCAGCAACCCCAACCCCGCCACACAGCACGCAATCGATGCCTCGGCGCTGTTCACCCGCACCCAGCCGGGCATCGGCAGCGTGCGCAGTTGGCCGCCGTCCTGCCACTCCCACGGTTCCACCCGTGCCGTGGTCGGCGACGCGTAGTTCACCGCGCGGTGCTGCGGCAGGTCGGCAGGATGCTGCGGCATGCCGTGTTCGCGCAGGTAAGCGGGCGCGGCGACGTTGACGAAGTCGAGCTGGCCCAGCGTGCGCGCCACCAGGCTGGAATCGCCCAGTTGACCGACCCGCAGCACCGCATCGCAACCGTCCTCGATCAGGTTTACCGCGCGGTCGGTCATGCCCAGGTCCACTTCCACCTGCGGATACTGCGCGAAGAATTCGGGCAGCGCCGGTGCGATGATGCGGCGGCCGATGCGGCTGGGCACGTCGATCTTCAGCAGACCGACCGGTTGCGCATCGTCTTGACGGAACAGCGATTCGGCGTCCTCAACCTCGGCGATCAGGCGCAGGCAGCGGGCATGGAACACGTCGCCATCATGGGTGGTGGACACCCGGCGGGTCGAGCGCTGCAGCAGGCGGGTGCCGAGCCTCTGTTCGAGCTCGGCCACCGCCGCCGAAACGGTCGAGCGGGGCAGGCCGAGCTGGTCGGCGGCGCGGGTGAAGCTGGCGCACTCCACCACCCGGGTGAAGATGCGGAAGCGATCGATCCGGTCCATTGTTCGCTTGCTCTGGAAAGTTAAGTCAATGTGGCGGGCTTTATCCGCTTTTTCTGCACGATATCGTCGTCAGGGCAGGGTTGCCACCCCGGGTAGCCCCCTCCCGAGACCGAAGCCATGACCGAGCATTCCCTCAAGGGCAAGACCGTGCTGATCGCCGGCGGCGCCAAGAACCTGGGCGGCCTGATCGCCCGCGACTTCGCCGCACAGAGCGCCAAAGCCATCGTCATCCACTACAACAGTGCCGCTACCCAGGCGGATGCAGAAGCGACTGTAGCCGCAGTGCAGGCCGCCGGCAGCAAGGCGGTGGCCCTGCAGGGGGACCTGACCTCGGCGGCAACGATGGAGCGCTTGTTCGCCGATGCCGTGGCCGCAGTCGGCCGTCCCGACATCGCCATCAATACGGTCGGCAAGGTATTGAAGAAACCGCTGCTGGACATCAGCGAAGCGGAGTACGACGAGATGAGCGCGGTCAACGCCAAGGCGGCGTTCTTCTTCCTCAAGGAAGCCGGCCGCCACGTCAACGACGGTGGTCGCATCTGCACCCTGGTCACCTCATTGCTGGGTGCCTACACGCCGTTCTATTCCAGCTACGCCGGTACCAAGGCGCCAGTCGAGCACTTCACCCGCGCGGCGTCGAAGGAGTTCGGTGAGCGCGGCATCTCGGTGACTGCGATCGGGCCCGGCCCGATGGACACGCCGTTCTTCTACCCGGCTGAGAGTGCCGATGCGCAGGCGTACCACAAGACCGCGGCCGCGCTCTCGGCGTTCACCCGCACCGGGCTGACCGACATCGCCGATATCGTGCCGTGGATCCGCTTCCTGGTCACCGATGGCTGGTGGATGACGGGGCAGACCATCCTGGTCAATGGTGGGTACACCACCAAATAATGCAGCCACGCCTGGCGTGGCTGCCTGCTACCTGTAGAGTCGAGCCATGCTCGACTGCTGTTGCATGAGCCGAGCATGGCTCGGCTCTACAGGTGTTGCCCGATGGGTCAGCGCAGCTTGGCGAGCACGGCGTCGGTGGCAGCGGCGGTACTCACCGCCTGGCCCTTGGCGGCCAGATCGGCGGTGAACACGCCATCGTCCAGCACGGCGTGCACTGCAGCTTCCACCGCCGCAGCCTCGGCTTCCAGCCCCAGCGAATGGCGCAGCAGCATCGCGGCGCTGAAGATCGTCGCGTACGGATTGGCGATGCCCTTGCCGGCGATGTCCGGGGCCGAACCGTGGATCGGTTCGTAGATGCCGACCGCACCCGGCTCACCCAGCGAGGCCGACGGCAGTAGGCCGAGCGAGCCGGCCAGCATCGAGGCTTCGTCGGTGAGGATGTCGCCGAACATGTTCTCGGTGACGATCACGTCGTACTCGCGCGGCTTGGCCAGCAGGTGCATGGCCATCGAATCGACCAGCTGGTGCTCCAGCGCCACCTCCGGGAACTCCTCGCGGCCGATGCGAGCGGCCACGTCACGCCACAGGCGCGAGGTCTCCAGCACGTTGGCCTTGTCCACCGAGGTGACCTTGCCACGCCGCTGCTGGGCCAGGCGGAAGGCACTGCGCAGCACGCGTTCGATCTCGGCCACCGTGTAGCGGCACAGGTCGCTGGCGCTGTCGGCGTCGCGGGTCTTGTCGCCGAAGTAGATGCCACCGGTCAGCTCGCGCACCACCACGAAGTCCACGCCCTGCAGCAGCTCGGCCTTGATCGGCGAGGCATGCAGCGCGGCTTCGTGGGTGCGCACCGGGCGCAGGTTGGCGTACAGGCCCAGCGCCTTGCGGATCGCCAGCAGGCCCTGTTCGGGGCGCACCTTGGCATTCGGGTCGGACCACTTCGGGCCGCCGACCGCGCCCAGCAGCACGGCGTTGGCGGCCTGGCAGGCTTCCAGGGTCGACGCCGGCAGCGGTTCACCGTGGCGGTCGATGGCAACGCCACCGATGTCGTGCTCGCTGAAGGTGAAGGTGTGGTTGAAGCGCTCGGCGACGGCCTTCAGGACGGCCACTGCCGCGGCGGCCACTTCCGGGCCGATGCCATCACCGGGCAGGACAACAATTTCAGCGTGCATGCTCACTCTCGTAGCGTTCGATTTCAGGGACACGGCCCAACAGATACCCCAACTGGTCCACGCCTTCCAGCAGGCAGGTCTGCGAGAAGCCATCCAGCGGGAAGGAATAGACGCGGCCATCGGGCGTGCGCAGTTCGCGCGCAGCCACGTCGATGGTCAGCGCATCGTCCGGGCGCTGCATCAGCGCCTGCACGTCGGCCTCGTCCAGCACGATCGGCAGCAGGCCGTTCTTCAGCGCGTTGCCGCGGAAGATATCGGCGATCTCGCTGCTGACGATGGCACGCAGGCCCAGGTCGGTCAGCGCCCACGGCGCATGTTCGCGCGAAGAACCGCAGCCGAAGTTGCGGCCCGCCAGCAGGATGCTGCGGCCGGCGTTGTGCGGCTGGTTGAAGGCGAAGTCGGCCACCGGCGAACCATCAGCCTGCCAGCGCCAGTCATTGAACGCGTTGCGGCCCAGGCCGGCACGCTCGGTGGTGGACAGGAACCGTGCCGGGATGATCTGGTCGGTGTCGATGTTGGTCTGGCGCAGCACCACGCTGGCCGAGGTCAGGGTACGGAAACCGGCCATCACGCCACCTCCTGTGCGAACAGTTCGCGGGTATCGGCCACGTGCCCGTTGACCGCGGCCCACGCCGCGCTCATCGGCGAAGCCAGCAGGGTGCGCGAACCGGGGCCTTGGCGGCCCTCGAAATTGCGGTTGCTGGTGCTCACGGCCAGCTGGCCGGGCGCGACCAGATCGCCGTTCATGGCGATGCACATCGAACAGCCCGGCTCGCGCCACTCGGCCCCGGCAGCGCGCACGATCTCGTGGATGCCCTCGGCCTCGGCCTCGCGCTTGACGATCTCCGAACCTGGCACCACCAGCATGCGCACCCGCTCAGCGACACGGCGGCCGCGCAGCACCTGCGCGACCTCGCGCATGTCACTCAGGCGGCCGTTGGTGCACGAACCGACGAACACCACGTCCACCGGCGTGCCGGCCAGTGCCTTGCCGGCCTGGAAGTGCATGTAGTCCAGGCCTTTCTGTGCGGCGGCATCGTTGGCGGCGGGAATCGGCGCATCCACCGCGATGGCGGTGCCCGGATGCGTGCCCCAGGTCAGGGTCGGGCGGATGTCGGTGGCGTCGATGCGTACTTCGCTGTCGAAGCGCGCGCCGTCATCACTGCGCAGCTGCTGCCAGCGCGCCACCGCAGCCTCGAAATCGGCGCCCTTTGGGCCGCGCGGGGTGTTGGCGACGAAGTCGAAGGTGACCTGGTCGGGCGCGACCATGCCGGCGCGTGCACCGGCCTCGATCGACATGTTGCACAGGGTCATGCGCTGTTCCATGTCCATCGCTTCGATGGTGCTGCCACGGAACTCGATGACGTGGCCGGTGCCGCCGTTGACGCCGATCACGCCGATGATGTGCAGCACCACGTCCTTGGCGCCGACGCCGGGCGCCAGCGGGCCATCGACGGTGATCGCAAAGGTCTTCGCCTTGCGCTGAAGCAGGCACTGCGTGGCCAGCACATGGCCGACTTCGCTGGTGCCGATGCCGAACGCCAGCGAACCGAAGGCCCCGTGGGTGGATGTGTGGCTGTCGCCGCAGACGATGGTCATGCCCGGCTGGGTGAAGCCCTGTTCCGGCGCGATCACGTGGACGATGCCGCGATTGTCCGAGGCCATGTCGAACAGCTCGATGCCGTGCTCGGCGCAGTTGCGTGCCAGCGTGGCGACCTGTGCCTCGGAGGCGGCGCTGGCATAGGGTAGCGTGCCGTCCGCGGCGGCCGGCAGGGTCGGCGTGGAGTGGTCCATCGTCGCCTTGGTGCGGTCCGGGCGGCGCGGCGACAGGCCGCGCTCGCGCAGCTCGGTGAACGCCTGCGGCGAGGTCACCTCGTGGATCAGGTGCAGGTCGATGTACAGCACGGCGGGCGCGCTGTCGGATTCGGGAACCACCACGTGGGCGTCCCACAGTTTGTCGTACAGGGTGCGGGGAGCGGAAGTCATGCGTATGCCTGGCAGAAGTACGAAATAGCGAACATCAGTAAAGAAAGCGGAACGGTCAAGTCAGCGACGGCGGGCGAGCACGCGCAGCCGCACATAGTCCGCCAGCGGCTGGCCGGCGGCGTTGCGCGGCAGCTCGGCCAGCAGCGCGCTCGCGGCCTCGCGCACCGTAGCGCGTGCCTCGGCTGGCAGGTCGTCCAGCAGCGGCGCGGCGAACACGCGCAGCCAGCCGGCCACGCCGGTCGGCAATGCCGTTGGGCGCGGCGTGCACTCGATCAGTTGCACCTGGAAGCCATGCTGGCGCAGGCGGTCGGCGTAGGTATCGGCCGTCGGGAAATACCACTGGAAGGTGCTGGCGCCATGGCCGTGGGCCACGCGCGCGGCCTGTACCGCCGCGATGATCGTGGCCACGTTGCCATGGCCACCGAATTCGGCGACAAAGCGGCCGCCGGGGCGCAGGGCGCGGCGCACGCCTTCCAGCACGCGGTCGGGAGTGCCCATCCAATGCAGTGCCGCGTTGCTGAACACTGCATCGAACTCGCTGTTGAACGACAGTGCGTGGCCGTCCATCACCTGGGCATCGACACCGCGCGCGCGGGCGGCGATCACCAGTTCCGGCGAGGCATCCACGCCGTGGATGCGCGCACCGCTCAGCGCCAGTTCGGTGCTGAGCACACCATCGCCACAGCCCAGGTCGAGGATGCGTTCACCCGCGCGCGGGTCGAGCAGGCGCGAGACCGCGCCGCCGAGCAGAGGCACGAAGCCGGCATCGATCGCATAGTCCTGGGCATTCCACTGCTGGCCAGCGGCGCTGGCCGGGGTGGGGGTGTCGAAGGCGCTCATGGCGGGTTCCTCAGGCGGTGGCGGGGGTGGGAACGTCGGTGCTGCTGTGGGCGGCGGCCTGGCGCTGGCGCAGCAGACGATTGGCAACATCCAGCCAGGCCAGCGCGGAGGCTTCGATGATGTCCTTGCTGGTGCCGGTGCCGTCGTACTCCACGCCCTCGTGGCGCACGCTCAGGTTGGCTTCGCCACGCGCATCGGCGCCGATGCCGACGCTGTGCACGTGGTAGCTGTCCAGCATCAGCTGCACGCCGGTGGCGGCCGACAGCGCGCCGAACAGCGCATCGACCGGGCCGTCGCCCTGTGCGGTTTCGGCCACGCGGTTGCCGTCCGGGTCGGACAGTTCGACCAGCGCGTTGGCGCGGCTGCCCACATCGCTGATGGTCATCGAGGCCAAGCGGTAGCCCTGTGCATTGGAGCCGCCCTGCATCAGCGTCTGCAGGTCGGCATCGGTGACCACGCGCTGCTGCTCGCACAGGCCCTTGAACTGCTCGAATACCAGCTTCAGTTCGTCTTCGTCCAGCCAGAAACCCAGCGCGCGCAGGCGCGCTTCGACGGCGGCGCGACCGCTGTGGCGGCCCAGCACCATCTGCGAATCCTCCCAGCCCACGTCTTCCGGACGCATGATTTCGTAGGTGCCGCGATGGCGCAGCATGCCGTGCTGGTGGATGCCCGATTCGTGGGCAAAGGCATTGGCACCGACGATGGCCTTGTTGCGCTGTACCGGCATGCCGACCAGGCGCTGCAGCAGCTGCGAGGTGCCGACGATGCGCGGGGTGTTGATCGAACTGTCCTGCTCGTAGAAGGCCTGGCGCACCTTCAGCACCATCGCGATCTCTTCCAGCGAGCAGTTGCCGGCGCGCTCGCCGATGCCGTTGATGGTGCACTCGACCTGGCGCGCGCCACCTTCGATGGCGGCCAGCGAGTTGGCCACGGCCAGGCCCAGGTCGTTGTGGCAGTGCGCGCTGAAGATCACATTGGCGGCGTTCGGAACGTCGGCGACGCCGGCGATGACCTGCTGGAACATCGCGCGGATTTCTTCCGGCGTGGTGAAGCCGACGGTGTCGGGCAGGTTGATGGTGGTGGCGCCGGCGGCAATGGCCACGCGCGAGACTTCGATCAGGTAGTCCAGCTCGGTGCGGGTGGCATCCTCGGCCGAGAATTCGACATCGTCGATGTACGAGCGTGCCAGCGATACATGCTTGCGTACCGATTCCAGTACCTGCTCGCGGGTCATCCGCAGCTTGTGTTCGCGGTGCAGCGGGCTGGTCGACAGGAACACGTGCAGGCGCGGGTTGGCCGCGGCTTCCAGTGCACTTGCCGAGGTCTCGATATCGGCCTGCAGGCAGCGCGACAGCACCGCCAGGCTCAGGCTCGGTCGGCGCAGTTCGCGGCCGATCAGTGCCATCGCCTCGCGGTCGGACTGCGAGCTGGCCGGGAAGCCGGTTTCGATGATGTCCACACCCAGTTCGTCCAGCGCACGCGCCATCACCAGCTTCTGCGGCGGGCTCATGCTGCAGCCGGGGGACTGCTCGCCGTCACGCAGGGTGGTGTCGAAGATGCGGATGCGCGGGGTGGTAATTCGTTCGATGGTGGTCACAGGGAAATCTCCTCGACAGCGGGCGTTGCGGCTTGCAGGTGGGAAGGGGAAGAGGTGGGGGAGGACGGCGCGCTGGCCCTGGCGGGCGAGCGGGGTGTTTCGCTGCGCCGTCGCCGCGGTTTGCGCGGCGGGCGCGGCCGGATGTCGGTAAGCAGGCCGGCCAGCACGCCGGCATCGATGTTGCCGCCGGAGACCACTGCGCACTTGCGGCGGCCCGCGACGCGGCGGCCGGCAGCCAGCGCCAGCGCGCCGGCGCCCTCGGCGATGATGTGTTCTTCCAGCGCCAGCCGCACCAGGGTTTCGCGCAGCTCGGCTTCGCGCACGATCACCACGTCGTCCAGCAGCGAGGTGCACAGGCGGCGGGTCAGGAAGCCGGGGATCTTCACTCGCACGCCATCGGCCAGCGAGGCGACGGGGGCGATCTCGCGGGCATCGCCACGGATCGCGCGCGCCATCGAATCAACGCCTTCTACCTGTGCACCAACCACGCGCACGCCCTGTGATTTCAGCGCCAGGGCTACGCCGGAGGCCAGTCCACCGCCGCCGATCGGCACGATCACCACGTCAGGGGCATGCGCGGCCAGTTCGATGCCGACCGTGCCCTGGCCGGCGATCACGTCGGCATCATCGAACGCGGACAGGAAGCGGTAGCCGTGGCGCCGCGCCAGTTCGACCGCGAAGGCGTAGGCCTCGTCGTAGCTGTTGCCGTGCTGGCGCACGGTGGCGCCCCAGTGGGCGACGCCGGCAATCTTGGTGGCGGGTGCACCATGGGGCATCACAGTGATGGCCGGCACATCCAGGCGATAGGCCGCCCACGCAACGCCCTGGGCGTGGTTGCCGGCCGAGGCGCAGATCACCGGCCGGGTATCGCCGCGCTCGCGGCCGGCCAGCAGCGCGTTCAACGCGCCGCGCACCTTGTAGGAACCGGTGCGCTGCAGGTTCTCCAGCTTCAGCCAGGTACCGAAGCGCTCGGCATGGTGCAGCGGAGTGGGCGGCAGGAAGCGGCGCAGGCGGGCCTGCGCCGCCAGTACGTCGGCAACGCTTACGTCGCCGGCATCGCTTTCCTGGCTGGCATCAGCGGCCGGCATGGGCCACCAGCGCGGTGCGGGCGACCGCCGCATGCGGGCACGGGCGGCGAAGAAGACGCCTCCGTACCGGCACCGTGGTCGCTACGGTACGGGTGTTCATGGCGATACTCCTTCCACGGCGGTGACCTGTACGGACACGCAGTCGTAGATCTTCTCGATCTGCCGGCACAGCGTTTCCGCCGGGCGCTGGCCATCCACGACCAGCTGCAGGTGCCAGCGGCCATCGTCGGCAGCTACCGGCGCGCCGCTGATCGCACGCGGCGCGAAGCCGCGACGTTCGGCCATGCCGATCACGCGCAGCAGCGCGCCTTCGGCCGGGTGCAGCACCAGGTCAAGCCGGTATTGCATTGGGGGTCTCCTGGCGGGCATGGGCGGGATTGCTTTCCAGCATCGTGCTGTTGGCGGTGTTCGGCGGCACCAGCGGCCACACGTTGGCGCGTGCATCGATGGCCACGTGCAGCAGGGCCGGGCCCGGCTCGGCCAGCAGCGCGGCCAGGCCGCCTTCCACGTCGTCGCGGTTGTCGATGCGGGTGGCGGCGATGCCGAACACCTGCGCCAATGCCACGAAGTCCGGGTTGTCGGACAGGTCGATCTCGCTGTAACGCTCGGCGAAAAACAGTTCCTGCCACTGCCGCACCATGCCCAGCGAACTGTTGTCCAGCAGCACGATCTTCACCGGCAGGCGGCAGCGGGCGATGGTCGCCAGCTCCTGCACGTTCATCATGAAGCTGCCATCGCCGGACACCAGCACCACGGTGCGGTCGGGGCAGGCAAACTGCGCACCCATCGCCGCCGGCAGGCCGAAGCCCATGGTGCCCAGCGCGCCGCTGGTCAGGTGGTTGCGCGGGTGGTTGAAGCGGCAGTGCTGGGCCACCCACATCTGGTGCTGGCCGACATCGCAGGCGATCACCGCATCGGCCGGGGCCAGCTCGCTCAGGCGCTTCAGCAACGCCGGTGCGTAGATGTGCTGGCCCGGTGCGTCGTAGCGTGCGGCGAAGCGATCGCGATGCTGCGCACAGCGCTTGCGCCACGCCTCCTGGTGGGCCTTGGGGGAGGGGAAGGCCGCACGCAGGGCGCGGATGGCGTGACCGACGTTGCCAGGCACGGCGACATCGGCGCTGCGCAGCTTGGAGATCTCGTAGGCGTCCGCATCGATGTGGACCACACGGGCGAACGGGGCGAACTCGGCCAGCTTGCCGGTGGCACGGTCGTCGAAACGCGCCCCCAGCACCAGCAGCAGGTCGCTTTCCTGCACCGCCATGTTGGCCGCGCGAGTGCCGTGCATGCCCAGCATGCCCAGCGACTGCGGATGGCTGGCCGGCAGGGCACCCAGGCCGCGCAGGGTCATCACGGTGGGGATGGCACTGGCCTCGACGAAGTCGCGCAGGTCCTGCACGGCATCGCCCAGCGCGATGCCGCCACCGGCGTAGACCACCGGCTTCTCGGCTGCGGCCAGCGCGGCGATGGCCTCGGCGATGGCGGCCTCGGCCGGCGCCGGCGGCGGTTCGACGCTGCTGGGCACATGCGCCGGCAGATGGCTGGCATCGGCCAACTGCACATCCTTGGGCAGGTCGATCAGCACCGGGCCGGGGCGACCCTCACGGGCAATGCGGAACGCATCGGCCACCACGCGCGGCAGGTCATCGACGCTGCGCACCAGCCAGCTGTGCTTGACGATCGGCATCGTCAGGCCGAACACATCCAGTTCCTGGAAGGCGTCGGTGCCCAGCAGCGGCGTGCCGACCTGGCCGGTGATGCAGACCATCGGTACCGAATCGAGCATCGCATCGGCAATGCCGGTGACCAGGTTCGAGGCGCCCGGGCCCGATGTGGCTACGCAGACGCCGACCTGGTTGCTGGCGCGGGCGAAGCCGTTGGCGGCCAGCGCCGCGCCCTGCTCATGGCGTACCAGGATGTGCTTCAGCGACGAATCCACCAGCGCGTCGTAGAACGGCATGATGGTGCCACCTGGATAGCCGAACAGCGTGCGGACGCCTTCGGCCTCCAGCGCCTGGGTCAGCCAGCGCGCGCCGTTGGGCGGCGCGCTGCGATGTGTCGAAGAGTTCATGGGGGAACCTTGCAAAGCGGGTGGGGGAGGGCCGCGCGTTTACGCGGCCTGTCCTTGCAACCAGACCATCTTGGCGCGCAGTTCCTTGCCCACCTTCTCGATCGGGTGCTCCAGGTCGGCCTGCTTGAACCTGTTGTAGTTCGGCAGGCCCGCTTCGTACTCGGCCACCCAGTTCTTGGTGAAGGTGCCGTCCTGGATGTCCTTCAGTACTTCCTTCATGCGTTCCTTGGTGCCGGCATCGATCACACGCGGGCCGCTGACGTAGTCGCCGTACTGCGCGGTCTCGGAGATGAACTCCAGCATGCGCGAGATGCCACCTTCGTAGAACAGGTCCACGATCAGCTTCAGTTCGTGCAGCACTTCGTAATAGGCGATTTCCGGCTGGTAACCGGCTTCCACCAGGGTCTCGAAGCCCGCCTGCACCAGCGCCGAAGCGCCACCGCACAGCACCGCCTGCTCGCCGAACAGATCAGTTTCGGTCTCTTCCTTGAAGGTGGTCTGGATCAGGTTGGCGCGGGCGCCACCCAGGCCGGCTGCATAGGCGAGTGCGTACTCGGCGGCCTTGCCGCTTTTGTCCTGGTAGACCGCCCAGATGCACGGCACGCCGCGGCCGATTTCATATTCACGACGGACCAGCGCGCCCGGGCCCTTCGGTGCGACCAGCACCACGTCGAGGTCGTCGCGCGGCTTGATCATGTCGAAGTGCACGTTCAGGCCGTGCGCGAACAACAGCACCGCACCCTGTTTCATGTTCGGCGCCAGCACATCGTCGTAGAGCTTCTTCTGCACCATGTCCGGCGTCAGCACGGCGACCAGGTCGGCATCCTTCACCGCATCGGCCGGTGCTTTCACGGTGAAGCCATCGGCCTGCGCCTTGACCTCGGTCGGGCCGCCCGGACGCAGGCCTACCACCACATCGAAGCCGGATTCGCGCAGGTTCAGTGCGTGGGCGCGGCCCTGGCTGCCGTAGCCGATGACGGCGATCTTGGTCTGGGGCAGGTCGTTGGTGCTCATGGGGGAGGTTCCTTGCGGTGGGAAGAAAAAAGAACGGCCGGTCGTCGAGGTGACGTACCGGCCGGTCAGGGGAAAGCGGTGGAGGAGGCGCTGCGCATCGCACAGGCACAGCCACCACGAGGCGTGGTGGTGGTCCGGGGCCGGGCTTTGCACTGAGCGTTGGTCATGGTGGTTGCGTCTGAAACCAGGTCCTGAAATGAAAAAACCCGCACCGGGGCGGGTGCGGGTTTTGATGAGTTCCGGTGTGTTTGTTGCTTACACGCTGGCTCGTCCCGCACCTGGTGGCTGGGTAATAAGTACGAGCACAAGAATCGAACGCAGCGAGGCGGCGCCGGTGTCGGCGGCTTCAATGTGGGTTCGCAGTGGCGTGTTGTGATGCAACATGTGATCGAGAGAAACACAGCCGTTTTGGCGGTGTCAACCCTCGCGACGGTTTTTTTATCGGTTTCCAGTGAATCCAGCGCAATCGCTTGCGGCACAAGGATGGTTGCTGCTGAAAGTGTTTCGGTGAACCCGAATTCACTCCTTTCTGGGCGGTTTTTGCGCGGAATCCGTTGGATTCTTCCACCCCAGGATCAACGTCCATGACGTCTGTCCGATACCGCGTGAAGGCCGCAGCGGCGAAGATCGGGGAACCACCCGTCCATCGGAACCCGACCGTGTCCCGACGCCTTGCCCGTTCCCTGCTCGCCGCCGCCGTGCTGGCTGCCGTGCCCGCGCTGTCCTTTGCCGCCGACCGCATTACCGGCCACACCTTCGCCTCCCGTTCGGAGGTGATCGCCCCCCATGCGATGGCCGCCACCTCGCAGCCGCTGGCCACCCAGATCGCGCTGGACGTGATGAAGGGCGGTGGCTCGGCGGTGGATGCCGCCATCGCGGCCAACGCAGCGCTGGGCCTGATGGAGCCCACCGGCAACGGCGTCGGCGGCGACCTGTTCGCCATCGTCTGGGACCCGAAGACGCAGAAGCTCTATGGCTACAACGGCTCGGGGCGCTCGCCGAAATCGCTCACCCTGGCCGAGTTCCAGCGCCGTGGCCTGAAGGACATTCCGGCCACCGGCCCGCTGCCGGTGTCGGTGCCCGGCGCGGTCGATGGTTGGTTCGCGCTGCACGAACGCTTCGGCCGCAAGCCAATGGCTGACAACCTGGCGCCGGCCATCCGCTACGCCCGCGAGGGCCACCCGGTGGCCGAAGTGATCGCCTACTACTGGGACCGCTCGGTACCCAAGCTGTCGCAGTACCCGGGCTTCAAGGAGCAGTTCACGATCAACGGCCACGCCCCGCGCAAGGGCGAGATGTGGAAGAACCCGAATCTGGCCAGCACGCTGCAGAAGATCGCCGATGGCGGACGCGACGCCTTCTACAAGGGTGACATCGCCCGCACCATCGGCGACTATTTCAAGGCCAACGGTGGCTACCTGAGCTATCAGGACATGGCCGAGCACCACGGTGAATGGGTCGAGCCGGTCAGCAGCAACTACCGTGGCTACGACGTCTGGGAGCTGCCACCCAACAGCCAGGGCATTGCCGCGCTTCAGATCCTCAACGTGCTGGAAGGCTACGATTTCTCGAAGATCCCGTTCGGCTCACCCGAGCACGTGCACCTGTTCGTCGAAGCGAAGAAGCTGGCCTTCGCCGACCGTGCACGCTTCTACGCCGACATGGCATTCCAGCCGGCGCCGGTGCAGAAGCTGATCTCCAAGGAGTACGCCGCGCAGCGCCGCGCGCTGATCTCGATGGACAAGGCGTTGAAGGAAGTGCAGCCGGGCACGCCGAAGCAGCTGGAGGAGGGCGACACGATCTACATGACCGTGGCCGACGCCGACGGCATGATGGTCTCGCTGATCCAGTCCAACTACCGCGGCATGGGCAGCGGCATGGCGCCGCCGGGGCTGGGCTTCATCCTGCAGGATCGTGGCGAGATGTTCGTGCTGCAGAAGAACCATCCCAACGGCTACGCGCCGGGCAAGCGCCCCTTCCAGACCATCATTCCGGCGTTCATCACCAAGGGCGGCAAGCCGTATGCCAGCTTCGGCGTGATGGGCGGCGCGATGCAGCCGCAGGGCCACGCGCAGATCGTGATGAACCTGGTGGACTTCGGCATGAATCTGCAGGAAGCCGGTGATGCGCCGCGCATCCAGCACGAAGGCTCGACTGAACCGACGGGTCAGGCCACGGCGATGACCGATGGTGGTGAAGTGAATCTGGAAACCGGCTTCCCGTACGAGACGGTGCGCGCGTTGATGCGCAAGGGGCATCGCATCGTGTTCGCCGATGGCCCGTATGGCGGGTACCAGGCGATCATGCGTGATCCCGAGACCGGTGTTTACTACGGTGCTTCGGAGAGCCGCAAGGATGGGCAGGCGGCGGGATATTGAGGTTTTCCGGCGACCGGGCTGAGCCCCCTCTGCGGTGGTAAGGGTTTCAGTGATGCTTGGTTTGGCCGGGCGGGTGGATTGTCTGGGGGCCGCTGCAAGTACGACCATGTAAACTCGGTCGCCGCTTGCTCGTGTGCACTGTCCTGCGCACACGGCAAGACCGGGGTTGGGCATCCGGCCCAACCCGCCCGAGGCATGCCTCGGGCCCATGCGGCTCACGCCCCCAGCCAACCCACCCGCCCGGCCACGGACAGTTTCCTGCGGCCGCCACCGCAGGAAGAGAAAGAAGAAGATCAAGAGCAAAGGCAACAGCAACAGCAACAGCCGCGCGCTGTGGGTTGGGGTCGGACCCGTTTTCCGAAGGAAAACGGATCCGACCCCTTCTTGTTTTCCGATACACCTGATCCACGCATGGCGTGGATCTACTGCCGTCACCGGGAAATTGCCGGAGGCGGGGAGGGGGCCGATGGCGGGACCGTCCACGGCATGGATGCCGTGGCCGAGCCTACAGGGACGTACTTGCGGCGTGTCCCGCCATCGGCCCCCTCACCGCCAGACCAGCAGAAATCCAGAGCCGCTTTTGAAGTTGTTGTTGCCGTTGCTTGAAAAAAGCGGTGCAGCCGCAGGCTGCAAAACCCCCTCAATCCTGATCGTGCGCGCGCGCTGCCTCCGCCTGGGTTTCCTCCTGCGCCGCCATCTCGCGTGCAATCCACGCATCGATCATGTGCCGCTGGCGCTGCGCCTGCCGCCGCTCCCGGGTGTATTCCTGGTCCAGCACCCGGTACAGGGACACCATCACAAGAAGCATCAGCAGCGCGAACGGCAGCGCAGCGATGGTGATCATGCCCTGCAGCGCCTCCAGTCCCCCTGCCAACAGCAAGGAACCCGCCACGAGCGCAATGCCGACACCCCACGCCACTTTGTGCTTGCGCAATGGCTCGCCCGCGCCGTCCGTGGACATGCTGGCCAGCACAAGTACCGCAGAATCAGCCGAGGTCACGAAGAAGATCATCAGTAGCACCAGCGCAATGCACGACAGCAGCAACGGCAGCGGCATGCTGTCGAACATGGTGAACAGCACCGTTTCATAGCCGTTGCCCAGTGCCTGCAGCAGGTCGGCCTGGCCGAAGATCTGCATCCAGATCGCGGTGCCACCGAACACCGAGAACCAGAAGAAGCCCAGCAGCGTCGGTGCCAGCACCACGCCGATCACGAACTCGCGCACGCTGCGCCCGCGCGAGATGCGCGCGATGAACGAACCCACGAACGGTGCCCAGGAGATCCACCAGGCCCAGTAGAAGATCGTCCAGTCCGCGACCCAGGTGCTGGACGAGAACGGTGACATGCGCAGGCTCATCGTCACCAGCTGATTGAGATAGGAGCCCAACGTCGTCGTGAAGGTGTTGAAGATCGCGCCAGTCGGGCCGAGTACCAGCACCAGCGCGAGCAGCAGTGCAGCCAATGCAAGGTTGAAGTTGGACAGCCATTTCATGCCGCGGCCGACGCCGCTGAGCGTGGACGCCATGTACAGTACGAAAGCCACTGCGATGATGGTCAGCTGCAGCGGCACGCCCGCCTGCACGCCGAACACGCGTTCCACGCCGGCCGCGATCTGTACCGTGCCGAAGCCCAGTGCTGTAGCCACGCCAACCGCGGTGGCGACGACCGCGGAGATGTTGACCATATGCCCGATCCAGCCACGATGGTGACGGCCGATGATCGGTTGCAACATATCGCTGATCTGGCCACGGCCGTTGCGGTTGAACTGGAACCAGGCCATTGCCAGGCCGATCAGCGCATAGATGGCCCAGGGGTGCAGGCCCCAATGGAAGAACGCATAGCGCATGGCGGCGCGCGCGGCGTCCATGCTTTCGGGCGCCAGCCCCTCCGGTGGCTTGCTGAAGTGCGAAATGGGCTCGGCGGCGCCCCAGAACACCAGGCCGATGCCCATGCCGGCAGCGAACAGCATCGACATCCAGCTGGCCCGCGAGAACTCCGGTTCGGCGTCCTCTCCGCCGATGCGCAGGTTGCCGAACCGGCCAAAGGCCAGGTACATCAGGAATACCAGGGCCAGGAACACGACCAGCAGGTAGAGCCAGCCGATGCCGCGGATGAGTTCGCCGAGGATGCTCTGCACCACGGTATTGAAGGGACCGGGTGCAACACCGGCGAGCAGCACCAGCAGCAGAACCAGTGCAATGGAAACGCGAAACACCATGAAGGGGCTTCTCCGATCAAGGGATTGAGGGGAGCGAGCAGAGCTTGCTGCGAGGGGCCGGCGACATGCAGCACAGACCGGGCAGGGGCCGCGAAGGCGGCGGGGAAACACCGGCCGCAGCGGCACGATGCGCGTGCACGTTACTGAATGCGATGTCACGGTTCTGTTAATACAGAAACAGCGGATCCACGCCGTGCGTGGATGGAACAGCCATGGGCTACAGCACGTTCTGTGCTCTAATGCACACCAAGAAGCGGGGGTACCGGGCCATGTGGCCACGGTTGAGACAGTCCCTTGGAACCTGATCCGGCTCATACCGGCGTAGGGAAGCTTTGCAATGCAGCCGTGCCCGGACTCCGCCCAAGGACCGTCCGCGCGGGGTCGCAGTGCGCCGCCGCTTCGTCCCTGACCTTCCTGGACGATGCCCGATGAACGCACAGCTCTCCGCCCTGCAGCAACAGGCCCAGCAACTCTCCGAATCCGTGACCCGGCCCATTCCCGGATCGCGCAAGATACACGTGGCCGGCTCGCGCCCGGATCTGCTGGTGCCGATGCGCGAGATCGCGCTGACCCGCACGCCGACCCTGTTCGGCGGCGAAGAGAATGCGCCGGTCACGGTCTACGACACGTCCGGCCCCTACACTGATACGGGCGTACGCATCGATCTGTCCGCAGGCCTGCCGGCGCTGCGCCGCGGCTGGGTGGAGGAACGCGGCGATACCGAACAGCTCGAAGGACTGAGTTCTTCGTTCGGCCGCGACCGCGAGCATGACCCGAAACTCGATGCCGTGCGGTTCCCTGCGCGCAGCCTGCCACGCCGTGCGCGAGCCGGCGCGAACGTCACCCAGATGCACTATGCGCGGCGCGGCATCATCACGCCGGAAATGGAGTTCGTCGCCATCCGCGAGAACCAGCGGCTCGACGCGGTCCGCGATGCCGGCCTGCTGCAGCAGCACCCGGGCGAGTCGTTCGGTGCTTCAATCCAGAAGGTGATCACACCCGAATTCGTGCGCGACGAGATCGCACGCGGCCGCGCGGTGCTGCCCAACAACATCAACCATCCGGAGAGCGAGCCGATGATCATCGGCCGCAACTTCCTGACCAAGATCAACGCCAACATCGGCAACAGCGCGGTGTCCTCGGGCATTGCCGAGGAAGTGGAGAAACTGGTGTGGGCGATCCGCTGGGGCGGTGACACGGTGATGGACCTGTCCACCGGCAAGCACATCCATGAGACCCGCGAGTGGATCATCCGCAACTCGCCGGTGGCGATCGGTACCGTGCCGATCTACCAGGCGCTGGAGAAGGTCGACGGCCGTGCCGAAGCACTTACCTGGGAGATCTTCCGTGACACGCTGATCGAGCAGGCCGAGCAGGGCGTGGACTACTTCACCATCCACGCTGGCGTGCTGCTGCGCTACGTGCCACTCACCGCCAAGCGCGTGACCGGCATTGTCAGCCGTGGTGGCTCGATCATGGCCAAGTGGTGCCTGGCGCACCACAAGGAGAATTTCCTCTACACGCATTTCGAAGACATCTGCGAGATCATGAAGGCCTATGACGTGACCTTCTCGCTGGGTGACGGCCTGCGCCCGGGCTGCATCGCCGATGCCAACGACGCCGCGCAGTTCGGTGAGCTGGAAACGCTGGGTGAGCTGACGAAGATCGCCTGGAAGCATGATGTGCAGACCATGATCGAAGGCCCCGGCCATGTGCCGATGCAGCTGATCAAGGAGAACATGGACAAGCAGCTGCGCGAGTGCGGCGAGGCGCCGTTCTATACGCTGGGCCCGCTGACCACCGACATCGCGCCGGGCTACGACCACATCACCAGCGCGATCGGTGCGGCGATGATCGGCTGGTTCGGCACGGCGATGCTCTGCTACGTGACGCCGAAGGAGCACCTTGGCCTGCCCAACCGCCAGGATGTGCGCGACGGCATCATGGCCTATCGCATTGCCGCGCACGCAGCCGACCTGGCCAAGGGGCATCCGGGCGCGCAGGTGCGCGACAACGCGCTGAGCAAGGCGCGTTTCGAGTTCCGCTGGGAAGACCAGTTCCACCTCGGCCTGGATCCGGAGAAGGCCAAGGAGTTCCATGACGAGACGCTGCCGAAGGATGCGCACAAGCTGGCCCACTTCTGCTCGATGTGCGGCCCGCACTTCTGTTCGATGAAGATCACCCAGGATGTGCGTGACTACGCCGAAGCCGGCATGAAGGAGAAGTCGGCGGAGTTCCGCGCGGCCGGTGCCGAGGTCTATCGCCAGGAGTGATGCGGAAGCGGGGGTGCCGGCCAGCGGCCGGCACTACCGCTCATCACGCCGCTCCCGGCTATCCTCCGCCCATCTTCCTGGGGAAAGGACGCCATGCCTGTTGCCATCACCACCCGTTGGCTGGCCATTGCCCGCCGTCATCCTTCGGCCTGGCTGTTGGGCGCCCAGCTGATCGCGGTGCTGCTGTACCCCGCGCTGGATGACACCGCTGCGGGCCGCGCGGCGCTGGGCATGTTCGGCATGGCGGTGCTGGGCCTGGCATTGTGGGTGGTGCAACGCAGCCCGCTGGGCACCTGGCTGGCACTGCTGCTGGCCATTCCCTCGGTGGTGTTCTCGCTGGCCGGTGCACTGCTGGACCGCACTGCGCTGCTGACCACCGCGCAACTGCTGGAGAGCCTGCTGTACTTCTATACGGCCGGTGCGCTCATTGCCTACATGCTCCAGGACCATAAAGTCACCCGCGATGAACTGTTCGCCGCAGGCGCCACATTCACGCTGCTGGCCTGGGCCTTCGCATTTGCTTTTGCCGTGTGCCAACAATGGTATCCGGGCAGTTTCCAGGGCTCCGGCGGCGGTGCACAGCGCACCTGGATGGAACTGCTTTATCTGAGCTTCAGTTTGCTCTCGGGTGTTGGCTTGAGCGACGTAGTACCCCTGCATCCGCAGGCGCGTGCCCTGGTCATGCTGGAGCAGTTTTCAGGCGTGATGTACGTGGCTTTGGTGGTTTCGCGACTGGTCGGATTGACCATGCTGCGGCGCGTGTGAAAATGAACGCCAGATAAAAATTCCGCGCCCCGCAGGGCGCGAATGGTGCAGCAAATTATGTGAATGCGTCGGCGAGAGAGAGCCTGGATGTCGACCACGCGATAGGCGAGGTAACCCGCATAGGCTAGTATTCGCCCGCTTCATTGTTTTTGCGGTATGCGCCGATGCTGTGTGCGGAATCTGGCTTTTTGTTGTCCCCGGTTGGGGGCGGTATTGCTGGTGAAACCTGCCCAGGCCCGTCCCTACTGTATCCCGGAAAATGAACAGCAGCGAAATCCAGCCGCCCGAGGCTGACCGTATCCAGGTTGGCGAATGCGTCGTCACTTTGTCCTCGCGAGAGGTCGAAGTTGAAGGTGCGCGTCGTCCGCGCCGGCTGACGCCGAAAGCGCTGGGTGTGCTGCGCGTTCTGCTGCGGCAGCCCGGCCGCGTGGTCACCCGCGAGGAGCTGTTTGCCGAAGTGTGGCCCGACACGCTGCCCACCAATGACGTGCTGACCCAGGCCGTCACGCAGCTGCGCAAGGCATTCGCCAACGACGACGACAACGGCCAGACCTATATCGAGACCATCGCCAAGAGCGGTTATCGGTTGCTGGTGCCGGTGCAGGTGCTGGAGGCGCCTGAGGCTGCCGTGGACAGCGGCGAGCTGGCCGATCTTCCGTTGCCGCCCGCGGACGCCGGTGGCAGGGCCGCGGTCGGTACGGTGCCGGTGCCGGGGCTTCGCCGGGCGTGGCGACGGGTCCGGCGCCAGGCACTGTTGGCAATCGGCATATTGATGCTTGGCACGGTGATCGTGCTGACGATGCTGCTGTTGCGGCAGCCGCCGGAAGCCAGTTCACCGGTTGATGCGGCCGTGGAGAACGGCGTTCGCGTGATCGGCAGCCCGCAGCGGCCTTACCGGCTGATCACAGCGACCAGTGGTTTTGAGACGTATCCAACACTTTCGCCCGACGGTTCCCAGGTGGCCTACGAAGGGGCCAACGACGACGGGGGGGACGGCGGTGCGATCAAGGTGCAGACCTCGGGCAATGCGCCCGCGCGCCAGTTGCTGACGCCTCCGGCCGGTGCCAACGACCGTTTCCCGAGCTGGTCGCCGGATGGGCGCGAGATCGCGTTTGCACGATTCAGCGCCGGAGGCGGCTGCCAGGTGCTGATCGCCAGTGCCACAGGTGGTGCCGTGCGCCAGGCAACCCGCTGCGACGGCACCGAGCTGCTCAGTTTTGACTGGACCCCGGATGGCCGGGGGCTGGTGTTCGGCAGCATGGTCGGACGCTATGCGCATCGCGGCATCCGCGTGCTGGATCTGGCCAGTGGCCAATGGCGTGAGCTGGATTACCGCGTCGATGCCGATGATTTCGACTATGCGCCGCGCTACTCGCCAGACGGTAAGTGGCTGGTGTTCGTGCGCAATCCGCAGATGGGTGATCTGTGGCGGATGCCCGCCGGCGGCGGTACCCCCGAGCAGCTGACCAATGAAGCGGCCGAGCAGCGAGGCTGGGCCTGGCTGGGGGATGGGCGCACCATCGTGTTCGGCCGTCGCGTGGACAGTGAAGTTCGCCTGTACTACCTCGACGTCGAGCGCCGCACGCTGCGCGACGCTGGCCTGGATGATGCGCAGTGGCCTGCGGTATCCCGGCATGGCAACGTGCTGGCGTTTGTCCACCGGCGGGCGCAGTTCGGCGTGTTCAAGGTTCCGATCGAGGGAGGACGTGCGGAACGACTGTTCGCGTCCAGTGGCCGTGATGGTCAGCCGATGGCCGCGCCCGATGGCCGCCAGCTGGCCTTCACCTCCGATCGCTCCGGCAGTTTCGCCTTGTGGTGGGCTGACATGCAGCGGCCGGACTCGCTGCGGCTGATCGAAGGCCTGCGGCCGGAGGCCCGGCAGGCACCGGACTGGGCCGCCGACAGCCGGCACCTGCTGGTGGTTGGCCGCGATGACCATGGACGTACCGTGGTCTACGAAATCTCGCCGCGTGATGAGCGGCTGCAGCCACTGCCGGTGCCCGCCGAACAACCGCTGCAGGCGCTTTACGGGGCCGGCGATGACCAGCTGCTGGTGGTGGAGCGGGATGCCGACCAGCGCACGCGCTTGAGCCTGTTCGACCGCAGCTCTCACCCCTGGCGCCGGCTGGCCAGCATTGATGGGGTGTCGCAGGCACGTTTTGATCGCGCCAGCGGACGGGTGCTGTTCACGCGCCTCGCCGCTGGTGGGCTGTGGTCGGTCGATCCGGCACTGTCACCGGCCAGTGTGCGGCAGATCACTGAAGACCTGCCGAGTCGGTGGCGCTATCGCACCTGGACCGTCGTGGGGAACGGTGGCATCGGTTACCTCGGCACGTCCACGCAGTGCGGCACGACCCTGGTCCTGATCCAGGACGGTACCGAAGTGCCGGAACGCTGCCTTGATCCGCAGCGGCTCAGCGCGGGCAATGGACTCAGTGCCAGCGCCAACGGGCGCGATCTCTACGTGGCGCTGGCGGTCAGTGACGGCGCTGACATCGGCATCATGCGGCTGCCCGAGCAAGCCCCGGCGCTGTTCCCTGCCTTCTCCAGAATGTTGATTTTGAAGAAGAATTTCTCTTCGTAATTTTTTCGTGTGGTTCTCGCCACGAATTCGTGGCGATCTCGGCAGTCTTTCCTGACGAGGCCCCACCAGATTGGGCAAAACGGAGGCCTGTACTAGGCAAATCCGTGGTGCCCCCATGCGTCAACTCTCGCTGGCCGATCGCGGCCAAACCATCTCCCTCGACAAGGCCCTGGACGACGTCGCACCGACCTGCCTGGGCGTTGCCCGGCTGGGCAGTCTGCAGACCGCAGGCAGCAGCTTCACTGTGTGGATGCAGGTGCGCGGCAGTTCCTGGGTGGAAGCCAAGGAAGGACGCTTCCGTTTGCGCCAGGGCGAGTGGATCGCCTTCGAGAAGGAATCGCGGCCGCTGGTGCAGGCCGGTCGCAACGGTTTGTGCCTGGGCCTGAACCTCACCGTCGAAGCGCTGCGCGTGCTGGCCGAGATGGCCGACTGTGGCCTGTATGCCGGGCGTGGTCGCATGAACCGCGGCGATGCACGTGTTGCGCTGCGCCTGTGGCGCGATGCGCTGGCCAGTGGCCAGCCGGCGGAGGCATTGCGCCCGCTGCTGCTGCATCTGGCGGGCCTGCAGCGCGGGCTGGCCGACAACGTGCAGCGTTGCCCGGGTCGCTCGCGCAGCCGCAAGCGCCAGGTGTTTGGCCGCATGCAGCGCGCCCGCCTGTACCTGGAAGGCAACAGCCACCGCGTGGTGCGCATCGGTGAACTGGCTGAACTGACCAACTTCTCCAGCTGGTATCTCTCCAAGACCTTCCAGAGCCTCTACGAGGAAAGTCCGCAGTCGCTTTCGGCACGGTTGCGCCTGGAACGGGCGGCCGATCTGTTGCGCGATACCGACATGATGGTGGGCGAAGTTGCTGCCGCCAGCGGTTTCGACAACTGCTGCAGCTTCGCCAGGGCCTTCCGCGCCCGTTACGGGCAGTCGGCTTCGCGCTTCCGTGAGAACGGCGGGCTGCTGCCGCCACATTCTGCAAACTCTCCGGTTGGGTCGCGCAAATGCAGCGTCGCAACGCAATCGTAACGTGCTGGGGCGTTTTAACACGCTACTAACACGTACCTTGGAGAGATTGATGAACGTTCGTATTCCTGCAGTGCGGCTCGGCTTGTTGCCGGCCGGCATTGCGCTTGCCTTGGCACCGTCCTTCGCTTCGGCGCAGGACGCAGCTGCCGGCGGCACGACCGACCTGGACCGCATTTCGGTTACCGGTTCGCGCATCCGCCAGGCGAGCATGGAAACCGCGCAGCCGGTGATCGCGCTGCAGCGCGCCGACATTGAAAAGCAGGGCTTCACCAGCGTCGGCGACATCGTGCAGAACCTGTCGGCAACCGGTTCGCCGGCGATCAGCCGCGCCGATGCCCTGAGCTCGGGCGAAGAAGTCGGCGGCCAGTACGTTGATCTGCGCAACCTCGGCCCGCAGCGCACCCTGGTACTGCTGGACGGCAAGCGCATGGGCGTCAGCTCCGGCGGTTACACCGATCTGGCCTCGATCCCGACCTCGATCGTCGAGCGCGTGGAAGTGCTGACCGACGGCGCATCGGCCATCTACGGCTCCGATGCCATTGCCGGCGTGGTCAACATCATCACCCGCAAGAACTTCGATGGCCTGGAAGCCAGCGTCTACCGCGGCCAGTACGGCCAGGGCGACGGTGACAAGGAAACCTACAACTTCGTCTACGGCATGACCAACGACCGTGGCTCGTTGACCTTGGGTGCCGAGTACAGCGACGAGAAGCCGGTGCTGGCCAAGGACCGCCGCTTCAGCGCCTATGCCAACGGCCCACGTCATCCGTTCCCGACCGAAGATGACGCCAACGGCTGGTCGGCGATCACCGAGAAGGGCGTACTGGTCAACGGCGGCAAGAACTACGTCGTGAACCCTGGCGCCGATCCGACCGATTTTGCCAACTACCATGAGCTGACCAACGCCGACCTGTCCAACCCGACGCAGCAGATGTATCTGTCGACCGGGATCAAGCGTCGCTCTGTGTTCGCCAACGGCCAGTACGATTTCACCGACAACATCCGCGGTACCGCCAACGTTCTGTATACAGAACGCGAGGCGCTGCAGCAGATCGCCGGTTACCCGTACCGCTCCAGCGCGTATGGCACCAAGCTGTCCAAGGACAGTGCGTTCAACCCGCTGGACCAGGATGTCGACTTCATGCGTCGCACCTGGGAAATGCCGCGCCAGACCAAGTCCGAGCTGAATACCTTCCGCTTCTCGGCCGGCCTGGAAGGCTCGTTCGAGTTCGGCGATAAGTACTTCGACTGGGATGTCGGTTACGTCTACAACCGTAACAAGGGCACCAAGACCGGCACCGGCAACCTGTTCATCCCGAACGTGAAGAATGCCGTCGGCCCGTCGTTCGTCGAGAACGGCGTTGCTTACTGTGGTGCCCCGGGTGCGGTCATCGCCGGTTGCACCCCGTGGAACCCGCTGCTTGGTTATGGCATCGACGGCGCTGGTTCGCTGTCCAACCCGGATCTGCAGAAGTATCTCTTCCTGCCGACTCACGACACGTCGCTGACCACCTCCAAGGTCTACAGCGCCAACCTGTCCGGCGCGCTGTTCACCCTGCCGGCCGGTGACCTGTCGTTTGCAGCAGGCTACGAGCACCGCGAAGAGCAGGCCGAATACAACCCGGATGCGCTGCTGCAGTCGGGCCTGAGCACCGACCTGGCCGGTGCGTCCACCGCCGGTGGCTACAAGCTCAACGAGTTCTTCCTCGAGCTGAACGTGCCGATCCTGGCCGACCTGCCGTTCGCCAAGGAACTGTCGGTCGACATGGCCGGCCGTTATTCGGATTACAACACCTTCGGCAACACCTTCAACAGCAAGTTCGGCCTGAAGTGGAAGCCGATCGATGACCTGCTGGTGCGCGGTACCTACGCCACGGGCTTCCGTGCGCCGACGGTGGCTGACCTGTACGGCGGCACCTCGCAGACCTTCGACAAATACACCGATCCATGCGACACCCTGTTCGGTGCCGCGGTACGTAACCCGCAGGTTGCCGCGCGCTGCGCCGGTGCCGTCCCGGCCAACTTCCGCCAGGAAGCATCCGGCGGTATCGATGCCACTGGCCCGGGGTCTCAGTCCAACTACGCCTACCTGTCCGGCTCCAATGCCGAACTGCTGCCGGAAACCTCCAAGACCTGGACCGTCGGCCTGGTGTACAGCCCGAACTTCGTACAGGGCCTGGACATCAGCCTGGACTGGTGGAAGATCCGCATCGACAACGTGATCGCGGCCGAGTCGGTTACCTCGATCCTCAACCAGTGCTACATTCTGGGCAACGCCAACGCGTGTGATCGTGTCACCCGCGATCCGGAGAATGGCTCCCAGGTGACCGACGTCACCCGCACGCTGATCAACGGTGGTTACCAGGAAACCGCTGGTTACGATCTGGGCATCAAGTACCGCCTGCCGGAGTTCTCCTTCGGCAACATCATCATCGACTGGAAGACCACCTACGTCGATTACCTGGAGTACAAGCGCGACAATGAAGAGCAGACTGCCGTCGAGCAGCACACCGGCTGGGGCACTGGCGACTGGGGTGGCAACTTCCGCGTGCGTTCGAACCTGAACATCGATTGGAGCCTGGGCAACTTCGGTGTCAACTGGGGCATGCGCTACTACTCCGGGCTGAAGGAAGAGTGTTCCTACGACCGCACCGGTGGCGCCGAGTGTAACAACCCGGACTTCTCCTCGGCCTACACCCTGGCCATTCCGGTCCGCAACACCGGTTCGAACACCTTCCACGACCTGCAGGTGCGTTACAACACTCCCTGGAACGCCACCATCTCGGCAGGTGCCAACAACGTGTTCAACCACGAGGGCCCGGTCATGTACAGCCAGCCGAACTCGAGCTTCTCGTACTACGGTGGCTTCGACATCGGTCGTTTCTACTACATGAAGTACACCCAGCGCTTCTGATCCATCGAAGCGTCACAGCAGAAAGAGGAGGGCGGGCCGCAAGGTCCGCCCTTCTTGTTTGTGCGCTGCACCGACTGAGGAGATCCACGCCATGCGTGGATGGTTCTTCAGGCACAACGGAAAAGGCAGGCCATCCGGCCTGCCTTTCATTCCCTGCGAACTCGCCCTGGGCGGTGCCTCAAGCCTCGCTGGGTACCAGTCCCATCAGGCTGTTGGCATGCTCCCGCCACTGCGGCAGCCTGTTGAGAACACCTGCGCGCTGCAGGTAGTCCTCGTCCACCGGATCACCATTGACCAGTGCCAGTGCCACGTGCACTGCGCCGGTCACCCAGAAGCTGCGTGTATTGGCACGCTGCGGCTGCAGATGGAACGCGACCGCTTCGATGATCGGCATCGGCAGGCCCCACAGGCCGAGCAGATAGGCACCGGCTTCGGCGTGGCCCGGGCGGGTGTCACCGGTCAGCGATGGTTCGCTGCGCTCGTTGCGCACGCCGGGCAGCAGCAGGCCGATGTCGGCCAGCAGCGCGGCGGTCGCGCCCAGTTCGGCGCTGGATTCGGGCAGCAGGCGTGCCGCCAGCCGCGAGGCGAGCAGGGCGCGCTGCTGCAGTGAATTGCGCTCGGCCGTGGACAGTGTCGGTGCCGAGAACACCTCGCTGGCCAGTACCAGATCGCGCAGCGTCGACAGGCCGAGGCGGGTCACGGCGGTGCGCAGGTCGGCGATGGTGCGGCCCTGGCTGAAGAACGCCGAGTTCGACAGCTGCAGCACCTTGGCCGCGATTGCCGGATCAGCGGCCACCAGCTTGGCGACGTCGGCGCTGTCGGCGTCGTCGTCATGTTCCAGTGCCTGGGTCAGGCTCAGGTACAGGTGCGGCGGCGAGGGCAGCTTCTCGATACGGCCGATGGCGTCGCGCAGGCGCGGGCTGTCCAGCACTTCACGCAGCTCTTCCAGGCTGGTCAGCGCTTCCAGCAACACTTCCGGTGCCAGCGGCAACGGCAGGAAGCGGTGGGCCACGCCGATCAGGCGTGCCGGCGGCGGCCGGTTGCCGTGCTGGGCGTCCACCAGCGCAATGCGGATGGTTTCCGGGCGCAAGGTCCGGATCTGGCCCAGCAGCGTGGTGGCATTGAGATCCGGCAGCTGCGGGCAGACGATCACTGCATCCACGCCCTGCGTGGCCACCGCGGTCATTGCGGACTGGCCATCGGTGGCGGTCAGCGGCTGCCAGTCTTCCCCAAGATCGGCAATGAATTCGGTCAGCTCGGCCGGCAGGCTGGCTGCATCCCCAACAAGCAGAATACGCACGACACATTCCCCTGGCTGTCTCGACGATGGATGTCGACGACGTGTGAAGTGACGCAATTTACCTAATACGGCGGCAAGAGTGATGTGCCGTCGTCATGAAACGTGACCCGCATCGCTCCGGCGGGGTGCCGCCGGAGCGATCCGGTTCAGGCTCAGGCCTTGCTGTCCAGATGGCGCTGGTGCGCCTCGATCAGGATCTGCTTGGCCTCAGCGGCGCCGCCCCAACCGTCCAGCTTGACCCACTTGCCCTTCTCCAGGTCCTTGTAGTGCTCGAAGAAGTGGCCGATGCGCTCCAGCCAGTGGCTGGACACCTGGGCGATGTCTTCCACGTGGGCGTAGCCACTGAAGATCTTCGACACCGGCACGGCCAGGATCTTCTCGTCGCTGCCCGCCTCATCGCTCATCTTCAGCACGCCAACCGGACGGCAGCGCACGACCGAACCCGGCACCAGCGGCAGCGGCAGCACCACCAGCACGTCGGCCGGATCGCCGTCGCCGCACAGGGTGCTCGGCACGTAGCCGTAGTTGCAGGGGTAGCGCATCGGGGTGGACAGGATGCGGTCGACGAAGATCGCGCCGGTTTCCTTGTCCACTTCGTACTTCACCGGCTCCGAGTCCTTCGGGATCTCGATGATGACGTTGATTTCTTCCGGCGGGTTCTTGCCGGGCGAGACGAGTTCCAGACCCATGGTCGTGCTCCAGGTGGGGGATATAGACGGATAGCCCCCCATTTTATGCCTTTGCCGGGCGCTGTGCAGGGGGAGGGGGCTGACGGCAGGGCGAGGAAGGCGCCGACCCGGCGGGCCGGGGTTGACCGATGGGTCCGGGTGGCGCGCGCGCGCAGGCTGGATGTACCTACCCGAGGAGTTCCCGCATGAAACCATCCGCCTTGTCACTCGGACTGTTCTGCACGCTGCTGATCGCGCCCGCCGCCCAGGCCTTTCCCTACGTGGACCTGATCGACTACCCGCACCAGGAAGCCAACTGGGACCGCTTCTTTGCCCTGGAAGGGCGTCTGCAGCACGGGTTCGACGCGATCTGCGGCGACACCTTCTGCGAGGGTGAGTACAGCGACATCCGGGCGCTGCGCCTGCGCTGTTCGGTGGACGCGGTGCGCGGCACGGTGCATGAGTGCCTGTGGGCATTTGCCGCCAGTGACCTGGCTGTGTCGCGGAACGACGGTACTATCGTAGCCCGGCAACCGACCTGGTTGTGCCCGCTGCCGCTGGTGCCTGGCACCCCGGTGGAGGCCTTCCATGCAGCGCTGGCGGCCCGTAATCCGCTGCATGATCCGTTGCCCGGCACGTCGGAGAGCACCTATGACGGGCTGACCGGCTGCATCCACTGATGCGAACGTGACTGATTCTCATTAACGGAGTAGCATGCGCGGCGCCTTCCGTCTGTCGTCCCGGTTCCGCGCATGTCCTCCAATGCCGCCTCCCTTACCGAACTGCTGATCCGTGAGCGGCCGGCACTGCTGCGCCGGGTGCAGCGCATCCTCGGCGGCGACAATGGCGCCGAGGATGTGATCCAGGCCGTATGGTTCAAGGCCCGTGGGGTCGACGACAGCCAGGCCATCGACAACCCGCGGGCCTATCTGTACCGGCTGGCCGCCAACCTGGCCACCGACCACGGCCGCGAATCGACCCGGCGCAACCGCCTGCTGGCCGACCACTACCTGTGGGGGCCGGACGAGGTCATCTCGACCGAGGAACAGGCCATGGCACAGGACGAGCTGCAGCGGGTGCTCGATGCGGCGGGGCACCTGCCGGAGCCGACCCGCACCATCTTCCGGCTCAACCGCCTGCAGGGCCTGACCCAGGCCGGGATCGCCCGCCGTCTCGGGGTGTCGGTGACGACCGTCGAGAACCATGTGCGCACCGCCCTGCAGCGGCTGGCGTGGGCACGCAGCGGCCGATGATCGCCCCGGCTTGGGGCTGGCCCTCGCTGGAACGTCTTGATCACTGGACCGTGGATGCGGTCTAGTTCCTCCGCCCGCGCTTGAATGCGCCTGTCCGCCAGCCGATGAGCCCGCCGAACACGCTGCCCGCCGCCAATGACGATGCCCTGGCCGAACAGGCCCGGGGCTGGATCGCGTGGCTGGCCTCGGGTGACATCGGCGAAGGGCGCATGCACGAGTTCGAGCGCTGGCTGGCACAACCGGGGCACCGACGCGCCTTCGAACACGAGCGCGCGCTGTGGCGCAGTGTCGGGCCACGCCCGCAGGTCCGGCCCGCCGAACGCCCGCGGCCGCATCGAATGCGCTGGGCAATGGCCGCTGCAGCCGCGCTGGCGATGCTGGTGGCATGGCCGGAGGCCTGGTTGCGGCTGCAGGCCGACCATCGCAGCACGCACGTCGCGCAGAACGTGCAATTGCCCGATGGCAGCCGCGCAGTGCTGGATGCGGACAGTGCGATTGCCGTGCGCTTCAATGCACATGCACGCGAGATCGAGCTGCTGCGTGGGCGTGCCTGGTTCGAGGTCAGCCCGGATGCGCAGCGACGTTTCAGCGTGCGTGCGGGCAACGGCGTGATCGAGGACATCTCGACCGCGTTCACCGTCGCGCGCGGCGATGACCAGGTTGAAACCCAGGTCGGGCAGGGCAGGGTGCGCGTGGCCAGCCCGGCCGACGGTGGCTGGACTTATCTGCAGATGGGCCAGCGTGCGGTCTATGGCGAGCACAGCGGCGTGACGCGCCTGCGGGATGTGGCTGCCGACAGCGTCGGCGCGTGGCGGCAGGGCGAGCTGCTGCTGGAGCAGGCCAGCGTCGCCGACGCCGTGCAATGGGTGGGGCGTTATCGCGCCGGCCCGACCTTCGTGCGCGGCGATCTATCGCAGCTGCCGGCGGTAAGCGCGGCGTTGCGCATCGACCGCCCGGAACAGGCGCTGGATGCGCTGGCCGCGACGGCTGGATTGCAGGTGACCCGGCTGCCGCTCGGCGTCGCCATCGTCCATCGGTAGATCCACGCCATTGCCCCGGTGCCGACCAACGGTCGGCACCCACCACTACAACCAGCCACGCAACCGTCGGCACCCACCACTACAACCAGCCACGCAACCGTCGGCACCCACCACTGCAACCTGCCGCGCAACCGTCGGCACCTGCTTCGACTGCAAATCCCCTTGGGGTTGCCACGCTTTCATCCGTCTTACTCCGCGAACGTACCCGCCGCCGCCACGTACGTCGCCGTGTCCGCCTGTGTTGCGGATGACGCCGCGCCTGCGGCACCGATTACCTGACAGGTTCCCCCATGTTCGACTCCCACCGCCCGGGCCGCGCGATGCGCCCGTCCCGCCTGTGCATTGCCCTGCTGGCCGCCGGCCTGGCCAGCGCCGCACCGTCCGTGCTGGCACAGGGCGCCACCGGCAACCACGCTGCCGTGCAGCGCTTCGACATTCCAGCGCAGCCGCTGGATGAAGCGCTGCGCAGCTATATGCGCCAGTCCGGCGTGCAGGTCGTGTATCCGGCCACCCTGGCCCAGGGCGTAACCTCGCGTGCGGTCAATGGCAGCCTGCCGGCCAACGAGGCGCTGCAGCAGCTGTTGCAGGGCAGTGGCCTGGCGGTGCGCCGCGTCAGCGCAGATGCAGTCACTCTGGAAGCGGCGACGCCGGTGCAGGCCGACAGCGGTGTGATCGTCACCGACACGCTCAGCGTGGCCGGCGACCGCGTCGACAGTGGCGCGACCAGCGACGAGGCGCGCCTGCTCGACAGCTATCGCAGTGTGGGCTCCACCACCACGCTCAGCCGCACGCAGCTGGAACGTTTCCGCGGCACCTCCAACGGCGACATCGTCAAGGGCGTGGCCGGTGTCACCGCCGGCGATCCGCGCGTTGGCAACGGCTTCGACGTCAACATCCGCGGCATCCAGGGCCAGGGCCGCGTGCCGGTGATCATCGACGGCGGCCAGTCCAGCATGGATACCTACCGTGGCTATGCCGGCCAATCGCAGCGCACCTACCTCGACCCGGACCTGATTTCCAGCCTGACCATCACCAAGGGCCCGAGCCTGCAGGCCAATGCCTCCGGTGGCATCGGCGGCGTGGTCGAGATGGAGACGCTGAAAATCGACGACGTGCTGCGCGAGGGGCGCGACTTCGGCGTACGCGTGCGTGGCGGCCTGGCCAACGCCAGCGCCAACAACCTGCCGTCCTACAGCGCCGCGCCACGTTCCGACCGCAGCGCCACCGGCAGCCAGTTCTTCAACGTCGCTGCAGCCGGTCACTGGGACCGCTTCGATCTGGTGGCCGCCTATGCTTACCGCGACAACGGCAACTATTTCTCCGGCAAGCACGGCTACGATGATTTCCCGCAGACCCGTCGCACGCTGGCGCCGCTGAACCCGCCGCACACCGAGGTCTTCAATACCTCGGCGCGCTCGAAGTCGGCGCTGCTCAAGGGCACCTGGCGCATCGACGATGCGCAGACGCTGGAAGCGGGCTACCGCCGCTACGAAGGCACCGCCGGCGAGATCATGGCGTCGCAGATCATCCGTGTGGATCGTGACCGCATTCCGCAGTGGGATCCGGGCCATGTCGACATGGACAGCTACAGCCTGCGCTACCGCTTCAATCCGGACAGCGAGCTGATCGATCTACGCGTCAATGCCGCATACACCGACACCGACAGCGTGATGTACAACAGCCTGACCGGCATCACCCCCTGGTACTTCGATCGCCGCACCGAGTGGTACGACGCGCCCAGCTTCAGCGGCGACCCCGGCTACAAGGATGCCTACCGCAATCCGCTGCGGCAGAAGCGCTTCGGACTGGATGCCAGCAACACCTCGATGTTCGATACCCGCGCCGGTGCGTTCACCCTCGACTACGGCCTGTCCTACAGTGACGAAGACATCGCACCGGGCAGCTCGGGCCCGGTCATGCACGATGACCTGGTCAACAACCGTTTCCTGCGCAATGCCGAGCGCAAGGAATACAGTGCCGTGGCCTCGCTGAAGTGGCAGCCCGATGAGCACTGGGAACTGCTGGCCGGCGGCCGCTGGAACCGCGTGGACGTGCACGACCGCAACCGCCTGGCCACGCCCGATGCCTATGAGGTGCAGGGCCAGTACCGCTACACCGAACTGCTCAATGGCAACCCGGCGCTGCCGTCGTGGCGGGCCAAGCGCATCGCGCTGCTGAACTGGTATCCGGATGCCAACGGCAACTTCACCCAGGAATCGCTGCTGGCCTCACCGTACAAGAAGGGCACGGTGGCCGACATCGGTGGCTGGAACTTCTACGACGCCGGCAAGGCGCAGGACCTGGAAGTGCCGGTCAGCTGGACGTGGTCGCAGCCGATCCGCCGCCGTGACACCGCGTTCTCGCCGACCGCCAGCGTGGCCTACCGCTTCAGCGAAGACACCATGGTCTACGTGAAGTACGCCGAAGGCACCAAGCTGCCGAGCCTGTTCGAGACCACGCTGGGCCTGTTCACCGCCGCCAAGCCAGTGGGCGAGTTGAAGCCGGAGCGCGCGCGCAGCTGGGAAATCGGCGCCAGCACCATCCGCTACGACCTGTTCGCCGCCGGCGACCGCCTGGCGCTGAAGCTGGCGTACTTCGATACCCGCATCGACGACCTGATCACCCGTGACTACCGCACGCTGTCGGCGGGCCTGATCCGAAACGTCGACCAGTTCAAGGTCTCGGGCATGGAGTTCCAGTCCAGCTATGACAGCGGCAAGGTATTTGCCGATCTGTCCGCGCACTACTACTTCAAGGCCAAGACCTGCGCGCCGGACATCGCCGCCGAGCGCCGTGCCTACGGGGCGCAACGCAGGAACGGCGAGCTGGCCAACACGCCCGACTGCGTGGACGGCGGCTTCGAGGGCTCGTACACCAATACCCAGAACCCGCCGCGCTACATGGTCAACCTGACCCTGGGCTCGCGCCTGTTCGAGGAGCGCCTGACCTTCGGCACCCGCGTGGTCCACAACGCCGGCCCGATCAGCAAGCTGGACAAGGACTGGAACGTAGGCCTGTCGGCGATCCAGCAGCTGTACCGGCCAACCACGCTGGTGGACCTGTTCGCCAGCTGGAGCTTCAACGACCAGCTCTCGGTGGAAGCCGGCGTGGACAACCTGACCGATCGTTACTACCTGGACCCGCTGGCCCTGGGCGTGATGCCGGCGCCGGGCCGCACTGCGCGGCTGGCGCTGACCTGGAAGTACTGATCGGTCGCGTATGAGCGGTGGGGTCGGACCGCCCTCGGTGGGTGCGGACCTTGGTCCGCACCGCTTCCGCCGTGCAATCGCCAGCGCCCCGCCACGCCCGGCGTCTACTTACAGCCCGGTCGCGGCCTTCACCGCATCTTCGTGCAGGGACTCGTTCAGCTCGTCCACCACGGTGGTCCATGCCGCATCGGCCTGCAGCGACTCGGACAGGAACTGGCGCTGCGCATCGTTCCAGTACGGCGCCTCGACCACTTCCACATCGGTGGCCAGCTGGTGCTCGCGGATGAAGCGGGCGATGCCCTCGGCGCTGGCGTCCAGGCCCAGCTGCAGGAACAGGTTGGTCATGCGCGGTTCGGTGGTGATCATCGTCGGTTCCTGCGGTAAGAAGGGATGCGCCATTATCGGCGCACATAGCCTTGGGGAAAGCCCCGTGGCAAACGTCTACAGCAGGACGACCCCCTTGGCATCCCCCATGAACGCACACATCGCCCCTGAAGAAAGCCGCAGCCTGCGGCTCAAGGCCGCCACCCGCGACAGCCACGGTGCCCTGGACAAGCGCATCATGGCCGGCGACATCTTCGCCGACCGCAGCAATTTCGCCCGTTTCCTGCGCGTGCAGTATCGCTTCCACCGCAGCATCGATGCGCTGTATGCCAACCCTGCGCTGGACGCACTGCTGCCGGACCTGGGCGAGCGCCGCCGCCTGACCCAGGTCGCGCGCGACCTGCAGGACCTGGAGCAGACCCTGCCGGGGGCTGACATCGCGGCGTTGCCGTCCGATCTGGAACTGCCCGCCGCGTTGGGGTGGCTGTACGTGGCTGAAGGCTCCAACCTGGGCGGCACCATTCTGTACAAGATGGCCGCCAGGCTCGGCCTGGACCGTGATTTTGGCGCCCGCCACCTGGCCGCGCATCCGGATGGCGCGGCGCGCCACTGGCGTGAGTTCACCGCTGCGCTGGACGCGGTACCGCTGAGTGTCGAGCAGGAGCAGCAGGTGATCGATGCCGCCGACGCCGCGTTCCGCAGCGTGCACGGCCACGTCGAAGTGGAATTCGCCTGATGCGCGGCGCGCGCCCACAGGTGCAGCGCTGATGCGCTGGCTCTGGTTCGCGCTGGGCTGGCTGATGGTCGGGCTCGGGGTGATCGGCGCGTTGCTGCCGGTGATGCCGACCACCATCTTCCTGATCCTGGCCGTGGGCTGCTTCGCGCGCAGCTCGCCGAAGTTCGAGCAGCGCCTGTTGGCGCATCCGCGCTACGGCCCGTCGCTGCGGTTGTGGCGCGAGCAGGGCGCGGTATCGCGCAAGGGCAAGGCGTTTGCCAGTGCCGGCATGGCGCTGGGCTTTGCCCTGTTCTGCTGGGGCGCGCATCCGTCCTGGCGCCTGCTGTTGGGCGTGGGCCTGTTCTTCGCGGTCAGCGCCGGCTACGTGCTGAGCCGACCGGCCCCCCGGCTGGAGCCCCATCCGGTCGTGGAAGTGGACGACGCCAATGATCCGCGCGCGGCCCGTAGTCGCGCAGCGACCCCTGATGCTGATGGAAGCCGAGATGATGCTGCCTGCTGACCTGGCCCCCGTGGCCGCCCCCGCATTGACCCCGTGGGGCATGTACCTGGCCGCCGACGTGGTGGTGAAGGCCGTGATGATCGCGCTGGCACTGGCGTCGCTGTCCACCTGGACCGTGCTGTTGGCCAAGGGCTGGGAGCTGACCCGCCAGGCCCGGCAGCTGCGCGCGGCGCGCGCGCTGTTGCTGCAGTCCGCACAGCTGCCGCCGCAGAGCGGAGAGGCAAGTCTGCAGCAGGGCACCGCACTCGCCATGCTGGACGCCGCCCGCACCGAACTGCGCCTGTCGCAGGATCTGGATAGTCGCGACGGCATCAAGGAACGCATCGCCTCGCGCCTGGACCGCATCGAACTGGAGACCGCGCGCGTGCAGCGGCGCGGCATCGGTGTGCTCGCCAGCATCGGCGCGGTGGCGCCCTTCGTCGGCCTGTTCGGCACGGTGTGGGGCATCATGAACAGTTTCATCGGCATCGCACACAGCAACACCACCCACCTGGCGGTGGTTGCGCCCGGCATCGCCGAGGCCTTGCTGGCGACCGCACTCGGCCTGGTCGCGGCGATTCCCGCGGTACTGGTCTACAACCATTTCAGCCGCGTGTTGGCCGGCCTGCGGGGCCTGCTCGGCGATCTGTCGGCGGCCGTGCAGCAGCTGGTTTCGCGCGATCTTGATCGTGCCGTGCCGCGTGCCGCAGCGGCACCGCTGCGCGCGGTGCACTGAGGCGCGACGATGGCGATCAGGACCGGGTCCGACCGCGACGACGCACCGGAAGAAGCACACGAGATCAACGTCACGCCCTTCATCGACGTAATGCTGGTGCTGCTGATCATCTTCATGGTAGCCGCACCGCTGGCCACCGTATCAGTGCCAGTGCAGCTGCCGGCCAGCAGCGCCAGTGCCACGCCGCCCGAACAGGCGCCGGTGTATGTGACCGTGCAGGCCGATCTGTCGCTGCGCGTGGGCGAGCAGGCGGTGGCGCGTGACGGGCTGGCCGCTGCATTGCAGGCGGCCACCCACGGCGACACCGCGCAGCGCATCTTCCTGCGTGCCGATACCCGCGTGCCCTACGGCGAACTCATGGCCACGCTGGATGCGCTGCGTGCGGCCGGCTACCTGAAGGTGGCGCTGGTCGGTGTTGAGCAGGGTGCGCGATGAGTGGACTGCGGCGCTGGGCGACCAGCCTGGCAATCGTGCTGCTGGTGCACGCGCTGCTGATCGGCGTGGCCTGCTGGCGGGCGATGCGTTCACCGGTGGTGGCTGCGGTAGCGTCGCCCGCGGCGTTGATGCTGGAGTTGGCGCCGATGGCGCGGGCGCCATCCGTGCCCCCGCGTGAAGTGGCGACGGGCCCCCTGCAGCAGCAACAGCAGCGGCAGGCGCCGAAGCCGGTGCTGCGTGAGCAACCGAAGGCGCCGATGCAGCCGCAGGGTGATTTGCCACCGCTGCGTACGCCGGAGCCGACGCCCGCGCCGGAAACCGCCGAGACTAATGTCGCGCAGACCAGCGCACCGCCGCAGGTGGCAGCCGATGTGGCCGCACGCTACACCGCACCGCAGACCACCGCCGGCGAGCGCAGTCGCGCCGAGGCGACCTGGGAAGGACGCCTGCTCGCGCACCTGCAGAAGCACCGGCGCTATCCACGCCAGGCCGAGCGGCTGCGCCAGCAGGGCGTGGTCTACGTGCGCTTTGCCGTGGCCCGCGACGGTGTGGTTTCGGCGGTGGTGCTGGGCCGCAGCAGCGGCTTCGCGTTGCTCGACCAGGAGACGCTGGACACCGTGCAGCGGGCCAGCCCGGTCCCCGCGCCGCCGGCCGAGGTAGCCGGCGACCCGGTGGACGTGATGGTGCCGGTGTCCTTCTTCCTGCGCGGGCGGTGATTGACGATGGGGTCGGATCCCTTTCCGCAGGACAGGGCTCTGACCCGAGCCGGAATTCAAGGCAGCGCGCAGGCGTTATGCTCGCGCACGACCGTCAATGGACGCGCGGAGGTTGGCATGACGACACGGACGTTACGGGTGCTGGCCTGGTGCAGCGTGTTGCTGGCTGCATGCCTGGCCGTGCTTTCGCTGGCACCGTTCACGCCGGCGATCATCTTCGCCTGGCCCTTGCTGGTGTTCGCCGCCTTCTGCATCTGGCGTGGCGCGTGGCTGCCCGGCGCACTGTGTGCGTGGCTGGCTTCGCTCGCTTTCATCGGCAGCCCGCTCAGCCTCTTCGATGGCTGGGACCGGCCGATCTATGCCTGCTGGATGATCGTCGTGGTGCTGCTTGTCATCCGATGGATGAGGCGGTCGCGGCCGTAGCGTCGAGCCTGCTCGACGCTACGGGTTCATGCATGGCGTGGATCTACAACAGAGGCACCAGCAGCAGCGCCACGATGTTGATGATCTTGATCAGCGGATTGATCGCCGGGCCAGCGGTGTCCTTGTACGGGTCACCGACGGTGTCGCCGGTCACGGCCGCCTTGTGTGCCTCGCTGCCCTTGCCGCCGAAGTGGCCGTCCTCGATGTACTTCTTGGCGTTGTCCCAGGCGCCGCCGCCGGTGGTCATCGAGATGGCCACGAACAGGCCGGTTACGATCGTGCCGATGAGTAGACCGCCGAGTGCGCGCGGCCCCAGCAGCAGGCCGACCACCACCGGCACCACCACCGGCAGCAGCGAGGGCACGATCATTTCGCGGATCGCCGAGCGGGTCAGCATGTCCACCGCCTTGTCGTACTGCGGCTTGCCGGTGCCCTGCATGATGCCGGGGATCTCGCGGAACTGGCGCCGCACCTCTTCCACCACTGCCCCCGCCGCACGACCGACCGCTTCCATCGCCATCGCACCGAACAGGTAGGGAATCAGGCCGCCGATCAGCAGGCCGATGATCACCGTGTGGTCGCTGAGGTCGAAGCGGAATTCCTGGCCGGGGTTGGCGGCCTGCAGGTTGTGGGTGTAGTCGGCGAACAGCACCAGTGCGGCCAGTGCAGCCGAGCCGATCGCATAGCCCTTGGTCACTGCCTTGGTGGTATTGCCCACCGCATCCAGCGGATCGGTGATGTCGCGGATCTCCGAGGGCAGCTCGGCCATTTCGGCGATGCCGCCGGCGTTGTCGGTGATCGGTCCGTAGGCATCGAGCGCGACGATCATGCCAGCCATCGACAGCATCGCGGTGGCGGCGATGGCGATGCCATACAGGCCACCCAGCGCGAACGCACCCCAGATCGCAGCACACACCGCCACCACCGGCAGTGCAGTGGACTTCATCGAGATGCCGAGGCCGGCGATGATGTTGGTGCCGTGCCCGGTGGTCGAGGCCTGCGCCACGTGTTGCACCGGCTTGTACTGAGTGCCGGTGTAGTACTCGGTGATCCACACGATCAGCCCGGTCAGGATCAGGCCGATCAACGCGCAGCCGTACAGTGGCATCGGTCCATGTACGTTGTCACTCATCAGCCCGGTGGTGATCGGGTAGAACGCGATCGCGGCCAGCACGCCGGAGACGATCACGCCCTTGTACAGCGCGCCCATGATCGAGCCGCCAGGCTTCACCTTGACGAACAGCGCACCGATGATCGAGGCGATGATCGACACACCGCCCAGCACCAGCGGATACAGCACGGCATTGGCGCCCGCCTCGGCCAGCATCAGGCTGCCCAGCAGCATCGTTGCGATGACGGTGACCGCATAGGTCTCGAACAGGTCGGCGGCCATGCCGGCGCAGTCGCCGACGTTGTCACCGACGTTGTCGGCGATCACCGCCGGGTTGCGCGGGTCATCCTCGGGAATGCCGGCTTCCACCTTGCCGACCAGATCGGCGCCGACGTCGGCGCCCTTGGTGAAGATGCCGCCGCCCAGACGCGCGAAGATCGAGATCAGCGACGAACCGAACGCCAGACCGACCAGCGCGTGCAGCGCCTGTTCCATCGGCAGGCCCATCCGCAGCAGCAGTGCGTAATAGCCGGCCACACCCAGCAGGCCCAGGCCGACCACCAGCATGCCGGTGATCGCACCGCCGCGGAAGGCGACGTCCATCGCCGCACTGATGCCATGGCGCGCCGCCTCCGCGGTGCGCACGTTGGCGCGCACCGACACGTTCATGCCGATGTAGCCGGCGGCGCCGGACAGCACCGCGCCGACCGCGAATCCAATCGCGGTATACCAGCTGAGGAACACCCCGACCAGCACGAACAGCACCACGCCGGCGATGCCGATGGTCAGGTACTGGCGGTTGAGGTAGGCACGCGCACCTTCCTGGATCGCGGTGGCGATCGCGACCATGCGCTCATTGCCGGTGGGTTGGCGCAGGATCCAGCGCGCCGAGACGATTCCGAACAGGATCGCGAGAATGGCGCAGCCCAGCGCCAATGAAAGCCCGTGACGTTCCAGCATTAGACCCCTCCGCAGAATGGATGTAGGCATCCAGTGGCGATGAACGGCACCACGAGGGGGACGACGGGCTGCAGCCTGGAACCAACCCGTACCGACCTTGGCGGTCGTCCGACGTATGGCGGTGTTCAGCATTCCCTGGTGCCCGCAGTATGCGTGCCGCCACTTGTAGAGTCGAGCCATGCTCGACTGGCCTCTACGAGCCGCACCTCGTGATCCTGTGGGCGCCCTCAAGACGGAACGCATCGCCATGCGCGCGGGCCCTGCCGCCGGGCCATGGGCACGATTCGAGAGCCATCAGGCCTTTGCGCCCCGTTAAGCCAGTCTCTGCAAGCCTGCGCACAGTCCCGTAGGAGATCCCACATGCGCCTGTCCCTGTTGATGCTTGCCGCCCTGGTCCCGTCCGTGCCGGCATTCGCCGCGGAAACCCCGGAACTGCAGCGTGCCGTGGGCGTGCCCCAGGCGGTGGGTGCGGTGCATACATTGCGCCAGATCCCCGAGGCCTGCGCGCGGCTGGAAGGTGTGTTCACCGGCGACGCCGCCGCGCCCTACCGCTTCTCCGCCGTGCGTACCAGCGAACAGTGCCAGCCACGCGCGCGCTTCGTCGATTACACCAAGGCGCAGCCAAGTGCGGACAAGGGCTGGAAACTCAACGATGTGATCCGCGTGCCGAGCGCGGCGTGCCCGGCCCAACAGGCAGTGGTGCGGGTGTGGCGCCTGCCGTCGAGCAACAAGGTCGAGCTGGACGGCCAGGGCCAGTCGCGCATCTATCTGGAAGAGGCGAAGAAGCAGGCGGCTGCCGGCCAGATTCCGCAGGTGACGATGTTTGCCGCGCAGCTGCAGATGGAAGGCAAGGCCTGTAACTGATACAGGTGGGTGCCGACCGTTGGTCGGCACCGATGCCGCATCCACGCATGGCGTGGATCCACTGCGGCGCGCCATCATTCTCCGGCCAGCGTCGCCCCGCGCGCCACCAGCAGCTCGCGAAGCGCCTTGCGGTGGCAGTGCGCCTCATCCTCGCAGTAGCACCCCACGCTGAGGTCGCTGTGCTGCGACATCGCAGCCAGCAGGTCCAGCGCGTGGGCCGCATCCGGGGACTTCATCTCAGCCTTGTAGTGGCGGAAGAACGCGTTCCAGTCGGCGGCCGTTTTCGCCTCGTGCGCCTGCTTCACCAGTGCCGCGCTGGGTGACAGGGTCGGGAACCAGACGTCGTACCAGTCCTGCCGGGCGAACTCGCTGCGCGGCACGCCGCGCGGCGGGCGCCGCACGGTACCGATACGCAGCCCCTCGCCGGGTTGGCGTGGCGTTCCCAGTCGAACAACACGCAAGGCCATGATGATCTCCAGGCGGGGCGTCCATCATCCTGCGATGCTCGTGCGCCAGGCGTGAACCGCTGTGGAAAGGAAAATGCCTGCAGCAATCAGTTGCCGCGGCAGTCCTTCAGCCACAACACACGTCCCACCTGGTCATAGCTGTCGACCACGCCGGTCAGCGTCACTTTCTCGCGCGGGCGCAGGGCCAGCGCATACGCGGCCTGGTTGGCTGCGAACGAGCAGGAAATGGCCACGCGCTCAAAGTCGATGCTGCCATCGCTGGGCAGGTCGAAGCTGGTGTTGTAGGTGCCGCCACTGCGCAGCACGGTGGTGATGCGACCGGTGATTGCGTAGGTCTTGCCCTTGTAGCGCGGCTCGATCGCGGCCGGGTTGTCCTTGTTCTGGTTGCGCAGCTGGAAGCCAAAGCGGTCGGCGGCGATCGTTACCACCGACGCCTGCGGAGTGGCCTTGGCCGCCTGTTCGCCAGCCTTGCCCGGCTTGACCTGATTGAGCAGCTTGCACATTTCTTCGCGCACGCCGTCGGCCGAGGCAATGGCGCCCTTGTTGACCTTCACCACCATGCCGACGGTACCCTGGCCGCCTTCGGAAGTGGCGCTGATGATCATCGGGATCGGCTTGTGGGCCATGGATTCCGGCTCTTCGATCAGCATCGAGCCGCCTTCCACGTCCTCGCTGAGGACATCCATGTTGGCGTTCTTGGCGATCACCCGCATCTGGCCGATGGCACTGGCCACGGTCAGGTCCGGATGGGTGACCGATGAAGTGAAGGTCGTGCCGACGAAGGGGTTGCCCTTCTTCTGGAAGTTGCTTTCGCAGGTCGCAGCGAAGGCGGGTGCGGCGGCACCGCACAGCAGCGCGGCGATCAGGATCGGGTGCTTCATGGTTACAGTCCTTGTGAAATGGCAGCACAGGCCCGGGCCACGTGGCCGGGCAGCGTCGAATCTGGCTTGCGGCGGCCCCTTTGCCCCGGGCCGGAGCCCGATTGTGGGGCGCTTCGGTGGTCTCCGCAATGCGCCCTGTGCTCCGCACAGGGCGCAGGTGCACCTCAGCCTTCGAAGGCCGGCAGCTTCTGCTTCACCGCCACGTTCTTCAGGGTGACGTACTTCGGCAGGCCATCGGTGCCATACGGAAGCGGCGCTTCGCCCTTGATCAGCGGCGACAGGTAGGCGCGCGCCTTGGCGGTGATGCCGAAGCCGTCGCGGCGGATGAAGCCGGCGGGCATCTTCTTTTCATGGTTGGCAATCTTCGACAGCGGCGCCGCTTCGATCTTCCAGCGGTAGGGCGCGTCGCCGCTGCGCACGATCACCGGCATCACGCCGTTCTGGCCCTTGAGCGCCAGCTGCACCGCAGCCCTGCCGACCGCCTGCGCCTGCTCCCAGTCGGTCCTGCTGGCCAGGTGGCGGGCCGAGCGCTGCAGGTAATCGGGCAGGGCCCAATGCACCTTCATGCCCAGCTGGTCCTTGACCCGGCCGGCCAGGTGCGCGGCCACGCCGCCCAGCTGCGCGTGCCCGAATGAATCCTTGCCGCCGCCGGCGTCGGCAACGAAGCGGCCATCGGCGGTGGCGATGCCTTCCGACGCCACCACCACGCAGTAGCCGACGCGCTCGACCACGGCCTTGACCTTGGCCAGGAACGCCGCCTCGTCATAGGCGCGTTCGGGCAGCAGGATGATGTGCGGCGCCTCGTCATCGCCGTTGCCGGCCAAGCCGGCGGCCGCGGCCAGCCAGCCGGCGTGGCGGCCCATGGCCTCGTAGATGAAAACGCGGGTGGAGGTCTCGGCCATCGCCGCCACGTCCAGCGCCGCTTCGCGCACCGAGACGGCGGTGTACTTGGCCGCCGAGCCGAAACCGGGGCAGGTGTCGGTCACTGCCAGGTCGTTGTCGATGGTCTTGGGCACGCCGATGCAGGTCAGGTCGTAGCCGGAGGCCTTGGCCAGCTGCGAAACCTTCAGCGCGGTGTCGGCCGAGTCGTTGCCACCGTTGTAGAGGAACCAGCGCACGTCATGCGCGCGCAGCACCTCCAGCAGCCGGTCGTAGCGGGCGCGGTCGGCGTCCAGCGATTTCAGCTTCACCCGGCACGAGCCGAAGGCGCCACCCGGGGTATGGGCCAGGGCGCGGATCGCGGCGGCGCTCTCCTTGCTGGTGTCGATCAGCTCCTCGCGCAGCGCGCCGAGGATGCCGTTGCGGGCGGCCAGGACCTTGATGCCCTTGGCCCGCGCCTGCTCGATCACCGCCGCCGCCGTGGCGTTGATGACCGCGGTGACACCGCCGGACTGGGCGTAGAGGAGAGTATCGTTGCGCATGCGTCTACCTGCTCGGGGGAAAGGACATTGCAGGGACATTACCCGGATGCGGTAAAGTGGCGCTATTGCGGTGCAGCGATACCGGCCCGTCCGGGACGCGAACCTTCTTTGTTTTCAACACGTTGGAGTCAGGTCAATGCGATTGGTTCTGTTGGGACCGCCCGGTTCGGGCAAGGGGACACAGGCGACGCGCCTGAAGGAAAAGCTGGGGATCGCCCACATTTCGACCGGTGACATGCTGCGCGCGGAAATCGCCGCCGGCACGGAGCTGGGCAAGCAGGCCAAGACGGTGATGGATGCCGGCAACCTTGTGTCGGACGACATCCTGCTGGGCATGCTGGAGTCGCGCCTGACCCAGGCCGATGTCGCCAAGGGCTTCATCCTCGATGGCTACCCGCGCAATGTGGCCCAGGCCAATGCGATGGACGGCCTGCTGGCCAAGATCGGCCAGCCGCTGGACGCGGTGGTGCAGCTGGACGTGCCCACCGAACTGCTGGTGGACCGCATCGCCGGCCGCGCCAAGGAGCAGGGCCGCGCCGATGACAACCCGGAAGCGGTGCGCCAGCGCCTGCAGGTCTACAACGAGCAGACCGCCCCGGTGGTGGACTTCTACGCTGGCCGTGGCACCCTGGCCCGGGTTGACGGCGTCGGTGAGCTGGACGAGATCGAAGCCCGCATCCTGGCGGCGATCAACGCCTGACCCGGCGGGGCCGGCGTGCTGCCGGCCGCACGGGCGCAGAAAAAACACAGGCCTGGTCCGTGAGGATCAGGCCTGTGTCGTTTGATAGGCGCCAGCAGAGGGCTTGCTCAGGGCCCCGCAGCATGAGCTCCCTTGGGGATGGCCTCTTGGGGAGTAGGACCGGTTCGGGTACTGCGGCTGGCAGTTCGAATTGTGTCCGGGTTCACAGAACATCGCTATCGGGATTTCCCTGACAGATGATTGGAGTTTCCTCACATCCTGTGTAGGACTTGTCTTACCCCGGATCGGACATTGGCCCTATACAGCCGTCATCGGTCACAATCCTCGGTCATGAGCAGCGTACATATCCTTGCAATCGCCGGCACCTTCATGGGCGGCGTGGCCGCCCTGGCGCGGGAACTGGGCCATACGGTCGGTGGCAGCGACCAGGCCATCTATCCGCCGATGTCGACCCAGCTCGAGCAGCTGGGTATCACCCTGGACCAGGGCTACCGCGCCGACAGCGTGCCACCGGGCACCGACGAGGTGGTGATCGGCAACGCACTCTCGCGCGGCAATGCCGCCGTTGAGGCCGTGCTCGACGCCGGCCAGCGCTACATTTCCGGTGCGCAGTGGCTGTCCGAGCAGGTGCTGCCGGGCCGCGACACGCTGGCCGTGGCCGGCACCCACGGCAAGACCACCACTACCACCATCCTCACCTGGCTGCTGGAAAGTGCCGGTCGTTCTCCCGGTTTCCTGATCGGCGGCGTGGCCGAGGATTTCGGGGTCTCCGCCCGCCTGGGCCAGGGCCGTGAGTTCGTGGTCGAGGCCGACGAGTACGACACCGCCTTCTTCGACAAGCGCAGCAAGTTCGTGCACTACCGGCCGCTGGTGGCCATCCTCAACAACCTTGAATACGACCACGCCGACATCTTCCCGGACGTGGCCGCGATCCAGCGCCAGTTCCATCACCTGGTGCGCACGGTGCCGGCGCGTGGCCGACTGATCGTCAATGGCGAGGATCAGCATCTGGCCGAAGTGCTGGCGATGGGCTGCTGGACCCCGGTTGAGCGTTTCGGATTCGATCCGTCGCTGGAATGGCATGCCGAGCTGCTGGCTGCCGATGGCAGCGCGTTCCGCGTGCATCACCGCGGGCAGGCACTGGGCGATGTGCAGTGGTCGTTGCTGGGCCGCCACAACGTGCTCAACGGCCTGGCGGCGCTGGCAGCCGCACATGCGGTGGGTGTTGCGCCGGCCGAGGTGATCCCGGCGCTGGCGCGCTTCCGCAGCGTCAAGCGCCGCATGGAAGTGATCGGCAGCCATGAGGGCATCACCGTCTACGACGATTTCGCCCACCACCCGACTGCAATCGCCACCACGCTGGAAGGGCTGCGCGCCAAGGTGGGCGATGCGCGCATCGTGGTCGCGATGGAGCCGCGCAGCAATTCGATGCGGCTGGGCGCACACGCGCAGGCGCTGGCACCCTCGCTGGCGCTGGCCGATGAAGTGGTGTTCCTGCATCGCCCGGAACTGGCCTGGGATGCCGCTGCGGTGATCGCCGCAGTGCGCGGCCAAGCGCACGCGGTGCCCGATACCGACGCGCTGCTGGCGCAATTGCAGGCCAGCGCGCGCAGGGGTGACCACGTGGTGTTCATGTCCAACGGTGGCTTCGACGGCGCACCGCGCCGCTTCCTTGCCGCGCTGCAGGCCCGATGAGCGTCGACGGTTCACTGCCGCTGTTTCCGCTGCACACCACGCTGGTACCAGGTGCAGCGGTGGGCCTGCGCGTGTTCGAACGGCGCTACCTGGATCTGGTGCGCGACAGCGGCCGTGGTGAGGGCTTTGGTGTCTGCCTGATCCTGGACGGCCAGGAAGTGGGAGCCCCGGCAACGCCGGCCGCGTATGGCGTGCAGGTACGCATCGAAGACTTCGATGTCGGCGCCGACGGCGTGCTGCAGTTGCGTCTGCGCGGCACTCGCCGCTTCCATGTCGAGCGCACCCGTGTGCGCGACAACGGGCTGGTGGTGGCCGACGTGCGCTGGTGCGATGAAGACCCAGACGACGAACTGCGGCCGCAGCATGCGCTGCTGGCCACGGTGCTGGGGCACATCATCGAACAGGCCGGCGAGGCCTATGCACCGGCCAACCCGGCGCTGCTGGACCAGGCCAGCTGGGTCGGCTGGCGGCTGGCCGAGCTGCTGCCGCTGAGCGAGCAGCAGCGGTTGCAGCTGCTGCAGTTGGACGACCCGCACCAGCGTTTGCAGCAGTTGCTGGGCTGGATGCCGTAACAGCCTGCCCCGGGTGGTGTGCGCCCTGGTGCACACGCTGGGGTATGCGGGGAATGCCATCCACGCATGGCGTGGATCTACTGTAGAGCCGAGCCTATGCTCGGCTTGATGGATCCCGCGAAGGCAGCCGAGCATGGGCTCGGCTCTACAGTGGGTGGCTGCGTGCCGGTGCCGGTCAGGGCGTGGTGGTCTTCAACCGCAGCACCGGCAACCCGGTTTCGCTGTGCACATCCTCGCGCTGCGGCAGGTCCTGCACGGCGTCCTTCACCGCGTTCAATGCCGGGTCGACGCCGCGCAGTGGATGCCACATGCCGATCCATTCGAAATGGCGCTGGTAGCGCAGGGTCTGCGCACTGCCCAGCCACAGTGGCGTATTGCCCGGCTGCAACTGTGCAGGGGCTGGCCACAGGCGCAGTACGTAGCGCTCATCGCGATGTGCACCCTGGCGCACCATCAACAGCGCTTCCACGCGGGTGTCCAGCGTCGCCGGCAGCACCGGCAGGTCATCGGCGCCGGTGTTCTTGTCCAGCATCAGCAGCGCCTGCTGCCAGCCGGCCTGCTCCTGTCGCTTCCAGCCGCGCGCTTCCAGTTGCGCCTGCAGCGGTGCCAACGGACCGGCCACCTGCACGTCCAGCGGCCAGCGCTGGTCGTCGTCGAACTCGTTGCGGCGCGCCGGCAGCGTGGCCCAGTCGTGCTGCCACCAGGCCTGCGTGTCCATTGCCTGCGGGGCCGGCAGGGTCGGCTCGAAGCGTTCCAGCTTCACCGGGATGTTGCGCGGTGCGTACCACATCGCGGCGACGGCGAAGACGCCATAGAACAGCCAGGCCACCGGTTTCACCCAGAACGAGCGGTTGAAGCGGCGGCGGTAGGCGATGCCCAGCACCAGCAGCCAGAACGTGCCGAACAGCATGCCGCCGATCACGTCGCTCAGCCAATGCGCACCCAGGTACAGGCGCGAGAAGCCGATCAGGCTGACCACGATGCCCGACACCAGGTACGGCCAGACGCGGGTACGGCCGGGCATCTCGCGGGCGATCAGCACCGCGAAGAAGCCGAAGGTGATGGTGGCCATCGTCACCGACACCGACGGGAAGCCGAAGCCGCTGCTGGCGTCGACCGGGCGCACCACATCGACGGTAGCGCCGAGCAGCATGGTCAGCGCCAGGCCGAACGCCAGCGCGGCCAGCCAGTGGGCGGCCGCCATCCAGCGCCGGCGCCAGATCAGGTAGCCCATCGCTGCAGCGGTGGCCGGCAGTAGTACCTGCCAGGCGCCCAGCGACGCCAGCGCGGCCATCGGGTAATCGGCCAGCGGGTTGCGCAGCGCCAGCATGGCCTGGTGCACCAGCAGGTCGATCGCCAGCGGCTCGCCGTGCGCGACCACCACGGTCAACAATGCGAACCAGCCCCAGCCCAGTACCAGCAGCATCAACGCCAGCATCGCCAGCGGCACCGATTCACGGCGCTTGGGATCAAGCACGCCGACGGTATAGCGGCCCAGCGTGGGGTGGCGGTTGGACCAGTCCAACAGGCGTGCCAACCAGTTGTCCATGCGCGCGGCCGACCAGCGGTAGCCGTACAGCACGATGGCCCAGACCAGGCCGAGGATCACCGCCAGCAGGCCGACCACCACCACCAGCCGACCGGCCACCGCTGCCACCGCGTCATAGGCCTCGCCAAGAATCCAGCCGGGGGCCAGGAACAGCACCGCCCATGAAATGCTGGCGATACCACTGGCCTGTACATAGCGGCTGGCTGGCATCTTCATCATGCCCGCGATGGCGGGCACGAATGGCCGGATCGCGCCGACGTAGCGTGCCACCAGGATGCTCTTGAAGGCATTGCGGCGGAACAGGTTTTCGCCGCGGTCGAGCAGCTGCGGGTAACGGCTGAACGGCCACACGCCGCGCAGGCGGTCGCCCCAGCGGCGGCCGATCCAGTAACTGATGCCATCGCCGGCAAACGCACCCAATGCCGCAGCCGCCACCGCGTACGGCCCGGAGATCTGGCCCAGGCCGATGAACACGCCCACCGCGAACAGCAGTGGCAGCGCCGGCACGATGGCGCCAAGAATGATGACCGCATCGCAGAAGGCGATGAGGAAGATAACGGCGCCCGCCAGCACGGGGTGAGCGGCAATCCACGCGAGCGTGGCGTCGATCCATGAAGAGTCCATTGCCCGATTATAGGGGCGTGAAGGTGACTGGTTCCCAGCCGCTTGGTGACCGTTTGCAACCAGTGCCATCGCCTAGAATGGGCCCATGCCGCATACGCCCGACGCTCAACCGCATGCTTTGAAGGCCGACAGCTTCGGCCGGATCCTCCTTGTGAAAGGGCCCGATGGTCCCTTTGTGCGCCGTGATCTTGGCGCCACGCCGCTGTGGTTGCGGCTGCCTGCATGGTGGCTGGCCGGCCGCGAGGCCCGCGCGCTGCAGCACATTCACGGCATGGCCGATGTGCCGCAGCTGCTGGCCTGGAATGGCCATCACCTGGATCGCAGCTTCATGGCCGGCGACGCCATGTACCAGCGCCCACCGCGCGGCGACCTGGCCTGGTTCCGCGCCGCGCGCCGGCTGCTGCAGCAGCTGCATCGCAACGGCGTGGCCCACAACGATCTGGCCAAGGAGGCCAACTGGCTGGTCACTGAAGATGGACGGCCGGCGCTGATCGACTTCCAGCTGGCGGTGATCGGCAACCCGCGCTCGCGCTGGATGCGGCTGCTGGCGCGCGAGGACCTGCGCCACCTGCTCAAGCACAAGCGCATGTACTGCCGTGAATCGCTTACGCCGGTGGAGAAGCGGTTGCTCAAGCGCACCTCGTGGGTGCGCGAACTGTGGTTTGCTACCGGCAAGCCGGTCTACCGCTTCGTCACCCGCCGCATCCTGCATTGGGAAGACAACGAAGGGCAGGGGCCAAAGCCGTGAAGGCTTCGCGGATAGTGACCGGCCCGCCGAGCGCGGGCAATGTGTTGCGTGCGCAGTTGCCTGGTGCCGACTTCGTGCACGCCTGTCAGGCCACCACCCGTCGCGATGGGCGCTCGGCCCTGCAGGCCTACCGCGACATGGCCGCGACCATTCCCGGCTGGTTCGATGGGCTGATGGCGCTGCGCAACCACGGCATGCGCCTGCTGGGCATGAAGCATCTGGGTTCGTTGCGTGCGGTGCAGGTTGTCGAAGATCCTCAACCGGGCCAGCGGCTGGGCATCTTCACCCTGCAGTCGATGGATGACGATGCCATCGTGCTGGAAGACAACGACCGCCATCTTCGCGTACAGCTGGCGCTGCAGTGGCAGGGCGACGTGCTGGAAGTGGCGACCGTGGTGCATACGCATAACGCCTTCGGGCGCACGTACATGCTGCCGGTTGCGCCGGTGCACCGGTTGATCGTGCCGCATCTGTTGAAAAAGCAGGTGCAGTTGTACCGGTAGATCCGCGCCTTGCGTGGATGCGCCGGGCAGAACCGTATTGTAGAGCCGAGCCATGCTCGGCTGCATTCAATGAGCCGAGCAGGGCTCGGCTCTACAGAGGCCGGTGGCCTTACGGCGTCGCCGGCACGACCTGCTGGCCGATGAAGTTGCGCTTGGCGTCGAAGTCGTAGGCGATCTGCAACTGCCCGACATCCGGGCAGGCGTGGCAGTCGCGCAGCGGTGTGCGGTACAGCAGGCGGATGCCACCATTCTCCAACGGCGAGGCGCCGGCCGACTGCGCCGGTGCGAACGGCGTGGCTTGCGGGTTGGCCTTCAGCAGTTCCTGCACAGTGGGGTCGGCACGCAAGGTGTTGTCCAACTGCACGGCATCCACATCGATGCGCTTGCCGCTGGCATCGACCAGGCGGGTACCTTCATTGGTGTTGGCGCGGAACGGATACTCGACCGTGGCAATGCCCAGTCCTTCGTTCTCGTGCCACGCGGTCACATAGGCCAACTCACCGCCGGTGGACAACTGCTCGGCGGCGGTGATGGCCTCGGCACTGGCGCCACCGGCGCGCATCGCGTCGCGAAGGCAATCCCGGGTGGCCGCGTTCTCGCCTTGGCGGCAGGCGTTCAGATCGCCATCCCAGACCACGGCCTCGCTCCAGCGCATCTTGCCGTCGGCGGCGGCCTTCTCCGCGCTGGGCGCGTCGCCGGCGGGTGGCTCCTTGCCGGGTTCCGGCGAACGGCCCTGGCAGGCAGTCAGCAGGGCAAGCCCCAAGGCAGGCAGCAACAGGCGGGAACGGCGCATGGCGTGTACCTCGTGCGTTGTCTGGAGGCCCGAGTATCGTCAAGGGCGGGTGAACTCCGCGTCGGCGCGGCATACTAGCGGCTCATTGCATACGCTGGAGTGCGGAACGTGGGCAGTCTGCAGGGCAAAACGCTTTTCATCACCGGTGCCTCGCGTGGCATCGGCCTGGCCATCGCACTGCGCGCCGCGCGCGACGGGGCCAACGTGGCGATCGCGGCCAAGTCGTCGGTGCCGAATCCGAAGCTGCCGGGCACCATCCACACCGCCGCCGAAGCGGTGACGGCTGCAGGCGGGCAGGGCCTGGCGCTGAAGTGCGACATCCGGGAGGAAGAGCAGGTGCAGGCGGCGGTGGCGGCCACGGTCGACACCTTCGGTGGCATCGACATCCTGATCAACAACGCCAGCGCGATCTGGTTGCGCGGCACGCTGGATACGCCGATGAAGCGTTTCGACCTGATGCAGCAGGTCAATTCGCGCGGCAGCTTCCTGTGCGCGCAGGCCTGCCTGCCGTACCTGCTGCAGGCGCCGAACCCGCACATCCTGACCCTGGCGCCGCCGCCGAGCCTGGAGCCGAAGTGGTGGGGCGCACATACCGGCTACACGCTGGCGAAGATGGGCATGAGCTTCGTCACCCTGGGCCTGGCTGCGGAATTCGGCCCGCAGGGCGTGGCGGTGAATGCGCTGTGGCCGCGCACCGTCATCGCCACCGATGCGATCAACATGATTCCGGGCGTGGATGCGGCTGGCTGCCGCACGCCGCAGATCATGGCCGATGCTGCGCACGCGGTGCTGGTGCGCGAGGCGGCGGGTTTCCACGGCCAGTTCCTGATCGACGATGACGTGCTGGCGCAGGCGGGTATCACCGATCTGTCCAGCTATGCGGTGGATCCATCGCGTCCGTTGTTGCCGGATCTGTTCCTGGACTGATCGCGCGTCGCCGGCAGAGGCCGAGGGCTGCGACCTTCGGCCCGCTGCGCTAGAATGCGCGGCTGTAATCGTTTTCAACAAGGACGTGAACCCATGTCACGCACTCTTTCCGTCGCGGCGCTGGCCGCTTCGCTGTCGATTGTCCTGGCTGCCTGCGGCAGCAAGGCGCCTGCAACCGCTGGCGACGCCGGCCCTTCCAGCACGCCCGACGCCAGCGCGGCGCCGTCGGACACACAGCAGCAGTTGACCGCCAAGCTCAACGCCTACATCGGCTGCTTCAACACGCTTGATTCGAAGACCCACGGCAGCATCGAGTCCTATACGCGCTGGATCAAGGACGTCGAGGCCGGCCCGACCGGGCGCGAGACCCAGGTGTACGGTCCGTTCGAGATCAGCGACTACGACATGAAGCAGTGCGATGGCCCCGTGACCGAGGCGATGGCTGCCAAGCCGGCGCTGGCCGAGCTCGATGCCGCTGCTGGCCATTACCAGCAGGCGCTGAAGGCACTGGTGCCGATCAGCAAGGAGGCGCACGACTACTACGATCGCCAGGACTACGAAGATGACCGGTTCGCCAAGGGCAAGCAGCTGCATGCGCCCTTGATGGCCGCCTTCAAGGAGTTCGTGGCTGCCAGCGCAACGTTCAACGCCGAGCTGGAGCGCCAGAACGACGCCGCCCAGCGCGAGCAGCTCAAGGCGCTGGAACAGGCCGAGGGGCGCACGCGCGAGTACTACCGTCTGGCGATGATGCTGGAAGCCAAGGCCATCATGGATCTGATGAGCGAGGACGATTTCGACCAGGCCAAGGCGCGCGAGCGTCTGGATGCGTTCAACCGCATTTCCGACGAAGCGCATGCGAAGGTGGCTGATCAGGAGCCGGGCAAGCTGGACTGGAACAGCTTCGAGCGTGAGGCCGAGAACTTCCGGCGCGAAGGCAAGGAGCGGCTGAAGCGCGTCAGCGAGAACACGCCCTATACCGATTTCGAACGGCGCATGCTGGATTCGCCCTCAATGGCGCCGAGCGGCTCTGCCAGCAAGCTGATGCAGGAATACAACTCGCTGGTTTTCCAGAGCAACCGCCAGTAGGCGGGAAGCTCAACGCGCTATTTTTGTCGCGATCGAGCAGGTTGATCGCGACATGACACGCCCCGCAGCCCCGAATGCCAGCACCTTCCCGAGGTGCTGGAGCGCGCGCTCGCGCCATGCAGGACGATGGCTGCAGTTTTCACTGGTGCAAGGAACTGATTTGAACGCATCCACACGCCTGATTCCCGTTCTCCTGCTCGGCGCGCTGGCCGGCTGCAACAGCCCGGCGGGGCTGGCGGTCGCCGACCCCGGGCTGGAGAAGGTGAACGCCTACATCGAGTGCTACAACGGCGTCGAACAGCCCATCCACGAAGGCTTCCAGACTTACACGGGCTGGATGAAGGACCCCAAGGCGGGGCCGACCGGCAAGGAAGCGCAGCCGCGCTCACCGGGCAAGCTGTTGTCGCACCGCGTCGAGTACTGCGGCCAGCCGCTGACCGATGCGCTGGCAAAGACCCCTGCCACGCCGCTGGATGCACCCGCGCGACAGTACCAGCAGGCATTCCAGGCACTGAACACCCTGATCGAGCGTGCCGATGGGTACTTCACCCGCGAGGACTATCGTCGCGATGGTGGCGAAAGGGATGCGCAGCCAGCATGCCCCGCTGATGCAGGCCTATGCTGATTTCTTCAAGGCCAGCGAAGCAATGGATGCGGCGCTGGAAAAGAACGAGAACGATCGCCGCGCCGCCCAGCTGAAGCAGATCGAGGAAAGCGAAGGCCGCTCGCTGGCCTATTACCACCTGCGCCTTGTCGGCGATGGCAAGCAGCTGGCGATGGCGTTCCAGAGCGACGCGCCGGATGTTGCGGCGTTGCGCGGCCAGCTGGCCGACTATCAGGCGCTGGTGACGGAAATCCAGAACAGTGGTGTCGGCAAGGACGACCCGATGTGGGGCCATGTGCAGCGTTCGGCCGACAAGCTGGTGCGTACCGCTGGTCGCGGTGTCGAGCGTCTGGAGCAGGGCAAGCCGATCACCGCCGATGCGTTGGCCGCCGAGCGCAAGGCGTCGGGCAGCTGGCTCACCACCGATCCTGAAGGGGCACAGTCGACGATCCTGGACGCCTACAACGACCTAGTGACCACCAGCAACCGCATGCGCTGAGGGCGATCCACACAGGGCGTGGACCCGTCCACGGCGGCACCGGGCCATGCCCGGCGCGCACCCTGCGGGGTTGGCAGTGCCGGCCGCTGGCCGGCATGTGCCTCAATGGCTGAATGCGTCCGGCAGTTCACCGCCGCACTTGCGGCAGTGCCGCGCATCCGGTTCATGCCCCTCCAGCCCGCAATGCGGGCAGCCGCGGGCATCACGGCGCGCGGCCAGTTCGGCCTCGCGCATGGTGCTGGCCAGTTCGGCGGTGTAGATGCCGGTGGGCACGGCGATGATGCTGTAGCCGATCAGGATCAGCACCGAGGTGACGAAGCGGCCGAGCACGGTCTGCGGCACGATATCGCCGAAGCCGACCGTGGCCATGGTCACCACCGCCCAGTACATGCTGGCCGGGATGTTGGTGAAGCCGTGTTCGGGGCCCTCGATCACGTACATCAGCGCACCGGCGATGATGGTGATGGTGATCACCGTGAACAGGAACACCAGCACCTTGCGCCGGCTGCGCCACAGTGACGTCATCAGGACGCCGCTTTCCTCGATGTAGCGGGTCAGCTTGAGGATGCGGAACACCCGCAGGATGCGCAGCGCGCGCACCACCAGCAGGCTCTGCGCACCCGGGATGAACATCGACAGGTAGGCGGGCAGGATCGACAGCAGGTCGATGATGCCCCAGATGCTCACCGCGTAACGCAGCGGGCGCCTGACAACCGCCAGGCGCAGCAGGTACTCGGCGGTGAAGATGATCGTGAAGCCCCATTCCAGGATGTACAGGCCGGTGGACCATTCGGCATGCAGGTGCTGCACGCTGTCGATCATCACCACCAGGATGCTGGCGACGATCGCCACCACCAGGATCAGGTCGAAATTGCGCGAAGGGCGGGTGTCATGGCGGTAGATGATGTCGAACCACCGACGGCGCCAGCCGGTCTCGGTGGCGGGGTTGAGCTGGGGGGCGGAAAACGGTCGCATGGGCGCATTGTGCCGCAGGGGTTCCGGCGCGAGAATGGGCATTCCTGAACCCTGCCGACTGCCATGACCGCCGCGACCGATCCGCTGATTTCCCTTTCACACTACTACCTGCCGGTCTACAAGCCCCGCCAGGTGGTACTGGAGCGCGGCCAGGGCGCCCGTGTGTGGGACAGCCAGGGCCGTGAGTTCATCGATCTGGCCGCCGGCATCGCCGTGTGTGGCCTCGGCCACAACGATCCGGACCTGGTGGCCGCGCTGGTCGAGCAGGCCGGCAAGCTCTGGCACACCAGCAACGTGTTCTACAGCGCGCCGCCGTTGCACCTGGCCGAGGAGCTGGTCAAGGCCAGCCGCTTCGCCGAGCGCGTGTTCCTGTGCAATTCCGGCGCCGAAGCCAACGAAGTGGCGATCAAGATGGTCCGCAAGTGGGCCTCCAGCCAGGGGCGCCCGGCCGACAAGCGGGTGATCATCACCTTCCGCGGCAGCTTCCACGGTCGCACCCTTGGCGCGGTGACCGCTACTGCCCAGCCGAAGTACCAGGAAGGCTACGAGCCGCTGCCCGGTGGCTTCCGCTACATCGATTTCAACGATGAGGTGCAGCTGGAAACCGCGATGGCCGCCGGTGACGTGGCGGCGGTGATGCTGGAGCCGATCCAGGGCGAGGGCGGTGTGATGCCGGCCAAGTCCGGCTTCCTCAAGCGCGTGCGCGAACTGTGCGACCAGCACAACGCACTGCTGGTGCTGGACGAGATCCAGGCCGGCATGGGCCGCACCGGCACGCTGTTCGCGCACTGGCAGGACGAGGTGGTGCCGGACATGGTCACCCTGGCCAAGGCACTCGGTGGCGGCTTCCCGATCGGTGCGATGCTGGCCGGCCCGAAGGTGGCCGAAACCATGCAGTTCGGTGCGCACGGCACCACCTTCGGTGGCAACCCTCTGGCCGCTGCGGTCGCACGCGTTGCGCTGCGCAAGCTGGCCTCGGCGGAGATCGCCGCCAATGTCAGCCGCCAGTCGAAGGCGCTGCGCGATGGTTTTGCGCGCATCAACGAAGAATTCGGCGTGTTCAGCGACGTGCGTGGCCGCGGCCTGATGCTGGGCGCGGTGCTGGGCGAGGACTTCGCCGGCCAGGCCGGGGCGATCCTCGACCATGCCGCCGAGCAGGGCCTGCTGACCCTGCAGGCCGGCCCGGACGTGCTGCGCTTCGTGCCGTCGTTGAACATCACCGACGAAGAAGTGGCCGAAGGCCTGAAGCGCCTGCGCGCAGCGATTGCTGCGTTCATCGCCGCGCGCTGAAGCCTGCAGAGGCATCTGTAGAGCCGAGCCTACGCTCGGCTCATCGCGATGTCAGGCAACAGGAGCCGAGCATGGGCTCGGCTCTACAGCGCGTCATGCGATCCGATAGCGCTTCAACACCTTGCCCAATCCCCGGCCATCGCGCACGGTTTCCGCGTGCAGGCCGGCAGCGCGTGCGCCGCGCACATTGGCGAACAGGTCATCAATGAACAGCGTGTGCGAAGGCGCCACGCCGAGTACCTCAAGCGTGCGCAGGAAGACTTCCGGTGCGGGTTTGCGCAGGCCGAAACCGGCGCTGCAGAACACGCGCTCCCGCAGGGCCGGGTAAAGTTCCGGCAGCAGGGCGGGCAAGGCCTGCTGCATCAGCGCGCCGTTGTTGGTCAGCACCGCCATCGGCAGCTGCAGGGCCTGCAGCCGCTGCAGCACGGCAGCCTGCGGATGGCTGGCGGCCCGCCGCGCCGCGGTCCATGCAGCCACTTCGACAGTCGTGCCCAGAAGCTCTCCCAGCTGCGCCAGATAGGCCGGGCCATCCAGCGTGCCATTGTCATGTGCCGCTTCCAGGCCGCTGTCATACAACGCGGCCTGCACGGCCTGCGTCGGAACCTGCAGTGCTTGGGCCAGGTGCAGCACGCGCTGCGCGCGCTGGTACTGCACCAGCACGCCATCCACATCCAGCAGCAACAGATCGATCCGCATCGGCCGAGCATGCCATTGCGATGAGTGCGCGGGAAACCCTGGAGCTGCCATGCGACAGACGGTCGCAGCCGGGCGGGCATAGGCCTGCCTAGAATGGCGCTCGAATCCGCAGGAGATGCAACGATGAAGGCTTGGGTGGTGGCAGTGGGACTGGGCGCGCTGATGCTGGCGCCGTCGGCGATGGCGCGGGTGTGTGCGGTGAGCATCGACAGCACCGACCAGATGAGCTTCAGCAGCCGCGAGATCAAGGTCGCCGCCGACTGCACCGCCGTGGACCTGACCCTGCGCCACACCGGCAAGCTGGCCGCTACCGCGATGGGCCACAACTGGGTGCTGACCCGCACTGCCGATTACCAGCCGGTGGCGATGGCGGGCATGCGCATGACGCTGGCTGACAGCTACCTGCCGAAGGCCGACAAGCGCGTGCTGGCGCACACCAAGGTGATCGGCGGTGGCGAAACCACACGCGTGCGTTTCTCTACCCAGGGCCTGCAGAAGGGCGGTGACTACACCTTCTTCTGCTCGTTCCCCGGCCACTTCGCGATGATGAGGGGCAAATTCGTCTTCGGTTGAAAAAAGGGGACGGAGGGGATTAAGTCGTTTGTGCACAAACGACTTAATCCCCTCCGTCCCCTTTTTTGCGATCAGCCCTTGGCGGCCTTGAACGCCACGCGTGCTGCGGCCAGCGTCGCCTCGATCACGGCATCGTCGTGGGCGCTGGACAGGAAGCCGGCCTCGTACGCCGACGGGGCCAGGAACACGCCCTGCTCCAGCATCGCGTGGAAGAAGCGGTTGAACGCCGGGATGTCACAGGCGGTGGCCTGCGCATAGGTCTCCACCTTCTCGCTGGTGAAGAACAGCCCGAACATCGCACCCACGCAGGTGGTGGTCACGGCCACACCTGCGTCGGCGGCGGCCGCTTCCAGACCCGCACACAGGCGTGCGGTGCGCTCGGCCAGGTCGGCGTGGAAACCCGGCTGCTGGATCAGCTCCAGCATCGCCAGGCCAGCGGCCATTGCCACCGGATTGCCGCTCAGCGTACCGGCCTGGTAGATCGGGCCGGCCGGGGCGATCTGCTGCATCAGCTCGCGACGACCGCCGTAGGCGCCCACCGGCATGCCGCCGCCGATGATCTTGCCGAAGGTGGTCAGGTCCGGGGTGATGCCGTAGTGCGCCTGCGCACCGCCGAGGGCGACGCGGAAGCCGGTCATCACTTCATCGAAGATCAGCAGCGCGCCATGCTTCGTGCACAGTTCGCGCAGGTGCTGCAGGTACCCCTCGCGCGGCGGGATGCAGTTGGCGTTGCCGACCACCGGTTCGATGATCAGGCCGGCGATGTCGTCACCCTGCTGTTCGAACAGCGCGGTGGCGGCTTCGAAATCGTTGTAGGGCAGGGTCAGGGTCAGCTCGCTCAGGCCGGCCGGGACGCCCGGCGAGGTCGGCACGCCCAAGGTCAGCATGCCGCTGCCGGCCTTGACCAGGAACGAGTCGCCGTGGCCGTGGTAGCAGCCTTCGAACTTGACGATGCGGTTGCGGCCGGTGGCGCCACGCGCCAGGCGGATCGCCGACAGCGTGGCCTCGGTGCCGGAGTTGACCATGCGCACCATCTCGCACGATGGCACCAAGCGGGTGATGGTTTCGGCCATGGTCACTTCGGCCGCGCACGGCGCACCGAAGGACAGGCCGTTGTCGATCGCCTTCTTCACCGCCTGGCGCACGGCCGGGTGGTTGTGGCCGACGATCATCGGGCCCCAGGAACCGACGTAGTCGATGTAGCGGTTGCCGTCGACGTCGTACAGGTAGGCGCCGTCGGCGCGTTCGACGAAGAACGGCTCGCCGCCGACCGACTTGAACGCGCGCACCGGCGAATTGACGCCGCCCGGCAGCAACTGCTGGGCGCGGGAGAACAGGGCGTGGGACTGGTCGTGGTTCATGGGGCTTTCCTGGGCGTTACGCGAACTGGGCGAGGTAGGCGCGCTGGGTCGCGACCGGGTCCTGCGCGGCGTAAATGCCGCTGACCACGGCCACCAGGTCGGCGCCGGCGTCGATGATGGGACCGACATTGTCCGGCGTCAGCCCGCCGATCGCCACCCGCGGCACGCCCAGTGCGGCGCTTTGCCGCAGCAGGTCGGTATGGGCGCGGCTGGTGGTGATCTTGGTGGTGGTCGGGAAGAACGCGCCGAAGGCCACGTAGCTGGCGCCGGCAGCCACGGCCTTCTCGGCATTGGCCAACTGGTCGTAGCAGGAGGCGCCGATGATGGCGTCGGGGCCGAGCAGGGCGCGCGCGCTGGGGATGTCACCGTCGGTGCCGCCCAGGTGCACGCCGGCCGCGCCCACGGCCTTGGCCAGCGCCGGGTCGTCGTTGATGATCAGCGGCACGCCGCGCTCCGCGCACAGCGCCTGCAGCGCGATTGCCTGCTCCTGCCGGAGTGCGTCGCTGGCGGTCTTGTTGCGGTACTGCAGCCAGGTGGCGCCAGCGGCCAGCAGCGGCGCGGTACGGGCCAGCAGGCGCGCGGTATCGGGCTCGTCCGGGGTGATCAGGTAGACGCCGCGGGGCGCCGGGGAAGCAGAAGTCATCGATGGCTACCGGTGCGTGGGCCGCGATGGGACAATGGCGGCCCGTGAATCCAGCCGTGATTATCCGATGAGCGATGCCACCCCCACCACCTTGCGCACCTGGATGTGCGTGGTTTGCGGCTTCCTGTACAGCGAAGCGGAGGGTCTGCCGGAAGAGGGCATCGCGCCGGGCACGCGCTGGGAGGACATTCCCGAGACCTGGACCTGCCCCGATTGCGGGGTGACCAAGGCCGATTTCGAGATGGTCGAAGTCGATTGACTGGAGGGCCACCCGGCCCATCCGGTGGGTGTGGACCGTTGGTCCACACACCGACGCCCTCAATGCAGCCGCGGCATCGGCCCGCCGAGGTCGATCAGCTTCTCGCGCAGCCACTGCGCATCGCTGGCCTCGGGATTGCGCTTCAGGTACTGCCCCAGGTCATGGCGGGCACCGGCCAGATATTCCAGCTGCAGATAGGCCAGGCCGCGGTCACGCAGCGCATCGTCCTGCTCCGGGGCGAGCTTCAGCAGGCGGTCGGCACTGCGCGCGGCGCGATCCCATTCGCCGGCCTCGGCATACACGCCGTGCAGGTTGCGCAGCATGCGCATCAGGATCGCGCGCGCCGGCGCCGGGTCGAGAATCTGCGCCAGCACCTGGTCGTCGGGCATCTGCCCGCCCAGGTGTGACTTGGCGCGTTCGCGCAGTTCGTCCACGTCCAGCGGGCGACCACCATTGAACGGGTCCATCACCAGCACGCCGTCGTCCACCGGCAGGCGCACCAGGAAGTGGCCGGGGAAGGACACGCCGTCGAGCGGGATCCCCAGCCGTCGCGACACTTCCATCTGCACCAGCGCCAGCGAGATCGGGTTGCCCAGGCGCCGCTCGAACACCTGGTTGAGATAGCTGTTGCGCGGATCGTAGTACTTGTCGTGGTCGCCGCTGTAGCCCAGCTCGTCGAACAGGTGGCGGTTGATCGCCGCCATCTTCAATGGACTGTTGTCGATGCTCTCCACTTCCGAGCGGAGGTGGTCGACGTGGCTCTGGATCAACGCGTCGTAGGTCGACGGCTGCAGATCGGGGTATTCATCGCGCGCGATCAGCAGCGCGGTCGGCAACAGTGGCAGCGCCTCGTCTTCGAGGTCGGCCAGTGCATCCCAGTCGGGGAGTGTGATCCGGTCCTGCATGGCCACAGACTGGCGTCATTCGCAGGCGGTTTCAAGCGGTGTCGCGTGAAAAATCCGGGGTCAGATCCCTTTCGCGAGCGAATGGGATCTGGCCCCCTGCAGGGTTGCCGGCCAGCGGCCGGCACTACTGCGCGTGCCGGGCGCAGCCCGGCCGCACCTTACTTTTCGATGCCCGGGCCGAATTTCAGCTCCGTACCGTCCTTCAACTGCAGCTTCTCGGCCTGGCCGGCGTTGAGCTCCAGCACGTAACGTGCCGGGCCACCGCTGGGGTAGGGCGGGCACATGTCGCCGGCCGAGCACGGCGGCACATCACGCTGCTGGCTGACCAGCCTGCGCTGGCTGTCGAAGTACAGGATGTCCAGCGCGATCCTGGTGTTCTTCATCCAGTACGCCTGCATTTCCTCGCGGTCGTGGATGAACAGCATGCCGTGGTCGGCTGCCATCTGGTCGCGGAACATCAACCCGCGCGCGCGGGTTTCATCGTTGGTGGCCAGCTCGACCTGGTAGCGGGCGCCATCCAGTTCGACCCAGTGGCGGGCCGCGTCGGTGGCGCAGCCAGCCAGGGCCAGCAGCGGGAGCATCAGCAGCGAACGCAACAGCGACATCGTCAGGATCCTTCGAAAGGGTCAGAGCACGACCGGCGGCTCGCCGCCGACGATCACCACATCGGCGCGGCGGCGCGCGAACAGGCCCACGCAGACCACGCCCGGCAGTTGGTTGAGCTCGCGCTCCAGCTTTTCCGGATCGGTGATCTGCAGGTTGTGGATGTCCAGGATCTGGTTGCCATTGTCGGTCACCACGCCTTCGCGCCAGGTCGGCTGGCCGCCGGTCATGTCGCGGATCTGGCGGGCGACCAGGCTGCGCGCCATCGGGATCACTTCCACCGGCAGCGGGAATTTGCCGAGCACCGGCACCTGCTTGCTCGGGTCGACGATGCAGATGAAGCGCTCGCTGGCCTCGGCGATGATCTTCTCGCGGGTCAGTGCGGCGCCGCCGCCCTTGATCAGGCACTTGTTCGGATCGCACTCATCGGCGCCGTCCACGTACAGCGACAGGTTGCCGCTGTGGTTCAGCTCGATCACTTCGATGCCGTGCTGCTTCAGGCGCGCGGTGCTCTGCTCGGAGCTGGACACGGCGCCCTTGATGCGGTGCTGGATGCGGGCCAGGGCATCGATGAAATAGGCCACGGTGGAACCGGTGCCGACACCGACGATCATGCCGTCTTCAACGTACTCGATGGCTTTCTCGGCGGCCAGGCGCTTGGCTTCGGACATGGGAGAACTCTCAGGCAGGGAATCAGGATTTCTTTTCCAGCGACAGCAGCAGCTTCCACTGCGCAGCAGTCACCGGGAACACCGACAGGCGGTTGCCCTTGGCAACCAGCGGGAAGCCTTCACCGAGCTCTTCGGCGTGCAGCTTGATCTCGTCCAGCGCGATCACCTGCTTGAGCTTGCGGTCGAAGGCCACGTCCACCAGCATCCAGCGCGGGTTCTCGCGCGTGCTCTTGGGGTCGTGGTAGTCGGATTTTGGATCGAACTGGGTGTCGTCCGGATAGGCCGTGCTGGCCACCGTGGCCAGGCCGACGATGCCCGGCACCTTGGTATTGGAGTGGTAGAACAGGATGCCGTCGCCCACCTGCATGCCATCGCGCATGAAGTTGCGCGCCTGGTAATTGCGCACCCCGTTCCAAGGTTCGACCTTGACCTTGGCCAGGTCATCGATGGAGAAGGCGTCCGGTTCGGACTTCATCAGCCAGTAGCGCTTGCGGGCGGTCATGCGTTCACGGGGGCAGCGGAGGGGAACAGGGTGCCGTCTTCGGTGCAGATCGCATCCACGGGCACGTCCCACGACGCCACCGGCAAGGACTCGACCTGCTGCACCGCGAACGCAGCACCGACCAGCCAGGGCGGCGCCGGCCGGTCGTGGCGGAAGGCGAAGCTGCGATCATACCAGCCGCCCCCCATGCCCAGCCGCCGGCACTGCGTGTCGAAACCCACCAGCGGGGCCACCACCAGCGCCATCTGTGCTGGTTCCAGGGTGTCTTCCAGCGCCACGTCCGGCTCGGGAATGCCGTAACGGTTGCTGGTCAGCGGCTGCCCCGGCCGCCACGGCGCGAAGCGCAGCACGTCACCGGCCAGCACCGGCAGGCAATAGGTCAGTCCTTCGGGCAACTGCAACTGCCAGCGGTGCAGGGCGATTTCGCCATCCAGCGCCCAGTAGCCGGCCACGGCGCCTTCGCGCGGGGCAAACGGCAGGGCGAGCAGGGCATCGGCCAGCGATTCGGCGGCGGCGATGCGCGCAGCTGCGGAGAGTTCACGGCGGCGTTGCCGCAGGTCGTGGCGCAGGGCCTGGCGCGGGTCGGTCATGGCAGCGTGCGGCGGGGGAACAGCCGTCATTGTGCCGGAAAGAACAAGGGCGACGCCCGAAGACGCCGCCCTTGCTGGAATATTGCATTCTCCGCAATGTCGATGCATGCGAAACGACCTTGAACCCGGGGGCTCAAGTGGGAACGCTGGAGAACCATCGGGCTTCCCGCTACAAGGCGGACCTGCACTCCCGGCGCTGTCGCGCTCCCGGTGTCGTTCTTAAGGGACAAGGCGAATGTTTGCACATGCCGTCGAGTACCGCAGAGAACGCGTGGCCATTATAGCCAGCGCGCCGGATCTGGATAGGCCGTTCGTCGGCAACAGTACGTGCCAATTCAGATATGAGAAGACGCGTTGTGCACGGTCTTCAGGTGCCGCCGTCGATGGCGCGGTCCAGCCGCCGGTTCAGGTCCGCCAGCGTCTGCTGCAGGGCCACGGCCTGGCGGGCGTTCTCGTCGCGCAGCAGCTGCAGTTCGTGGGCCAGGTTCAGCGCGGCCAGCACGGCGACACGGTCCACGGCGGCCATGCGGTTGCTGCCGCGGATCTCGCGCATGCGCGCATCGAGCAGGCGCGCAGCCGCCATCAGGCTGTCGCGTTCGTCGGCGCCGACGCCCACGGTGTATTCACGATCGAGGATGCGGACGCTGACCGGTTCGGCGCTCATGTGTGCTGCTCCAGGGATTTGAGCCGGCTGATCATCGCTTCCACCCGCGAGCGCGCCTGCTCGTTCTTGGCCAGCAGCGTCGAGCGCTCGGCCACCAGCTGTTCCTGCTGGTGGCGCAGGCTGCGGTTCTCCTCGGCCAGGCGCTGGTTGCGTTCAAGCAACGCTTCCACGCGGGCGGCGAAGTCCTGCAGCTGGGCAAGGGGGTCGGCGGGTTCCATGCAGGCACGATAGGCAAGCCGGGCAAGGGCGGTCAAGCGCTGTCGCAGCAAGGCCGGAGGGCTACCGGGAGGATGCCGCCGGGTTGCTACACTACGGGGTCTCACGGGCGCGCGCGTGCGCGCTCCGGGTTTCCTTTCCGAACGAGCCGCACGATGACCGAACTTCCCTCCGTCGACGACGTTACCCGCGCCAGCCAGGAGCTGGGCCTGGGCGCCACCGCTGCCGAGCTGCATGGTGCGCTGTGTGGCTGGCTGGCCGCCGGCGGTGCCCCCGGCAACGACTGGCCGGCGCGCGTGCTGGCCGACGACAACCTGCCGCCGGTGGCCGCCGACAGCGTGCTGGGGCAGCTGCTGCAGGCCACCATCAAGCAGCTGGAAGACCGTGACTTCGCCTTCGAGCTGTTGCTGGCTGACACCGACGAGGTGTCAGCACAGGCCGATGCCATGTTCAGCTGGACCCGTTCCTTCCTGGGTGGTTTCGGCCTGGGCAGCGGCGGCCGTCGCCCGGCCCTGTCCGAAGAGGGTGAAGAAGCGCTGACCGACATGGCCAGCCTGGCACGCGCCTCCAGCGAGGATTTCGAGGCCGGCGGCGATGATGACGACGAAGCGCTGTCGGAGATCGAGGAATTCATCCGCGTGGCGGTGCTGCTGCTGCACGGCGACGTGGTGCTGGCCTCGCGCCACCGCCAGCGCCTGAACTGATGGACATCAAGCAGCGCACCGGCATTGCGGCCGGCGAATACAAGCGTCGTCGCCGCCAGCTGATGGACATGGCCGGCGAGGACGCGATCCTGGTGCTGCCAGCCGCAGCCGAAAAGGTGCGCAGCCTCGATACCCATTACCCGTTCCGGCAGGACTCGGATTTCCAGTACCTGAGCGGCTTCCCGGAGCCGGAAGCGGTGCTGGTGCTGATTCCGGGCCGACGCCACGGCGAGGCCATCCTGTTCTGCCGCGAGCGCGATGCCGAGCGCGAAGCCTGGGATGGCAGCCGCGCCGGCCAGGAAGGCGCGGTGGCCCAGTACGGCATGGACGATGCCTACCCGATCGACGATCTGGACGACATCCTGCCGGGCCTGCTGGAAGGGCGCTCGCGCGTGTATTACCACTTCGGCCGCGACGCCGACTTCGACCTGAAGCTGATCGGCTGGGTCAACCGCGTGCGTTCGCAGGTACGCCACGGTGCGCAGCCGCCACATGAGTTCCTGGAGCTGGGCCACCTGCTGCACGAGCAGCGTCTGTTCAAGTCCGGCGCCGAAGTGGCACTGATGCACCACGCCGCGCAGATCAGCGTGCGTGCGCATCTGGCGGCGATGAAGGCCGCCAGGGCCGGCATCCACGAGTACGAACTGCAGGCCGAGCTGGAACGCGTGTTCCGCGCCAACGATGCGGTGCCCGCGTACTGCAGCATCGTCGGCGCCGGCCGCAATGCTTGCATCCTGCATTACCGCGACAACAACGCGCGGTCGCGCGATGGCGAGTTGGTGCTGATCGATGCCGGTGCCGAGTACCGCGGCTACGCCAGCGACATCACCCGCACCTTCCCGGTGAACGGCCGCTTCAGTGCCGAGCAGCGCGCGCTGCACGACCTGGTCGGCGAGGCGCAGGCGGCGGCGCTGGCCCAGGCCAGGCCGGGCGTGCCCTACGAGGCCGGCCATCTGGCCGCAGTGCAGACCTTGACCGAGGGCCTGCTGCGGCTGGGCCTGCTGAAGGGCACGCTGGAAAAGAACCTGTCCGAGGGCCTGTACCAGCGCTTCTACCGGCACAAGACCGGGCACTGGATCGGCATGGACGTGCACGACGTGGGCGACTACCGCTTGGCCGGTGACTCGCGTCTGCTGGAGCCGGGCATGGCGTTCACCATCGAGCCTGGGTTGTACATCGGCGTGGATGACACGACGGTGGAGCCGCGCTGGCGCGGTATCGGTATCCGCACCGAGGATGACGTGCTGATCACCGACGATGGCCATCGCGTGCTGACCGAAGGCCTGGCGCGCAGCGCCGACGAGATCGAAGCGGTGATGGCGGGGTAGGGGTGTCCTGCAGGGCTTGCCGCCCTGCACCCGCGGTAGTGCCGGCCGCTGGCCGGCAACCTCAACAGCAACAGCAGGCATTCCGTGGGATGGCGGGGTACTGTGGGTTTGCGGGGCCGCCGCAAGTACGTCCTTGTAGGCTTGGTCGCCGCATCCATGCGGCTCACACCCCGCAAACCCACAGCACCCCGCCTTCGACAGGTTCACGGGGCTGTTGGTGGGTGCCGACCGTTGGTCGGCACATCTGTCAGATATCGAATGAATCATCCACGCATGGCGTGGATCTACTGGCAATTGCGGCTGTTGGTAGGTGTCGACCTTGGTCGACACAGAGCGAGCGCAGCGAGTGACCCGCTTCTGCTTTTCCTTTTCTTTTCCGTGGTTGGACGCGCGCAGGAAACTGTCAAAGGCCGGGCGGCGTGGGTTTGCAGGACCGTTGGCGCCATGGATGGCGCCATCGAGCCCCCATGGATGGGTTTACGGCGTGTCCTGCAAACCCACCCCGCCCGGCAAAGCGCGGCTTTTGCTCCAAGCGACCAACCACGAGGGGCTCAGCCGTTGGCCGCCGCAAACGCCGGCCGCGTCAGGTTGTCCGCCTCGCCCTCAGTGCACAGCACTTCGTCTTCGATGCGGATGCCGCCATACGGACGGAAGAAGTCCACACGGTCCCAGTTGATCGCATCACCATGGCCGGCGTCCTTCACTTCGTTCAACAGCATGTCGATGAAGTACAGGCCCGGTTCGATGGTCACCACCATGCCCGGTTCCAGCACGCGGGTCAGGCGCAGGTACGGGTGGCCGGCCGGGCGTTCGATGCGGCCGCCTTCGTCGCTGGCCGCGAAGCCGGCCACGTCGTGCACCTGCAGGCCGATCAGGTGGCCGATGCCGTGCGGGAAGAACGCGGCGCTGACGCCGGTCTCCAGCGCGGTCTGCGGCGAGACCTTGATCACGCCGAAGTCCTTCAGCACGCCCATCAGCGAAAGATGCGCGTCCACGTGCAGCTGCTTGTAGTCGAAGCCCGGGCGCACCGCCGCGCACATCTGCTGCTGGGCGGCGTCGACGGCGGCGATCATCGCGGCGAATTCGTCGTGGCCCTGGGCGGCGTAGGTGCGGGTGATGTCACTGGCGTAGCCGTCCGCGCTGGCACCGGCATCGATCAGGAAGCTGCGCAGCGGTTGCGGTGCCTTGCGACCCAGCTCGGTGTAGTGCAGCACGGCGGCGTGTTCGTTCAACGCCACGATGTTGCCGTACGGCAGCTCGTTGGCATCCTGGCCCACGGCCTGGCAGTACGCCATGTGGATGCTGAATTCGTCGGCGCCATTGCGGAACGCGGCCTCGGCGGCGCGGTGGCCGCGCACGCCCAGCACCTGCGCCTGGCGCATCAGCGCGATCTCATACGGCGTCTTGCTGCCGCGGTGCCATTCCAGATAGTTCACCACCGGCGCCGGGTTGTTCGGCACGTAGTTGCCCAGCGCGCTCTGCGGCTCGCCGAGGATCGCGCAGCGCGACGGGTCGGCCGGCAGCAGGGCCAGCGCCTCTTCGGGCTTGCGGATGATGTGGATGTCGAAGTGCTCCACCCACCAGCCGCTGGGGGCATCCGGCACCACGTGCCAGTAGTCGAAGGGCTGGTGGAAGATCACCGCCGGGCGCTTGCCGGGGGTGAACACGATCCAGCTGTTGGGCACCCGGGTCAGCGGCAGCCAGGCCTTGAACTGCGGATTGACCGCGTAGGGGTAGTCGCGATCGTCGAACACCTGGTAGTGCAGGGTGCCGCTGGGCACCACCAGGTGATCGAAGCCGCCGCGGGCCAGCGCCTGTTCGGCACGTCGGCACAGCACGGCCAGGTGGTCGGAATACAGGGCGCCGGGGTCTTGCTGGATCATTGCGGTGGCTCGACACGGAAAACGGTCCTAGATTCTGCCGCATACCGCGAAAAACCGCTGTGCCGGAACCGGCACTCAGGCCGTCGAAACCGGTCCCTCGTCGCCGTCCTCGCCCACCCACTGCCGCAGCAGCTGCCGATGCTCGCGTGACAGGGTGAGGAAGCGGAAGCCGGTCCAGCTCTGCCCGGGTACGTGCGCGGGCTCGCTCCATAGCAGATGCACGCCCACGTCGATGGCCTGCTGGCGGCCATCACCCAGTGGCAACGGGAAGCGCAGCTGGTACAGCGCATCCTCGCGCAGCGGCACGCTGGCCAGCATCAGCATGCCGGTTTCGGAGACATTGCCGAGGCGCCCGACCACGCACTCGCGCATCTGGTCGGTGACCGGCACCAGGTCCGAGACCTGGCGGCGCGGCGCGCGGCGGGTGTCCTGCGGCGGTACGGCCTTCATGCGGGGGTCTCCTGTGCGCGGCCCGTGGCCAGTGCGCGCAGCGTGCCGAGGCTGGCTTCCCAGGCACGGTCGACCAGCCGGCCCTTGTCTTCGGTGACCAGCTGCGCGCGGCCGGCACTGATCTGCCGGGCCAGCGTATCAAGGTCGGTATCGGCGATCTTCTGCCCGCGCGGATTGACGAACAGGGCGTGGCCGGTCAGCAGGCTGTACCAGGACAGGCGCTGGCGTCGCAGCGTGCCATCACCGGTATCGATGTCGAACCAGCTGCCGAACGGGAGCGTGGACAGTTGCTGGTAGGCGGCTTCTTCGGCACTGCTGCGGGGCGTTGCAGGCGAGGTGCCGGTGGGTGTACCAGCGTGCTCGCCCAGGCGCGCACGTGCCTTCAGGCGTGCGCTGAGCTCGGTACGCGAGGTGCTTTCATCCTCGCCACCGGGCGTGGCCAGCCTGCGCGCGACGGCGGCGGCCTCCTCGGCGTGGTAGCCGACCTGCAGCAGGGCCGCCTCCACGTCCGCTGCCAGCGCGGTATCGGTGCCGCCGGGGGCATTGATGGCCTGGGCGGTAATGGCAGCGATGCGCTCGGTCTGTTGCAGCCGTTCCTGCCACTGCGGTGAATCGTCGCCATGGCGCAGGCGGGTGAGGGTCAGTGCATCGGCCCAGGCCTGGCGCAGCAGGGTCTGCACGAAGCGCGGCGGCGACTGCGCGTCGCAGCACTGGTCGATCTGCGCGGTGGCCTGGCGGCGGGCAAGTTCCAGCCGCTCCTTGCCGCGGGCGGCTTCCACATGGCGGCGCTCGGCCAGTTCGGCACGATGGGCCGCCGCACGCTGGTGCTGCTGCACGTCTTCACTGGCGGCGGCAAAGGCCTGCGGCGCCCGCGCATCCTGGCCCAGCAGGCCCTGCACGCTCTGCGCCATGCGCTGCAGCAACTGCGGGTCGACATCATCGTCGACCAGCCAGTGGGCGCCGACTTCGGCAATCTGGTTGAGCAGTTCACGCGCGGGGTGCTCGTCGCGCACGAAGAAGCCGGGGTCGGCCATTGCCGCACGTGCCAGCGGTACCTGCAGGCGCGCCAGCAGGGCGGCCGGCACCGGGTCCGGACGCTGCTGCTGCTGCACCTGCTGCATTAGCATGTGCAGCAGATCGAGGCTGTCGCGGTCGTGGCTGCCCAGCTGGGCCTGCGTGCCATGCTCGCTGCGCAGTTGCGCCACCACGGCCGCCTGCAGGTCGGCTACGCCGGTGGCGGCGCTGGACTGCGCCTGCAGGCGTGCGAGAACCGCATCCACGGCCGCGCTCGGCACTGCATCGCGATCCGCAGGTGCTGCGCTGGCATGGCGTGCCTGCTGCAGCAGCGCATGCAGCGCGCTGCCCGTGGAGGTGGTCAGGCCCGGCGAGGCCGCGCCGGCTGTGCTGTCATCCTGGAAAGCGTCCTGCACCAGGCTCGACCAGGAGCCGGCCGGTGCCGATCCGTTCCAGCCGGTCAGTGGCGCGGCGGCACGCTTTGCCGGCTGCGTGGCGCGACCACCGCCCACCGACTGGGTGATGATCCGCCGGGTGCTCGATGAACGCGCCAGATAGGGGGTGTAGACCAGGCCGGGCAGCACGCCGTGCTGGGCCAACAGGGCATTGGCACGGTCGAGGATGTCGCCCAGGCGTTCCAGCACCTGGCGTTCGAAGCTGCGGTACAGCGCCAGCTGAACGTCGACAGTGAGCGAATCCTGTTCGGCAATCCGGCGCAGCATGGCGCACAGTGCCTGCGGTGCCAGCGGCAGGGTGTCGGCCTCGAAGGCCGGTGCTGCCGCCAGTACGCCCAGGCGTTGGCCCAGCAAGTTGAGCGTGTTGGTCGAACGCAGCGTCTCCCGCCGCACCATCTCGGTCAGCAGCAGGTCGCGGTCCACTTCATGTTCATCGACCAGCGACAGCCCGAGCATGCCGGGCAGCGGCGGTGGCGTGGAACCGGGGCTGAAGTGGGCCGTGGGTTCGCGCAGCCGTATCAGCGCATCGGCCACGGCATCAAGCATGCGGTCAGCGAAATGACCGGAAAAGGCGCGCAACTGGCCACGCTGGGCCATCAGCTCGGCCTGCTGCTGCGGATTGCGTGCGCGATCGGCATCGTGCAGCAGGGTCTGCTCCAACGCTTCGACGGTCAGGATCAGCGGCGCGGCCAGCGTCTGTCGGCAGAGGCCGATCAACGCACCCAACAACTCGCGCACCCGCGGTGGCAGGTTGCTGGCGGCGAGCCGGGCTTTGTCGGCGGAGGTGAGGGAAAAGACAGCTGACATCGGCAGGCGGTATCCGGATTCCCGCGGATCGATCTTGTGAATCTACCGTGTCGGCCGCAGTCGGCGCTACTTTAGGCTGAACGGGAATCGCATCCGCCCGGTATGGCCCTGATGTGCGGTACTGCCGGCCGCTGGCCGGCAGCTCTGTCTTTACCGGAGTGCCAGTGGCCGGCACTACCCTCTGCCAAGCGAAGATCACTCCTCCAGGAACAGGCTCACCACATCGTTGGTGAATCGGCGGCCCAGCTCGGTCGGCTGCACATGGCCATCGGTCATGTCCAGCCAGCCGCGCTGCACGGCCTCGGCCAGGGGAGCGTCCAGCACGCTGCGCGGCAGCCCCGTGCGCGACTCGAAATCGCGCAGGCCAAAACCTTCGTGCAGGCGCAGCAGGTTGAGCATGTATTCGAACGGCAGGCGCTCCGGCGCGATCACGTCGTCGCCGCCGAACGAGGCGGGCGTGCCGGCGCTGTCCAGGTAGGCCTGCGGGTGCTTCAGCTTCCAACGCCGCAGCACATGCTGCTCGGCGCCGGAACTGATCTTGCCGTGCGCGCCGGCACCGATGCCCAGGTAGTCGCCGAAGCGCCAGTAGTTCAGGTTGTGCGCGCTCTGCCGGCCGGGGCGCGCATAGGCGCTGACCTCGTACTGGCCGAAACCGGCCTGTGCCAGCAATGCCTGGCAGTGTTCCTGCATGTCCCAGGCGTTGTCTTCGTCGGGAATGCCCTGCGGCGGCCGCGCGAAGAACACCGTGTTCGGTTCCAGGGTCAGCTGGTAGTGGGAGATGTGTGCCGGCTGCAGCGCGAACGCGCGTTCCAGGTCGGCCTCGGCACCGGCCAGGGTCTGTTCCGGCAGCGCATACATCAGGTCGATGTTGAAGTTGCCGTAGCCCGCGTCCTGCGCCATCTTTACGGCGCGCTCGGCTTCGCCACTGTCGTGGATGCGGCCCAGGCGCTTGAGCATCGCATCGTCGAAACTCTGGATGCCGAAGCTGAGGCGGTTGACGCCGGCCGCGCGGTAGCGGTCGAAGCGGCCATGCTCGGCGGTGCCCGGGTTGGTTTCCAGGGTGATTTCGGCGTTGGGGGCAAAACGCAGGCGCGCGCTGGCCTGCTGCAGGAAGCGGTCGATCGCCTCCGGCGGGAACAGGCTGGGCGTGCCGCCACCGAAGAACACGCTGTGCACCACCCGGCCCCAGACCAGCGGCAGGTCCTGGTCGAGGTCGCGCAGCAGCGCATCGATATAAGCGTCGAACGGCAGCTCGCCCTTGGCCTGGTGCGAATTGAAATCGCAGTACGGGCATTTGCGCACGCACCACGGCAGGTGCACGTACAACGACAGCGGGGGCGGCACCAGCTGCGGCGGGTTGTCGTGGTCGGCGGAGCAGGCTTCGCCGGGCAGGTGGTTGCAGTGGTCGTGGGCGTGCGGCATGGGCTTCTTCGGTAGTGCCGGCCGCTGGCCGGCTTCCCAGGGTCGATCGGGTGGCGTCAGTACAGCGTCGCCAGTTGCTGCTTGAGCTGCTGCAGGGCAATGGCGCGGTGGCTGATGGCGTTCTTCAGTGCCGGCTCCATTTCCGCGGCGGTCAGGCCGTGGGTTGTGTCCAGGAATACCGGGTTGTAGCCGAAACCATTGGTGCCGCGCAGTTCGCGGATGATCTGGCCTTCCCAGCGGCCTTCGCAGATCAGCGGCTGCGGGTCGGTGGCGTGGCGCAGCAGCACGATCACCGCATAGAAGCGGGCGCTGCGCTGACCATCGGGAATGTCGGCCATCGCGTCCAGCAGCTTGGCATTGTTGGCCGCAGCATTGGTCGGGTGGCCGGCATAGCGTGCGCTGTACAGGCCCGGCGCACCGCCGAGGGCATCGACGATCAGGCCCGAATCATCGGCCAGCGCCGGCAGGCCGGTCGCTTCGCAGGCCGCGCGTGCCTTCAGCAGCGCGTTCTCGACGAAGGTCAGGCCGGTCTCTTCCACATCGCCCAGGCCCAGTTCGGCGGCCGAGGTGATCTGCAGCGGCAGATCGGCAAGGATCTCCTGCATCTCCACCAGCTTGCCGGCGTTGTGGCTGGCCAGTACCAGTTTCTTCATTGACGGGGCTCCAGCAGGTCCCAGGTGTTGCCATACAGATCGCGGAATACCGCAACCGTTGCATAGGGTTCTTCGCGCGGCGCTTCCAGGAACTCGACGCCGGCGGCGACCATCGCCGCGTGGTCGCGGCGGAAGTCGTCGGTGTTGAGGAAGAAGCCGACGCGGCCGCCGGTCTGGTTGCCGATGCGGCTGCGCTGTTCCTCGTCGCTGGCGCGGGCCAGCAGCAGGGCGGCGGCGCTGCCGTCTGTCGGGCCGACCACCACCCAGCGCTTGTGGCCCTGGTCGATGTCCTCCAACAGTGCGAAGCCGAGCTTGCCGGTGTACCAGGCAATGGCTTCGTCATAGTCGGCCACCACCAGGGTGGTCAGGGCGATGCGGCGGTTCATGCCGACAGCGCCGCCTGCTGCGCGGCCAGCAGCTCGGCCACGCCCTTCTCGGCCAGGCCCAGCAGCGCGTCCAGTTCATCGCGACGGAAGGCGTGGCCTTCGGCGGTGCCCTGCAGCTCGATGAAGCCGCCACCGTCGTTCATCACCACGTTCATGTCGGTGTCGCAGTCGCTGTCTTCGGCGTAGTCCAGGTCCAGCACCGGGGTGCCGCGGTACACGCCCACCGACACGGCAGCCACTGCGCCCAAGACCGGGTTGCGCTTGATGTCGCCACGCTTCATCAGCACGTTCACCGCATCGACCAGGGCCACGTAGGCGCCGGTGATGGCGGCGGTGCGGGTGCCACCGTCGGCCTGCAGCACGTCGCAGTCGAGGGTGATGGTGCGTTCGCCCAGCGCATTGCGGTCCACGCAGGCACGCAGGCTGCGGCCGATCAGGCGCTGGATCTCCAGGGTGCGGCCGCCCTGCTTGCCACGGGCCGCTTCGCGGTCGCTGCGGGTATGGGTGGCGCGCGGCAGCATGCCGTACTCGGCGGTGACCCAGCCTTCGCCCTTGCCGCGCAGGAAGCCCGGCACGCGGTTCTCGACGCTGGCGGTGCACAGCACGCGGGTTTCGCCGAAGCACACCAGCACCGAACCTTCGGCGTGGCGGGTGAAGCCGCGTTGGATGACGACCGGGCGGAGCTGGTCGGGCTGGCGGCCGCTGGGGCGGGAATCGGACATGGTGCGGGTTCCGTAATGGCGAGGGAGTACGCCGCCACGCCCGCAGCCTTCATGGGGCGGGCAAGGGGGCTCTGGTGAGGGCGCTAGGGTACCATTCCCCCTTTGCACGCACCGGACACAATCCATGATTCGAAGCATGACCGCCTATGCCGGCGGCGAGCGGGTCACCCCGTGGGGCACGCTGGGCTGCGAGCTGCGCTCGGTCAACCACCGCTTCCTGGAGGTCGGCACCCGCCTGCCCGAGGAGCTGCGGGCGCTGGAACCGCAGCTGCGCGAGCGCATCGCCGCGCGCCTGAGCCGTGGCAAGCTGGATCTGGTGATGCGCCTGCGCGCGCCGGAAGCGGCGGCCAACCTGCAGGTGGACGAGGCGCTGCTGGGCCAGCTGGGTCGCCTTGCGCACCGGCTGACCTCCGATTTCCCCAACCTGCAGGTCAGCTTCACCGACCTGCTGCAGCTGCCGGGCGTGACCCGTGGCGAGGCCACCGACGCCGCCGCTCTCCAGGTCGAGGCGCTGGCGCTGCTGGACCAGGTGCTGGATGGCTTCGTCGAGGCCCGTGAGCGCGAAGGCGGCAAGTTGGCTGCGGCCATCAGCGAGCGTGTGGACGGCATCGAACGCATCGCCACCGAAGTGCGCACGCTGATTCCGGCCATTCGCGACGGCCAGCGCGCCAAGCTGGCCGCACGCCTGGCCGACCTGCCGCACCCGGTCGACCCTGGTCGTGCCGAACAGGAGCTGGTGCTGTGGCTGCAGAAGCTGGACGTGGATGAAGAGCTGGACCGGCTCGGCAGCCACATCGTCGAGATCCGCCGCGTGCTCAAGCAGCGCGAGCCGGTCGGCCGCCGCCTGGACTTCCTGCTGCAGGAGTTCAACCGCGAAGCCAATACGCTGGGCTCGAAGTCGGTGGACAGCCGCACGTCCAATGCCGCGGTGGAGCTGAAGGTGCTGATCGACCAGATCCGCGAGCAGGTGCAGAACATCGAATGATGTTGCATCCAGCGAAACGACAAGGGCGCCTTCGGGCGCCCTTGTCGTTCCAGCGCATCAGCGCACGCTGACGCCCGGTGTTGCAGCGCTCAAGCGGCCGATCACGGCCGCCTGGACGAACCCGGCGTCGTGGAAACAGGCCAGCACCGCGTCCACCGCTTCCGGGGCACAGGACACCAGCAGGCCGCCGCTGGTCTGCGGGTCGGTCAGCAGCGGCTGCCAGTGTGCCGGCAACCCATCGGCGAAGCGCACCTCGGTGCCATAGGAAGCCCAGTTGCGGTGGGAGGCGCCGGTCACGCAGCCACGCTGCAGCAGCTCCAGCGCCTGCGGCAGCAGCGGCACCTGTGTACTGTCCACCTCGGCGGCAACGCCACTGGCGCGGCACACTTCCAGCAGGTGGCCGAGCAGGCCGAAGCCGGTGACGTCCGTCATCGCATGCACGCCGTCCAGCGCAGCCAGCGGCACGCCCACGGTGTTCAGGCGGGTGGTCGACGCGATCATCTGCTGGTAGCCGTCGGCGTCCAGCACTTCCTTCTTCAGTGCTGACGAGTACACGCCTACGCCCAACGGCTTGCCCAGCACCAGCACATCGCCGGCACGGGCATCGGCATTGCGCTTGAGTCGCTGCGGGTCGAGCACGCCGATCGCGGCAAGGCCATAGATCGGTTCCACCGAATCGATGCTGTGACCACCGGCCACCACGATGCCGGCGTCGGCGCAGGCGCGTTCTCCGCCCTGCAGGATGCTGCGGATGGTGTCCTGCGGCAGCGTGTTGATCGGCATGCCGACGATGGCCAGTGCGAACAATGGCCGGGCGCCCATCGCGTACAGGTCCGACAACGCGTTGGTGGCGGCGATGCGGCCGAAATCGAACGGATCGTCGACGATCGGCATGAAGAAATCGGTGGTGGCGACAATCGCCTGGCGATCATCGAGGCGGTACACCGCGGCGTCGTCGCTGGTCTCGCGGCCAACCAGCAGTTCGGCCGGTGCCGGAAGTGCTGGAACGCCGCGCAGCAGTTCGCTCAGCACGCCCGGCGCGATCTTGCAGCCGCAGCCACCGCCATGCGCGAGAGACGTCAGTCGTTGCGGGGCATCGGCCGTTGACGGGGCGGGGGACTGCACGTGCGTGGCCATGCCGACATCTCCAGCGGAAACACGAATGGCGGAAGACAGCAGGAGTCGAACCTACCAGGGAACGATCGACGCCCCCTACTGGGTTTGAAGCCCAGCCGCATGCCCGGATGCGCATGCCTTCCGAAAGTACGGCGGTAGCGGTGGGCTCAGTCGCGGGCTGCGTTCCACTGCAGGTCGCCACGCGGCCGATGCTGGTCACCGACGCGTCGAGTGTAGCCAACGCGATTGAAGAACTCCAAGATCTGGATGCTGCGCTTGCGGCCCAGGCCGATGGCATCGCGGAAGGTGGCCGCATCCACCGTGCCGCTGGCCCGTGACAGCTGCGCGACGATCGCGGCGAGTTCGGCAATGCGTGCGGGTGCATAGAACAGGTCCGGTACCACCTGGAACAGTTCGCCACGTGTGGCGGCGCGGCGCAGGACGGCGCGGACCTCGTCTTCGGCCATTCCGATCTCCGCGGACAGGGTGCGCACCCACGGTGGATCGAAGCCCCCGGCGTGCAGTTGCGGCAGCACGCGTTCCAGCAGCAGACGCTCGCGTTCCGGTGGCGCATGGTCATGGCCGGGCAGGCGCCACCAGGCACCCACGCGTTGCACACTGCCGTCGTCCAGTAGCTCCTGCAGCAGGGCATTCCAGAGGCTCGCTGCAAGCGAGGGCAGGGTGCTGCGCTGCAGGCGGCCGCTGTCGACACCGGGTTCGTCCGGGCGTCGCTCATGCCATCCACGCAGTGAGGCGACTACCTGCTCGCGCAATGCCTGCCAGTGCGAGGCGAGGATGACCACCGTGTCTTCGCGGGTGATGACGCGCTGTGCGCCTGCGGGAAGAACGATCCGGTCGGCGGCGCGCCGGCAGTAGCGCTGCAGCGCGGCCATGGCAACACCGAAGGGCGCCTGCTGCAACAGTGGGCCGATTCCCGCACCCGCGGCCAGTTGCTCCAGTGCTCCCAGCCATGCGAGCCGTGCAGGACTGCGTCGGCGCCGCTGTGGCGGGTCCGGATCGAGCACGAGGCCGCCGCCCAGCGTGTGGGTGGCCGCTGAATCGCGGGCAATGAAGCGGTCGCCACACATCGCACAGACCGGAGCATCGAACACCAGCTGCACCAACTGCCCATCACCGTGGTCATGGTCCTCCAGCAGCACCACATGGGCCTGCCGGTGCATCGTGCCCCAGTGGATATGCAGCGGTGCCCAGTCGCGCAACGGTGCGGCCAACGCGGACAGCCGCAACCGCACATCAACGCGGGTGGTGGCCAGCAGTGCGCGTGCGTCGGCGATCCAGTCACCGCGACGGATGTCATCACGGGCGATGGCCGCCAGGTTCAGCGCGCAGCGCTGCCCGGCCATCGCGTGGTCACTGGCCTGGTTCTGCGCGTGGATGCTGCGTATGCGCGCTTCAGTGGCGGCCGGCATCAGCTGCAGATGCTCACCCACCGCGGCGATGCCGCCGTGCACTGCGCCGGTCACCAGCGTGCCGTGGCCGGCCAGCGAGAACACGCGGTCCACCGGCATGCGGAACAGCTCGCTGCGCAGTTCGGCCTGGCGCGTGCTGGCGTCGTCCGCCGCCCACGCGTGCAGCTGGGTACGCAGCGCGTTGATGCCAGCATCGTCGGGTGCGGTGCTGTTGCAGGTGAACACAGGGGAATCCTGCAGCGGCGTGCCGGCCAGCAGGGCAGCGACCTCGATCTCGACCCGGGCCAGGCGCGCCGCATCCACACGGTCGATCTTGGTGAGCGCCACCGCACCGCGGTTCACGCCCAGCAGTTGCAGGATGGCCAGATGCTCGCGGGTCTGTGGCATCACGCCGTCGTCGGCAGCGATGACCAGCAGGGCGACGTCGATACCCGTGGCGCCGGCCACCATCGTATGCACGAAGCGTTCATGGCCCGGCACATCGACGAAGCCCAGCGTCGCGGCCGGACCTTCGACGTCCCCGCTTTCCACCGGGACATAGGCGTAGCCCAGTTCGATCGAAATGCCGCGCGTACGCTCTTCCCGCAGGCGATCGGTTTCGATGCCGGTCAGTGCGCGTACCAGGCTTGTTTTGCCATGGTCGATATGCCCGGCGGTGCCGACGATCATGCCTGCAGCATGCTCCATTGGGCCAGGAAGGCCGCTTCGTCGGCGGGTTCCAGGCAGCGCAGGTCCAGCCACAACGCGTCATCGGCAATGCGGCACAGCACCGGGCGCGGCAGCTGACGCAGATGCCTGGCCAAGCGATCCAGTCCGCCACGGCGCGCGCTGGTAATGCGCAGTCCGGCGCTGGCCAGCTGCGCCTGTGGCTGGGCGCCGCTGCCGATCTGGCTGTGCATCGAAGCAGGCTCGAGGGTGTAGTCCGCCGCCAGCGAGGCACGCATCGGCTGCAGCAGGCGCTGGGCCTGCGCATCGATATGCTCCTGCGTGCGCGAGAGCGTGCGTAGTGTCGGCAGCCGCTGTGCCAGCAGCTCGGGTTCGCGGTACAGGGCCAGCACCGCTTCCAGTGCGGCCAGGCCCATCTTGTCCATGCGCAGTGCCCGCTTCAGCGGGTTCCGGTTGATCCGTGCAATCAGGTCCGCGCGACCGGCGATGATGCCGGCCTGCGGGCCACCCAATAGCTTGTCGCCGCTGAAAGAAACCAGATCGGCGCCGGCCGCCAGTGCTTCCTGCACGGTGGGCTCGTGCGGCAGGCCGAAGGCCGCCAGCTCGCACAGGCTGCCACTGCCCAGGTCCACCACCAGCGGCAGGCCATGTTCGTGCGCGATCGCAGCCATCGCCGCAGTGTCGACCTTGGCAGTGAAGCCGGTGATCGCGTAGTTGCTGGCATGCACCTCCATCAGCAGCGCTGTGCGCGCGCCGATGGCGTTGGTGAAGTCGGCCGGATGGGTACGGTTGGTGGTACCCACTTCCAGCAGCCGCGCGCCCGCGCTGCGCATCACATCGGGGATGCGGAAGGCACCGCCGATCTCCACCAGTTCGCCGCGCGACACCGCCACCTCGCGGCGGTTGGCCAGGCTGTTGAGCAGCAGCAGGACCGCCGCCGCATTGTTGTTGACCACGGTGGCGGCTTCGGCGCCGGTCAGTTCGCAGATCAATGCCTGCACCCGCGCATCGCGGTCGCCGCGACGGCCACGGATGACGTCGAACTCCAGATCCACCGGCGCGGTCATCGCGCGGGTGACGGCCTGCACCGCAGCCTCGGGCAGCAATGCGCGACCCAGGTTGGTATGCAGTACGGTGCCGGTCAGGTTGAACATCGGTTGCAGGTCCAGCCGTGCATCGGCTGCCAGTGCGGCCTCGACTGCCGTCGCCAGCGCCGGGCCGTCGACCGCTTCCTGCAGCTGCGCGGTCGACAACTGACCGGCGCTGATACGGTCGCGCAGCACCTGCAGGTGCGAACGCAGCAGCTGGGTGATGCGGCTTCGACCGTGGCCTTCGATCAGTGGCGCCAGTGCAGGCAGGCGCAGCACCCGGTCCAGCGAGGGCAGGGCGGCGGCCGATGCCGGGGCGGGGGGCATGGCTGTCATCGCCTCAATCGCCGTCGGATTGCCACAGCAGCGGATTCTGGCTGGCACGCGCATAGCCTTCCTCGGCCAGCAGCAGATCCAGCGCCAGCGTGCCGAGGTCATCGGCCACCGGCTCCAGTGACGGGTCTTTCTCCAGATACAGGATCTTGCGATAGCTGTGGCAGTGGTCGCAGGTCTCAGCGCGTACCGCGCTCTCGCGCACCGCCTCGCCGCTGTCGCCGTCCACATCGGCCAGGGCGCGATAGGCGATGTCCTTGCCGGCGGCACCACACTGGCTGCACTGCACGCGCACGTAGTGCCACTGGCAGGCGCACAGCGAGCACGACAGGTAACGGTACGATGCATAGGGTGGGCGTGCCTGCACCACGCTGGTCACCGGCAACGTGCCGCACAGCGGGCACAGCCCTGGCGCATCAGCCAGCGGCTTCAGGTCGATAGGGCGGAAGCTGGCTGCGAGCACCGCCCAGTAAACCTGCAGTGCGTTCATCACCAGCAGTGCAGCGACCGCATCCACCGATGGCGCGTCATCACGCTCCAGCACGGCATGGGCCTGCGCATCCAGCCAGGCATCGTCGGCCGCGGCGACGCGATGCAGCTCCTGGCGGGTTTCCACCGGCAGCCCGGCCTCGTTGGCACAGTGCTGGCACAGCGTGCGCAGCCAGTCGCGCCAGCGTCCATCCAGGTGAAGCGTGTTGGCCGGCCGCAACGGCATGCCGGCACCGGCCGCCGCACTCGACTGCTGCGCACGTGCCTGCGATTGCAGCGCTTCGCGTTGCTGTGGTGTCAGTTCGTCCAGCAGTGCCTGCTGTTCATCTGCCAACGCCGCCAGCAGCTGCAGGTAACCGCCGATGGCACTGTGCGCGGCCAGGCTGCGCAGGCGCGTCGCGCGCTCGGCGAACAGGGAAGCGACATCGGGCAGGATGATGCGCGGAACATCGCGCGAGGCCAGTGTCTCGATCTCACCGGGTTCAAGGATGCGGTGCGCCATGCAGGGCCAGCCAGAAGAACCAGGCTCCATCCTCGCCGTTGTCAGCGCTGGCGTCCAGCGTGTTGCCGGCCATTTGAAAGGTTGGGGTCAGATCCGTTTTCCACAGGAAAACGGATCTGACCCCATCGGTTGGTTGAAAGTGGATCCCGACCGTTGGCCGGGATTCGATCAGTGCCGACCAACGGTCGGCACCCACCATCAGATCGCAGGAAACTGTCGAAGGCAGGGTGGGTCCGGTTGCGGGGGCGTGAGCCGCATGGGCCCGAGGCATGCTTCGGGCGGGTTGGGCAGGACGCCCAACCCCGGTCTTGCCGTGTGCGCAGGACAGCGCACACGAGCAAGCGGCGACCGAGCTTACATGGGTGAGGGCGCTTTGCTTGCGAAGCACTGCTTCGCAAGCGCCCGAACGCACAGC
>NZ_JCAFSQ010000012.1:0-132036 GCF_059369375.1 Stenotrophomonas sp. YJH_SMC_48-3 | reverse complement strand
TTTAACATCCTGGCCAGGAAGCTGGCCAAGATCGCCTGGGGCGTCTTCAAGAGCGGTCGGGACTTTGACCCAGCCATGCTGAAAGTGGGTCAAGCCTGCTTCCAGCAGGCTTGACCGCGAACATAGGATCTCGGCTCTACATGAGAGGTTCGCGTTTTTTTAAAGCGCTTCCAGCTGCTTGCGCAGCGCGGCCAGCTGCGCGCGCAGGGTGTCGTTCTCGCGGGTTAGGGCGACCACGCGACGGCGCAGGGCCGGTGCATCCTCGCCCAGCTGTTCCAGTGCGGACAGCACTTCGGCATCGCGGCTGGCGATCTCGTCCTCATCCGCCTCCTCGAAATCCATCTCGGCCGGTTCAGGCTTCGGCGCGCGCGGCTTGCGCTTGGACTCGCGCACGCGCTTGGCGGCCTGCTTCAGCTCGTCCTTGCCACCGGCGGCGGCGGCGCGCTGTTCTTCTTCAGGCAGGTCGGCCACGGCCGCGGCGGCGCTGATCGAGATCACGCCGGCCTTCACCGCCTCCACCACTTCGGGTGCAGCCTGGGCATGGATGCGCTCGATCATGCCGACCTGGCTGGTACTCAGCTTGGCTTCGCGGGCCAGCTCAGCACGGCTGAGCTTCGGGGCCGGCTCCCACGGCGGGCTGTCTTCGCCCCCTTCGTCGGTGATGTCCGCGGTGCCGTCGCTCTCGCGCTGCAGCTGCGCCTGCTCGATCTGCTTGCGGGCGGCCAGGATGTCGCGCTTGCGCAGCGCCAGCACGCCGCGCTGGAAGTCGGACACGCTGCGACGGCCCAGGTGCTGCTCGATCATCCACAGGTGCACGTCTTCCATGCTCTGGAAGCGGGTGTTCTGTACGGTGTTGAAGGGCAGGCCATGCTTCTGGCAGATGCCGAAGCGGTTGTGGCCGTCGACCAGTACGTTGCCCCACAGGACCAGCGCGTCACGACAGCCCTCGGCCAGGATGCTGCGCTCCAGCGCGTCATGTTCGTCCGCGGTCAGCGGGTCGATATAGGCCTTCAGTTCTTCTTTGACGACGATATCCATGGGCACGGCAACGAGCAGGAGCGGAACCGCCCATTGTACCCGCTCGCCGCCGCGGGCCCGGGCTCAGGCCGTGGCCCGGATCATCTCGCCCAGCGTGCCGGTGATCTGGTCGATCTGCGCCTTGTCCACGATCAGCGGCGGTGACAGCGCGATGATGTCACCGGTGCAGCGCACCAGCAGCCGGCCATCGTGGAAGCAGCGCCGGAACACCTCGTAGCCGCGGCTGCCGGGCATGTCCCGGCGTGGCGCCAACTCGACCGCCCCGACCAGCCCGAAGTTGCGGATGTCGATCACGTTGGGCAGGCCCTGCAGCGCATGCAGCCGTTCCTGCCAGTATTCGCCCAGTTCGATGGCCCGCTCGAACAGGCGCTCCTCGGCGTAGACCTCCAGAGTGGCCAGCGCGGCCGCACAGGCCAGCGGGTGACCAGAGTAGGTATAGCCGTGGAACAGCTCGATGGCCTGCGGTGGCGCCTGCATCAGCGTAGCGTGCACCGCATCGCTGGCCAGCACGCCGCCCAGCGGCACCGCGCCGTTGCTGACCGCCTTGGCGAAGGTCAGCAGGTCGGGGGTGACCCCGAAGCGCTGTGCGGCGAAGGGCATGCCGACCCTGCCGAAGCCGGTGATGACCTCATCGAACACCAGCAGGATGCCGTGGTGATCGCACAGCTCGCGCAGGCGCTGCAGGTAGCCCGGCGCCGGCAGGATGACCCCGGCGGACCCAGCGATGGGCTCGACGAAGACCGCCGCGATGGTCGAGGCGTCATGCAGCGCGATCAGCCGCTCCAGGTCGTCGGCCAGTTCAGCGCCCTGGCGCGGCAGGCCCCTGCTGAATGCATTGCGCTGCAGGTCCAGGGTGTGGCGCAGGTAGTCCACGCCGCCCAGCTGCAGGCCGAACGCCCTGCGGTTGTTGGGCAAGCCGCCTAGTGCCATGCCGCCGAAGCCGACGCCGTGGTAGGCCTTCTCGCGGCTGATGAAGCGCGTGCGCTGGCCCTCGCCGCGCTGGCGGTGGTAGGCCAGCACGATCTTCATCGCGGTATCCACCGCCTCCGAGCCGGAGCTTGTGAAGAACACATGGTTCAGGGGCGTTGGTGCCAATGCGGCCAGCCGCTGCGCCAGCGCGAATGCCGGCGGCGAGCCCATCTGGAAGGCAGGGGAGTAATCCAGCGTGCGCGCCTGCTCGACGATGGCCTCGACGATGCGCGGCCGCGCGTGGCCGGCGTTGCAGCACCACAGGCCGGCGGTACCGTCGAGGATCTGGCGGCCGTCGACATCCTCGTAGTGCATGCCCTCGGCACGCACCAGCACACGCGGCGCCGCCTTGTACTGGCGGTTGGAGGTGAACGGCATCCAGTACGCCTCCAGTGATTCCGGGCGCTGGGTAGCAAGGTCGTGCAGGTCGCTTCCGGGACGCTTCATGCCAGCTCCGTCGGGTCCGATGGGGGAAATGTAGCGCAGCCACGTCACGGTGAAGTCGCGGTCGCGCCGGTATAACCGGGGAAACTGTTCCGTGGAGCCCGACATGGCCGACTTTCCCCACCGCAGCCACTGGCAGGCGTTGTCGCAGCAGCTTTCGATGCCCGGCCAGGCCTTCATCGATGGCCGCTACACCGACGCCGCCAGCGGCGCCCGCTTCGACTGCATCAGCCCCATCGATGGCCGTGTGCTCGCGGCGGTCGCCGACTGCGATGCACAGGACGTGGAGCGCGCAGTGCTGGCGGCGCGGCGTGCCTTCGATGCGGGCCACTGGTCGCAGGCCTGCCCGGCGCATCGCAAGCGCGTTTTGCTGGCGCTGGCCGCGCTGGTGGAGAAGCACGCCGATGAGCTGGCGCTGCTGGAAACCCTGGATATGGGCAAGCCGGTGCGCGACGCACGCCGTATCGACCTGCCCGGCGTGGTGCGCTGCCTGGCCTGGACCGCCGAAGCGGTGGACAAGCTGTACGGGGAAATCGCGCCGACCGGCCCACACGAGCTGGGGCTGGTCACGCGCGAGCCTGCCGGCGTGGTGGCGGCGGTCGTGCCATGGAATTTCCCGTTGCTGATGGCCTGCTGGAAGATCGCGCCGGCACTGGCGATGGGCAATTCGGTGGTCCTCAAGCCGTCCGAGCGTTCGCCACTGTCGGCATTGCGGCTGGCGGCGCTGGCGGCCGAGGCGGGCCTGCCGGACGGAGTGCTGAACGTGCTGCCCGGCCATGGTGCGCGCGTGGGCGAGCCCTTGGCGCTGCACATGGATGTGGACGTGCTGGCCTTCACCGGTTCCACCGCCACCGGTGCGAAGCTGCTGGAGTATGCAGGACGGTCCAACCTCAAGCGGGTCTGGCTGGAATGCGGTGGCAAGAGCCCCCACCTGGTGTTCGCCGACGCGCCGGACCTGGACGCAGCGGCCAAGGCCGTGGCGCAGGGCATCTTCTTCAACCAGGGCGAAGTCTGCACCGCTGGCTCGCGGCTGCTGGTGCAGCGCTCGATCCGTGAGGACTTCGTGCACCAGGTGATTGCCTATGGCCAGCACATGCAGCCCCGCCATCCACTGGAGGCCGATGCACCGATGGGTGCGCTGGTCGACGCCGCGCACGTGGACAAGGTGCTGGCCGATATCGCCCGTGCCGAAGGCGAGGGCGCTCGTCTGCTGATGGGGGGCCATCGGGCCGAGGTGGAGTCCGGCGGCTGCTACGTGCAGCCCACGGTGTTCGACCAGGTGCGTCCGGACCACGCGTTGGCACGCGAGGAAGTGTTCGGGCCAGTGCTGGCCGTGCTTGGTTTCGACGACGAGGCCGAAGCGGTGCGCGTGGCCAATGACAGCCGCTATGGATTGGCGGCGGGCCTGTGGACGCGTGACCTGGGCCGCGCCCATCGTGTCGCACGCCAGCTGCGCGCCGGCAGCGTCTGGGTGAACGGCTGGGACGGTGGTGACATGACCGCCCCGTTCGGTGGCTACAAGCAGTCCGGCAACGGCCGGGACAAATCGCTGCATGCGTTCGACAAGTACAGCGAGATCAAGGCCACCTGGATCCAGTTGTAACGACGCGCCCGCCGAGCGCTTTTCGTAGAGCCGAGCCCACGCTCGGCTGCTGTTTGCTCTTTGTAGAGTCGAGCCATGCTCGACTGCTCTTCGCGAAATGCAGCCGAGCATGGCTCGGCTCTACAAAATGCGAAAAGCCGTCGAGCAAGCTCGACGCCACAGTAATGCGACTACCGGCAACGCGCGCTCACCTGCAGCACCGCCGCACGCAGCATGTCGCGGTCGGCTTCTTCGACGGCGTTCTGGAAATAGTCCATGTCCTGCTTGCCCAGCTCGCACGGGTCGACGATGTAGCCCGGTGGCCACAAACCCAGCAGTTGCGCGACGCCATGCACGATCTGCTCGGGGGTCATCTGCCGACGGATCGGGAAGTAGTTGCGGCGCGCCGCGAATGCCGGGTGTATCTCGCGGCGACCAATAAGACGCGGAGCGACACCCGCAGCGCTGATGCCGTCACCACCGTCGATGCTGCCCGCAGGCAGACTCAGGATCAGTGGCGCCACCGCAGCCGCGTTTTCCGCGGCAGGCTGGGCGCTGTCTGCCTGCGCAACCGGGGCAGGGCGGGGCATCACCGATGCGGCCGGACGCGTCATCTGTGCGGAGGGCAAGGTCGGCTGCTTGGCTACAGGCGTCGGCAGTTCCGGTGGCAGCCAACGCAGCAAGACCCGTGGGCCGTCGTCGCTGCGCAGTTCGATCCGGCCGCTGTCCAGCAGCCACAGAGCAAGCCCGCCATGCACCAGCAGTACCACCAGCCACGCCGCCATCCGCGGCAGCTTCGGCGAATCGGACCACGACAGCGCGACTGCAGTCATCGGCAAAGCGTCCATGCAGGGACCGGTGGCGCAGCCTAGCGGGTGGCCCGAAAAATTCCGTTGGCATCGGTGTCGGCTGAAACCATCGCCCCGTGCGGCCATCGGCCCGTGGCAGAATCGGGCGATCCGCCGTTACCCGTGTTGCCGATGTCGACGATCACCGCTGCCGCACCGCCCGTGAATTCCCCCCGTCGTGTCCTGCTGGCCAGCCTGATCGGCACCACCATCGAATTCTTCGATTTCTACATCTACGCCACGGCCGCCGTGCTGGTGTTCCCGCACCTGTTCTTCCCGGACAGCAGCGAGCAGGCAGCCCTGCTGCAGTCACTGGCAACGTTCGCGGTCGCGTTCATCGCGCGCCCGGTGGGCTCGGCAGTGTTCGGCCACTTCGGTGACCGTATCGGCCGCAAGGCCACGCTGGTGGCCGCGCTGCTGACCATGGGCCTGTCCACGGTGCTGATCGGCCTGTTGCCCACCCATGCACAGATTGGCCTGTGGGCCCCCGCGTTGCTGGCGCTGTGCCGCTTCGGCCAGGGCCTGGGGCTGGGTGGCGAGTGGGGCGGGGCGGTGCTGCTGGCCACTGAGAACGCTCCGCCGGGCAAGCGCGCCTGGTACGGCATGTTCCCGCAGCTGGGCGCGCCCCTCGGCTTCCTGTTGTCGGCCGGCATCTTCCTGGTGTTGGGCCGTTGCCTGAGCCAGGGTGACTTCCTGCAGTGGGGCTGGCGCATTCCGTTCGTGGCCAGCGCGCTGCTGGTCGGCCTTGGCCTGTGGGTGCGCCTGAACATCCACGAGACCCCCGATTTCAGGCAGGCGCTGGAGCGCAAAGCACCGGTGCGGCTGCCGATGTGGACGGTGCTGCGTGACCACCCGGTGCCGATGCTGCTGGGTACCCTGGGCGCGTTCGCCACCTTCGTGCTGTTCTACCTGATGACCGTGTTCAGCCTCGGCCATGGCACGGCGGTGCTGGGTTACAGCCGCGAGCAGTTCCTGCTGATGCAGATGGCCGGCATGCTGTTCTTCGCGCTGGGCATCCCGCTGTCGGCGCGCTATGGCGACCGCTGGGGGACGCGCCGCACCATGATCGTCGCCAGCGTGCTGATTGTCGGCTTCGGCGTGCTGTTCGCACCGCTGTTCCAGCCGCACAGCCCATGGCTGGTCACTGCGTTCCTGTGCCTGGGATTGTTCCTGATGGGGCTGACCTACGGCCCCTGTGGCACCTTCCTGGCCGAAATCTACCCGGTGGAAGTGCGCTACACCGGCGCCTCGCTGTCATTCAACCTGGCCGGCATTCTGGGTGCGGCGCCGGCGCCGTACCTGGCCACCTGGCTGGCGGAACGCTTCGGCCTGGTCGCGGTCGGCTACTACCTGTGCCTGACTGCGGTAGCTACCCTGTGCGCGCTGGTAGCACTGCACCGGCGCGCCCTGCGGCTCAACCAAAGAAGCGCTTGAGCGTGCGCCCCAGCCAGCCGCCGCCCTGGTGTTCGCGGGCGAACTGGTTCAGGTGCGCCTTGACCTGTTCGGCATAGGCCTGGTCATCACCGCGGATGTGGTTGAACAGCCAGCGCGAGAGCATGGTGCGTAGTTCGTCGCTGATGTCCTCGCCGGCCTGGAAGCGCATGCGGTATTCCGAGACGCGCTTGATGAAGACCTCGTGCACGCGCTTGTGCGCGGCACAGAACGGATAGCCCGCCTCCTCCATCAGCTCTTCTTCGAAGGCGAAGTGCGACAGGGTGTAGTCCACCACCTCGTCGATCACTTCACCCACCGCCGCACGCTGCATGCTGGCCTGTGCCACGTGCAGGTGGTTGAGCATCTCGATGATGCGGCGGTGTTGTTGGTCGATCACATCGATGCCGATGTTCAGATCGTCCTGCCAGACCAGTAGTGCCATCCCCCGGCTCCCCTTCATGCGTATGTCGGGGCCGACTGTAGAACTGCCGCGCGGGTGCGGCGTTGATCTGGATCAAGGCGGGCCGGTCAAGGCAGGGCAGGCTCGCGGGGGCGCAGCGGGCTGGCCACCGTGGTGCAGCTGACCCGGTTGCGGCCACCGGCCTTGGCCAGGTACAGCTGGCGGTCGGCCTCGGAGATCAGCCGGTGCAGCGCATCGCGCTGCGGGCGCAGGCAGCACAGGCCGATGCTCACGGTCATGCGCAGGGTAGCGCTGCCGATGTCCACTTCCAGCGCAGCGATGCGCTGGCGCAGCTCCTCGAAGTACAGCAGCGCCTCGTCCTGCTCCATGTCCGGCACCAGCAGGCAGAACTCCTCGCCGCCGAAGCGCGCGATCAGGTCGTGGTTGCGTGCGTGTGCGGCCACCGCGCCGGCCACCGCGCGCAGCGCGTCGTCGCCGGCCTCGTGGCCGTAGGTGTCGTTGATGTGCTTGAAGTGGTCGATGTCGATCATCGCCACCGCCACGCACTGGCCATGCAGCTGCAGCTGCGGCAGCTGGCGCTGGCTCTGCTCCAGGAAGAAGCGTCGGTTGGGCAGCCCGGTAAGGAAGTCGCGGGTGGCCAGATCCTGCAGAGTGCCGATCAGCTCCAGCTGGTCCACGTTCTGCGAGACGCGGCAGAAAAACTCCTCGCGCGAGAACGGCTTGCGCAGGAAGTCGTTCGCACCGTTCTTAAGGAAGCGTGGGATCAGCGAGGCATCGGTATTGCCGGAGATGCCGATCACTGCCACCTTGTCGCGCGAGCGCAGGGTGCGCAGGCGACGGGTGAACTCCACGCCCTGCATGCCCGGCATTTCCTGATCGACCACGGCGAGGCGGATCGCAGGATGCGCTTCGATCGCAGACAGCCCCTCGTTGCCGTCGGCGGCCTCATGCACCTCATGGCCGTACATGCGCAGCAGGGCTGCGGCATAGCCACGCGCGGACGGCGAATCGTCCACCACCAGCGCGGCGATGCGGCGGTTGCGTTCCAGCCGCTGCACCAGCCACACCAGGTAATCGATGCTGCCGGGGGTGTTCTTCAGCACGTAATCGATGATCTGCTGCTGCAGCACGCGCTTGCGCAGGTCCTCGTCGTACACGCCGCTGACCACCACCGTTGGCAGGTCGCGCTTCAGGAAGAACTCGACCACCGCATCACGGTCGCCGTCGGCCAGCACCAGCCCGGTCAGCACCAGGAACCAGCCGGCACCTTCGCTGAGCAGGCGATCGGCCTCGGCGAGGGTGGAAGCGATCACCACCGGCAGTTCCAGGCGCTGTTCGATGGCTTCGCGCAGCATGCCGGTGAACGCACGGGAATTTTCGACCAGCAGGATCCGCTGTGGCAGGGGATCGGCCAGGTCGCCATCGACGGCGGCCTGCGGCAGGACGGGCATGATGCGGTGGCTCACGAAGGAGGGCTCGGCACGGATAGCGGCGGTTTCGGGCGTAACTTTAGGACGAAAACGTCCGTGCTCGTCGTTTGGCCCATTGCTCAGATGGGAAGCGGTTAGTATCAGCTGGAGGTTCTCGATTTCAACTTCGACCTGGAGGTCACTGTGCGATTTTCATGTTTTGGTGCGGCTACTGGATTTCTGATGATTGCCGCTGCCCCGGCAATCGCGGGCGGTCCCTCGGATTTTCATGGAAAGCCATTGGCTACGGCTGGGTTGGGGCAGGCCAGTCCGGCTGCGGTCAATCTCAGCCAGGACCCCAGCTGGCAGCTGTATGGATTCCAGCGTGATGGCATTACCTATTTGCAGGTGAACGACCTCCTCGGAAACGTGCAGCTGATTATCGGCAACGCAGGGGGGACCTACTGGGTGCTGCCGGCAGGCAACAATGCGACCAAGGTTTCGCTGCCCCAGCAGAAGATCCAGATACCGGCAGGCGCCAGCCGCTCGCAGATCTACAGCGGCAGCGATTTTTCGCTGGTGCGTTATCGTAGTGGCGGCGAGGTCATCTGGTCGGTTGAAACACCGTAAAGACGTAGAAGTGCGCAGCGGTGTCGGGATATCCTGCGCCGCTGCGCTTGCCGCGATGAACGCGGCAGAGGGCGATTATTGTAGGGCCGGCCCTTTGGCGGACACCGGCAATCAGATCTGGGTCTGCGAGTTTCCCTGCCCGGAGGTGGTCACGTGATCCATAGCGTTGAACGATGCAATGCCGATGGCGGCGGAGTCACCCGTCTCCACCATCGCCATCCGTATCCGATTCCGATGGCACTGCACTGTTCCGCCATAGGCAATCGTGCGGCCAGCCAAGCGCTCGACCGTGGCGGTGACGGTTGACGGTGACAGGCTGCGGTATGAATCCAGCAGTGCGACCGTCATCAGGATGCCGCGGCGTCCTCCTCTCCTGCCGCAACGCACGCGGATGCTGATCTGACCGGATTCCCTGTTGATCAACAGCGAAACGGCATCGGTGAGGGCGCGATAGGCGGCCAGCTGCAGGCCGACACTGAGCTGACAGGGGTCGCCGAGCAATCGAGGGCGCATCACGCGATGGCTCAGGTCCCAGGTTTCGCGTACGCCGCCGGCCTGGAGGGCGACGTAGAGCCCAAGATGTTCCAGTGCTGCGGGATAGACCATGCTGGTTTGTTCGCGGAACTGTCGCGAATGGACCGAAGCCATATGCAGGAGACTGTTCGCTATCGTGGGATGGCCATGCGCATTGAGCCAATTCACCACCTCGCTGAGCGAGGTGTCGATGCCGTCCCCCAGCTTCCTCAGGTGTCGCGCGCGCTCACGGAGATCAAGCTCGCTTGCCACCAGTGAATTGCGCGCGTGCTTGAGCGCGTCCCTTTCACCCACTTCGCCCAATCGCGAACGGTGGTAGTAGTGGGTGATGCGCGACCCTAACACCAGCAGTGCAGCGCCGGTGACCGCCATGATCTGCTGGGTCGCGAACGCAGCTGGATCGAACGCACCCGTGTAGGGGCTTGGGGTGGTCAGGCCAATGATCAGGTTGAGCGACGGTACTCCGATCGCCGCACCTCGCCAGCCATACAGACAGGTGAGTACGACGACCGGCAGCGCCATCAGCAGCTGCATCGATGTCTTGGCGTTGGCTTCGTCCAAGGGCAGCTGTGCGGCATACAGGCCAATTATGGCCATCAGCGTCAGGGCAGCGAGTGCAGGCGGGGCGAAACCTGATGTCCAACGGGCGTTGCCGGTCCGGCGTGTCCACAGCAACGCAAGCGGTGCAAGGGTCAGTATGCCGATGAAGTCGCCAACGACCAGGCGCGCGATGCTCGCAAGCACCGGCATCTCCGGTGGTGTCGGCCACAGGAGGTGTGCCAACATCAGATTGAGCGCCGTGACCACCAGTGCCGAAGCCGCCGCGACTGAAATCAGCCATGCATTCTTCGTGGTCACCATCATTTTCCGGTGCAGATGCACGATCAGCATCACTGCAGGCATCAGCAGTGCCGAACCAAGCACTATCCAGGCCAGTCCATACTTCTCGATCATTGGCACGCGCATCTGCGCAAAGTAGGCGTATTCGCCCAGCAGCAGGTACGGCCACCATCGAGGCGGGAACAACAGCACCGCAGCCACGCGGACGCCGGCGGGCAGGTAGAACTGGTCGAGCGACAACTGGCGAGACGCCCAGCATGCGATGGCGTACAACAGCGCAAGGACCAGCCCCGCCGGGCGGATACGCAACTTCAACTGCAGGCCTTCATTCCACCAGTTCAATCGCACATCTCCCTCTAGTACGTTCCCTGTCAGCATCCATTCGCCGCGGGACCCGGTTCTGAGGGACGGTATCGGCATGAAATAGATAATGCAATTGCCGATGCGATCTGCCGATCAAATGAGAATTCCGTCACGCCCTTCTGGATGAGTGCTCTTCACATGCTGTGGAGCTCCGGGAATTGCCAGTTCTTCGGAATCTCTCCGTGTCAGCTCACTGTTTCACCACAACGCATCCCGCAGCTTGTACCACGACATCGCCGCCACCAGCAGCGGCGTGCGCAGCAGCCGGCCGCCAGGGAAGGGGGCATGCCGCAGGCGCTGGAACACGTCCAGGCGCTCACTCTGGCCTGCAATGGCGGCGGCGATCACCTCGCCGGCCAGCCCGGCGGCGGCCACCCCATGGCCGGAGAACCCCTGCGCGAAGTACAGATTGCCGTCCAGCCGGCCCCAATGCGGGGCGCGGTTGCGGGTAATGTCTACATAACCGCCCCAGACCTGCTCCAGTGGCACGTCGGCCAGCTGCGGGAACACCTGGTGCATGCGCCGCTGCATCACCCCGCGCAGGCCGGGTGGCGGTAGTGCTGAATAGCTGGCACGGCCACCAAACAGCAGGCGATGGTCGTGGCTGAGACGGAAGTAATCCAGTGCCCAGGCGGTGTCGGCCACGGCCATGTTGTTGCCGATCAGGGCACGGGCGCGTTCGGCACCCAGCGGCGCGCTGGCCCCGATATAGGTGCCGACGGGCATGATCCGCCGTTCCAGCTCGGGCAGCAGGCCCTGCAACCAGGCGTTGCCGGCCACCACCAGATGCGCAGCGCGCACGCTTCCCTGCGCGGTATGCAGGGTGGGCTGCGGTCCGCGCTGCACGCGGGTCACTGCGGAGTTCTCATGGATCACCGCGCCGGCCGCACGCGCCGCATCGGCCAGTCCGCGGGCATAGGCCAGGGGCTGCAGATGCGCGCTGAGCGGATCGAACATCGCGGCGCGGTAGCGTGGGCTGTCCAGCTGTGCGCGCAGGGCATCACGGTCCCACCACTGCATGGGGTAGTCGTAGTGGCGTTGCAGATGCTCGCAGTTGGCCTGCAGGTCGCGCTCATGGCGTTCGCGGATGGCGACGCTGGCGTGGCCTTCCACCCAATGACAGTCAATGCCGTGCCGATCGATGCGTGCGCGCATCGCCTGCACCGCGTCGCGTGACCAGTCGAACAGGTGGCGCGCATCATCACGACCGAGCTGACGCTCCAGTTCGTCCACCTCGCAGCCATAGCCGACCAGCGCCTGGCCACCGTTGCGACCGGACGCGCCCCAGCCGATCCGCTGCGCGTCCAGCACCACCACGCGCTGGCCGCGCGTAGCCAGTTCCAGGGCTGCGGTCAGGCCGGTATAGCCGGCGCCCAGCACCGCGACATCGGCCTGCACATCCCCCCGCAACGAGGGCAGGGCGGGCGGTTCGGGCAGGCTGGCGGCATACCAGCTGGGCGGGAAGGCGGCGCTCACCGCAGGCCTCGCGGGCGCAGTGCGGGAGGGGGGAGCGGGGGAGGACGATCAGCATTCACCCGCGTAGTTTCGCCGATGCGTGACAGCCATGGTGTGACGGCGACGACTTGCCGCCTTCGCCGGGCGACGGGTAACGTGTCGGCACGTCAAGGAGTTTTTCCATGCGCCGCCTGCCCTGGGTGGGCCTGCCCACCGACAGTACCGTGCTCGGCCATCACCGCTTCGCGGTGGCCGGCGAGAAGTACGTGCGCGCGCTGGCCGAGGCCGCCGAAGTGACCCCGGTGGTACTGCCGAGCCTGCAGCCTGCTTTGCCGGCTGGCGACTGGCTGCAGGGGCTCGATGGCCTGCTGCTGACCGGTGCGGTCAGCAACATCGAACCGCAGCACTACGAGGGCGGCCGCAGCTGGCCGGGCAATCCGCATGACCCGGCGCGTGATGCCAATGCCTTCGCACTGCTGCGCGAGGCGCTGGCGCTGGACCTGCCAGTACTGGCGATCTGCCGCGGCTTCCAGGAACTGAACGTCGCGCTGGGTGGCAGCCTGCATCCGCAGGTACACGCGGTGCCTGGCCTGGCTGACCATCGCGAAGACCCGCAGGCGCCGGTGGAGGTGCAGTACGGACAGGCCCACGCGGTTACCCTGGTTGCCGATGGCTGGCTGGCGCAGTGGCACGGCAGCGACCGGGCGCAGGTCAATTCGGTGCACGGGCAGGGCATTGCCCGCCTCGCGCAGGGCCTGCAGGTCGAGGCCGTGGCCGACGACGGGCTGGTCGAAGCGGCACGCAGCCTGCACCATCGTTTCGTGCTCGGCGTACAGTGGCACCCGGAGTGGCGTGTCATGCAGGCGCCGTTCTATCACGCTATTTTCCGTGCGTTCGGCCAGGCTTGCCGGCAGCACCAACAGAACCGACTGGATTCCCGATGAGTTCCCGAACGCGCCCGCGCAAGACGGCCACGCCCCCCGCACCGCAGGAAAGCACGCTGCTGCGCTGGCTGAAGGAGCGGCACATCACCGAGGTGGAATGCCTGGTGCCGGACATCACCGGCAACGCGCGCGGCAAGATCATTCCCGCCGACAAGTTCTCGCACGACTACGGCACGCGCCTGCCTGAGGGCATCTTCGCCACCACCGTCACCGGCGAGTTCCCTGACGATTACTACGAGCTGACCTCGCCGTCCGACTCGGACATGATGCTGCGCCCCGATCCGGACACGGTGCGCATGGTGCCGTGGGCGGCCGACGCCACCGCGCAGGTCATCCACGATTGCTACACCAAGAGCGGTGAGCCGCACGAGCTGGCGCCACGCAACGTACTGCGCCGCGTGCTGGCGGCCTACGCCGAGCTGGGCCTGCGCCCGGTGGTGGCGCCGGAGCTTGAGTTCTTCCTGGTGCAGAAGAACACCGACCCGGACTTCCCGCTGCTGCCACCGGCCGGCCGCTCCGGGCGCCCGGAGACCGCGCGGCAGTCGTACTCGATCGACGCGGTCAACGAATTCGACCCGATCCTCGACCTGATGTACGACTACGCCGATGCGATGAAGCTGGACGTGGACACGCTGATCCACGAATCGGGCGCGGCGCAGCTGGAGGTCAACTTCACCCATGCCGATGCGATGGACCTGGCCGACCAGGTATTCCTGTTCAAGCGCACCATGCGCGAGGCGGCGATGCGCCACGGGGTGTACGCCACCTTCCTGGCCAAGCCGATGGAAAACGAGCCGGGCAGTGCCATGCACATCCACCAGAGCCTGGTGCGGATGAGTGACGGCAGCAACGTTTTTGCCGGTGATTCCGATGCCGAGGGCGAGTTCAGCCCAGTGTTCGGCCATTACCTGGGTGGCCTGCAGAAGTACGCGCCGCAGGCGATGGCGTTCTTCGCGCCGAACGTGAACTCCTACCGCCGCCTGGTGTTCGGCGAGGTCTCGCCGAGCAACGTGCACTGGGGCTTCGACAACCGTACCTGCGGGCTGCGCGTGCCGCTGGATACGCCGGAAAACATGCGCGTGGAGAGCCGTTTCGCCGGCTCCGACGCCAACCCGTACCTGGCAATGGCGGCGACCCTGGCCTGCGGCCTGCTCGGCATCCGCGAGCGGCTGGCGCCGGACGCGCCGGTGACCGGCAGCGCGAAGGAACTGGGCTACAACCTGCCGCGCTCGCTGGGCGAGGCGCTGGACGGGCTGGAGCAGTGCAGCGAGCTCCAGGCCCTGCTGGGCGAGCGTTTCTGCCGCGCCTACATCTCGGTCAAGCGCAAGGAATACGAGACCTTTTTCCGCGTCATCAGCTCGTGGGAGCGCGAGTTCCTGCTGCTGAACGTCTGAGCATCTGGAATAGAAAAATCCGCCGCCGGGGGGTAGGCTGGCACCCGTCGCCGGCACCACCGGCCCCCCTTCCCGCATTCTGGAGCACCCGATGAAGCTGCGTATCCTCACGCTCGGCCTGGCCTCCGCCATGCTTGCCGCCTGTGGCGGTGGCAACGGCGGCGCGCAGGACAGCCAGGTCCTGAACGTCTACAACTACAGCGATTACATCGCCGAGGACACCATTCCGACCTTCGAGAAGGAGAGCGGGATCAAGGTGACCTACGATGTGTTCGACAGCGATGAGATGGTCGAGACCAAGCTGCTGGCCGGCAACAGCGGCTACGACGTGGTGGTGCCGACGCTGAACTTCTTCGGCCGCCAGATCCAGGCCGGCGTGTTCCTGCCGCTGGACAAGAGCAAGATCCCGAACCTGGCCAACCTCGATCCGGCGGTGATGAAGCGCATCGCCACCCAGGATCCGGGCAACCAGTACGGCGTGCCGTACATGATCGGCACCACCGGCATCGGCTACAACGTGGACATGCTGAAGCAGCGCTTCGGTGGCAGCACCGACATCGCCAACAGCTGGGACCTGGTGTTCAAGCCGGAGAACATCAGCAAGATGAAGGACTGCGGCGTGACCATCCTGGACACGCCGGCCGACATGATCCCGATCGCGCTGCATTACCTGGGCCTGGACCCGCACAGCGGCGACCCGGCCGAACTGCAGAAGGCGGCCGACCTGCTGAAGTCGATCCGCCCGTACGTTCAGAATTTCCACTCCTCGCAGTACGTGGGTTCGCTGGCCAACGGCGGTACCTGCCTGGTGGTCGGCTGGTCCGGTGACATCATCCAGGCCCGCGACCGCGCCGAGGAAGCCAGCAATGGCGTGCACGTGGCCTACTCGATCCCGAAGGAAGGTGCGCCGCAGTGGTTCGACATGCTGGCGATCCCGAAGGACGCCAAGCACCCGGAAGCGGCTTACAGGTTCATCAACTACCTGCTGGAACCGAAGGTCGCTGCGGCCAACACCAACTTCATCCACTACGCCAACCCGATCCCGACCGCAACGCCGCTGGTGGACGAGGCGATCCGCACCGACCCGACCATCTATCCGCCGGCGGATGTTGCCGAGAAGATGTTCACCTACTCGATCAACACGCCGGAGACCGACAAGCTCTACACCCGGCTGTGGACCGAGGTGAAGACCGGCCGCTGAGCCGGTCTGGCGCCGTCGGGCCTTGCCCGGCGGCTCCCTTAACCTGCGCCGAAGCCGGTACTCCCGCTTCGGCCAAGGTGCTGCAGGATGGCCGGCAGCAGGTCGCGTGCGTCGCGGCCGCCGTTGCACAGGAACGACGAACTCATCCGCTGCAGGTTGTGCATGCCGATGAAGAACAGCCCCGGCTGCGGGGAAACACCGAAGTCGCCAAGCGGATAGCCGTGTGCATCCAGCACGCCCTGCATGTCGAGCCAGGGCCATTCGGCGACGAAGCCGGTGGCCAGTACCACCGCGCGGATCCCCGCAGCCTTCAGGTCCAGCTTGCATGGGGACGGTTCCGGCTCCCAGTGCAGGTAGACCTCTTCGGGAATGTAGCGGGCATCGTCGGTGCGCGGTTCGGGCCGCGTGGCGTAGTACGCGCTGGCCAGCGAATCGAGATAGGCATATTCGGCCCGCGTCGCCTCGATCGCGGTATGCAGCTGCGGGCGGACATCGGCGAAGCGGGCGGTGTTTCCGCTGAATTCCTGCAACCGGCCCAGCAACCTGATGCCTGCGCGGTGCATCGCCAACAGGCTGATCGAACTGCCCAGGCCGGCGCCTCCCTTGCCGGATATCAGCGGGAACTCCGCGGTGCGGGCCTTGCGCAGCGCGTCCGGCTCGCCTGCCAGTACGGCCGCCGATTGGCTTACGTGTTGATGGATGCGCCCGGCCATGTCCCACCAGGTCATCGAGTCCTTGCCGCGCAGCCGACGGGTGTGCGAATGACGATCGGCCAATGACCAGTACACGCTGCGACCACCGTCGCGCAGGTCCTGGGCGATCTGCGCGCCGGACTGGCCGCCGCCGATGACCAGCACCGCGCCCTCGGGTAGCTGGCCGGGACCGCGGTAGTCGCTGGAGTGCAGCATGGTGAGGCCTGGTGCGGGCGCGAACGGGGCCCGGGGCAACCGCGCCCGGCGGTATTCACCGGTGGCAACCACCACCGCCTGGGCATGGATCAGTCCCCGGCTGCTGTCGATGGCATAGCCACCGGACTCGGGCCCGACCCGATGGACCACGCACCCTTCGCTGATCGGCAACGAGCGCTCGTCGGCATAGTCGCGCAGCCGTCGGATCACTTCCGGGGCCCCCATGAACCCTTCCGGGTCATCCCCGGTATAGGCATGGCCATGCAGGGCCATGGTCGCGTTGGCGGTGTTGGTCTGGAACGAATCCCAGCGTCGCCGCCAGCTGGCACCCACGGTTTCGGCCTCCAGCACGCGATGCTCGACGCCGGCCTCCTGCAGGAGCGCGCTGAGCGACAACCCGGCCTGGCCGGCGCCGATGATGACCAGCGGCAGCCGTGCAGGCAGGCAGCCTGGCAGGCGGGGCGGGAAAGGGGAGGGGCTGTCCGGGGAAATCACCAGGGTCGGTCCATGCAAGGCCTAGATCCGGGGCATTGCGCGGGGAATGCCCCGGGCTTTCAATGGATCCCGCTCTGAAAAATGTTGCAGATCGGGCCGCCGCCCGTGGTGTCTGGCCGGGACGGCCGTCCGGGCGTCGAGGAGAGCCCGGGCCTCCCGGCGCACAGGCCACCATGGCGGGGGAAAACCGACACACCTCGGGAGGCCTGGGCGCGCCAGCGGCCGCTTCCACCCACTGCCGTCATATCCCCTTCGGCCCTCGGCCGTTAGAATGGCCGCCGCTGTCCACCGCCCGCTCCCGGAGCCCCCATGCCCGTTGAAGCCCAGCCGGTAGCCGCCGTCGTCGACACGACCGGTGCGCCCGGCTATCTCTCCATTCGTGATCTGCGCAAGGAATTCGACGGATTCGTCGCCGTCGACGACGTCAACCTGGACGTGCGCAAGGGCGAGATCTTTGCCCTGCTCGGTGGCTCCGGCAGCGGCAAATCGACCCTGCTGCGCTGCCTGGGCGGCTTCGAGACGCCCACCAAGGGCAGCATCACCGTCGATGGCCAGCGCCTGGACGCGCTGCCGCCGTACCAGCGGCCGGTCAACATGATGTTCCAGTCCTATGCGCTGTTCCCGCACATGACGGTCGAACAGAACATCGCCTTCGGCCTGAAGCAGGATGGTTTGGGCAAGGACGCGATCAGCAAGCGCGTCGGCGAGATGCTCGACCTGGTGCAGATGGGCCACCTGGGCAAGCGCAAGCCGCACCAGCTGTCCGGTGGCCAGCAGCAGCGCGTGGCGCTGGCGCGGTCGCTGGCCAAGGGGCCGAAGCTGCTGCTGCTGGACGAGCCGATGGGCGCGCTGGACAAGAAGCTGCGCTCGCAGATGCAGCTGGAACTGGTCAGCATCATCGAGTCGTCGGGCGTGACCTGCGTGATGGTCACCCACGACCAGGAAGAAGCGATGACCATGGCCACCCGCATCGCGGTGATGGATGCCGGCTGGATCCAGCAGGTCGGCAAGCCGGACGAGGTCTACGAGCAGCCGGCCAACCGCTTCGTCGCCGAGTTCATCGGTTCGGTCAACCTGTTTGACGGGGTGATCGACGAGGACCTGCCCGAGTACGTGACCGTGCGCTCGCCGCTGTTCCCGGCGCCGATCTACATTGCCCATGGCATCACCTGCTATGAAGGGCAGCCGGTCGCGTTCGCGCTGCGCCCGGAAAAGGTGATGATCGGCAAGGACGAGCCGGAAGGGCACACCAACAAGGCGCAGGGCGTGATCGAGGACATCGCCTATTTCGGCAGCCATTCGGTCTACCACGTGCGGCTGCCCAGCGGCGCCAAGGTGCTGGCCAATTTCGCCAATTCGCAGCGCTGGGCCAGCGACGGCCTGACCTGGGGTGACAGCGTATGGGTGCACTGGCGTGACAACGACGGCGTGGTGCTGACCTCATGAGCGTCGCCGGCCTGAAGCGCTGGCTGCCGGGGCTGCGTGCCACGGTGATCGGCATTCCGTACCTGTGGCTGCTGCTGTTCTTCGCAGTGCCGTTCCTGATCGTGCTGATGATCAGCTTCTCGCTCAGCCGGGTCGGCTCGCCGCCGTATACCTGGCTGCTGCAGTACGCCGACGGCGGTTTCTCGCTGAAGCTGAACCTGGAAAACTACCTGGCGCTGTTCCGCGATTCGATCTATGCCCAGGCGTTCCTGAGCTCGATCAGGATCGCGGCGATCTCCACCTTCTTCACCCTGCTGATCGGCTATCCGATGGCCTATGCCATCGCGCGCCTGTCGCCCGCCGCTCGCAACGTGGCGATGATGCTGGTGGTGCTGCCGTCGTGGACCTCGTTCCTGATCCGCGTGTATGCGTGGAAGGCGATCCTGGACCGCAACGGCCTGCTCGACCAGTTCCTGCAGTTCACCGGCCTGCAGACGCTGATGACGTCGATGGGCCTGCCGAAACTGCAGCTGATCGACACCCCGACCGCCGCCTACATCGGCATCGTCTACTGCTATCTGCCGTTCATGGTGCTGCCGCTGTACGCCAATCTGGTCAAGCATGACCACCGCCTGCTGGAAGCGGCCTACGACCTCGGTGCCAAGCCGTGGCAGGCGTTCCTGCGCATCACCCTGCCGTTGTCGAAGGCGGGCATCATCGCCGGCTGCATGCTGGTGATGATCCCGGCGGTGGGTGAATTCGTGATCCCGGAAATGCTCGGTGGTTCGGAGACACTGATGGTCGGCCGCCAGCTGTGGAACGAGTTCTTCAACAACCGCAACTGGCCGGGCGCGTCGGCGATGGCGGTGGCGATGATCCTGTTGCTGCTGGTGCCGATCCTGCTGTTCAACCGTTCCCAGCAGCGCCTGCTGGAAGGGAAGCAGGCATGAGCCCGCGTACCGCCAAGGGCCTGGGGCTGGGCGTGCTGCTGCTGGGCTTCGCCTTCCTGTACCTGCCGATTCTGCTGTTGATGTTCTATTCGTTCAACAGCTCGCGGCTGGCGATGGTCTGGGCCGGGTTCTCCACCCGCGCCTACAGCGACCTGTTTGCCGACCGCGCGCTGATGGAGGCGATGTGGACCAGCCTGGTGGTGGCGTTCTGGACTGCGTGTACCGCTACTGTGCTGGGTACGCTGGCGGCGATGGTGATGACCCGTTTCAAGCGCTTCCGCGGCAAGCCACTGTTCGGGGCGCTGGTCACCGCGCCGCTGGTGATGCCGGACGTGATCCTGGGCTTCTCGCTGATGGCGCTGCTGGCATCGATGGGCGCGATTCCCGGCTTCCCGGCGCGTGGCCTGGCCACCATCTGGATCGCGCACGTGACCTTCACCCTCTGCTTCGTCACCGTGGTGGTGTCCTCGCGCCTGCAGGAAATGGACCTGTCGCTGGAAGAAGCGGCGATGGACCTGGGCGCCAGCCGGTTGACCGTGTTCACCCGCATCACCCTGCCGATCATCGCGCCGGCGCTGGTGGCGGGTTGGCTGCTGGCGTTCACCCTGTCGCTGGATGACGTGGTGGTGGCCAGCTTCGTCGCCACGCCGGGCTCGACCACGCTGCCGATGAAGGTGTTCGCGTCGGTGCGCATGGGCATCAGCCCGAAGATCAATGCACTGGCCACGCTGCTGGTGTCGGCGGTATCGATCGCCGCGGTGATCGGCTGGTACATCAATGCCCGCGCCGAGAAGCGGCGCCAGCGCGACCTGCAGCTGGCGCGGCAGGACAACGGCTGAGTACACGATCCGTCCACTGTGCCGGCAACACCCGGCTCACGGCCGGCGGCGCACAATGGGGGTCTTCCAGATGGAGATCCCCCATGACCGTCGAGATCGTCGACCCGGCCACCGGCCAGGTGACCTACCGCCATGAACTGATGGGCGCTGCCGACATCGAGCAGCGCCTGCAGGCCGCCGCCGATGCCTTCCCCGGCTGGGCCGAGCGTTCACTGCAGGAACGCGGCGCGATCCTGCGCCAGATCGCGGCTCAGCTGCGCACGCGCCGCGACGACCTGCAGCAGGCGATGACCCACGAGATGGGCAAGCTCAAGGCCGAGGCGCTGGCCGAGGTCGACAAGTGCGCGGCGGCCTGCGAGTACTACGCCGACCACGCGGCCGACTACCTCAAGCCGCAGCTGATCGATACCGAAGCCCAGCGCAGCTACGTGCGCTACGAGCCGATCGGCTGCGTGTTCGCGGTGATGCCGTGGAATTTCCCGATCTGGCAGGTGTTCCGTTTCCTCGCCCCGGCGTTCATGGCTGGCAACGTCGCCCTGCTCAAGCACGCCAGCAACGTGCCGCAGTGCGCCGACCTGATCCTGGCGGTGTGCCGTGACGGCGGCCTGCCTGATGGCGTGTTCGACGTGCTGCACATCGACAACGACCAGGCCGCCGACGTGCTGCGCGACGCACGGGTGAAGGCGGTGACGCTGACCGGCAGCGAGCGGGCAGGGCGCTCGATCGCCTCCAATGCCGGCAGCCAGCTGAAGAAGTCGGTGATGGAGCTGGGTGGCAGCGATGCCTTCGTGGTGCTCGACGATGCCGACCTCGACAAGACCGTGGCCGCAGCGGTGAAGTCGCGCTTCGACAACAGCGGCCAGACCTGCATCGCGGCCAAGCGCTTCATCGTGGTCGAGGCGGTGGCCGATGAGTTCACCCGTCGCTTTGTGGAGGCGGCGGGCGAGCGCCAGTACGGCGATCCCGATAAGCCTGGCACCACGCTGGCACCGATGGCTCGCGCCGACCTGCGTGACGAACTGCACAAGCAGGTGCAGGCCAGCGTGGCCAAGGGCGCGCAGGTGCTGATCGGTGGTGAGCCGATAGCCGGCACCCATGCCGGCTATCCGGCCACGGTGCTCGACCAGGTCGGCCCGGGCATGCCGGCGTATGACGAGGAGCTGTTCGGGCCGGTGGCTGCGGTGATCCGGGTCAAGGATGAGGCCGAGGCACTGCGCGTGGCCAACGACACCCGCTTCGGCCTGGGCGGCAGCGTGTGGACCGGCGATCCGGTACGCGGCGAGCGCTTCGCGCAGCGCATGGAATGCGGTGCGGCGTTCGTCAACGCCATCGTCAAGAGCGACGCGCGGCTGCCGTTCGGCGGCAGCAAGCAGTCAGGCTTTGGTCGGGAGCTGGCTGACCATGGCATCCATGAGTTCATGAACATCAAGACCGTCTACGTGGCTTGATCCTGAGCGGTAGTGCCGGTCGCTGGCCCGCATTGCCCTGATTGCCGGCCAGCGGCCGGCACTACCAGAAGCGGGTCATGTGCCACCACCAACGGTCGGGGCCTACCGGATTGCGGGGTATCGACGCCCCCCGTGCATGGTGGGTATCGACCGTTGGTCGATACGCGCTACAACCACTTCGCGCGCTTGAACAGCCGGTACAGCCCTACGCAGACGCCGCCCACGCCAACGATCATCAGTGGGTAGGCCCACGGTTGGCTCAGCTCCGGCATGTGGCTGAAGTTCATGCCGTACCAGCTGGTGATCAGCGTCGGCGCCGCCAAGAGTGCGGCCCACGCACCCAGCCGCTTGACCGTCTCGCCCTGCGCCAGTGTCACCAGCGAAAGGTTCACGCTCAGCGCGGTGCCCAGCATCTCACGCAGGGTGTCGATCACATCGCTGATGCGCACCGCATGGTCATGCACGTCACGCACGTACAGCTTCACTTCGTCCGGGATCAGTTCGCCCTGGTAGCGGCGCAGCTGCGCAAGCACGTCCTGCAGTGGCGCCACTGCCATGCGCATCTTGTTCAGTTCGCGCTTGAGCTCGTACAGGCGCACCACGGTGCTGCGCTTGTAATTCTCGGCGAAGATGTCCTTCTCCAGCAGGTCCAGGGTATCGCGGAAGCGGTGCACGATCGGCAGGTAGTTGTCGACCACGAAGTCGGTCACCGCATACAGGCAGTACGACGGGCCCATTTTCAGCAGCTGCGGCTCGCGCTCGACGCGTGCGCGCACTGGCGCGTAGGACAGCGAGGCGCCGTGGCGCACCGTCACCAGGAAGCGCGGGCCGAGGAAGGCATGGGTTTCGCCATACTGGATGCGCTCGTCGACCATCTGCGCGGTGGTCACCACCACGAACAGCGAATTGCCGTAGGTCTCGACCTTGGGCCGCTGGTGTGCGTTGCGCGCGTCTTCGATGGCCAGGTCGTGCAGGCAGAATTCTTCCTGCAGTTTCAGCAGCACATCGTCGTTGGGATCGTACAGGCCGACCCACACGAAGCCATTGCCACTGGCGATGACATCGCTGATGGCGTCCAGGCTGATGTCGTGGCGTTTGCCCTCGTCATCGTAGTGGACGCAGTTGATGACGCAGGTAGGGTTGGCCGAAGCCGGGGCGGAAGCGGAGGCGGGCAATGACATGCCCGCCATCGTGCGTCAGGGCCGTGTTTCGGACAAGTGAGGACGGCGCCCCAGCACCCACGCCAGGGCCGCGTGCACCGGCAGCAGCAGCACGATCCACTGCACGTTGTACTGGGCCTGCAGGCTCAGCCAGTGCAGCACCAGTGCGGCCACCGCCTGTACCGCCAGCAGCCACAACATGATGCTGAACATGCGTCCCGGCAGGCGCCGGCGCAGCAGCGCGATCGCACCGGGCAGCAGCAGCACGGCCAGCGGCGAAAGCAGCAGCAGGTTGCGGTTTGCCCACGCGGCGTAGTGGATGCTGAAGCCCCACAGGAACACCAGCACGCCACCCAACAGAGCGCACAGCAGCCAGAACGGCAGTGCCAGCCCGGCCAGCAGGCGCGGGCGGTTGCGCAGCGCCAGCACGCCAGCGGCGATCACCAGGCCGCACAGCAGCCACGGCCACCAGCGGCGTGCGAACTCCTTCGGCTCCGGATCGATGCGGTGCGGCAACAGTTCCTGTTCGGACTGCACCAGCGGCCGGCCATCGCTGTTGCGTGCCTGGCGCAGGGCATCGGCCAGGCGCATCGGGACGAACGCTTCCTGCCAGCGCGACAGCGGCTGGTCGGCGAACGGCCCCAGGCCCACATCGAAGCCCAGCCACATCCAGGGTGCCGGCGAGGCCAGACGGACCGATTCACTGCGATAGGTGTTGCCACGCGAGCGCCCCGACAGCTGCGACTGCAGGCCACCACCCAACGCCTTGTCGAGGGTGTCGCGCACCATCGTGGCGCAATTGGCGGTGTAATAGTCGTAGTGGTAGCGCGCGTTTTCCGGCTTGGCCCGCTCGGCCAGGTCAGCGGCCAGCGCACGCGCCTGGTCCGGGCGCAGGTCCAGCCATTGCACGCTGGCACCGCGGCCGGTCTCGTCGTAGTACGACAGGTCCTGCTGCAGCGGCAGCGCCACCAGGTAATACATCATGTCGCCACGTGCGAAGCGGCTGATGAAATCGTCCTCGGAGGGGTCGAAGTAGCCGAAGTTGTACGAGGTTGCGTCGCCGCTGAGCGGATCGACCACCACGATGGCGTCATGACCGAAGCGTTCGAAGAACACCGTGCCCGGCTGCATGGTCACCACGCCGATGCGCGGAGCAGGGGCTTCAGCGCTGGCCGCGGGCACGGCAGGTGTGGCCGGCGCCGGCTGCGCGAAGGCGGCCAGCGGCAGGGCCATGGCCAACACGTAGAGTGTCAGCCACACCATGAGGATCAGGCCGCGGCGCTTCAAGCGTCGTCCTGCGCGTCCGGCGGCAGCACGGTCACGTGGAAGGCCTGTACCCGGCGCGCATCGGCGCGGGCCACGCGGAACATGAAGCGGTCCAGTGCCAGCTCATCGCCGACTTCCGGCAGATGGCCCACGGCCTCGGTGACCAGGCCACCGATCGTGTCGTAATCCTCGTCGGAGAACATTGCGCCGAAACGCTCGTTGAAGTCGCCGATCGGGGTCAGCGCGTCGACCACGTACTGTCCGTCGGACTGGATGGCGATCTGCGCCGACGGGTCCTCGGCCTCGTCATGCTCGTCGTCGATCTCGCCGACGATCTGTTCCAGCACGTCCTCGATGGTGACCAGGCCGGCGACACCGCCGTACTCGTCGACCACGATGGCCATGTGGTTGCGCGACAGGCGGAACTCCTTCAGCAGCACGTTGAGCTTCTTCGCCTCCGGAATCAGCACTGCCGGGCGCAGCAGCTCGCGTACGTTGGCCGGGCCGTTGTCGGCGACCACGCCGCGCAGCAGGTCCTTGGCCAGCAGGATGCCAAGGATGTCGTCCTTGTTCTCGCCGTGTACCGGGAAGCGTGAATGGCCGGATTCGACCACCTGCTTCATCAGTTCCAGGAAGGGCGCTTCAACCGGCAGCGAGACCATCTGCGAGCGCGAGATCATCACGTCGCCCACGGTCAGCTCGGCCACCGAAATGGCGCCTTCCATCATCTTCAGGGTATCGGCGGCGATCAGGCCTTCTTCCTGCGCGGTGTGCAGGACAGCGACCAGCTCGTCGCGGGTATGGGGTTCGCCGGAGAAGGCGGAGGTCAGGCGTTCAAGCCAGCCGCGCTTCTTTTCACTGTGCTCCGCAGGGGAGCTACTACTGTCGTCTTCTGACATCTCTGGAAAAAAGGCACCCGGCAGGCCGGGCGTTGACCCAAGTCTAGCAGGATGTGACGGCCTGTCAGTGACTGCCGGTGGCCGGGGCTGGGGCGGCCGCGGCCGGCTCCTCCTCGGGCAGGTCCAGGCTATAGGTGCAGCCGGCCAGGGTCTTGCCCGGGTGGGAGGCCACGGTGGAGACGCTGAGGATGATCGACTCGATCTGGGCCTCGCCGGTCTTCGGGTCGGTCACGTCGCGGCTGACCAGCTCGCGGCCGGCCATGAACTTGCCGTCCTGGTCGTAGCCGGTCTCCAATTCCAGCCGTTTGGCCAGCGGGCGTGGGTCGGCCTGGTCGAGGACGGCCATGACGCTGGCGCCGGCCACCGCCACCCGATCGGTCTGTTGGCCGAAGACGGTGATCGGGCTGGCCAGCCGGAACTCGCTCATGAACTGGTTGCCCTGCGGCAGCGGCTGCAGGCCCTGGGCCACGGCCTTCAGCGGATCGGCCAGCAGCGGCGCCAGCGCGGCCTGCTCGGCCACGCCCTGGCGGCATTCGATCAGGGCCGGCAGGTCGACGCTGGAAGCGAAGGCGGATGGGACCGCAAGGGCACACAGCAGGGGCAGGCAGCAGCGCAGTGACACGGGCGGTTTCCGCAGGCGAAGGGCACCCATCATAGCTCCGGTGAGCGCCTGAACAGCCCGATGAGAAGGCGCAGGAAACCGGTCATCGCCCGCCGCACGACCATCAGTGAGAGGGTAAACACGACCGCGAGCATGGTGATCTGCATCGATTGCCCCGCGATGCGCACCACCGCCGGCCACAGGCCCGGGCTGGTCAGCCAGGGCAACATTTCCGATGCGGCTGTCCTGGCCACTTTCACGTAGATCACGGCCAGCACGAACAGCACCAGCAACGAGGTGCGGCTGGCATGGAAGAACGGAAGCGCGTTGACCGGCCTGCCAAGCCGCTGCTGCAGCAGCGTTCGCCACAGCACCGGCAGGGTCAAGGCACCGACCAGTACCAGCACCATCGACGTTTCCCACAGCCCGGGCAGGTGGACGGGTTCTGCTCTACCCGTGAGGTGTGGGCCGATCATGCCGGTCGCCAGCCCGGCCAGCAGGCACAAGGGCGAGAGCAGGGCCAGGCTGCGCAGCAGCCACTGCCTGCCGCTGGGGTCGCGGGCGCTGATGCGGCGCACGGTGTACGCGCCCAGCACCAGCAGGCCTGCGAACAGGCCCGCACTCATTGCAATCGCCGTGAAGCTGTTTCCCGAGGTCATCCTTGGTTTCCTTGTGCCGCCATGCCAGGCGGCAAACAATTGCGCAGCGCGCGGACCGGCACCTGCAGCCCGGCTGGGTCAGGGCGATCGGCGCTGCGATGCCGCTGGGTACCAGCGCAGCCTGACCGGGTAGCCCAGCAGCGCCTGCAGGTGGTCGCGCACGGTCGCCGCCGTTGCGCGCGCGCCAGCGGTATCCCGGAGTTCCAGCTCCAGTTCACCGGTCATGACGTCCAGGCCATAGCCGGTCAGACCGGGCAGCTGCGGGATGAACCAGCCCTGCTGCGCCTGAAGACGGCGCTGCATCTCCGCTTCGGTCATTGAAGCGCCGATGATATAGCGCACGCGTTGCGGGCCGTCCGCCCCTGGATGGGTCTCATCCGCCTCGGAGGCTGGGCCAGTCAATCGCACGACGACGGTCCAACCCGTCGCATTGTCCACCCACATGCCGGCCAGGCGTGCCGCGTGGCGCGCCCTCAAGCGTTCCATCAATGCGTGCTGCTGCGCCTCGGCGACCGCCTGGCGGGCCGTCTGTTGGCTGACGTCAAAGAAGGCCTGCACCTCGGCGACTTTGGCGGCAATGTCGGCCGCGCTGTCGCTGGCCGGGAACGGCGACGGTCGTTCCCGGTCGGGGTCGATGCCCGGGGCAGTGGTTACCTGCAGAAGAGCGGCGATGAGTGCGGGTAACAGCGCGATGGGGTTGTCCTCCGTGATGAACCCGGTGTGTGTGGTCGTCAGCGCTCGCCGGCGTAGGGATCGGCGATGCCGAGCTCGGCCAGGATGTCGCGCTCCAGCTGTTCCATCGCCTCGGCTTCCTTGTCGTCCTCGTGGTCCCAGCCAAGCAGGTGCAGCACGCCGTGCACGGTCAGGTGCGCGTAATGGGCGTTGAGCGCCTTGCCCTGTTCGTCGGCTTCGCGGGCCACCACCGGTGCGCAGATCACCAGGTCGCCGAGCAGTGGAAACTTGACGCCCTTGGGCAGGCCTTCGGGCACTTCGGCCGGGAAGCTGAGCACGTTGGTGGCGTAGTCCTTGCCACGGTAATGGCGGTTCAGCGACTGGCCTTCCTTGGCATCGACCACGCGGATGGCCAGATCGGCCTCGCGGATGCGGCCCTTCAACGCAGCCGCCACCCACTTGCGAAAGCTCACGGCCGCCGGCAGGCCGGCACGCGGCAGGGCATAACTGACGGCGACGTCCAGTCGCACGGGACCACGGGTCATGGCGTCGCTCCAGGCTGGATCTGATGCAGGTCGCGGCGGTCGTAGGCGCTGACGATGCGCGCGACCAGCGGGTGGCGGACCACGTCGCGGGATTCGAAGAAGGTGAAGCTGACGCCCTCGACTTCACGCAGCACATCGATGGCGTCGCGCAGACCGGATTTCACGTGCTTGGGCAGGTCGGTCTGGGTCAGGTCACCGGTGACCACCGCGGTGGAGCCGTAGCCCAGGCGGGTCAGGAACATCTTCATCTGTTCGATGGTGGTGTTCTGTGCTTCGTCCAGGATCACGAATGCATCGTTGAGCGTGCGGCCGCGCATGTAGGCCAGCGGCGCGATCTCGATGACGTTCTTCTCCAGCAGCTTGACCACCTTCTCCACGCCCATCATCTCGTACAGGGCGTCGTACAACGGTCGCAGGTAGGGATCGACCTTCTGGCTCAGGTCGCCTGGAAGGAAGCCCAGCTTCTCGCCGGCTTCCACCGCGGGGCGCACCAGGATCAGGCGCTGCACCCGCGATTCGTTCAGTGCTTCGACCGCGCTGGCCACGGCCAGGAAGGTCTTGCCGGTACCGGCCGGGCCGATGCCGAAGTTGATGTCGTGGGTGGCGATCTGGTGCAGGTAGCGGGACTGATTGGCGCCACGGCCACGTACCGTACCGCGCTTGACCTTGATCGCGACCTCCTGCGCTTCGTAGGAGCGTTCGGCGATCTGCTCGACATTGGCCTGCGCCAGGCGCAGATGGATGGCGTGGTTGTCAAAGACGGTCTCGCCGGCTTCGGCGTACAGCGCTTCAACCAGCTTCTGCGCCTCCACGATGGCTTCATTGGGCCCGCTGATGCGGAACACGAAGCCACGGTTTGCGATCTCCACGCCGAGCTTCAGCTCGATCTGGCGCAGGTGCCCGTCGAAGGGGCCGCACAGGTTGGCCAATCGCTCGTTGTCTTCCGGCGACAGGGTGAAGTCTCGATGATCGATGCTTTTCATTGCTTGGGGTGGGGCGGGTTCGCCGTCCACCGCGATGGACTTGGGATGACAAGGTTACGCGCGTACCGGGCATGCGGCCAGCAGCGGGCCGATACGCGGTTTTCCACACCCGGTGTGGACGGGGGGCGCGAAAACCTGTGGATAGGCCTTCGCAGTGCTTGTGCCACAAGGCGTATGAGGCGGTGGTGAAAAAACCGTCACAGCCGGCCGGCTCCTGTGACGGCAGCGCATCTTCCGCTGCCAGGCACCCAGTACGGCCGCCCCCGTTCGGTTCTCCACACCAGCTGTGGAATGATGCTGAATCAAGCTGTGGATAGGTGGAGAGGAGCCTTGCAGCAAAAGGCTCGCCCGTACGTGGCGAAAAAACCGTCAGGGCTGATCGGAATCATTGAGGGTGCACGGGGCAGCTGGCACCGTGTCGCCGTCGCAGGAGGGGATGGTATGGGCATCGGCAACGGGATGCGTGGACTCGGGCTGGCGGCCATCGGCCTGCTGGCAGGCTGTGGGCAGTCAACGCCAACGGCGCTGGGCACACTGGAGTGGGACCGGATCACGGTGCCCGCGCCGGCGGCCGAGGTGATCGCCACGTTGGAGGTGCGCGAGGGCCAGCGGGTCAAGGCCGGGGCCGTGCTGATGCAGCTCGACCCCGCCCGCGGCGACGCGCAGTTCGCGGTGGCGCAGGCCGACACGGCGCGCGCGCAGGCCCAGCTGGAAGAGCTGAAGCTCGGCCCGCGGCAGGAACAGATCGCACAGGCCCAGGCACAACTGGCCGCGTTGCGCGCGCAGTCTGCTGAAGCCACTGCCTACTATCGGCGCGTGCAACCATTGGCACGCCAGCGCCTGATCGCCGCCGCCGAGCTGGACCGTGCACGGGCAGCCGCCGGCAATGCCGCGGCCAGCGTGCGTGCCGCCGAGCAGGCCTGGCTGGAACGGGTGCACGGCAGTCGCGCGCAGGACATCGCTCAGGGCCAGGCGGCCGCCGACGCCGCACAGGCGCAGCAGGTGGTGCAGGGCGTCAACCTGCAGAAGCTGCAGCTGCGCGCACCGCGCGATGGCGTGATCGATGCCTTGCCCTACCGGCAGGGTGACCAGGCACCGATCGGGGCGCCGCTGGCGGTGATGCTGGTCGGCGAGCGCCCCTATGCGCGCGTCTACCTGCCGCAGCCGCTGCGCCTGCAGGTCAAGGTCGGTCAGCCGGCACAGATACAGCTGGAGGGAGGGGGCACCACCGTACTGAAGGGCCATGTGCGCGCGATTCGCAGCGAGCCTTCTTTCACCCCGTACTACGCACTGACCGGCGATGACGTCGAGCGCCTGAGCTACCTCGCCGAGATCGAAGTGGATGCAGCCAGCGACATGCAGAAGCTTCCGGCCGGACTGCCGGTGCAGGTGCGCTTCTGAACACCGGTGCGGACATCGCAGTGCATGCGCAGGGCCTGACCCGCCGCTTCGGCGATCTGCTGGCCGTGGACAAGGTCGACCTGACCGTGCCCCGTGGCCAGGTCTATGGTTTCCTGGGCCCGAACGGGTCGGGCAAGTCGACCACCATCCGCATGCTGTGCGGCCTGCTGGAACCCAGTGCGGGGCAGATCGAGGTGCTGGGCCTGGCGGTTCCCGAGCAGGCCGAAGCACTGCGCCGGCGCATCGGCTACATGACCCAGCGCTTCTCGCTGTACGAAGACCTATCGGTACGCGAGAACCTGGAATTCCTCGCCGCCATCCAGGGCCTGCCGCGCAACCAGGCCCGGCAACGGGTCGATGCGCTGCTGCAGCAGTACCGGTTGCAGGACCGGCAGCCGCAGCTGGCCGGTACGCTCAGCGGCGGGCAGAAGCAGCGCCTGGCCCTGGCCGGCGCCGTGGTGCATTCGCCCGAACTGCTGTTCCTGGACGAGCCGACCAGCGCGGTCGACCCGGAGTCACGCCGCGACTTCTGGGAGGCCCTGTTTGAACTTGCCGACGCCGGTACCACCGTGCTGGTCTCGACCCACTACATGGACGAAGCCGAGCGCTGCCACCGGCTGGCTATTCTTGATCGTGGCGCGCTGGTCGCCGATGGCACGCCGGCCGAACTGTGTGCGCAGCTGGACGGCCGCACGCTGCAGGTCACGTCATCGCAGCCACGCCAGGCCAGCCGCGTGCTGGCCGAGCTGCCCGGCGTGCTGAGCGTGGCGCAGATCGGCACCCATCTGCGCGTGCTGTGCAATGAGGGCGTAGCGGATGTCGCAGTGCTGCGGCGCGCGCTGGCCAGCGCCGACCCGCAAGCGCATATCGAAACCGTAGCGCCGAACCTGGAAGACGTGTTCGTCGCCGCCACCCGCGGCCGTGGCCGGGAGCCGGCGGCATGAACCTGCGCCGGCTGTGGGCGATCGTGCTCAAGGAGCTGCGGCAGCTGCGCCGCGACCGCATCACGCTGGCGATGATCGTCGGCATTCCGGTGATGCAGCTGCTGCTGTTCGGGTATGCGATCAACCTCAACCTGCGCCACCTCGATGCGGGTATCGCCGACCAGGCCAACAGCGCCGCCTCTCGCGCGCTGGTGCAGGACATGGTCGCTACCGGGGTGATCACGCCGCGCAGCGAGGCCTACACGCCGGACCAGCTGATGCAGGCACTGCGCCGCGGCGAGATCAGCGTCGGCATCGTGGTGCCGGCCGACTTCGAGCGTCGCCGCTTCGATGGACGCGAAGCGGTACAGGTGCTGGTCGATGGCAGCGACACCGTGGTGCAGAGTGCGGCGATCCAGCTGGCGCAGGTGCCAATGGATACGCGCCCGACCAGCAATACGCGGCCGCTGCGCGAAGGCAGCATTGCCAGTGGCCAGGTCAGCGTGACCAGTTTCTACAACCCGCAACGGCGTTCGGCGGTGAACATCGTGCCCGGCCTTATCGGGGTGATCCTGACCATGACCCTGGTGATGTTCACGGCGGTGGCGGTGGTGCGCGAGCGCGAGCGCGGCAACATGGAACTGCTGATCGCCACGCCGGTATCGCGCAGCGAACTGATGGTCGGCAAGGTGCTGCCCTATGCAGCGATCGGCCTGCTGCAGACCACCCTGGTGCTGGCGCTGGGTACCTGGCTGTTCCAGGTGCCGATCCGCGGCAGCCTGCTGGACATCTACCTGGCCGCGGTGCTGCTGGTGCTGGCCAACCTGGCGCTGGGCCTGCTGATCTCCACGCGCGCGCGTTCGCAGTTCCAGGCGATGCAGATGACGCTGTTCCTGTTCCTGCCGTCGATCCTGCTGTCGGGTTTCATGTTCCCGTTCGCCGGCATGCCGCGGCCGGTGCAGTGGCTGGCCGAGGTGCTGCCGCTGACCCACTTCCTGCGCCTGGTGCGCGGCATCATGCTGCGCGGCGCCTCCCTATGGGAGCTGTGGCACGACGCGCTGGCGCTGCTGGCCTTCATCGTGGTGATGATGACGCTGGCGATCCTGCGTTTCCGCAAGCGCCTGGATTGAGGCCCGTCATTCGGTAGTGCCGGCCGCTGGCCGGCATCATTTCCGGTAGGTGCCGACCGTTGGTCGGCACACCTTATTCCGCCACCACGCGCCCACGCAGCGAGTTTGTAAGCGCTTCGGTGATCAGCACATCCACGAACTGGCCGATCAACCGCGCAGGCGCCGGGAAATTCACCGAACGCATGTTCTCGGTCTTGCCGGTCAGTTCGTTCGGATTCTTGCGCGACGGCCCTTCCACCAGCACGGTCTGCACGGTACCGACCATCTTCTCCGAGATGCTGGCGGCGTGCGCATTGATGCGCTCCTGCAGCCGCGACAGGCGAGCGTGCTTCTCGGCATCGCTGATCGTGTCCTCCAGATCGGCCGCTGGCGTGCCCGGGCGGCGCGAATAGATGAAGGAGAAGCTGTGGTCGAAGCCGATGTCCTCGATCAGCTTCATGGTCTTCTCGAAGTCGGCATCGGTCTCGCCGGGGAAGCCGACAATGAAGTCCGAGCTGATCGAGATGTCCGGGCGCACCGCGCGCAGCTTGCGGATCTTCGACTTGAATTCCAGTGCGGTGTAACCACGCTTCATCGCCGACAACACGCGGTCGCTGCCGGCCTGCACCGGCAGGTGCAGGAAGTTGGCCAGCTGCGGCACGTCGCGGAACGCATCGATCAGCGAATCGCTGAACTCCAGCGGATGCGAGGTGGTGAAGCGGATGCGGCCGACGCCGTCGATCTCGGCGATGGTACGGATCAGCAGGCCAAGGTCGGCGAATTCGCCGTCCCCATAAGGCCCTCGGTAGGCATTGACGTTCTGGCCGAGCAGGTTGATCTCGCGCACGCCCTGTGCGGCCAGCTGCGCCACTTCCACCACCACGTCCTCGAACGGGCGGCTGACTTCGGTGCCGCGGGTGTAGGGCACCACGCAGAACGAGCAGTATTTGGAACAGCCTTCCATGATCGACACGAATGCCGAGGGACCTTCGGCGCGCGGCTCGGGCAGGCGGTCGAACTTCTCGATCTCGGGGAAGCTGATGTCCACCTGCGGGCGCTTCTGCTCGCGGCGTGCGCGGATCAGTTCCGGCAGGCGGTGCAGGGTCTGCGGGCCGAACACCAGGTCAACGAACGGCGCGCGCTTGATGATCGCCTCGCCTTCCTGCGAGGCCACGCAGCCGCCCACGCCGATGATGACCTCGCGGCCCTTGTTCTTCAGGCCCTTCCACACGCCCAGCTGGCTGAACACCTTCTCCTGCGCCTTCTCGCGGATGGAGCAGGTGTTGACCAGGATGACGTCGGCGTCGTCCGGGCTGTCGGTCAGTTCCAGGCCATCGCTGGCGGCAAGTACGTCGGCCATCTTGGCCGAGTCGTACTCGTTCATCTGGCAACCGTGGGTCTTGATGTACAGCTTGCCCTTGACCTGGTCAGGCTTGCGCGGACCAGCGGGCAGGGCAACGAGCGGGGTACCGCCCGGCGTGACGGGCGGAAAGACGTCTGGCGTCCCGGTCATGGCGCTTAATCCATTCGGGTGGCGGGAAAGCGGGCAATTCTACCCGCATCCCGCGCCAGCCGCCGCGTTCATGCGGCCAAGCCCAAGCCCGGCGTGGTCATCACTGTAGAGCCGAGCCCACGCTCGGCTGCCTTGTGCAAGGCGGAGGAGCAGCCGAGCGTGGGCTCGGCTCTACAAGGAAAGCCGGCCGGCGCTGCTCCGGCGCTGCTTATGCCGCTGCCAGCTCCGCATCGATCTGCCGCGAACGGTCGAAGGCGGTCATCGCGCTCATCCGCGCAATGTAATCAGCCGTGGCCGGCGCAGGCTGCACCAGGCCGAAGGCCGTGGTCCAGGCCAGCGCATTGCCCCACAGCACATCGGCGGCACTCATCGTCCCGCCGAGCAGGTAGGGACCCTGTGCCAGCTGGGCCTCGACCACCTGCAGCACGGTGTCCGCATCGTTGTACGGTGACATCAGGCGCGGCGGTGGCTCGCGGCGCATCGCCTTGTCGATCATCGCTGGCTCGAAGCAGGCGCCGTAGAAGACCATCCAGCGAAGGTAGGGCCCGCGCAGGGCGTCGCCGATCGGCGGTGCCAGCCCGGCTTCCGGATACAGGTCGGCCAGGTACAGATAAATGGCGACCTGCTCGGTCACCAGTGCGCCGTTGTGGACGATGGCCGGCACCTTGCCCATCGGGTTGATGGCCAGATAGGCCGGAGCCAGGTTGGCGCCGGCTTTCAGGTCCAGCACCTGCATGCGGTAGTCGGCACCCAGCGCTTCGAGCAGAGCCACGGCGCCGCTCGAGCGGGATCGGGCGGCGTGGTACAGGGTGATCTGGCGTGAGGTCATGGCATTGCTCCTTGCGGTGGGTGGTGAACTGGAAGCCATCCTGGGGCACTATTGCGGACGACTTCTGTCCTCGATTCTTCATGCGCCATACCGCCCATCGACTGCTGCGCCTGATCGCCCTGCTGCAGGCCCGCCGCCAGTGGTCCGGGGCTGAGCTGGCAGAGCGCATGGGCGTGGACCGGCGCAGCATCCGCCGCGATATCGAGCGCCTGCGCGAGCTGGGCTACCCGGTCCACGCCTCGTCAGGGGTGGGCGGCGGCTACCAGCTCGGGGCGGGGGCGCCGGTATTGCCGATGCTGCTGGACGAGGAGGAGGCAACCACCCTGGCCATCGCCCTGCGTGCCGCGTCTGCGACCGTCGCCGGCATCGACGACACTGCGCGGGGCCTGTTGTCCAAGCTCGACCCGCTGGTGCCGACCCGCCGCCGCCGGCAGGCCGGGGAGGTGCATGCGGCGACGGCCACCCTGTCCGACCTTCCGTCCACCGACGCACGCCTGCTCGGACGGCTGGCCCAGCACTGTCGGCAGGCGTCGCGGCTGGCCTTCGAATACCGCAGTGCGCAGGACGCGGTCACCCAGCGCGAGGTCGAGGCCCAGCACCTGGTCAATTACGGGCGGCGCTGGTATCTGCTTGCCTGGGACCTGGGGCGGCAGGACTGGCGCACTCTGCGCGTGGACCGCATGGGGGCCGTACGTGAGTGCTCCGAGCCGGGCCTGCACCGGCGCACGCCAGCCCCTCCGGACGTGATGGTGCGGCAGGCGGTCAGCCAGGCGCCGTTCGCACTGCAGGCCATCGTCCGCCTGGCCGGCAGCCGCACCGAGCTGGAAGGTCGCATCCCACCGTGGTGTGGTGTGCTGGAGGCTGATGGTACCGGCCATTGCCTGTTGCGCATGGGCGCCGAGAGCCGCGGCATGATGCTGGCGCAGATCCTCAGCCTGGACCGGGTGCCGGTGGCGTTGTGGACCACACCGCCGGGCCTGCGCGATGAGCTGGCACAGCGTTTGGCCGGATTGGGCCAGGTGCTGGCTGTGCCGCCGGTCACAGGCTGAGCCACGTCGCTTGGCAAGCCCCGGCGAAGCTGGGACACTCGCGGCATGAAGGGGATACTGGGGACAACGGCGATCATCATCGCTGCGCTGACCGCTGCGCCGGCCAGCGCCGGCACCCTGTACAAGTGCCAGGGCGCCGACGGGGTCACCAGCTACGTGAGCAAGCGAGTGGCCGGCGCGCGCTGCAGCAGCATCAGTTACAGCCGCGATACCCGGCCGGCACCGCGCCCTGTGGTGGTCGCGCCGAAGCCTGCGCCGACCACGGTGGCCAGCATCGAACGCAATCCGGTCGCCGTGGCGGCCAGCGCCGCTGCGCCCACTGCGGTCGCGTCGACGCCTGCTGCCCCCGCGCCTGCTGCGGCACCGACGGCCTCGCGGGCCGGGCGGATTGTCAGCGGCCAGGTCTATTCCTTCATGAAGGATGGGGTGCGCCACTACACCAGTGCGCGGCCAACCCAGGTCGCCAACCTCGGCCCGGTGCGTACCATCCGCTACAGTTTCATGGAGCGCTGTTATGCCTGTGGCGTCAACCCACGCGTGGACTTCGGTTCGGTGCGCTTGAACACCACCGCGTTCCAGACCGAGATCACCTCGGCCGCACGCGAGTTCGGCGTCGAAGAAGCCGTGGTGCGCGCCATCATCCACGCCGAGTCGGCCTACAACCCGACCGCGCTCAGCCGCGCCGGCGCGCAGGGCCTGATGCAGCTGATGCCGCCGACCGCGGCCCGCTTCGGGGTCAGCGATTCCTATGATGCCGGGCAGAACATCCGCGGTGGCGTGCAGTATCTTGCGTGGTTGCTGAAGCGCTTCAATGGCGACCTGACCCTGGCTGCGGCCGGCTACAACGCCGGCGAGGGCGCGGTCGACCGCCACGGTGGCGTGCCGCCCTACAGCGAGACGCAGTACTACGTGCGCCGGGTCGGGCAGCTGGCCGAGCGTTACCGCACCGCCCTGAGTCACCAGTAGGTGCCGACCGTTGGTCGGCACTCCCTTGAACAGGTGGGTGCCGACTGTCAGTCGGCACTCCTTGCAAAGAGCGTTGTGTGGCGCGCGACGGTTCCGCTACACTCGACCGCGATTCAATGCGGCTCTGGCCCCCACCGGATCCGCTGGCAGCCTTAAAGCTACCTAATCAATATCGGAGTGCCGGATGGCCAACGATGGGGTACACGATCCAGTCAACACCGGACGTCGGCGTTTTCTTTCTGCCACCACAGCCGTGGTGGGCGCCGTCGGCGTCGGATTCACCGCCGTTCCTTTCATCAGATCCTGGAACCCCAGTGCCCGCGCCAAGCTTGCCGGCGCACCGGTGGTGGCCGATATCAGCGCCCTGCAGGAAGGCCAACGCCTGATCGTGGAATGGCGTGGCCAGCCGATCTGGATCGTCAAGCGGTCCAAGGCCATCCTCGATGCGCTGCATGGGCTGGACGGCCGTCTCAAGGACCCCGAGTCCGGCGAGAAGGACCAGCAGCCGGACTACGTGCTGAAGCAGAACCCCGAACTGCGCTCGATCAAGCCGGACATCTCCGTACTGGTCGGCCTGTGCACGCACCTGGGCTGCTCGCCGGAAATGGTCGCCGAAATCCGGCCTGAGCCCTACGACCCGCAGTGGAAGGGCGGCTACTTCTGCCCCTGCCACAAGTCGCGCTTCGACATGTCCGGACGCGTCTTCAAGGACGTGCCGGCGCCGATCAACCTGAAGGTGCCCGCGCACCATTACCAGGACGACAACACCATCATCATCGGTGTCGATCCGCAGGGGGCTGCCTGATGGCCAATATCCTCAGCCGTACCGCCAGCGGCGTGGCCGACTGGGTCAATGCCCGCGCGCCGGGCCTGATGCCGGTCTATCGCAAGCATGTGAGCGAGTACTACGCGCCGAAGAACTTCAACATCTGGTACTACTTCGGTTCGCTGGCGCTGCTGGTGCTGGTCAACCAGATCGTCACCGGCATCTTCCTGACGATGCACTACAAGACCAGCGCCGCCGAGGCGTTCGGCTCCATCGAGTACATCATGCGGGACGTGGAGTGGGGCTGGCTGATCCGCTACATGCACTCCACGGGTGCCTCGCTGTTCTTCATCGTGGTCTACCTGCACATGTTCCGTGGCCTGCTCTACGGCAGTTACCAGAAGCCACGAGAGCTGGTGTGGATCCTCGGCATGCTGATCTACCTGGTGTTGATGGCCGAAGCCTTCATGGGCTACGTGCTGCCGTGGGGCCAGATGTCGTTCTGGGGCGCCAAGGTGATCATCTCGCTGTTCGGTGCCATTCCGGTGATCGGCAACGGCCTGACCGAGTGGATCATGGGCGATTACCTGCCCAGTGACGCCACGCTCAACCGCTTCTTCGCGCTGCATGTCATCGCCTTGCCGCTGGTGCTGTTGCTGCTGGTGGTACTGCACCTGGGCGCGCTGCACGAAGTGGGTTCGAACAACCCCGATGGCGTGGAGATCAAGAAGGGGCCGAAGGGCAACCGCTGGTCGCCGAACGCTCCGGCCGACGGTATTCCGTTCCACCCGTACTACACGCTCAAGGATGGTGTAGGCGCCGGCTTCCTGCTGATCATCGCCGCCTTCATCATCTTCTTCGCGCCTGGTTTCGGCGGCCTGTTCCTGGAGCACGACAACTTCACCGAGGCCAACCGCCTGGTCACCCCGGAGCACATCAAGCCGGTCTGGTACTACACGCCGTACTACGCGATGTTGCGCGTGGTGCCGAACAAGCTCGGTGGCGTGCTGGTGATGTTCTCGGCCATCGCGATCCTGTTCCTGGTGCCGTGGCTGGACAAGGCGAAGGTGAAATCGGTGCGCTACCGCGGCTGGATCTCGAGGGTGATGCTGGGCGTGCTGGCGGTGTGCTTCGTGTGGCTGGGCGTGATCGGCTCCGGCCCGGGCACCGACGTGCATGAAACCTACATCGGGCGGGTGCTGACCTTCCTGTACTTCGCCTTCTTCATCACCATGCCGCTATGGACAAGGCTGGACAAGACCAAGCCGGTACCGGAGAGGGTGACCACGCATGACTGAGCGCTGGATGGTCCGGCTGGCCCTGGCGGCCACCCTGATGCTGGGCAGTTTCCTGGCCTCCGCCGCCGAGGGCGGCACCAAGCTGCTGCAGGCAGGCAACGATCTGGGTGACCGCGCCTCGCTGCAGCGCGGCGCACAGTTGTACATGAACTACTGCTCCGGCTGCCATGCGCTGAAGTACCTGCGCTATTCGCGGATGGCGCAGGACCTGGGCCTGACCGAGGAAGAGGTGATGAACAACCTCAACTTCACCGGCTCGGCGATCGGCGACCCGATCCCGGTGGCGATGCCCAAGGAGAACGCGGAGAAGTGGTTCGGCAAGATGCCGCCGGATCTCAGCCTGATCGCGCGCGTGCGCGGCAGCGACTGGGTCTACACCTACCTCAAGTCGTTCTATCTGGACAGCAGCCGGCCGCTGGGCTGGAACAACGCGCTGTTCGCCAACGCCTCCATGCCGAACCCGCTGTGGGAGATGCAGGGCCTGCAGCACGCCGTGCATGGCAAGGCCGAAGGCCCCGGCATGGACCCGCCGGTGACCGGCCTGAAGATTGAAACGCCGGGATCGGTGGATGCCGGACAGTACGACCAGGCCGTGCGGGACATCACCAATTTCCTCGAATACGCCGGCGAGCCGGCCGCGCTCAAGCGCCAGCAGCTGGGCGTGTGGGTGATCCTGTTCCTGGCCCTGCTGACCTTCCTGCTGTACCTGCTGAAGAAGGAATACTGGAAGGACGTCCACTGATTCGGCCGCCGGCCATCGCACGGGCCTATTGGCTTTTGTGATGGTCGGTTGCACACTCGGGGAGGAGTCGACCGTCGGCACGGTGCCGGCGGCGCCGATGCGGCAGGCGGTCTCCTGTCGTGGGAGAGCCTTTGATGGCGGCGAGCGTACGCATGCGCAATACACTGACGCTGTTTTCCTCGAACGACGATGTGCTGTGCCACCGGGTGCGCCTGGTCCTGGCGGCCAAGGGCGTCACCTTCGACTTCGTTCCGGTCGATCCGCAGAACCCGCCCGAAGACCTGATCGATCTCAATCCGTACCACTCGGTGCCGACCCTGGTGGAGCGCGAGCTGGTGCTCTACGCCGCGTCGGTGGTGAGCGAGTACCTGGACGAGCGCTACCCGCATCCGCCGCTGATGCCGGTCGATCCGCTGTCGCGTGCGCGCATCCGCCTGGCGATGCTGCGCATCGAGCACGACTGGGTGCCACAGGTGCAGGCCATCCAGCTGGGCAACAAGACCCAGGCCGAGGCCGGGCGCAAGCGCCTGAAGGAACTGCTGACCGCCTCGCTTCCGCTGTTCAAGGCCAGCAAGTTCTTCCTCAACCCGGAAATGAGCCTGGCCGACTGCGCCATGGCCCCGATCATCTGGCGGCTGCAATCGCTGGATGTGCCACTTCCGAAGGATGGCAAGGCGATTGAGGACTACGGTAACCGCATCTTCCGCCACCCCGGTTTCGTCCGCAGCCTGACCGAGCAGGAAAAGAAGCTGCGCGACCTGCCGGCCTGATCCGGCCCGCGTTACCCGTCTGCACGCCGACCGGCGTGCAGGCGATCCGCCCCGGCGGGGCGCCGGGCGCGTACACTTCACGCATGACCGAAGACTTCTTCCACATGACCAGCCACCGCCCGTACCTGCTGCGGGCGCTGGTGGAATGGATCAACGACAACCAGCTGACCCCGCACATCCTGGTCGACGCCGGCGTTCCCGGCGTGCAGGTGCCGCCTTCGGCGGTCAAGGATGGCCGGGTCGTGCTCAACATCGCCGAACGTGCCGTCGTACGGCTGATGATCGACAACGAGATGGTGAGCTTCTCGGCGCGCTTCTCCGGTACCAGCTACCCGGTGCAGGTGCCGATCAGCGCCGTGCTGGCGGTCTATGCCCGCGAGACCGGGCAGGGCATGGCGCTGCCGGATGATATCCCGGGCAGCGAAACCGCGCCGACCAGCGACGAACTGCTGCACGAGGAAGGCACGCCGCCGGACGATACGCCGCCAGCCAGCCCGCCGCCGAAGGGGCGGCCGAACCTGCGCGTGGTCAAGTAACCAGGTAACGGTGGGTGCCGACCGTTGGTCGGCACGCCTTCAGCCCTTACACATCCTCCGCATCCGGCCGGATCTGGCTGATCCGCGCCGCGCCGGGGCCGGTGAACGAGATCAACTGGTCGCCACGCAGCACCATGCGACCCACGTGGCGATCGATGCCATCGTAGGAATACTCGAACTTGAAGGTGCGCTCGAACCCAAGCCGGCCATCCTCGCCCCGCGACAGGCGCAGGCCGGTGGCGTGCACCGCCTGGTCCAGCCATTGCACATCAGCTGCGCGGCAGGCATTGCGGCCCAATTCAACGGCGCGCTCTGCGGCCGAGCGTGCCGCGTTCCAGAAGAAGTAGATGATTCCGCCGGCAATCAGCAACAGCAGCAGTGTAGGCATGGCGTCAGCCGTCAGAGGTCGATCCCGCAAAGATGGCGGCGAACGCGCGCTGGATCAAGCGCTGCACTCACCGCCGCGGCTGCGGTTCGCTGGACACCGGCTGCGCGGGCACGATGATCGGTTGCGGTGCCGGAGTGGGCTGCATCGGCGTCGCAGTGGGCGAGGGCATCACCAGCGGTGAGGTTGCAGTCAGCTGCAGCAGGGCTGCCCAGTCCTGGCGGTTGAAGCTGCATTCGTCCTCGCGCCCTGGCGTGCAGCTCGGGTCGATGCCGGTGCTGTTGCGTTCGCGCGCCGGTGGCAGCTTGATCAGCCCGGTGCGGTCCAGCGGCAGCAGCCGCATCGCTACGGTGTTCATCACGTTGCCACCGACCAGGTACAGGGTCTGGTCGCCCCCCAGGTTGGCGGCCACCACCACTTCGCAATGCGACTTCCAGTGGCCCACCGAGCCGTTGCCCAGCGCCTGCACCAGCCCGCTGTAGCTGAGCGTGGCGCTGCGGTCGCGCAGGAAGCACAGCAGGTCGCCCGGCGCGGGTTTGGCCGTGGCCGGGTCGACCAGCCGGTACGGCACGCCCGAGGGGCCGCCCTGGTATGCGGCACGGATGTAGTCGATGTGGCGAGGCGAGGTATTGAAGCCGGGAACGCCGGACTGCACCATTACCCAGGAGATGAACGCGGCCGACCACGGGTTGTCGATCAGGAACGCGCGGCAGTCACTGTCGGTGTAGCGCGTGCCCAGCGGTGCCAGGCAGCTGCTGGCGCCGGCGATGCTGCCCATCGCGTTGAGCGTGCCGCTGTTTCGCCAGTAGCCAGCCACGCGCTGCCAGGCGATCAGTCCGTTGTCGGCCAGGTGATCGCTTTCGGCCTCGGTGACGCTGAGGCTGGCGGCACGGCCTTCACGATCGATGAAGGGCCGGTACCAGAGCCGGTGCTCATTGCAGGCGGTGTTGCGGATGGCCACCGCCAACGGACTCAGGCCAAAGCGGGGCGGAACATCGCAGGCTTCGGCGGCCGCTGCGGACAACGGTGCCGCGGCCAGCAGCAGGCAGGCAGGCAAGAGCATCCGGCGCATGCACGGCTCCTGTGGGGGATGCCGGCAGCGTCGCAGAGGCGGCCGTAGCCGAGCCGTGAAGGCGTTCCGGTCGTGCAGAGCCGAGCCCACGCTCGGCTCATCGCGCAAAGCGGGTGCAGGGCGCGCCGCAGATCGAGAAGCAGCCGAGCGTAGGCTCGACAACGTCCCGCAGGCCTCAAGCCGGCGGCGGGCCCAGCTTCAGCGACAGATCGATGGCCTGCACATGCTTGGTCAGCCCGCCGATGGAGATGCAGTCCACGCCGTCTTCGGCGATCGAGCGCAGGCCGCCCAGGCCGACGCTGCCGGAGACTTCCAGTGGAATGCGGCCGGCCGTGATGCGTACGGCTTCGCGACGCAGGTCGGGGCTGAAGTCGTCCAGCAGGATGCGTTCGCACCCGGCTTCCAACGCCTGGCGCAGCTGCGCCAGGTCTTCGACCTCCACCACCAGCGGCAGCGCAGGCCACTGCCGGCGTGCGGCGGCCACCGCTGCGGCCAGCGAACCGGCGGCACGGATATGGTTCTCCTTCAGCATCACCGTGTCGTACAGGCCGAAGCGGTGGTTCTCGCCACCGCCGCAGCGCACCGCGTACTTCTGCGCCAGGCGCAGGCCGGGCAGGGTCTTGCGGGTGTCGAGGATGCGCGTGCCGGTACCGGCCACTGCCGCTACGTAGCGGGCGGTGGTGGTGGCGGTGCCGGACAGCGTCTGCAGGAAATTCAGAGAGGTGCGCTCGGCACTGACCAGACTGCGGCTGCGCCCGTGCAGCAGGGCCAGCACGGTGCCGGCAGTGACCGGGTCACCTTCGGAGACACGCCATTCGATGCGCACCTCCGGGTCGAGTGCGCGGTGGGTGGCGTCGAACCAGGGGCGACCGGCGATCACTCCGTCCTGCTTGCAGAGCAGGTAAGCGCTGTCGGCCTGGTCGGGCAGCAGCGCAGCGGTGACGTCGCCGCTGCCCAGGTCCTCGGCCAGCGCACGCGCGACATCGGCGGCGACAACGGCCGCGTCCGGCGTCGGCAGCGCGCTCATGCGGCCGGGAAGTCGGCGATCTGGGCGGTGGGAATGGCTTCCTCGGCCAGCAGCACCGGAATGCCATCGTCCACGCGGAAGACCTGCTTGCGGTCGCGGGTGACCAGTGCCTCGCGCAGCGGCTGCGCCAGCGGGTTGCCATCGGCCTTGGTCACCGCGCCGGCGGAAATGGCCTTGTTGAGGGCTTCCAGGCCCTTGCCATCCAGCAGGGACAGGGGCTGGCGGGTGTCCGGCGACACCAGCAGGTCGAGCAGCTTGCGATCCATGGTTCTTCGTCTTGCGTGGAAGATGGCTAGAATACGTCTTTAAGGCAGGTGACGGCCAATGACCCCCAACCCGATCGCGCCGCTTGTCGGCATCGTCATGGGTTCCCGTTCCGACTGGGAAACCATGCAGCACGCCGCCCAGAAGCTTGAAGCCCTGGGTGTTCCGTTCGAAGTGAAGGTGGTGTCCGCGCATCGGACGCCGGATGTGTTGTTCAGTTACGCCGAGCAGGCGGGCCCGCGTGGCCTGCGGGCCATCATCGCCGGTGCAGGCGGGGCCGCGCACCTGCCGGGCATGATCGCGGCCAAGACCGCCGTGCCGGTGCTGGGTGTGCCGGTGCAGTCCAAGGCCCTCAACGGCATGGATTCGCTGCTGTCGATCGTGCAGATGCCGGCCGGTATCCCGGTCGCCACCTTTGCCATCGGCAACGCCGGCGCCTCCAACGCCGCGCTGTTCGCCGCTGCGATGCTGGCCAGCGACCAGCCGGCGATCGGCCAGGCGCTCGATGCCTTCCGTGCACGCCAGACCGAAGACGTGATGGCCCACGACGATCCGCGCCAATGAGCCTGACCGTCGGCATCCTGGGCGGCGGCCAGCTCGCCCGCATGATGGTCCTGGCCGGTGCGCCGCTGGGGCTGCGCTTCGAACTGTATGACCCGGCCGCTGATGCCTGCAGCGGCCCGCTGGCGCCGCTCACCGTGGGCGCCTTCGATGACCGCCAGGCCCTGGCGGACTTCGCTGCCAAGGTCGATGTGGTCACCTTCGATTTCGAGAATGTGCCGGCCGACAGTGCGCAGTGGCTGGCCGACCGCGTGCCGGTCTACCCGCCGCCGTCGGCGCTGGCTGTCGCACAGGACCGTCTCAGCGAGAAGACCCTGTTCCAGCAGCTGGGCATTCCGCTGCCGGCCTTCGCCGATATCCGCAGCCGCGACGAACTGGCCGCCAAGGCCGCCGAATTCGGCCTGCCGTGCATCCTCAAGACCCGTCGCCTCGGCTATGACGGCAAGGGCCAGTTCCGCCTGCGCAGCGAGGCCGACATCGATGCCGCGTGGGATGCGCTGGGTGCACAGGTCGAGCGTACCGGCCTGATCCTGGAAGGCTTCGTGGCCTTCCAGCGCGAAGTCAGCGTGGTTGCCGTGCGTGGCCGCGATGGCAGCTTCGAGGCCTGGCCGGTCACCGGCAACTGGCATGTCGACGGCGTGCTGTCGGCCAGCGTGGCCCCGGCCGTGTTGTCCGACACCGAGCAGCAGGCCGCGATCGGCTATGCCCGCCGCGTTGCCGAGCACCTGCAGTACGTCGGCGTGTTCGCGCTGGAGCTGTTCTGCCGCGATGGCGAACTGCTGGCCAACGAGATGGCGCCGCGCGTGCACAACTCCGGCCACTGGACCATCGAAGGCAGCGAAACCTCGCAGTTCGAGAATCACCTGCGCGCCGTGCTGGGCCTGCCGCTGGGCAGCACCCGCATGCTGGGTCACGCCTGCATGCTGAACTGGCTGGGCGTGATGCCCGACCCGGCACCGGTACTGGCCCAGGCCAGCGGCCACTGGCACGACTACGGGAAGGAACCGCGCGAGGGCCGCAAGGTCGGCCACGCCACGTTGCGCGACGATGATGCCGCTGCATTGGCCGATGCGCTGGATCAGGTCGGCCTGGAACTGGACCGCCAGGCCCAGGTGGCGCCGGCGGTACACGCGCTGCGCAATCGCTGAGCCCGGGCGTGCCGGCCAATGGCCGGCACAACCTTGTATGCCTGCAACGGTGTGGCGCGCCGGTGCAGGCATCGGCGCACCATTGCCGGTGGTAGCGTGGAGCTCCTTTCACAGGAGTCACGACCATGCTCGACTGGAATGCCTACCGCAAGGAACTGAAGGGCCGTATCGGCGAGATCGGCAAGCTCTCGCCGGACACGGTCAAGGGCTACGCGACCCTGGCCAATGCCGGCGCCCAGACCAACCATCTGGATGCCAAGACCCGCGAACTGATCGCGCTGGCAGTGGCGGTGACCACCCGCTGCGATGGCTGCATCACCGTACATGTGGATGCAGCGCTGAAGCATGGCGCCAGCCGCGAGGAAATTGCCGAAGCACTGGGCGTGGCGGTGTCGCTCAATGCAGGCGCCGCGCTGGTGTATTCGGCACGGGTGATGGACGCGGTGGCCGCGCACGAGAACGCGTGAAGCGTGATCTGTAGAGCCGAGCCCATGCTCGGCTGGCCGGACAGCAGCCGAGCATGGGCTCGGCTCTACAGGGGTCAGCGCAGCTGGCTTTCGGCGAATTCCCAGTTGACCAGCTGCCAGAAGGCATCCAGGTAACGTGCCCGGTCATTCTGGTACTCGGTGTAGTAGGCGTGCTCCCAGACATCGCAGCACAGCAGCGGGGTGCTCTCACCGGTCAGGGGTGTGCCGGCGTTGCGGGTGGCCTGGATGCCCAGCTGCCCGCCCGGATGCTGCACCAGCCACACCCAGCCCGAGCCGAACAGGCCCAGCGCGGTGCGGTTGAACTCCTCGCGCAGGCGCTGCGCGTCACCGAACTGGCGCTTGACCAGCTCGCCCAATCGGCCCTGCGGCTCGCCGCCGCCGCGCGGCCGCAGGCACTGCCAATAGAAGCCGTGGTTCCAGGCCTGGGCGGCCGCATCGAACAGCCTGCCCTGGGCGTGGCGGACGATCTCATCCAGCGACGCTTCCTCCCACTCGGTGCCGAGGATGCCGGCGTTGACGGCATCCACATAGGCGCGATGGTGGCGGCCGTGGTGCAGTTCCACGGTCTGTGCGGACAGGTGCGGCTGCAGGGAGCCGGGAAGGTAGGGCAGGGCAGGCAATTCAACAGGCATGGACAGGTTCGTGGCCAGAGGGGCGGCGGCAGCCGGTTCCATCCGCTTACAATGGCGGCTACCGTGGGCAGTCTAGCCGACCACCGCGGTCGGTTTGTCCGGCGAAGCAAGGAGTGTGGTTGTGGCGGTAATGCAGCAAATCCAGGCCGAGGTCGATCGTTACCCGCTCGTGCTGTTCATGAAGGGCACCCCGCAATACCCGATGTGCGGCTTCTCCAGCCGCGCGGTACAGGCGTTGATGGCGGCCGGCGCCGTCACCCTGCGCACCGTCAACGTGCTGGAAGAACCCGAGATCCGCGCCAACCTGCCGCGCTTTTCCAACCTGCCGACCTTCCCGCAGCTGTTCATCAACGGTGAGTTGATTGGTGGCTGTGACATTGTCCTGGAGTTGTTCGAAGCCGGCGAGCTCAAGCGCATCGTCGAAGAGGCGACCCAGGGATGAGTGCCTGGCCATCGACGTCACCGGCCGACGGGGCGCTCGATGGCCGCCCGTTGCAGGATCGCGTAGTGCTGGTCGCCGGTGCCGGTGGCGGATTGGGTAGTGCGGCGGCAGTGGCTGCTGCGGCCGCCGGTGCCACCGTGGTCCTGCTGGGCCGCAAGCCGCGCCGCCTGGACCGTGTCTACGCCCAGGTGCAGGCGGTCGGCCCGGAGCCGCTGCTGTATCCACTGGACCTGGAAGGCGCGGGCCCCGACGACTATGCCGAGCTGGCCCAGGCCCTGCAGCGCGAGCTGGGGCGATTGGACGGCCTGCTGGTCTGTGCCGCTCACTTCCCTGGCCTGACCCCGTTTGAACTGGCCGACCCGGCCAGTTTCGCCCGCGCGGTGCACGTCACCCTGACCGCGCCGGCCTGGCTGGCCCAGGCCTGCCTGCCGCTGCTGCGGCAGCGTGAAGATGCTGCGCTGGTGTTTGCGGTCGATGCTCCCGAACGGGTGGGGCAGGCTTACTGGGGCGGTTATGGCGTGGCCCAGCATGGCCTGCGTGGCCTGATCGCCAGCCTGCACGACGAACTCGGCCGCAGCCCGGTAAGGGTCAGTGGCCTGTACCCCGGTCCGCTGCGCACAGCCCTGCGGGCCCGGGCCTATTCCGTTGATCAGGACCCGGCCGCCCAAGGCCCGGAAGCCGCAGCGGCAGCGGCGGTGACCCTGTTGTCCGGCGCTGGCGCCGCCTGGCGGGGCAAGATTCTCGATGCCAGCGAGGCGCCCCCTGCGGAGTGAGTGCCGGGGAAAGACAGAGTGAAGAACCCGTCACGATTGCGTTGCGAACCGGTGCCGTTTGTCGCACAACCGTCACATTGATGGCGTAGCGTGTTAATCTAGTGTTAACCGTTAGGGCTGCCTTCAGCCGAGCGGTAGGGAACCCCAGATAACTCTCCGATCAGCCACCCGCAGGGCTGCTTGGATGCGCTTTTTTTCCGCCATCGCCAACTCGCATCGAGGCTACCGAAAAATGACCCACCCACTCCGGATGTCCAAGCTTACCCTTGGTCTCGTGGCTGCACTTGCTGCCGCTCCCGCCTTCGCCCAGAGCAGCACCTCCGCCGGTGTCGGCGGCCAGGTGATGTCCGCCGCAGGCCAGCCTGTTGCCGGCGCTGAAGTCACCATCACGCACACCGAGTCGGGCACTGTTTCGCGTGCCACCACCGATGCGTCGGGTCGCTACAACGCGCGCGGCCTGCGCGTGGGTGGTCCGTACACCATCACCATCACCAAGCCCGGTGAAGGCACCAAGACCGAAGAAGGTGTCTACCTGAACCTGAACCAGGTCAACACCGTCAATGCCAACCTGGGCGGTGATCTGGCTGCGACCAACCTGGACGCGGTGAACGTTGTCGCCACTGCCGGCGGCCTGGATCTGTTCAGCGCCAACAAGATGGGCACCGGCACCAACGTGACCCGCGAAACGATGGATGCATTGCCGTCGGCCAGCCGCAACATCCAGGACTACGTCCGCCTGGATCCGCGCATCTCGCAGGTCAGCAAGGCTGACGGCGCGATCTCGGCCGGTGGCCAGAACACCCGTTACAACGCCATCCGCATCGACGGCATCAGCGCCTCCGATCCGTTCGGCCTGGGCTCCAACAACCTGCCGACCGAGCGTCAGCCGGTGTCGATGGACGCCATCCAGGAAATCAACATCGACCTGGCCAACTACGACACCACCATCGCCGGTGGTACCGGTGCGGTGATCAACGCCGTGACCAAGTCGGGCACCAATGAATTCCACGGCACCGTGTACGGCTCGTACCGCGACAAGGACATGGTCCGTTCGCGCCTGGAAGGTGACAAGCAGGACTTCAACGGCTTCGAGGACGAGAAGACCTACGGCATGACCTTCGGCGGCCCGATCGTCAAGGACAAGCTGTTCTTCTTCACCAACTATGAAAAGTACGAACGCTCGGCTGCCGGCGTCGCCCTGAGCGACACGCCGATCGGCCGTGGCACCATCACCCAGCAGCAGATCACCGACGTCCAGAACTTCCTGGGCAAGCTGGGCTACGATCCGGGCAGCCTGACGGCGCCGAACAGCAAGACCGAGATCGAGGAGTATGCGGTCAAGCTGGACTGGAACATCAACGAGAACCACCGTGCGGCCCTGCGCTACAACAAGATGGAGCAGAACGTCGTTCGCTTCCCGCAGGTCAGCAGCAGCGCCATCTCGCTGAGCAACTTCTGGTACCAGCAGCCCACCGAGTACGAAACCTGGATGGGCGAACTGTTCAGTGACTGGTCCGAGAACTTCTCGACCGAGTTCAAGGTCTCGCACAAGGATTACTCGGCCAACCGCGTCCCGCTGGTCGACATGCCGCAGATCCGCATCAAGTCGGGCAACGATTCGCTGTACGTCGGTACCGAACAGAACACCCACGTCAACATCGTCGAGTCGAAGGAACTGAGCGCCTTTGGTGCCGGTACCTGGTACATCGGTGACCACACCGTCAAGTTCGGCTTCGATTACTCGAAGAATGACCTGATGAACTTCTACGGCCGCAACCTCAACGGCGTGTACGAATTCAACAGCGTCAACGATTTCCTGGCGGGCAAGGCTTCGCGCTACCAGCTGCGTGCTCCTCGCGCCGATGGCAGCCGCAGCGACATCCCGGCCGACTTCACCCTGAAGAACACCGGCGTGTTCGTGCAGGACACCTGGGCGATCAACTACAACCTGAACCTGATGTTCGGCGTGCGCATCGACATGCCTGACTTCAGCACCCAGCGCCTGTACAACCCGCGCATCGAGCAGCTGTACGGCTTCAACAACACCAAGCTGGTCGACAAGAACCTGGTGCAGCCGCGCGTCGGCTTCAACTACACCTTCGACAGCGATCGCCCGACCCAGCTGCGCGGTGGCGTGGGCCTGTTCGGCGGCGCCGCCCCGAACGTGTGGCTGGCAGGTGCCTACCAGAACACCGGCCTGAACTACATCGAGTACGACGAGCGCAGCATCCCGGCCGGTGCCTTCACTCCGGACGGCAACAACCCGTACATCCCGGCCGGTGGCCCGGCTTCGGCCCGTCAGAACGTCGACATCATCGCGCCGGGCACCCGCCTGCCGTCGGTGTGGAAGGCCAACCTGGCGTTCGACCATGAGCTGCCGTGGTACGGCATCGTCGCGTCGGCCGAAGTGCTGTTCACCAAGGTCAAGGACGGCATCTACTTCGACCGTCTGGACGTGTCGGCGCCGACCGCCTTCGGTCAGGATGGCCGTGCGATCTACTGGAACGATGCTGGACGCAACTCGGCGAACACTCGCATCGATAAGGGTGTCGACTACGGCATCTCCACCGGTACCAAAAATGCAGTTGATCGTTTCAACCGTCCGAAGGACATCGGCGACGTTCTGGTCCTGCGCAATACCGACAAGGGTCGCGGCACCCAGGCCACCTTCTCGCTGGCCAAGCCGCTGACCGAGAACTGGGGCTGGTCGCTGGGTTACACCTACACCAAGTCGACCGAGGTCAGCCCGCTGTCCAGCTCGCAGAACACCTCGAACTGGAACAACACGCTCATCTTCAACGCCAATGAGAACGTGGCCTACAATTCGCGTTACGCGATGAAGGACCGCGTCACCGGCACCCTGGAGTGGAAGCACAACTTCTTCGGTGACAACGCCACCCGCGTGGGCCTGTTCTACGAAGGTCGCTCGGGCCGTCCGTACAGCTACATCTTCTACAACGATGCCAACGGCGACGGTGCCACCACCAACGACCTGTTCTACGTGCCGAAGGGTCCGGGCGACGTGCTGTTCACCGGTGGTGCCGCGATGGAGAAGCAGTTCTTCGATTGGCTGGCGCAGAATCCGGAACTCGATGCCTACCGCGGCAGCGTGGTCCCGGCCAACCGCCACCGCGCCTCGTGGGTCAACAGCTTCGATGTCCGCGTCAGCCAGGAATTCCCGGGCTTCATGAAGGGGCACAAGGGTGAAGTCGCCCTGGACATCATGAATGTCGGCAACCTGCTGAACAAGAAGTGGGGCCTGATCGACGACTACGGCTTCTACTCGACCCGTCGCGTTGCCAACTACGCAGGTATCGATCCGGCCACCGGCAAGTACGTGTACTCCTTCACCGGTTCGACCGACAACCCGTCGGTGCAGGAAAACAACAACGACAAGGGCAACACCGCCGTGTCGCGTTGGTCGATGCAGCTGACCCTGAAGTACAAGTTCTGATCCATCAGCGCTTGAAGTGGTAAGTGGAAACGGCTGGGGAAACCCGGCCGTTTTCCGTTCAGGCGAAAGTCCTTGCAGGGCGTGGGGCAACGGCGTAGCATCCAGAAATGTGCGCGGTGCCAACGCCGCCGATGCGGTCCCGGAATGGCGGACGCGGGCGGCACACATCCAACGGTCGGGCTTCCCGGCCGTTTTGCTTTTTAAGGGGGCGGCAGTACAGTCGGAAACCTTGAAGGAAGCGAAAAATTGGATATGACCACGAACGAAAAATCGGCCCGTGCACTGCCGGTGCAGGATGCCCGGATCTACCCGCGCGGTGGGCTGGATGTGCTGTCGCGGGCCGAGGTGGCCCGCCTGCGCGATGCCTCCGCCGGCGGCATGCATGAGCTGCTGCGCCGCTGCGCGCTGGCCGTGCTGACCAGCGGCAGCGCCTCCGACGATCCGCGCGCTGCGCGCGATCTCTACCCTGATTTCGACATCCAAGTAGCGCAGCAGGATCGCGGCGTGCGCATCGATCTGGTCAACGCACCGGCGATGGCCTTCGTCGACGGCGAGATCATCCGCGGTGTCGCCGAACTGCTGTTCGCCGTCGTGCGCGACCTGGCCTACATGGCCATCGAAATGGGCCCGGCCTACGCGGCCGAGCTGGAGTCATCCGAGGGCATCACCAACGCGGTGTTCGGCCTGCTGCGCAACGCGCGCATCCTCAATCCGGGTGATCCGAACCTGGTGGTGTGCTGGGGCGGACACTCGATCTCGCGCGACGAATACCTGTACACCAAGCAGGTGGGCTATGAACTGGGCCTGCGCGGCCTGGACATCTGCACCGGCTGTGGCCCGGGTGCGATGAAGGGCCCGATGAAGGGTGCCACCATCGCCCACGCCAAGCAGCGCCGTACCGTGACGCGTTACATCGGCCTGACCGAGCCGGGCATCATCGCCGCCGAGTCGCCGAACCCGATCGTCAACCACCTGGTGATCATGCCGGACATCGAGAAGCGCCTTGAGGCCTTCGTCCGCATCGGCCACGGCATCATCGTGTTCGCCGGTGGCGTCGGTACCGCCGAAGAGATCCTGTACCTGCTCGGCATCCTGCTGCGCGAGGAGAACAAGGACCTGCCGTTCCCGCTGATCCTGACCGGCCCGACGGTAGCGGCACCGTACTTCGAGCAGATTGATCGCTTCATCCGCCTGACCCTGGGCGATGCGGCTGCCGAGCGCTACGAGATCATCATCGGCGACCCGGTGGCGGTTGCGAAGAAGATGGCCACCGGCATCAAGCGCGTGCGCGAGCACCGCCTGGCGCAGAAAGACTCGTTCTTCTTCAACTGGTCGATCGAGATTCCGTGGGAGTACCAGCAGCCGTTCGTACCCACCCACGAAGCGATGGCGGCGCTGGACCTGCACCACGGGCGTGCCCCGCACGCGCTGGCGGCCGACCTGCGCCGCGCGTTCTCGGGCATCGTCGCCGGCAACGTGAAGGAAGACGGCATGCGCCGCATCGAGCAGTTCGGGCCGTTCCAGATCCACGGTGACCCGGACATGATGCAGGCGCTGGATGCGCTGCTGCGCGCTTTCGTCGAACAGCGCCGGATGAAGATCTCCGGCGAGTACCAGCCCTGCTACCAGGTGCTGGCCTGAACCCGCGCCGGCGCGATGGGGATCGCGCCGGCACTGGCAGGGGAGGACGGGTCGTCAAGGCTTTGACGCCCGTCGCCCCGGATTGACCGTTCATCCTGCCGCCGCTTGCCGGTGGCGGGGCGATGGCCCATCGTGGCCACCAACACGCTGGGGAGCGTCCAATGTCTTTGCGCCGGCAAAACGGCTTCACGCTGGTTGAGTTGATGGTCACGGTTGCCGTGCTGGCGATCGTGGCCGCGATCGCCTTTCCGAGCTTCCAGGGCACTCTCCGCTCCAATCGGGTTGCGTCGGCAAACAATGAAGTCCTGGGCCTGCTCAGCCTGGCGCGGAGCGAGGCAATTCGCAGCAACCGCGGCGGTGGCGTGTGTGGCAGCAGCGACGGCGCGAGCTGTGACGGTAACTGGTCTGCCGGCATGCTGGCCTTCACTGACACCGATGGTGATGGCACGATGTCCTCCGAGGAAACCGTACTGCGGTTCGTCAGCGGCAGCCCCAAGCTGCAGCTGAGTGGGCCGTCGGAAGAGATCGCCTTCGATGGGCGGGGGCGCCGCAGGGCCGCCAGCGATCAGTCGATCCAGCTGGAGCCGGATGTGTGCAGCAAGGGCGCACTGGACAAACGCACTCTTACGGTAAATGCCTCTGGGCAGATCCGCAGCAGCAAGGAAACCTGCTCATGAACCCGCGTTCCATCCGCGCACGCCAAGCGGGCGGCTTCACTCTGCTGGAAGTGCTGGTTGCAATTATCGTTCTGGCATTCGGCCTGCTGGGATTCGCCCTGCTGCAGACCATGAACGTCCGCTTCGTACAGAGCGCCAACTATCGTACCCAGGCAACCAATCTCGCCTACGACCTGACCGAGCAGATGCGCAGCAACCGCTATCAAGCGGCGTGGTACACCGCCGCGTCGTTTGAGGCAGGCAGCAAAACCGCAGAGAAGGCGTGCACGGCCGACACCGGCGACGTCGCTATTGCTGCAAAAATTGAACGTTGGCAATGCCAGGTTGTGAAGGCGCTGGGTGACGATGCCGGTGCCGAGGTGACCTACAAGGGGGGCGTGGTGAATGTCGCGATCACCTGGGGCGACCAGCGCTGGGATCCGGATGATCCGGACAAGGCCACTACCTTCGCGCTGGCGACGGAACTGTGAGCATGACCATGAAACATCGTACCTCCATGGCTGGTCTATCGCTGGTCGAACTGATGGTTGCGCTGGTGATCAGCTTGGTGTTGATGCTGGGCGTGGTCCAGGTGTTCATTGCCTCACAGACGGCTTCGCGCCTGTCTGAGGGGGCCTCCCGCGTCCAGGAAAATGCACGATTCGCGTTGGACTTCCTGGAGCGGGACATCCGGATGGCCGGGCACATGGGCTGCGTCAACGACCAGGCCCATGTAGTGAAGAATCAGGGAGACCCGGTATCGCATCTCGGTGCGACCTCCGGTGATGGCAGTCCGTTGGATTTCAGTGTTTCCATCCAGGGCTTCGACGCTCCCGACACGGCTCCCGGTGGCAGTCTGGCGCTGGGCGCGGACTGGTCGGCGCCCCAGGGCCTGCCGGCCGCGATCGCCGGATTGAGCCCGGCACCGGCCGGCGGCAGCGATGTGCTGCTGCTCCGGTTCTTCGCCCCGATGGGGGCGCCGGTCACGGCGATCTCTTCCAATGGCGGCGATGCACTCCTGGACGTGGATAGTGACCACGTCGCACGCCTGACCAGCGATGGCATCAGCACGCCCACTCTGTTCGGCATCGCTGACTGTGGGCATGCCGATGTGTTCGCAGGCACGTTGAGCGCTGCGCGGGTGACTGCGACCTCTCTGGACCTGTCGCGCTACGTGGCCCAGCCAACCGGGCAGACGATGCTCTATCGCGCCGAGTCGATGGTCTATTACGTGGGTATCAATCCGGAGACGAAACAGCCTGGCCTGCGGCGAGCGCGCGCCGACAGCGATGGGGAATACACGATCAATGAAGAGTTGGTGGAAGGCATCGAAAGCCTGCAGCTGATGTACGGCCTGGACAACACTGCCAACATCAGTATCAGCACTCCGCCGGCCGGCAACATCACCCAGCTCGACGCAGCCGGCGGGGTCAGCACGGATGCCAATGCCGAGGGTGCTGCACAGTGGTTGCGCGTGGGGCAGGTGCAGGTCGGATTGCTGGCGCGCAGCCCATCGCCGTCGTCCTCGGCCCAATCGGCCAATGCGCTATCGGTGCTCGGCGTTGAGTTCACCAACAGTGACAAGCCCGACGGTCGCTACCGGTCCAGTTATGAAGTGTCGATTGCCCTGCGAAATCGCTTGTTCGGAAACTGATCATGCCCCATTTCCAGCGTTCATTCAGACCCGTCACCGCCCCCCGCCAGCAACGCGGTGCGGTGTTGTATGTCGCGTTGATCATGCTCATCCTGCTGGCATTGCTGGGTATCGCTGGCATGCAGGTGGCGGGCATGCAGGAGAAGATGGCAGCCAACTACCGAGCCGCCAACCGGGCGTTCCAGAATTCAGAAGGTGTGGTGCGTGCAGCCGAGCGCACGGTGGAACAGATCGCCAATCGCCAGGATGTCGGCGACGAGAGCCTGGTACAGGCCAGCGATGTGTCGCGGGTCTGCGATGACGGATTTGACCCGGCCGATTGGGCCGTGGAGCGCCGCGACGATACTCGCCCTGCCGTCAACGTAAGGCAGATCGACAGTTGCGTCATTGGTGAATCGGCACTTGAGATGGGGCGGCCACTGGAAGACATCACACCGATCTACCAGATCACCGGATTTGCCACTGACGATGCGGATGCCAGCTCGTCCGCAGTGGTCATCGATACCGTATTCAAACTCTGAGGACGCAGGCCATGGCTTCGCGCAAATTCCGCTTCATGGCCGCAGGTGGCGCCGCACTGGCGCTGGGTGGGGGCTACTTCATCTATACCCTGATGGCGGCCCAGGGCCATGGCACGCTTGCACAGGCGCCGCTGAACATCCAGGTTCAGACGCCACCGGCATTCCTGATGGCGCTGGATGATTCCGGTTCGATGCTGTGGGAAACGCTGAACAATACTCGTGATGGTGTCTATCGCTGGGATGGCAGCAGCTTCTACAACCAGGGCGTTGCCAACGGCTACGGTGATTCCGTGCAGCGCTATCTGTATGTATTTCCGAGTTATGGGCGTGATAGCCAGGTGGCCATACCACCGCTGGACAATTTTGGATTCGCACGTTCCCCGGACGTCAACCCGTCGTATTACGATCCCCGCGAAACCTACCCCGGTTGGAAGACGGGCCTGTCGGGCGAGGCTGCCTCCAATTACATGGAGATCAAGCCGGCCAATGCGCCTCTTGATCCCCGACCAGCTGGTGCACCTGCCAAAATCGGCGGTTCACTGAATCTGACTGCGGATTCCTTGTTGACCAGCATGGCTACGGGGGCGAAGGATCCGGCGAACTGGCGCTTCCGCTTTCGTTCCGGCATGAAGCTGCCGGTAGGCGCCCGTATCGAGATCAATCGGTGCAGCTTGAGCGGTGGAGTTACCCAGAAGGAAGACAAATTCCTCAGGGTCACCCGTGAGGCCACCATCAGCAGCTCATTCTGCGATGCTGCTGTGGCCTTCTATCCGGCCACGTTCTTCCTGGCGGATCCTGCCACGTTGCCTGCGGAGTATGGTTACACCGCCGCTCCGGTGGCGATAACCAATCCGGCTGGTGGGCGGCCAGGCACCCTCTACAAGTATGAAATCAAGCTTGAGAATTTCAACAAGGACGAGGGCAAGTACAACGCTGCCATGCAGAGCTTTGCAAACTGGTTCAGCCTGTACCGGACGCGTCGTGAGGCGTTGATCGGTGCCGCTACCAATGCACTGTACGACACCACCAATCTCCGCGTGGGCTGGTTCCGTATCAATGGCCAACGTCCGGTGACCATGTTCAACATGACCACCGAATCGGAAAGAGCGCGGCTGCTGGGGGAGATCATCGGTGAGATGCGCGCCAGTAGCAGCACGCCGAACCGTTCGGCTGCGGACTACCTCGGTAAGCAGTTCCAGCGCACGGATGAAGGGGCGCCTGTGCTGCTGGCTTGTCAGAAGAATGCGGGCATGCTGTTCACTGACGGCTATATCAATGAAAGCGAAAACAAGACTCTGATGAAGGACCTGGTGGCGCCCTACTACAAGGGCCCGCTGGTCGAGGACCTTGATAACAGCTCTGTGCCGGTTCCTGCAGAGTGCAGCAGTTCGAGTCCGGACCCGTCATTGGACTGCAACAAGAAGCTGCACATGAATTTCTACGGCGTGACGCTGGGGACGCTGGGCAAGGAGTTCGGCGTCAAGTACCTTCCGGATCCCAAGCGCCCCTGGGTGCTCAGCCCAGATCCGTATGTTGTCAAGCCCAATTTCCCGACCACGACGCAGGATCTCAAGCCGGAAGCGGTCGACGAGCTGTGGAACGCGGTGTATGACACCCGCGGCGAGATGGTCAACGCCACGCGCCCGGGCGAAATCACCGCTGCCATGCGCCGGATCATCAGCAATGTTGCCCAGGGGGCCACGCCGTCCGGCTCGCGTTCGTTGACGGGGGCTCGTATCGGCGTGGGCTCGCTGTCGGTGGAGCCGTTCTACGAGGCGACCAACAACGGCACCGACTGGTACGGCAGGCTGCATGCCTACTCGCTGAAAGTGGACGAATCTACGCGCGGGATTGTCTCGGAGGAGGCATGGGAAGCGTCGGCGAAGATGCCAGCGGCCGCATCGCGCCGCATCCGCTTCTGGCGCAACGGTGAACTGGTTGATTTCACCGGCAGTAATGTCAGCCTGGCCAACCTGTGCGACAAGTCCAGTGTGATGTATCCGGGCATGCTGATCTGCAGTGCCTCGGAACTCGAAGGGCTCGCCACGAATTCGGCTACCGCCGTTGCGTACCTGCGTGGAGACACAACCAACGAAAAGCGCAGCGGCGGCAAGCTGCGCGACCGTACCACAGTGCTTGGGGACATCATCACCTCTACGCCGGCCCTGAGTTCGCCGCTCGATGACTACGGTTTCCGTCGCCTGCCAGGCGCGATGGGCACCAGTTATGCCGACTATATGGTCACCAAGCGCAATGACCGACGCTACATGGTCTACGCGGCTGCCAACGACGGGATGCTGCACGCCTTTGATGGCGGCATGGGCGCGGATGGCGAGATGGACAGCGATGGTGGCAAGGAGCTGTTTGCCTATATCCCATCCACGTCGTTGGGTCATATGGGCAATCTGTTGCTGCCCAACGATCCCACCAACCAGAACGTCCAGCGCTTCCAGCATCGCTACTATGTCGATGGCCCGGTGACGATCAGTGATACCTACAGCGGCGGAAGCTGGACGACCTCGCTGGTCGGCACGGCGGGTGCCGGTGGGCGCAGCGTGTTCGCGCTGGATGTGTCTGATCCGGCCAGCTTCGGCGGCACCGGTTCGCTGCTGTGGGAGATCAGTGATCTCAACGCCTCGCTGGATGAGGACGTAAGGAGCAATATCGGCTACGTGCTGGGCAAGCCGGTGATCGTGCCGATGAAGAACTCTGACGGCGCGGTGGGCTTCCGGGCGATCTTTGGCAATGGCTATGAAAGCAAGAGCGGAAAAGCCGTGTTGTTCGTGGTCGACATGGCGGCTGGCAATACGCCGACGATTCGCATGATCGAGGCGGTCGAGTCGGGTACGGATCTGCCTGCCGGCAGCAATGGGCTGGGCAACATTGTGGTGGTGGATCGTTGGGGTGGGGCTGGACAGAACGAACGGGTCCGCGATGGTCTTGCTGATACCGTCTATGGTGCTGACAAGCGCGGAGCGGTCTGGAAGTTCGACCTGCGTGCCGACGCGGCACCGACGGTTCCGCTGTTCACCACCGATACCCATGTCGATCGCAGTGACAAGCGAACCTATCGCCAACCCATCACCGGCGGCTTGACGGTAACCACAGGCCCATCCGGTGGCGTGATGCTGATCTTCGGCACCGGCAGCTTCTCGTACTACGGCGATGAGAACGACGCTGCGGTGCAGGCGCTGTATGGCATCAATGACGTTGAAACCGGGCAGCCCAGTGCTACGCTGACGTCGGCCAATCTGCGCCCGTTCGCGGCGCAATTTGAGAATGGCGTTCGCACCCTGCTTCCGGGCACTGTTCCGGCGCTGAGCCGCGGCTGGACCGTAACGCTGTCCAACAAGGAGCGTGCGGTCGGCAATCCGCGCATCGTTTCCGGAGTGGTGTTCATGCCCACCTATATCCCGTCCGAGGCCAAGGGCTGCTCGGTGGATGGCGCGAACTGGGTGTTTGGCCTGCAGGCCGGCAGTGGCGAAGCGGCAATGTCGCAGGTGCGCTTCGGTGCACCGGACGGCACGTCGCCGGGGGCAGGTACGGCCGGTGTACCCCTGGAAACGGGCGGCAACGCACCGGTCAGGGATGTCACGACCTCTGTTGTCCCTCGCCTTGCGCCGCCGGATCCGGGTGAACCAGGGACTCCTCCACCGACGCCGCCGGGCGAGGCCTGCCTGATGCAGATTTCGGTGGCAGGTGCAAAACCGATGTACTTGCCTTACCCGTGTGGTCGCCAGTCGTGGAGGCAGATCCAGTGAGTAGTGTCCGTGCTTCGTCGATCAATGGAGTTGCTGCAATGCACACGACGTTCGCCCCTGGCCGCCTGGCCCGCGGATTCACTCTCATTGAACTGATGATCGTGGTGGCAGTCGTGGCGATCCTCGCTGCGATCGCGTACCCGAACTACAGTGAGCATGTGCGAAAGTCGCGGCGTGCGCAGGCCAAGGCCGATCTGGTGGAGTATGCGCAGCTGGCCGAGCGCTACCACACCATCAACAACACCTATGTGGGCTTCACCTTCCCGGGCGGAGCTGATTCCATCAACTCGCCACGCGAGGGCGGTACTGCGGCCTACACCTTGTCCATGGAAACCGCGCAATCGACGTTTACGTTTACGGCGACGGCTGCCAATGCTCAGGCCGAAGACAAGTGTGGTGACCTGTCCCTCAACCAGGCCAATGTGAAGACATCCAAGGGCACGCTGTCCGAATGCTGGTGATGTGGAAAAGCACGCCGGCGGGCGTCGTGGGCAGGAGTGTTGCACTCTCTGATCGAGGTGATTACAATGCGCCTCCCCGCCCGAATAGCTCAGCCGGTTAGAGCACTTGACTGTTAATCAGGGGGTCGTTGGTTCGAGTCCAACTTCGGGCGCCAGGTTATACGCATCAAAGGCTTGCGGTCATCCGCAGGCCTTTTTTGTTATCAGCAGGGTCGATCGGTCCTGGTCCGTGTTGATCGGACGCGCCCGCTGTTGCTGACGATTATCCGGGAGTGCTCACGGCCGTCCGCGCAGATGCGCAGCGTCAGATTGGCTCCAGGGCTGCGGCCATCCGGTTGGAAGTAAAGCTGCGGCCGGCCACTGCTGGTGGTTCCCCGGATCCTGATGTTCGGAAAGCCTGCCTGGTGCATCAGAATAGCGTCGGCAGAAGAGGGTGGTTCGCGCCGGCCGCTTGTCCTGTAGATGACCCACCCCTGGCTCCAGTCGTCGCCGCAGTGGTGGCCATCGGTACTTGCGCAGATGCCGATCAAGTTTCGTCGCATGATCGCCTGGTAGCGCGCAGCAGCGAGTCCGGACTGCAGGTTGATACGGGTGGCGTCCGCACGCTGCCGCAACAGCATCGAATGCAGGGTGGGCCATCCGGCGGCCAGCAGCACGGCCAACACGGCCACCACCGCCATCAGTTCGACCAGGTGCATGCCTCGCGGCGCCGTAGGGCTGGGGATTGGGCAGTGGCGCATGAGTCCAGCCTCCCTCGTCCAGCGTCGCCGGCGCCATCAGGCACTGCCGCGCCCGCCTGCCCGGAAACCCCTCAGCTGGCCGTCACCGCTTGCCCCGTATACTCACTCTTCCCGGGAACTGGCAACACCATGAGCGACCGTTTTGAACTCGTCTCGCCGTATTCGCCGGCGGGCGACCAGCCTGATGCCATCGCAAAGCTGACCAGCAACTTCGAAGCGGGCATCGCCAAGCAGACCCTGCTGGGCGTCACCGGTTCGGGCAAGACCTACACCATCGCCAACGTCATCCAGAACGTGCAGAAGCCGACGCTGATCATGGCGCCGAACAAGACGCTGGCGGCGCAGCTGTACGGTGAGTTCAAGGCATTCTTCCCGCACAACGCGGTGGAGTACTTCGTCAGCTACTACGATTACTACCAGCCGGAAGCCTACGTGCCGTCGTCGGACACCTTCATCGAAAAGGACAGTTCGATCAACGAGCACATCGAGCAGATGCGGCTGGCGGCGACCAAGACCCTGCTGTCGCGCCCGGATGCGATCGTGGTGGCCACGGTGTCGGCGATCTATGGCCTGGGTGCACCCGAGGACTATCTGTCGCTGCGCCTGATCCTGTCCAAGGGCGAGCGCATCGACCAGCGCGACCTGATCAATCACCTCACCCAGCTGCAGTACACGCGCAACGAGTACGAGCTGCAGCGCGGTACGTTCCGCGTGCGTGGCGAAGTGATCGACGTGTTCCCGGCCGAGTCGGACAGCGAGGCGCTGCGCCTGGAACTTTTCGATGGCGAGGTCGAGAAGATCACCCTGTTCGACCCGCTGACCGGCGAGACGCTGCGCAACATGCAGCGTTTCACTGTTTATCCGAAGACACACTACGCGACCACGCGCGAGCGCGTGCTGGCAGCGATCGAGACGATCAAGGTGGAGCTGAAGGAGCGGCTGGAGCAGCTGTACGCGCAGAACAAGCTGGTGGAGGCGCAGCGCCTGGCCCAGCGCACCCAGTTTGACCTGGAAATGATGGCCGAGGTTGGCTACTGCAACGGCATCGAGAACTACTCCCGGCATCTGACCGGCAAGAATGCCGGCGAGCCGCCACCGACCCTGTTCGATTACCTGCCGCCGGATGCACTGCTGGTGATCGACGAATCGCACGTGACCATTCCGCAGATCGGCGCCATGTTCAAGGGCGACCGCTCGCGCAAGGAGACCCTGGTCGAATTCGGTTTCCGCCTGCCGTCGGCGCTGGACAACCGCCCGCTGCGCTTCGAGGAGTGGGAGGAGCGCTGCCCGCGCAGCATCTACGTGTCGGCCACGCCCGGGCCCTATGAACTGCGTGAAGCCGGTGACGAGATCACCGAACTGGTGGTGCGCCCGACCGGCCTGATCGACCCGGTGGTGGAGATCCGCCCGGTCGGTACCCAGGTCGACGACCTGATGAGCGAGGCCAACGCGCGCATCAAGGCGGGCGACCGCGTGCTGGTCACCACGCTGACCAAGCGCATGGCCGAGAATCTCACGGAATACCTCACCGAACATGGTATCCGCGTGCGCTACCTGCACTCGGACGTGGACACGGTCGAGCGCGTGGAGATCATCCGCGACCTGCGGCTGGGCAAGTTCGACGTGCTGGTCGGCATCAACCTGCTGCGCGAAGGCTTGGACATGCCCGAGGTATCGCTGGTGGCGATCCTTGATGCCGACAAGGAGGGCTTCCTGCGTTCCACCGGTTCGCTGATCCAGACCATCGGCCGTGCCGCGCGCAACGTGCGTGGCAAGGCGATCCTGTATGCGGACAAGATCACCCGTTCGATGCAGGCCGCGATCGATGAGACCGACCGCCGTCGTGCCAAACAGGTCGAGTACAACGAGGAACATGGCATCGTGCCGCGCTCGGTGGCGCGCCCGATCGTCGACGTGCTGGAAGGCGCGCGTTCGGATGCGGCAGAGAAGGAAGCGAAGAAGGGCAAGGGCAAGGGCAGGCCTGGCGTGGCCGAGGACGGGGGCGACTATCGCTCGCTCAGCCCGGCCCAGCTGGCGTCCCGTCTCAAGGCGCTGGAACAGCAGATGTACCAGCATGCGAAGGACCTCGAATTCGAGGACGCGGCCCGCGTGCGCGACCAGATCAGGCAGCTGAAGGAGGCGAGTCTGGGCTGAACGCGGCAGTGCAGCATCTTCTTCACGAAAGTATTGCACTTCGCGGCGGGCATACGTAATATACGCGGCCTGCACCGACGCAATCGCGAACGTTCAGAAGCAAAAACGGGCGGTTAGCTCAGCGGTAGAGCACTACCTTGACATGGTAGGGGTCACAGGTTCGAACCCTGTACCGCCCACCACGAAGTCCTCGGAAGAGGGCTGTCGTGAAATGCAAAGCCCGGCCTTGGCGCCGGGTTTTTACGTAGCAAGGCCAGCTTTCGGGCGGCAAGAACAAGATGGGCGGTTAGCTCAGCGGTAGAGCACTACCTTGACATGGTAGGGGTCACAGGTTCGAACCCTGTACCGCCCACCACCTGGCTCCCGGCACTGCCGGTGCAACGGTGGATCAGAATGAAAGCCGGCCCCGGGCCGGCTTTTTTCGTTTGCGCCAGTGGGCTGCAGCCAGCGGTCAGCGTTGGGCCACCCATTCGTCGATGCTGATCATGCGCTGCAGCCGCCAATGCCCGTCCACGCGTTCCCAGACCTGCGCAACGCGTGCCGAGCCGGTGCGCTGCTGCGGGGTGTCCGCCCGCAGGGGCTGGTTGCCCACGCGCAGCACGCGATCCTGGCGCAGCCGGTAAAGCTGAAGGGTGGCCGGGTCTGCTTTCTCATCCGGCATTGGAGATGCTCCTGCCTGCCCAGCCTCGGCCTGCAGGATCTGGCTGCGCAGGGAAGCATCCCCGGCGTCGGTATCGCGGCCGAACAGGCCAGCGCACAACAGCAGCAGGGCAAGCATCGGCATGGCACGGTGCTCCGGAGAAGGGAGTCCAGCGTGGCACTGCCCCCTGCGGTGTGAAACCGGTATGCGACGAAAGCCGGTAAAGCGCGCGCCAAGGCGTCCGGGGAAGGATGAATCCGGGGCCGGAAGTGCCGGGCCGCCCCAAGAGACGGCCCGGCGCGATGCCCAATGCGGGTGGGCGCCGATCAACACCGCTGCGCTGGGTCAGCGCTGGCGACCCGCAGCTTGGCTTCGATTACAGCGGATCACAGCACAGCACCTGGCCAGGCTTGCCGGAGTTGCCGAACGGGCAGCTCGGATGCGGCTCGCAACCGGGCGCATAGCCGGTCTTGGGCGCAACGGCAAAGGCCTGGCTGGTGCCGAAGGCCATGGCCGCGACAACGACGATACCGGCGACAGACGAGAACAGCTTCTTCTTACCGATCATGCGTGGCTCCTTCAGGTGTGGAAATGCACGGTGTAGGCCGTTTGCGGGACGGCCTTGCACAGGTCAGTTCGGCTGGCAGCAGATGCGGGTACCACCGATTGTCCCGTTGCCGCCGAAAACGCAGCCCGGCGTGTAGGTGCAGCCCGGCGCGAAGCCAGCCTTGGTTGGCTTCGCAAAGGCCTGGGACGCGCCGAACGACAGCGCGGCGACAACGACGATACCGGCGACGGACGAAAGGACCTTCTTTCCGATCATGTGTATCTCCTTGGTTGGCGTTGGTGTTGCAGTTGCCGAAGGCACCGGAGTGCCGGTTGTGGCGCGAATCTGGTGGCGAGGGCGGGCGCGCGGATCGGGCGCGTGGCGCCTCAGTGCAATGCAAGGCGAGGCGCCAGCGACTTCATGGCGGCCTGCACGACCTGCTCATCGAGCTGGCCGACGTGTTTGTAGGCCACGCTGCCATCTGCAGCCAGCACCACCAGCATCGGTGTGACCGTGGCGCGGTAGCGTCTGGCGGCATCGCCGTCGCTGTCGATGGCAATCGGGAAGCGCAGATCGTGCTTGCCGGCGTAGTCGGCCAGTTCATCGTAGGGAGGAAGCCCCACGCCGACCAGCTCGCTGGTGCCACGTCCGCCAGCAATCTGCTGCAGCTGCGGCATCGAGGCCAGGCAATAGCGGCAGGCGGTGGAAAAGAAGTACAGGATCTGGGCAGTGCTGCGTTCGCCGCCGATCATCACCCGGGTGCGCTGGGTGGTTTTCAATGCCAACGTATCGGCACGCGTGCCCAGCGCCAGGCCATGCGCCTCATGCTGCATGGCCTGCAGCTGGGCGGCCATCTGCTCGTTGATCTGCCGCAACTGGCGGTTCTGCCATCCCAGCGCGATGATCAACGCCGACAGCAGCAGGGCAGCAACAGGAACCAGGGCGCGCTTGAGCATTGATCATCCTTGAACGCAGCGTTGTCCGGAACATACCCGAACTGCGGCGCGAGTTGTTAAGCAGACGTTCCGCGCGTCGCCGTGGCGTGCGCGTCCCTACCACTCTCAGGATCCGTCTCAGATGAGCGAGCATGTTCCGGCTCCCCGGACCAATCCATTCGTCGAGCTGCTGTTCGGCGGCAACATGCTGGAAGGCACCTTCAAGGCCGTGGTCTGGGTAGCCCTGCTGGCTGCGGTGCTGGCCTGGGCCACCTTCCGCTGAGCCATCGTGCCCCTGCGCTCAGGCGTTGAAGACCTGCCGCAGGCTGTGCAGCGTAGCCTGGCGGTGCTCCTTTGCGGTCGCTTCGCTCATCTCAAGTTCCTGCAGGCGCAGCCCGACCAGGGTCATCGACAGCGCGTAGGTGCGTGCCGCATCGGCGACGCGCGAAAGCCCGAGTGCGCGGCGGGCCAGCGCATCCACATGCTCCAGATCGGGCATAAGGCCCAGATACGCACGTTCTGCGCTGTCCAGGTCGGGAGCACACAGGATCGCATGGGCTTCGAGGGGGGCGGAGACGCAGGCCATGAGGGGTGTCCTTGTCTGTAACGGGCGCTCGCTCAGAACGAGCGCATCAGGGAAACGAAGGCCGACGTCTGTGTCCCACGCCGCGCCATCGGGCTGTCCTTTACTGCATCGCGAACCGCTGGTTGGCGGCCAACGGAAAGCTGATGGCAGCGGAGAACAGCAACAGGCGCAGCAGGGTCGGGGGCAGCAACGGCATCGATCAGCCACTTTGCGGAGGATGGCTGTGCATGGTGCGGGCGCAACATTGTCAGAACATTGCGCGTCGGCAATCGGCACGCGAAGGCGCCCAAACCCGGCGCAAGGCACTATGATCGGCAGCGTTTCCGGTAGCCGAACCCCCTGATGCGCATCCTCCTGGTCGAAGACGATCCCGATCTGTCCCGAGCCCTGCAATCGGGCCTGGAGCGGCAGGGCGTGGTCGCCGACGTGGTCGGAAGCCTGGCCGAAGCTACGATCGCGCTGCGCGAACCGGTACACCAGTTGATGTTGCTCGACCGCCAGCTGCCCGATGGCGATGGCGCGGCGTTCGTCGCCACCGCGCGTGCACTGCGGCCTAACCTGGCGGTGATCATGCTGACCGCCAAGGGCACGTTGTCAGACAAGGTCGAGGGCCTGGATGTGGGGGCCGATGACTACCTGGTGAAGCCAGTGGCGATCGAGGAACTGATGGCGCGGATCCGTGCAGTCTCACGGCGGCCCTCGGCGATGGTGACGCCGCGCCTGCACCTGGGGCGGCTGGAATTCGACTTCGAATCGCTGCAGGCGCAGGTGGGAGGCCAGCCGCTGGCACTGCCCCGGCGCCAGGTGCTGGTGCTGCAGGCGCTGGCGATGCGCCAGGGGCGCACGGTCACACGCAGCGCGCTGGAAGCGGCGGTGTACGGGTTTGATGACGAGATCCAGTCCAATGCACTCGACGCGCACATTTCCAAGCTGCGCAAGGCGCTGCAGCAGGCCGGGGCTGGTGTGGAGATCCATGTGATCCGCGGCGTCGGCTATCTGCTGGCGGAGGCGTGAGATGACCCGACCGATCCGCTCCATCACGCTCGGCCTGGCCTGGCGGCTGTTCCTGGCGCAGGCCTTCACTGTGTTGTTCGCGGTGGTCGCGTTGATCCTGACCTGGGGCGACAAGGACACTTGGGGAATGGACATGTTCACGGCCGAGGCGGTGGCCAAAGCCGTGCACAGCGAAGGCGGCCGGCTGGTACTGGACCAGGCGCGCTGGGACAGGCTCAATGCCGGGGCGGGGGGCAACCTCTGGTTCGCGGCGGTTGATGACAGGGGCACGTGGCTGGAGCGCGGCACGATTCCTGCGGTCCACGCCCCGTTGCTGGCACGCTTGCCGACGGTGGGCGCCACCGAACTGGGTTCACTGGTGCCGCCCTATCTGGACGTTGCGCGGGTGATGATCCGCAACGAGGATGGGCGGCGCATCACGGTGATGGTGGGCGGGGCGCCGAAGGGCGGGCTGCTGGACGGCGCACTGATGGTGCTGCGCCTGATCGGCCTGTGGTTCTTCCTGCCGCTGATCGTGATCACGCTGCTGGTGATGCCGACCGTGATCCACCGTGCGATGCGCGGCGTGCGTCGGTCCGCACAGCAGGCCAAGGAGCTGGATATCGGCCAGCCGGGTGCGCGGCTGGATGCGCAGCTGGTGTCGACCGAGGTCGCGCCGCTGGTGGAAGCTTTCAACGACGCGATCGACAAGGTGCAGCAGGGCTATGCAGCACGTGACAAGTTCCTCGCCGATGCCGCGCACGAGCTGCGGGTGCCGATTGCAGTGGTACAGGCGCGCTTGTCGCAGCTGCCGCAGGGTGAGCTGAAATCGCAGCTGCTGACCGACGTGGCGCGGCTCGGCAACGTCGCCGAGCACCTGCTTGACCTGCAGCGGCTCGACCGCAATGTCGGCGCACTGCAGCGGCTGGATCTGGCGCTGCTGGTGCGTGAAGCGGCCGCCGATCTGGCGCCACTGGTGGTCGGCGCCGGCTATGGCTTCGAGGTGGATGCGCCGGAGTCGCCCGTGTGGATCCATGGCGACAGCCTGGCGCTGGGGCGGGTGATCGCCAACCTGGTGCACAACGCCATCGTCCACGGCGGCGGGCGCGGCACCATCTGCGTGCGCCTGGATGCACGTGGCCTTCTGGAAGTCAGCGATCAGGGCGCCGGTATTCCGGTGAGTGACCGTGAAGCGATCTTCGAGCCGTTCCATCGCCTGCGCGCGGCGGGCAGCGGCAGTGGCCTCGGCCTGCATCTGGTGAAGGAAATCGTGCAGCATCACGGCGGCTCGGTCAGTGTCGGCGAGGCCACCGGCGGTGGTGCCAGCTTCCGGGTCAACTTCCATCGCGGCACCGTCCGGCGCTGACAGCCGCGCGGGGGAAACCCCGATAGGCAGCCTGTAGCGCCTGGCGGCAGGCTGATGGAATGGCTTCCGAACGTTCCGCGCCGGCCCTGTTCGGCCCCGGCTGCGCTGCCGGCCTGGTGCTGGGCGCGCTGGCCTGCGTGCAGATGCCGGCGCTGCTGCCGCTGTGGCTGAGCGCGCCGATGGCGGTTGCCGGCGGCGCGGGCTGGCTGCTGCGCTGGCGCGGCCGCCCCTGGGCTGCAATCGTGCTCGGCCTGGCATGGGCAACATTGCACGGGCATCGGGCGCTGCACGGCCAGCTGCCACCCGGCGCGCCGCCGCAGGATGTGCGGGTGAGCGGACGAGTCGCCGATCTTCCGCAGCGGGGGCCCGGCTACACCCGTTTCGTGTTGCACGTGGATGAGGCCGATGCGCTGCCAGCGCTGCGCGGCAAGCGCCTGCAGGTCACCTGGAACGATCCGTGGCGCGGGTCGTCAGCGCACGAGGCCGAGGGTGGGCGGCATGCGGTTCGTGCGGGATCGCATTGGCAGTTGCCGCTGCGGGTGCGTGCGCCACGTTCGCGGATCAATCCCGGCGGCTTCGATGGCGAACGCCATGCCTTGCTGCGCGACATCTCCGGCAATGGCACGGTACGCGACCCGGGGGCTGCGCGTGAGCGCGCGCCTGCGCAGGGCCTGCCAGCCTGGCGCGAGCGCAGCAGTGACGCCATCGCTACGCAGGTGGCACATCCTGCCGCGCGGTTCGTGCAGGCCTTGGCGCTGGGCGATACCCGCGGGCTGTCCGATGCCGACTGGGAACACCTGCGCGCGCTGGGCTTGACCCATCTGGTCGCCATTTCCGGTTTTCACGTGGGCGTGGTGGCGGGCTTCGGGGTACTGCTGTGCCGCTTGTCGTGGTGGCTGTGCCCGGTGCTGGGACGTTGCTGGCCACGGCCGCAGGCGGCGGCATGGGGTGCAGCGCTGGCCGCAGCCGCCTATGCCGTGGCCGCCGGCGGCGCGCTGCCAACGGTGCGCGCGGCGCTGATGATCGGGCTGGTGGCACTGGCCCGTGCCGGACGTCGCCCGGTGGGTGCGGGGCAGGGGTTGGCCCTGGCCGCGATGGTGATGCTGCTGCCGGCGCCGCTGTCGGTGTTGTCGGCCGGCTTCTGGCTCAGCTTTGGCGGGGTGCTGTGGCTGCTGTGGTGCCTGCCGCGAACCGGGCCGGAGGGCGCCGGTGGGGGCCTGCGTGGCTTCCTGGCCGCCCAGGGCGTGGCCAGCCTCGGCCTGTTGCCGCTGTGCGTGGCCCTGTTCGGCGGCACCGCGCGGTTGGGGCCGCTGGTCAACCTGCCGATCATTCCGTGGTGGACGTTGCTGGTGGTGCCGTTGTCGTTGCTGGGTACGGGGCTGCATGCGCTGCACGAGGGAGCCGGCCGCTGGTCCTGGCGTGCTGCGGCCTGGCTGTTCGAGCTGAGCTGGCAGGCGCTGCAGCCACTGGCGCTGCACCCGCAGGCCATGTGGTGGTTGGCCGAGGCGCCGCGCTGGGCCGTACCGGCGGCATTGGCGGGGGTGTTCTGGTGGCTGCTGCCACGCGGCGCCGGCGGTGGCCTGGCGGGCCTGCTGCTGTGCCTGCCGCTGTTGTGGCCGGCGCGGCATGCACCGGCCGAGGGGGAACTGGAGCTGCTGGTGCACGATGTGGGGCAGGGCACAGCGGTGCTGGTGCGTACAGCGCGGCACGCACTCTGGTACGACGTAGGGCCTCCGACCGGCGGCGAGGGCAACGAGCGCATTCTGGTCCCGGCCCTGCGCGCGCTCGGCCAGGCGCCGCCCCGGCAGGTGATGCTCAGCCATGACCATCTTGATCACACCGGCAGCCTGTCCAGCCTGCGACGGCAGCTGCCCGGACTGCAGCTGCTGGCGCCACCGGGCAGCACCATCGCCGGCGCGACGCCCTGCCAGCAGGGGCTGCGCTGGCAGTGGGACGGGGTAGATTTCCAGGTCCTGCACCCGGCGCCGGGCAGCCGTGAGGCCGAGAACGAAGACAGCTGCGTGCTGCGCATCGCCAGCCACCACGGCGTGGTCCTGCTGCCGGGTGACATCGGCCGACCGGCCGAGCGGACGCTGCTGCAGTCGTCTCCGGCCGCGCTGAAGGCGGATGTGGTGCTGGTGCCGCATCATGGCAGCGGTGGCAGCTCCAGCGCGCCGTGGGTGGCCGCCGTGGCGCCACGGTTGGCGGTGGTTTCGGCCGGCCACCGCAACCGTTTCGGCCATCCACGCCAGGACGTGGTCCAACGCTGGCAGGCGCAGGGGGCGGAAGTGCTGGCCACGGCCGACTCCGGCGCGATCCGCGTATGGCTTGGTGCACAAGGGCTGCAGCTGCGTGAACAGCGTATCCACGCATCCCGGTGGTGGGATGCCGCTGGGCGGGCGCGGTCGGCTGCTATCCTATCGCCGAACGAACAAGCGGCCGTTGGGCCGGAGGGTTGAAACGTGTGGGAACTGGTCAAGGCCGGTGGCTGGCCAATGGTGCCGCTGCTGCTGTTGGGCGTACTGGCTTTGGCGATCATCCTGGAGCGTTTCTGGTCCCTGCGGCGGACTGAAGTGCTGCCGCCCGGGCTTGGCCAGGAAGTGCGCAACTGGGCCGCACGCGGCAAGCTTGACCCGGCGCACCTGCAGACCCTGCGCGCCAACTCGCCGCTGGGCACGCTGCTGGCCGCTGCGCTGGAAGCGCGCAACCGCCCGCGCGACCAGATCCGTGAGCGGATCGAGGACACCGGGCGCCACCTGGTGCACCGCATGGAGCGCTTCCTCAACGCGCTGGGCACCATCGCCTCGGCCGGCCCGCTGCTGGGCCTGCTCGGCACCGTGATCGGCATGATCCAGATGTTCCTGGGCATCCTCGACCATGGCGTGGGCGACGTGAACCAGCTGGCCGGCGGCATCGGCAAGGCGCTGGTGTGCACCGCCACCGGCATGATCGTGGCCATCCCGGCGCTGATGTTCCATCGCTATTTCAAGGGCCGGATCCACGGCTATGTGGTGGAAATGGAACAGGAAGCCAGTGCCCTGCTGGATACGCTCGACGGCCGCCCCGGGGTGATGAACCCGGCCGCGCCGGCGCGGCCAGCCCACGCTGCCACGGCGAAGGCCTGATCGATGCGTATCGGCAATGACCGATCCCAGGATGAGCCGCATATCGATCTGGTGCCGCTGATCGACGTCATCCTGGTGCTGATCATCTTCTTCGTGGTCACCACCACCTTCGATGCGCGCTCGACGCTGCAGGTGCAGCTGCCGACCGCCAGCCAGCAGCCCAGCAACGAGCCGCCGCGCTCGCTCAGCCTGCTGATCAACGCCGAAGGCCGCTATTTCATCAATGACCAGGAAGTGCTGCGCAGCGATGTCGAGTCGGTCAAGCAGACCATCGCATCGGTCGCCGGCAGCGATCGCAGCCAGCCGGTGCTGCTGCGCGCCGACGCACGCACCCCCTACCAGGCCGTGGTGACTGCGCAGGACGCGCTCGGTCAGCTCGGTTTCCGTCGTATCGCCATTGCAACTGCGCCAGAGGTGCGTCCATGAGTTCCCATCACGCGCCGGTGTGGCCGATCTACAAACGTCTGCTGGGCTACACCCGCACCTACTGGGTGTTCATGGTGGGCGCGGTCATCGCCATGGTGGTCGAAGCCCTGGCCGGCTATCACTTCACCAAGCTGATGGAGCCGCTGGTCAACGAGGGGTTTGTCGATCCGCAGCCGCGCGCGGCCGTGGTCCTGCCGCTGACCATCCTCGGCCTGTTCCTGATGCGCAGCGTGGCCACCTGGGTCAGCGACTATACGCTGGCCAAGACCGGCCGCAGCGTGGTCCGCGACCTGCGTGAGCAGGTGCTGCAGAAGTACCTGCACCTGCCGTCGTCGCACTTCGACACCGAAGCAACGCCGGTGATGGTCAGCCGCCTGAACTTCGATACCGAGCAGGTCACCCAGGCCAGCGCCGACGCGCTGAAGACCGTGGTGGCCGATACCCTCACCATCATCGCGATGCTGGCGGTGATGCTGCAGATGAGCGTCAAGGTAACCCTGGCGATGCTGCTGGTGGTGCCGCTGATCGGTGCCATCGTGTCCTACGTGGGCAAGCGCTATCGTCGCATCAGCCGCGGCATCCAGGACGGCATGGGCACGATGGCGCAGACCGCCGAGCAGTCCTTGGCGGCGCAGCAGGAAGTGAAGGTGCACGGCACCCAGCAGCATGAGATCTCGCGCTACTCACGCCTGGCCAACCGCATGCTGGCGCTGAACATGAAGGTCGAGGTGACCCGCGCAGCGGCGTCCAGCGTGGTGCAGTTCCTGGCCGCACTGGCGCTGGCGGTGATCGTCTGGGTGTCGACCCGCGAAGCCCTGGCCGGCCGGCTCAATGCCGGCCAGTTCATGGGCCTGATGACCTCGATGATGGCGATCATTCCTTCGCTGCGGCGCCTGACCAGCGTGCAGACCTCGATTTCGCGCGGCGTGTCCGCCGCCGAGCGCCTGTTCGGCATCCTCGACATGCCGGTGGAGCGCGACGAAGGCCAGCACCGCGTGCAACGCGTGCGTGGCGAACTGGCGTTCGACCACGTCATGCTGCGCTACCGCGAAGACAGTGGCATCGCCCTGGACGACATCAGTTTCGTTGCCAGGCCGGGTACGGTGACGGCCATTGTCGGCCGTTCCGGCAGCGGCAAGACCAGCCTGATCCGGCTGGTGCCACGCTTCTACGAGCCCAGTGGCGGGGTCATCACCCTCGATGGCGTGGCGCTGGATCACTATCCGCTGGCTGACCTGCGCCGGCAGGTGGCGATCGTCGGGCAGAAGGTGATGCTGTTCGATGACACCATCGCCGCCAACATCGCCTATGGCATGGAAGCGACCGACGAGCAGATCCGCGCGGCGGCCGAAGCCGCCAACGCGTGGGAGTTCATCGCACGCATGCCGCAGCAGCTGCAGACGCCGGTAGGCGAGAACGGCGCGCTGCTGTCCGGTGGCCAGCGCCAGCGCCTGGCGATCGCCCGCGCGATCCTGCGCGACGCCCCGATCCTGATCCTCGACGAAGCCACTGCGGCGCTGGACAACGAATCCGAGCGCCTGGTGCAGGACGCGCTGCAGCGCCTGATGCCCGAACGCACCACGCTGGTCATCGCGCACCGGCTGTCGACCATCGAGCATGCCGACCAGGTGCTGGTGATGGACCATGGCCGCATCGTTGAACGCGGCACCCACAAGGAGCTGCTCGAGCTGGGCGGCCTGTACCAGCATCTGCACAGCATGCAGTTCCGCGAAAGGCAGGACTGATGGCCGGCAAGGGTACCCAGACCCCGGCGTACTGGTACGACGGCAGCCCGGTTCCGTGGGCGATGCGCCTGCTGGCACCGCTGTACGCCGGCGTCACCGCGCTGCGCCGGCGCGCCTATCGGCGTGGCTGGCGCAAGCGTTACACGCTGCCGGTGCCGGTCATCGTGGTTGGCAACATCACCGCCGGTGGCACTGGCAAGACGCCGCTGACCATCGCACTGGTGGAGCGCCTGCGTGCCGCCGGCTGGAAGCCGGGCGTGGCCAGCCGCGGTTACGGGCGCGAGGATGCCGACACGCCGCTGTGGGTAAAGGCCGATACGCCGACCGCCAAGGGCGGTGACGAGCCAGTGCTGATCGCCTGGAAGACCGGCGTGCCGGTACGCGTGGACAGTGATCGTGTTGCTGCCGGCAGGGCGCTGATCGAGGCTGGCTGCGATGTGATCGTCTGCGATGACGGCCTGCAGCATTACCGGCTGGCACGCGACATCGAGATCGAGGTGGTCGATGCGCAGCGTCGCTATGGCAATGGCCGGATGATTCCGGCCGGGCCGCTGCGCGAGCCGGTCAGCCGCGCCAGCGAATGCGATTTCCGCGTGGTCAATCTCGGTCAGGCCGATGAGGAGACTGCGGCACAGGCCTGTGGCTTCGGCCAGTGGCCGATGGCCCTGCACATCGACAGTGCGCAGCCGCTGGCCGGTGGCCGCGCACGCCCGCTGGCGTACTTCAAGGGCCAGCGCGTGCATGCGGTGGCCGGCATCGCCCATCCGCAGCGCTTCTTCGACATGCTGCGCGCGCGTGGCATCGGCGTCGTGCCGCATGCGTTCGCCGACCACCAGGCCTATCAGCCGCAGGACCTGTCCTTCGGCAGCCAGCTGCCGGTACTGATGACCGAAAAGGATGCGGTGAAATGCCGGGCGTTCGGCAACGACTGGCACTACGCGGTTCCGCTGCGCGCCGAGTTGCCCGCCGCGTTCTGGGTGGCGCTGACTGACCGCCTGGACAAGCTGCGACCGAACTGAGCGACGCAGCGGCGCTTGCATTCACGCGCCGCCGGCCGCATTCCCCTTGTAACGAGCCTGCCGAGTACCGCCCCATGACCGAATTCGTCGTCGCCATCCCGGCCCGCTATGCCGCCTCGCGGCTGCCCGGCAAGCCGTTGCGCCTGCTGGGTGGTGAACCGCTGGTACTGCACGTGGCGCGCCGCGCGCTGCAGGCCGGCGCCCGGGAGGTCTGGGTAGCGACCGACGATCAGCGCATTGCCGATGCGCTGTCCGGGCTGGCCGAGGTGAGGGTGGCCATGACCGCCACCTCGCATGCCTCCGGTACCGACCGCCTGGCCGAGTGCGCACGCATCGCCGGCTGGGCCGACGACACGGTGGTGGTCAACCTGCAGGGCGACGAACCGTTCGCACCGGCGACCGGCATCCGCGCCCTGGCCGAGGTACTGGCCAACGGCACTGCACCGATGTCGACCCTGGCCACCGCCGTCGAGGACGCGCCTACGCTGTTCGACCCGAACGTGGTCAAGCTGGTGCGCAACGTGCGCAACGAGGCGATGTACTTCAGCCGCGCGCCGATCGCCTGGCACCGCGATGGCTTTGCACGCAGCCGCGACGCGCTGCCGGCCGGTCACAACTGGCTGCGCCACATCGGCATCTACGGCTACCGCGCCGGTTTCCTGCAGCGGTTCGCGGCAATGCCGCCGGGCCAGCTGGAGCAGGTCGAATCGCTGGAGCAGCTGCGTGTGCTGGAGGCGGGCTACCCGATCAGTGTGGCGATCTCGCCCGAACCATTCCCGCCGGGCATCGACACGCCCGAGGACCTGGAGCGCGCCGAAGCGCTTCTTCAGGCGCTGGCTGCCCGATGAAACTGCTGGTCGTCTGCCTCGGCAACATCTGCCGTTCGCCGATGGCCGAAGGTGCGCTGCGTGCACGCCTGGAGGCCTCGCCGCTGGCCGGGCGGGTGCAGGTGGATTCGGCCGGCACCGGCGACTGGCACGTGGGCGAGCCACCGGACCGGCGTGCGATCGCCTGCGCGGCCGGGCACGGTGTGGACATCGGCGGCCTGCGCGCACGCCAGCTGCAGGCCGCGGATTTCGACCGTTTCGACTGGATCCTGTGTGCCGACGAGGCCAACCTGCGTGACGCCGGTCGCCTGGCGTCGGTGGCGCAGCGCGAACGGCTGGCGCTGTACCTGCCCTGGTCCGGCGCGCAGGGGCGGATCGCGATCCCCGATCCGTACACCGGCGGGAGCGATCATTTCGAACAGGTCTGGTCGCTGGTCGACGATGCTGCAAAACGTGCAGTGGCACGACTGTTGCATGACGCCGACTCCGGCATAATCGGATCATGAACGTCCAGCCCGTCCCGGACCTGCCCGAGTTCGCCACCTGGCTCAACGCCACCCCCTGCACCCTGACCGAACTGCGCGGCCGGCCGGTCGCACTGCTGTTCGTCAATGCGGCCTCCGCCTGGAGCGCGCAACGCCTGGCCGAGTTCGGCCAATGGCTGTCGCGCCATCCGGGCAAGCTGCAGCCGCTGGTGCTGCAGGTGCCGCGCTTCGATTTCGAACGTGACGCCAGCGCTGCACTGAAACTGCTGCGTCGCCAGGGCCTGACCATGCCTGTGCTGCTGGATGCCGACTGGGATGGCTGGCGCCGCTTCGGCGTCAGCGCCTGGCCGACCCTGGTGCTGCTGGATGCACAGGGCAGGGAGCAGCAACGGCTGATCGGGCTGGGGGCCCCCGGTGAACTGGAACGCGCCTTGAACGCGCTGTGCCAGGGAGCCCCTTCGGCGCCGTCGCGCGGGGGCAGCGAACTGCATCCGGAACCGCGCCAGGCCCTGCGCTTCCCGTTGGGGCTGGCAGTCAGCACCGAGCGCCTGTACATCGCCGACAGTGGCCACCACCGCATCCTTGAATGCAGCCACGGTGGCCGCATCCTGCGCCAGTTCGGCCTCGGTACCGCCGATTTCATGGATGGCAACCTTGCCGAAGCGGCATTCCATCGCCCGCAGGCGCTGGTGCTGGAGCGCGATTCGCTGTACGTGGCCGATACCGGCAACCATGCCGTGCGCCGCATCAACCTGTTGACCGGCATCGTCGACACCCTGTGTGGCAACGGGCGCCCCGGTGCGCCGGTGGAAGGTCCGGTTGCGCAGCCGCGGCAGGTCTCGCTGGACCACCCGGTCGGCTTGGCCATTGCCGACAACCAGCTGCACATCGCGATGGCCGGCGACAACCGCATCTGGAGCTACCACCTGGGCCAGCGCAGCCTGCAATGGCGCGCCGGCAGCGGCTCCATTGACGAGCGTGATGGCAGCGGCCATCTGGCGGCCTTCGCCCAGCCCACCGCGCTCGCCGTGGTGCAGCAGGTGCTGTACGTGGCCGATGCGCTGGGTTCCTCGATCCGCGCGCTTCAGCTGCGTGGCGACCTGGTGCAGACCCTGGTCGGGCAGGGGCCCTGGCGCTTCGGCAGTGAAGACGGTCCCCGCGCCCAAGCCAGCCTGCAGTTCCCGCAGGCCATCGCGCTGAGCCCGGATGCGCCGCTGCTGTGGATTGCCGATACCGGCAACGGCCGCCTGCGCACGCTGCGCCTGGGCGGAGGCGAACTGACGACCCAACCGCTGCCGCGTCGCCTGCATGGCCCGGCCGGCCTGGCGGTGGGGGCCGGGGCGGTGTGGATTGCCGAGACCGACGCCCATGCCGTGCTGCGATTCGATCCCGACAGCGGCGTGCTCAGCGAAGTGCCGATCAGCGAATGACCGACGTTCCCGTCCCGGCCTTCGACGGCAAGGCCTTCGCGGCCCAGCTCAGCACCGCGCCCGGCGTGTACCGCATGTACGCCGCCGACGACACCCTGCTGTATGTGGGCAAGGCCCGTGCACTGCGCAATCGCGTTGGCAGCTACTTCAACGGCAGTCCGAAGAACGCGCGGATCATGTCGATGATCTCGCAGATCGCGCGCATGGACGTGACCGTCACGCGCTCGGAAGCCGAGGCGCTGCTGCTGGAAAACCAGCTGATCAAATCCCTATCGCCGCGTTACAACGTTTCGCTGCGCGACGACAAGACCTACCCGCATGTACTGCTGACCCGCGAGGACTGGCCGCGCATCGCGCTGCATCGCGGCCCGCGCGCCATTCCCGGCCGCTATTTCGGGCCGTACCCGGGCGTGACCGCGGTACGCGAAACGCTGAACCTGATGCACAAGCTGTTCAAGCTGCGCAGCTGCGAGGACAGCGTGTTCCGCAACCGTTCGCGGCCGTGCCTGCAGTACCAGATCGGGCGCTGCAGCGCGCCGTGCGTGGAGCTGGTGCCGGCAGCGGAGTACGCCGAGTCGGTGCGCCGCGCCGCCCTGTTCCTTGAAGGCAAGAGCGACGAGCTCACCCGCGAGCTGGGCGAGCAGATGCAGGCCGCAAGCGAGGCGCTGGAGTTCGAGCAGGCCGCGCGCCTGCGCGATCTGATTTCCTCGCTGCGCAGCATGCAGACCCGGCAGTACGTGGACGGTCGCGCCGCGGACCTGGACGTGCTGGCGGTGGCCATGCAGGGGTCGCAGGCCTGCGTGCTGCTGCTGGCGTTCCGCGATGGCCGCAACCTCGGTACCCGCCCGTTCTTCCCCCGCACCAACGGCGAGGAAAGCCCGGAGGAAGTGCTGGCCGCGTTCGTCTCGCAGTACTACATCGAATTCGAGCCGCCGCGCGAGATCCTGCTGGACCGCGAGATTCCCGATGCCGACCTGCTGGTTGCCGCGCTCTCGGCCTCGGCCGAGCGCAAGGTGCAGCTGAAGTGGAACGTGCGCGGCGAGCGCGCCGGCTACGTGGAACTGGCCAGCCGCAACGCGCAGCTGACCCTGGCCACCGAACTCAACAGCCGCAACGCGCAGCACGCGCGCAGCGACGCACTGCGCGAGATGCTGGGCCTGGCCGAGCCGGTCAAGCGGGTCGAATGTTTCGACATCAGCCACACCCTGGGCGAGGCTACCGTGGCCTCGTGCGTGGTGTTCGATGCGGCCGGCCCGGTGCGTGCGCAGTACCGCCGTTTCAACATCAGCGGCATCGAGCCGGGCGACGACTATGCGGCCATGCGCCAGGCCATCGATCGCCGTTTCCGCCGTGCGGTGGAAGAGCAGGGCGTGCTGCCGGACGTCCTGCTGATCGACGGTGGCGCCGGCCAGCTGGCGCAGGCGCAGGCCGCACTGGCCGACCTGGGCGTGGAAGGGGTGCTGCTGGTGGGCGTGGCCAAGGGCGTGGAGCGCCGCGCAGGCCATGAAGCGCTGGTGATGCCGGATGGACGCGAGCTGCGCCCGGGCGCGGCCAACCCGGCGCTGCAGTTCATCCAGCAGGTTCGCGATGAAGCCCACCGCTTCGCCATCACCGGTCATCGCGGCCGCCGCCAGAAGGCGCGGATGACCAGCAAGCTGGAGGATATCCCCGGCATCGGCCCGCGCCGTCGTGCCAGCCTGCTCAAGCATTTCGGCGGCCTGGTCGGCCTGAAAGCGGCTGGCGAAGCCGAAATCGCCAAGGTGGAAGGCATCAATGACGCCCTCGCGGCACGTATCTACGCTAACCTGCACGGGTTGGCCACGCCCGATGCGGCCGAGTAGAGAGAGAAGCACGCAAGCATGAAGTTGACCCTGCCCACCTGGCTGACGTTGTTGCGGATCGTGATGATCCCGGTGCTGGTGCTGGTGTTCTACCTGCCCTACACCTGGACCAACTTCGCTTCGGCGGCGATCTTCGGCCTGGCCGCGATCACCGACTGGCTCGATGGCTGGATCGCCCGCCGTTACCAGCTGGAGTCGGCCTTCGGCGCCTTCCTCGATCCGGTCGCGGACAAGCTGATGGTGGCAGTGGCGCTGTTCCTGATCGTGCAGGGCCATCCGACGCCGTGGATGGCATTCTGGGCGGCGGTCATCGTCGGCCGCGAGATTGCAGTATCGGCGCTGCGCGAGTGGATGGCCGAGCTGGGCCAGCGCGCCAAGGTGCGCGTGGCGATGATCGGCAAGATCAAGACCACCGCGCAGATGGTCGCGCTGCTGTGCCTGCTGTATTCGGTGGCCCCCAACGTGCCGGTGGAAGACATCTGGATGGGCTGGCCGGTGTTCCATATCGGCGACTGGACCTTGGCGATTGCCGCGGTGCTGACCCTGTGGTCGGGCCTGCAGTACCTGCATGCCGCCTGGCCGAGCCTGCGCGAAGACGAGCGCGCCGCACGCGAGCGCTCGCGGCAGAAGAAGCTGGGCAACTGAGCCCATCGATGCGCGTATTCACGCATGGCGCGGATACGCGACGCCGGGCACCTCGCAGACCCTGAAAAAAGCGCTTGACGGCATCCTTGGAATAGGTAAAATTTCGCCTCCCAAGCGGGAATAGCTCAGTTGGTAGAGCGCAACCTTGCCAAGGTTGAGGTCGCGAGTTCGAGTCTCGTTTCCCGCTCCAGATTCAAGAAAAACGCTCCCGCAAGGGGGCGTTTTTCGTTATGCGCGGCGGTACCCGCGCAGATCAATCATTGTCCTGCGCCGTCGCGCGCCAACGCATGCCGGTGATGCGCGCTTCCTCGCGTGCCACCTGGCGGTCCGCGAACCACTCCTGCACATCACCGGCGAAACTCGCCGGGCGTCCCTTGCCCTGCACGCCCTCGGCAATCGAGGCCAGGTTGGAACGTGCCAGTTCTTCGCGCATGGCCTTCTGCGCATTGATCATCACCGCGTGGATGCCGCACATACCGCGGTTGGCCCAGCGGGTGGGGCACCATCAAACAGCGCGCAGCGCCCACAGGGAGCTGGGTGTGTCCTGGCGTCTGGGCTCGGGCGTCGCTCGCGGGGATGCGGAGGGCGTGACGTTGGAAAACGGAGAACGCATCGACGCCGCCACCGTTGTCTGGAAGGCCGGTGCACGTGCCAGTGCGTTGACTGCTTAGATTCCTGGCTAGCACGATGCGGTGGGTCGCCTGCATGTGGATCGCACTCTCAAGGCGAAGAGTGTCGACGCGGTGTTCGCCACCGGCGACTGCGCGCATGCCGCCACCGATGACGAGGGCAACGTGGCGATGATGTCCTGCCAGCACGCGATGAACCTGGGGCGCTCCACCGGACACAACGCCGCGGCTGACCTGATCGGGGAAGCGATGATTCCGTATGCGCAGCCCAAGTACGTGACCTGCCTGGACCTGCGGCCGTGGGGTGCTGTCTACACCGAGGGCTGGGATCGCCAGGTAACGCTGTCCGGCGCTGAAGCCAAGGCGCTCAGGACCCGGATCAACACCGAATGGATCTATCCGCCCACGGGTGAGCGTGCGGAGATCCTGGCGTCTGCAGATCCGCTGCGGATTGTGGTGGCCTGACGGCGCAAAGCAGTCCTGCAAGCAACGTTCTCGAACGGGGGCGTTGCTTCTGCCCGATAGTGGACGCTGCGATCTCTCTCCACCTGGGATCTCGACATGGTCATCGTTGGTGTCAGCTTTGCGGACGGCACCTACCTGTTGGTCGTCGCACGAAACGGTTGTGGCTGGATGCAAGGCGGACGTCGGTGGCGAGTGAACAACGCAGGCAACTTTGAATGAATTGATCGTAGTGCTCGACAGCTGCGCAGAATGTCGCAAATGGTCAGCTGACATGACAGAGACCTCGGCGTTGTGCGATATCCAGAGCATCGGTAGCGCTTTCGCAAGCGACCTCTCTCTCACAGTGAGTTCAGCCGGGCTTGCCCCTTGGTACAGTTGCCATTGCTGACGTGATGGGCCAGGAAGAACCAAGAAAGTACGAGTTGATGGAGAAGCTGTGTTGGTGGGCCCCTTGCGCTCAGCTGCTTTTCCATCTGCATATTGACTGCACGGCGCAATGCTCATCGCTCAATGGACGGGCGTTGGAATGCCAGCTTCATTGATATGAATGGACGCCGAAACCTTCTATTCATCTACATCCGGAGTTTCATGATGATTCGACCGCTGGTTGCCGTCGGGATGCTCGTTTTTTCCGTCAATGCGCATGCGACTCCTCTGGGGTATGACAAGCAAGCCGAAGTTTCCCTTATTGATGGGCGGCCTGCGATCTGCCTTCCGAAAAAGGCCCGATCACCTTTCCCCATAGGCTGGGCAACGTTGTCTGAAGCCAGTGATCAGAACGATGGGGTCTGGAGCATTGAACTGAAGGATGGTGCTGCACCATTGATGCTGAAACCCGGTGACTGCTTCTCATATGGGCGTGTGCCCAGCTCATACGCTGTCGAACCCTTGAGAGGAAAGGAGAGAGTGTTGGAGCTGCGGCCAGGCTTGGCGTACGTGTTCAGGCTGAATTCTTCTGTGCACTCAGCAGAGGCCTATTCGGTGTTGTTCTGCACTGGCCGGAAGCAGACGGAAGGTCGCGAAATTGAATCCATCAAGAAGGTAGACGACAGGACGAGGCAGTCCTCATGCTGATTCATAAGGTCGGAGTCTGATGCGGCGGTCCTTTCGTAGCGCGCGGTGCTTCGTTGGCTGCGATGCATGGTGCGTGGATCAGTAGCGCTCCCTGACAATCCTTGTCATTTCTGATAGAGAGGAGCTTCCATCGGGTCCAGCGTAACGTGTAGGCGAACGCTCACTTCTTTAAGATTCTTACGATCGAGATTGACCTCTTTTCTCCCGTCGCAGATCAGTAACTTCCTCAACTCTTCCTTGGAAGAGCTGCTTCGATGAACGAGTTGCTTGCAGTACTGGGTGAGTCGAAGCTCCTTGATCCCCGCATTCAGAGAAGTAGCGTCTTCGGTTGCATCTCGGACATGTAGATGGAAGCGGTACTCCCCTGAATTGATTGCGCTCTTTCTAGGTTCGTTCTGGAGTGTTAGTCCGACCGTTTCCAGTGGCAGTTTGCAAGCTCCGATGGAGTAATGCACGGGGATGTCTACACGTGATGGCTTGGATTCATCCGGGCTGGATAGATGAAATGCCTTTGTGACAGATCTCGGGCCGGGGATGTTGCTCACAAAGGAGGTTACTCCGCTGCAGTTCAGATCTTTCGCATCTCGTGGTGCATAGTGTGCGACAAGAGTCATGTGCAGCTGTGCCGGCAGTTGGGCTGTCAAGTTGAATGTTCTCGAAGATGCGCGCGTGGTCGTGGAAAGTGCAATTTCCTTGCTGATGACAGCCGCCGTCCGGCATCCCGATGTGATTAATGCCATCGAAACCAATAGCAGTGAAAGGGTGGTGCGGCCGGTTGCCAAGATGAGAGGTCCTGTCGAGGCCCAATGGGTTGTGCGAAGTGACATTCGATAGTGCTGCCAGAGCGATGGAATCGCGACATTTCGTTATAGATGCTCGAAGTAGGATCAAACATGCAACTAGTTGCAGAATATGCTGAATAGGTAAGAATGAATGCATCAGGAGAGTAAGTTGCGTTTCCTGATGAGGTGATGCGCAAAGAGTCGAAGCAGAAAAGCGATCCCGAAACTGAAGACGTTTTCCCGTTGGCAAATTGCATGCTTCATCCCCACTTCACCCACACTCCATCGCCCCTCCAACCGCGCTAGCGAAGCTGCATCTCCGATTCTCCACGGCGATGCCGAAATGCCTCACACTTCCCCCGCCTACGACCACGACGTCGTCATCGTCGGCGCCAGTTTCGCCGGTGCCGCCTGCGCACTGGCTGCCGCCCAGTACGGTCTGCGCGTCTGCGTGCTGGAACGCAAGGCCGACCCCGGCGAGCGCCTGCACACCACCGGCATCGTGGTGAAAGAGGCGATGGAGCAGACCTGGCTGGGGCGCATGCCCGAGCACCTCGTGCAACGCGTCGCAAACGTGCGCCTGTATGCGCCGAACCTGCGCAGCGTGTTGCTGGCCGCGCCGGGCTATTACTTCCTCACCACCGATACGCCGAACGTGATGCGTTGGCTGGCCAGCGAACTGCGCGCGAACGGTGTCGACCTGCGCCTGCAGCAGTCCTTCACCGACGCTCGTCGCTGTGGTGACGGCTGGCAGGTGGAAGGGGCAGGGCGCTGCGCCTATCTGGTCGGTGCTGATGGCGCACGCTCACGCGTGGCCCAGCGCACCGGCCTTGGCCAGGTGCGCGACACCCTCTACGGCGTCGAGCGCGAGTTCGCCGGCCTGCAGGTGGCGCAGGGCAATGCGCTGCATTGCTTTGTCAGCAAGCGCTACGCGCCGGGTTATATCGGCTGGGTCGCGCAGAATCCGACCGGCCTGCAGGTCGGATTGGCGCTGCGTCATGACCCGCAACAGGTACGGCCGCCGGATATCGACGGCTTCCTCGACCACGTGCGCGATGGGGTCGGCATTCCGCCTTCGGCGCGTCCCTCGGGCACTCGCGCAGGGCTGGTGCCCTGCGGCCGGCCGGATGGGCCGATCACCGGCCAGCGCGTGATCCTGACCGGCGACGCGGCGGGCATCGTCTCGCCGCTGTCCGCCGGGGGCATCCACTCTTCGTGGCGGCACGGCTGGGCGGTCGGTGAGGCGATTGCCCGCCATCTGCGTGGCAAGGGCCAGAAGCGGAACGGGTGGCGCGTCAGGTCGCCCCGGCGTTCCATGGCAAGCGCGTGCTGCGCTGGGCGATGGATCATCTGCAGGCCGATTGGCCGCTCGATGTACTGCTGCATACAGCGGTCATGCGCCGCATTGCCGAACAGGTCTACTTCCATCGCCGCGGGCTGCGCACGTGAAGGGAGCAGGCAGGGGCGCCTGAACGCCACCCCCTCACTTCTCGTGAAAATTCCTGTTGACGCCGTGCAGCAATCCCGACACAATAGCGCTCCTTCGACGCAGGTCGAACGAAATCTGCGGGAATAGCTCAGTTGGTAGAGCGCAACCTTGCCAAGGTTGAGGTCGCGAGTTCGAGTCTCGTTTCCCGCTCCAGATTCAAGAAGAACGCTCCCGAAAGGGGGCGTTTGTCGTTTGTCGGGCCGGATGCGCCCATGGGTCGCCAGCAAGCGTTCGAGGCCGGTGGAGCGGTCAGCGCGACCACGATGCACCGACAGCCACCGCCGTGATCGAAGCGATTGGCTGCCAGCGGCGAGGATGTTCACGCGTGCGGCACGTCGAGCCGGGGAGACGTCGCAATGTGCAATGCGCCGTGAAAAGCATCCAGTGTTCTGTACCGGGAACGCGTTGAAAGCGCAGTGAAAGACTGGGGCAGCGCTGCCTGAACCGCACGCGTGTGGTGACCGTTTTCGGACCAATTCTCCATGTTCGCTCCACAATCGCACGGTAGCCTTCATGCTCCTTCTACACGTTGGCGGGCTGGTGGTCAGGCGTATCACTTCAGTGGCAGTGCCCAGGACCGGGCGCGGACTCTCCCTGCAGGCAGTGCTGCGCCCGGGCGCGCTGCTGACCAGCCTGGCGCTTGCAGGTTGCATGTCGGTGCCGGCTCCGGACCTGCCTGATCGCACACCCAGCACCTGGACCCAGGTGCCGCAGGGCCAGGGCGTAGCGGTGGATGCCAGGCAGTGGTGGAAGGTGCTGGCCGACCCGGCGCTGGACGGCCTGGTCGACCAGGCCATCGCCGGCAACCTTGATCTGCAGCAGGCCACGTTGCGCCTGCAGGCGGTGCGCATCGTCGCCGGCGCCTCCAACGCGCGCTTCCTGCCGGAAATCACCGCCAGCGCCAAGCAGGTACAGGACGCTGCCGCTGTCGACACCTACTTCCATGCCGGCATCGAAGCGATCTGGGACCTGGGCCTGTTCGGTGCCGCCGAGAGCGCGCAGTTGAGCGCTCAGGCCTCGGCCGGCAACGCCATGGCCCTGCGCAATGCAGCGCAGGTGGCGGTGATCGCCGATGTGGTACGCAGCTATCTCGACCTGACCGTGGCGCAGGCCCAGCAGGATCTGCTGGTCCGACAGCAGGCCGTGGACGAGCGCGGCGAACAGCTGGCGCTGGTCCGTCAGCGGCTGCGTCTGGATGAGCCGGGCGAGCTGGAACGGCTGCGCGCGCGGCAGGCGGCCACCCGTGCGGCCATCGCGCAGGCGCGGGAAAACGCCGACAACGCCGCCCGTGCGCTGGCATTGCTGCTGGGCCGCGAGCGTCCGGATCCGGCCTGGCACGCCTACCGCACCCCGCCGACGCTGGGTGCGTTCACGCTGCAGCAGGTCCCGGCTGACCTGCTGCGACATCGACCGCAGATCCTGCTGGCCGAATCGGAAGTGATGCAGGCCGCCGCCAGCAAGGGCGCGGCGCGCGCTGCGATGTATCCGCGGATCAGCCTGGGTGGCTCGATCCTGTACGCCTACAACCTCACCCAGAACGCCCGTTCCAATTCCGACTCCAGTCCGTCGATCGGCCCGTACATCGATATTCCGCTGTGGGACTGGGGGCAGCGCCGAGCGCGCTTCCATGCCGATGAGAAGCAATTGGACGCCGCCTTGCTGGGCTACCGCAAGGCGGTGCTGGAAGGCGTGAGCGAAGTGGAAGCTGCACTGGGCAGCCTGGCGCGGCAGGACAGCAGCATCCAGTCGCTGCGCGCGGCCAACGATGCCGCCGGGCAGCAGGTCAAGCGCCAGGCGCGGCAGGTGCAGCTGGGCCTGTCCAGCGAGTTCGATGGGCTGGATACGCAGCGTGCCGCATTGGCGTCGCAGGCCGACCTGATCGGTGCTCAGGGGGCGCGCGTGCTGGCCTTCGCGTCGCTGTACCGCGCCCTCGGCGGTGCACCGCTGCCGGTCGAGGCTGAGGGCGAACAGCAATGATCGCGCTGGCCCGCAAGACCCTTGCCTATGAGTGGCGCCGGTTCCTGCCGGTGGTGCTGGCGATGTGTTTCGCCGGTGTGCTGTTGATCGTGCAGGCTGCACTGGTGCTGGGCATCTTCGGTACCGCTGCGATCTACGTGAAAGCGTCCTCGGCTGATATCTGGGCCGGTTTCCCCGGCACCCAGAGTGTCAATTACGGCCATGCGATCAGCGCGGATGTGGAAAGCCATCTGCGCATGGACCCGGATGTCACCCGCGTCGAGCCCTACGAGTGGGTCGATGGCGAATGGCGGTCCGGCGCCCAGGGCACCGGCAATGTGTCGGTGTACCTGTCCGGCATCTCCACCCGGGACGACGCGATGATGTTCGCGCGCATCCTGCCTGCCGACCTGCGCGCACAGCTGCGCGAGCCGGGTGCGGTGATCGTCGACAGCGCCGATCTGGATACGCTGGGCGTGGACCTGCAGAACAACCGTGCCTGGATCAACGGCAAGGCGGTGCGCGTGGTCGCTGCACAACCCGGCCTGCGTGGCCTCGGTGGCGTCAACGTGCTGGCCTCGCTGGATACCGCGCGCGCCATCGCCGGTACCGATCCGCATGAGGGCAGCACCTATTTCGTGGCGGGCCTGCGCTCGCCGGACCTGGCCGACCGCGTGCGTGATCGCCTGGCCGCGTCGATGGGCCAGGCCACACCGGTCGAGTTCTGGACCGCGCCGGCGTTCGCCAGCCGTTCGCAGCAGTATTGGCTGTTCGATACCGGCGCAGGTATCGCCGTGTTGTTCATGGCCGTCATCGTCTGCTTCGTCGGTGCGGTGATCACCAACCAGTCGTTCGCCTCGGTGGTGGCCGGCTCGGTACGCGAGTACGCCACGCTCAATGCACTCGGTGCAGGCCGCTATGCGCTGGCACGGGTGGTGTTCGAGCAGGCATTGCTGATCGGTGGCGTGGGCATGCTGCTGGCGGCGGCGTTCAGCACGGTGGTGCTGTTGATCGCGCAGACCCAGCGCGTACCGGTGCAGCTGACGCCGATGGTGATCCTGGGCTGCGTGGCGCTGGTCGCGGTGATGGCCATGCTGTCGAGCATCATGGCGGTGCGCAGTGTGGTCCGCTCCGATCCATCGTTGCTGCTGCGTTGAGGACCGGCCGATGACTTCCACACGCGCCATCGCCCCGACCCTGCAGGCCGACGCATTGGAAAAAGGCTTCATGTCCGGTGATGTGCAGGTGCCGGTGCTGCGTGGCCTGTCGCTGGACATCTATCCCGGCGAGCTGACCCTGGTATCCGGCCCGTCCGGCTGCGGCAAGAGCACGCTGCTGTCGCTGCTGTCCGGCCTGGCCGCACCCGATGGCGGTCGCGTGCACGCGCTGGGCCAGGACGTGGGCCACATGACCCGCAGTGAAGTGGAGCGTTTCCGCCTGCACCATGTCGGGTTCGTGTTCCAGGGCTTCAACCTGTTCCCGGCACTGACTGCGTTGGAGCAGGTACAGCTGCCACTGGGCTACCGCGGCATGCGCAATCGCGAAAGCGAGCCGCTGGCCCGCCAGGCGCTGGAAGAAGTCGGCCTCAGCCACCGCAGCCACATGCGCCCGGCGCAGCTGTCCGGTGGCGAGAAACAGCGCGTGGCGGTTGCCCGCGCGTTTGCCAAGTCGCCAACCTTGATCTTCGCAGACGAACCCACCAGCGCGCTGGATGCCGAGAACGGCCAGCGCGTGATCGACATCCTGCATCGCTACGCACGTGCGCATGGTGCCACCGTGCTGTGCGTGAGCCACGATCCGCGCCTGATCCGGCATGCCGATCGGGTGATCGCCATGGAAGACGGCATGGTCCGTGATGACCGCCGCCAGAACGAAACCGTAGAGTCCGCCCCATGACCAAGACGTCGCATCTGCTTCCCCTCAGCCTGGCCCTGTCCGCGGCACTGCTGCTCGGCGCCTGTTCCAGGGAAGCGCCCACCGCTGCATCGGCCCCCTCAGGCAAGGAGGGTACTGCCGCCGCCGGCAAGGTCGCCGTGGCGCGGGGCATCATTGACGTCGAAGGTGGCCTGATCGCACTGGCACCGCCGGTGGATGGCTCGATCACTGCAGCGCCGGTGAAGGAAGGCGCCACGGTGAAGAAGGGGCAGCTGTTGTTGTCGCTGGATGGTGCCCTGCTGCAGCAGGAGGTGGCGATGGCCAGCGCCGATCTGGCCTTGGCCAATGACCGCCTGAAGGGCAGCCAGGCGCAGCTGCGCGAACTGGAGCGCAACGCCACTCGCCTGTCCACGGGCGCCAGCGAAGGCGTGTCCTCGAACCAGCAGGCCGATGCAGCCAAACAGCAGCTGGCCGGCGTGCGCGCCGATGTCAACGTGGCCGGTGCGCAGGTCGACATGGCGCAGCACAAGCTGGAGCACGCGAAGCTGAAACTGCAGCAGATGTCGTTGAGCGCGCCGGAAGCCGGCACCGTGGTCGGCCAGGTGCCGGGCGTCGGTGCCTTCGTGCAGGCGAGCAAGCCGGCGATCTCGTTGCTGCCGGCGCGCCCGCTGCAGGTGCGCGCCGAACTGAGCGCCGCCTACGCCGATGCGGTGCAGGTAGGCATGAAAGCGGCGGTGGTACCGGACAGTGATGGTGCCGAGAACACCGGCACGCTGCCGACCGCACGCGTGGTACGCATCAGCCCGGTGTTCGCGCAGGCACGCCTGCCTGAAGATGCAGGGCGTGGCGTGGCCAAGGTGGTGGAGTGTGTGCTGGAGTTCGATGGCGAGGCCAAGGCGCGCTTCGGCCAGCACGTGCGGGTGGAGTTCCGGAAATAGGCCTAGCGTGGTGGCGGACGCCTGAACGCCCGCCACGCGCTCACCGCCGACACCCCGCACAGCGCCAGCAGCAATCCCACGTCCAGCAGCAGCAACCACAGCAGGTGCATGCCTTGTACCGGCGGCTGGTGCATCGCCGACAGCATCCACGGTACCGACCACACCAGCAGCAGGGCAAAGGCGATCAGCAGACGCAGCCACAGGCGTTTCAGTTTCCAAGGCCGCACGATCAACGCGGCCACCACCAGCTCAACCGTTCCCAGCAGCGCGAACAGGATGACGGTGCTGGTCGGGTAGGGCAGCTCAGCGCCTTCCAGGTGGTGCAGCAGCCAGTAGTCCGGGGTGAAACCGGCATTGACCAGCGCGGCGATCAGCGCCAGCCAGGTCAGCGCGACCAGCAACCAGAACAGGCGGACGTAGCGTCTCGGCATCGGCGGTGTCCGTGCTTGGGCGGGGCAGCGTACCCCAGCGCGGACGCCCGTGACCGCATGATGTGAAGACTGTTGACGGCGTGAAGGAATTTGGACACAATGGCGCTCCTTCGACGCAGGTCGAACGGAATCTGCGGGAATAGCTCAGTTGGTAGAGCGCAACCTTGCCAAGGTTGAGGTCGCGAGTTCGAGTCTCGTTTCCCGCTCCAGATTCTACAGGGCCCCGGTAGGGGCCTTGTTTTTCTCCCGCCACGGCAAGGCGGGGTACGTTGGGCCACAAGGCTTTACGCGCAGTCAGAAAGGTGAAATCGCTGGTGTGTTTTCCGGATTTCCGGTAGCATGTCGGCTTACGCGGGAATAGCTCAGTTGGTAGAGCGCAACCTTGCCAAGGTTGAGGTCGCGAGTTCGAGTCTCGTTTCCCGCTCCATGTTCCGACAGGCCCCATCTTGGGGTTTTGTCTTGTCAGGGCTGCGTTCCTGGCGTGAAGTACGTTGGCCTCATGGCAGAGTGGCTATGCACCGGATTGCAAATCCGTTTACAGCGGTTCGATTCCGCTTGAGGCCTCCAATTGAAAAGCCCTGACTCCGGTCAGGGCTTTTTTGTTTGGCTGCGATCAATTCCCCGCTCGCGCGATCACCGCCCGGCAGTCAGTCATGTCAGATGCGGTGGCGCTACACTGGTCTGATGAACCAGATTGATCACTTCCGCGGGGCTTTGCTCGGCCTCGCGTGCGGCGATGCCGTCGGTACCACGCTGGAATTCAAGCCCCGTGGCAGCTTCACCCCGATTACCGACATGGTGGGTGGTGGGCCGTTCCACCTGCAGCCGGGGCAATGGACTGACGATACCTCCATGGCGATGTGCCTGGCCGAGAGCCTGGCGCGCTGCGACACCTTCGACCCGCGCGATCAGATGAACCGCTACGCCAACTGGTACCGGCACGGTTACTGGAGTGCGACCGGCGAGTGCTTCGATATCGGTATGGCAACGCGAGCTGCGGTCGACCGGTTCCTGCAGGACGGCCATCCGCTGGCGGGGAGTAACGACCCACGCAGCGCTGGCAATGGCTCGATCATGCGTTTGGCGCCGGTAGCATTGCGCTACGCCGGGACTCCCGATCTGCAGGCCATGGCCGAGCTGAGTTCGCGGACGACGCACGCTGCGCAGGAGTGCCTGGAGGCGTGCCGCTTGCTGGCGGTCGCGCTGGAGCGGGCGTTGGCAGGTGGCACCCGTGACGGGGTGCTGGATCTCAGCAATGTCCCCGTCGAGAGCGCGCGGCTGCAGCAGATCGCGGCGGGCGGCTACCGCGGTGCCGCGCGTGAGCAGATCCGTGGCAATGGTTATGTTGTTGACAGTCTGGAAGCAGCACTCTGGTGCTTTGATCGCCACGACACCTTTGAAGCCGTCGTACTCGAGGCGGCCAACCTTGGTGAGGATGCCGACACCACGGCCGCCATCGCCGGGCAGCTGGCGGGCGCATTCCATGGCGCGCGCGGAATCCCCGGGCGGTGGTTGCAGCGGCTGGCCCTGCGTGCCGAAATCCAGGCGCTGGCCGATGCGCTGCACGCCTTGAACCAGGGCAGCGACCGCGCTGCGTGAGTCGGGTTCCCTGCCTGTGAACTGCGCCGGCAGGATGCTCCCTGCTGCCGCCATTTCCGACGCCGCGCTGCTTCACCTGCAGCAGTCCGCCACGTCCCGATCGCCAGTCTCAGCCGGCCACGACATGGAAAGGCGCTATGGTCGAGTTCCACGTCTCAGGGAGCCGCAATGGCGAGCACAGACATCACGCGTCGTTCCAGCCACGGAGCGAAACGGAAATGAGCAAAGTCACGGCAGATGTGCGCTGGTTGACCTTCCGCTTGAAGAACGGGCAATCCATTGGCCCTGATCGGCTGAAGGACGGATGGGTCATCGCCTCGGAAACCGCCCGCTGCGGGGTGCGCCGCGAGCATATTGAAGGGTCGGGCCTGGTGTATGCCCTGTACGCGCCGGCCAACCTGGCCTCACCACGGCGCGCGGAAATGCGCATGCGCGAATTCCTGATGAGCTCGGGCTACACCTTCACGATGGGCACGCTGGGCGGCTGAGCTGCGCGCGGGCCGCGATTGTTCAACGCTGCGCGGCCTTCAACGCCTCGATGATCTGCGCTCCGGAGAAGCCACAATGGCCTTCGCCAACGGGCGGCAGCACCTGTGGCAGCGGACGGGCGCCGGCCCGTGCGGCCGTCTGCGGATACACTGTCTGCATGCGCGGCACGATCGTCGGGTCGTTGTTGTTGAACTGGATCACCAGCGGTCGCCTCAACGCACCGCTCAATGCCAGCTCCCTGCGGACAGCGGCCTGCGCGGCAGGCACGGCATCGACACGTTGCACGCCGGCATTGAACGCCATGTCGTCACCGAAGCCGCTGTAAGCCACGCCTCTGTTGCCCACCGGCATGCCGCCGCTGCGCGTGGCCAGTTCGTGCAGGACCAGTGCATGCAGGCTGATCGTGCCGGCCAGTGCATCAGCGGACACCTGCAGCCGCTGTGCCAGCAACGCGGCATGCGAGGGGCTGCGTTGCAGCGCATTGGAGATGCCTTGGTACAGTTCGCCCTGTGGCAGCGCAGCCGCTTCGGGTGAGAGCAGTCCCGCACCCGGCAGGCCTTCGGCCTTGGCAAAGAAGTAATCGAAAGCGACCAGCGTGGTCAGCAGATCACTCGTGATCTGTTCGCCACTGAGATTGGCGCCGCATAGCGACACACCACCGGCGTAGTGTTGCGGGAACCGCTCGAGGCTGGCGAGGGTCACGGCGCCGCCCATCGAAAATCCCAGCATCCAGATATGGCGCACATGCTTGAGTTCAGCCACTGCATGCCGGCGCAGGCGTTCCATGTCGGTGATCGCATCGGCCACCGCCCAGCCCTGGCTGGCATAGGCGCTCTGCGCGACGGCGTAGCCTGCAGCCAGCAGTGGCGCGGTGCCGTCATTGGCAGGCATTGGCGTAGCACGTGGCATGCCTACCGGCTCGTAGCCGTGCGCCAGCATCACCAGGTCACCGTTCCAGTCAGCCGGCACGTCCAGGCGCCACGGGGCCCTCTGCAACTGGCCACTGAACGTGCGCGGTGATGCAGCGGGTGCGGCCATCACCTGTGTCGCGGGGAATAGCAGGGCGAGGGTGAGGGCACATCGTAGCAAGTGACACATCACGGGCATTCCATCCGGGAATGGCGTCAGCTTAGACCCCGCCAGCAGCCTGCGCGCGCTGCACTGCCGCAGGAAGGGCGGGGGGCGCTCCCCGAGTCGATCACGTCCGCTACGGGAGGATTCCGATACGATGTGTCGCCTTGATCTCTTTCTACTTTACCCAGGGTCCCGTCATGGTCGACCGTCTCGCCATTCTGCTTGAACGCTTTGCGGTCACTGCCTCGGTGTTCCATGCCGGTGCGCTGTGCGGTATCAACATGCTGGAGGGGGAGAATGAGGCCGGGCAGCTGCACCTGGTGCGGCGCGGCCCGTTGCAGGTCAGCCACGGCCGGCAGACCGTGCAGGTCGAGGTCCCCAGCCTGCTGCTGTACCCGCGACCGATGCCGCATCGCTTCAGCACTGATCCGCAGCACGGCGCCGACATGGCCTGCGCCAACCTGCATTTCGAGGGCGGTCGGCTCAACCCGATCAGCGCCGCGTTGCCCGATTTCATCTGCATGCCGCTGGCGGATCTCCATGGCGGCAACGCAGCGCTGGAACTGCTGTTCGAGGAGGCCTTCGAGCAGCGCTGCGGACGTGCGGTGATGGTCAACCGGTTGTTCGAGGTAGTGATGATCCAGGTGCTGCGCCAACTGATGGAAGGGGGCGGGATGCGTGGTGGCCTGTTTGCCGGGCTGGGTCATCCACGGCTGCGGCTGGCACTGGTAGCAATGCATGAGGCGCCCGCACAGTCCTGGACCCTGGAAGACCTGGCCGAGGTTGCCGGCATGTCACGCAGCGTGTTTGCTGCCAGTTTCCGCGAGGCGATGGGTACCACGCCCGGGCAGTACCTGCAGGGTTGGCGGGTGGGCCTGGCGCAGCAGGCACTGCGTCAGGGGCGCCCGCTGAAACGGATTGCCGACGACGTGGGTTATGGCAGCGAAGCCGCGCTGTCGCGCGCGTTCAAGGCGCATACCGGGCTGTCGCCGCGGGAATGGCGCGGGCAGACCCGGGCCAGCGCGGCCTGAGCGCTCAGCCCAGCAGCAGCCGGGCCAGCTTCATGCCGCCGAACAGGCCGGCCAGGCCCAGTGCCACCGAGCCGCCGGCATACAGGGCCGCCAGCCCATGTTGGCCGCGCTGCAGCAGCAGGCCGATCTCCAGTGCATAGGTGGAAAACGTGGTGTAGCCGCCGAGGATGCCGGTGGCCAGCAACAATCGCAGCTGTGGCGAGGCGCCATTGCGCATCGCGAAGACCTCGACCACGACGCCCATCAGGAGCGCGCCGCTGATGTTGATCAGGAAGGTCGACCAGGGCCAGGGACTGCCGGCCACTACCCGCGCGCCGAGCAGATTGCAGGCGTGGCGCAGGCAGGCACCGATGCCGCCTCCGATGAAGACCAGGAAATAGCCGTTCAGTGCGTGCATGGGGTGCCTCGAATACGGGTTCGCAGGGTCAATGGCGAACGCCGAGGGCAGGCACGACCCGCCGTCGACGAACACCGGGTTCGTCATGGCAGGAGCCATCAGCCTTCTCAGGCGGTTATCGGGGGAGCCCCATCCCCATCGAGGCCCATGCTACCAGCGGCGGTGCATTTACGTCATCGAGGTCGTCAGAACCCGGGCAACCTTGCTGCGGCTGAAGCCGTCCATCAGTAGTTCAAACGCGAGCAGATCCAAGGCCGCGTGGCGCCGGTGGTCGATCTCCAGACCGTTCTCGGCCACCAGATGGCTGACCAGCTCGTAGGCGTCCTGCCAGACATCCAGGTGGGCCTGGCTGGGGATGTAGGCATTGCCAGGCTCTCCGACGCCAAGCCCGCTGACCCCGTACAGCAGTTCGCGTGCGTCCAGCTTGGCCGCATCGGCGATGCGGAACAGCTGTTCGGCCTTTACGTGCGAGGCGCTCACGTGGTCGTTGAGCCAGTTGCTGATGGTTGCTGTCGTTGATTTGGCGGCGCGTGCCAGATCGGCCGGGCGTGGGTGCCCGGCTTTCTTCATGGCTGCCGCGAGTCGTTGGCCAAGAGTATTCATCTATGCAAGCCAGCTTAACGCGTGGATTGCGAAGAAGCCTTGCCGCAAGAATCAGTCTGGTTAACAGAAGGACCGACCGTGACCGAATTCTGGAGCAAGCGGCAGGTACGAACCCGGCTGGGATTCCGCACCGACGCGGAACTGGCGCGCTTCTTTGGCATCAGCCGTTCCGCAGTGTCGCAATGGCCGAGGGACTTTCCCATTCCTCCATTGCGGCAGTACATCCTCCATCAGCGCTACCCGAACCTTTTTCCGACAACTGAAGCGCGGGCAGACGAATCCATCTGATTTGCGCCGCCTTTTGTCGCATCCAGCCTGCTTAGCCCGATGCGCTAAGTACACTTAGCAAAATAGGCAAGTTCAATCGATCCCAAGCTGATAATCAGTGCCGCCTACTGCGGACGTCGTGCTGTGCTTCCTGACGCCTGTCGGCTTCGCCCCATCCGGCACCCCCAGGGCCCCGTATGTAGTTTCGTGAACGATTAATAATTTCAATCACGAAAGTCGCTGCATGTAATTGACCTGTCGTGAAATCTGTGACTAATTGGAGTCAACCAGTCGTGAAGCCTGGGAGTCTTTCAGTAGCACGCAAGTGAGTCGGTAGACCGTCAACGATGCAGAACAAGTCCAACGGAGGTCGTATGGAATACGGCATGAATGGCTTGGCTGAACGGGTACGCCGCGAACTGGAAGCCAGTTATCACAAACACGGATGCGGTCCGGCGTTCTGGGATACCTACCAGCAGGTGCTGGATCGCCTGGTCCCACAGGGGACCGAGCGTACCGAAGTCACCAACGAGATGGCGCTGATCATCGAACAGTTGGGCATCGTCCGGCGCGCCCAGCTTGTGCCGCCGCACGCCAACGCGTCGCGTTGATTCACAGCAGGCGCCAGGCGCCGCAGGCAAGCAGCGCGAGCAACAAGGACAGCAGGGCCAACGTCCGGGGTCGCCACAGGCGCTTCGGTTGTCCGGCCATCGCCTGCGGACTGCAGTAGCGCACCAGCCCAGGACCGAAACCGGCCCGGAGCTGTTGTTGTGCGCAGGCCTCCAGGCAGGCGCCACAGGCCAGGCAATCGGCCTGCGGTCCCTGGCGGATGTCCAGTTGCATCGGGCAGGCACGGACGCAGGCTGCGCAATCGGTGCAGTCACCCAGGCGGTCGGCGCTGAAGGTCGGCATCGGTCCTGCCAGCAGCGGATGCGCAGCGCGGAATACGTAGTCCTGCGCAGTGGTCGGGTCGAGCAGGCCGCGGCCACGGCCCAGCACCCCGCCGAGACCGGACGGGCGTGGCCCGCGCGGCTCACCGCGGCGGGCGTCGTACAGCATGCGCGGCGTATGCGGATCGGTCAGCAGCGGCTGCATGCGTGCGAACGGGCACAGCGAACGGCACACCTGCTCACGCAGGAAACCGGCGTTTCCCCAGGTGGCGGCGGCGTAGAACAGCACCCAGAACGTTTCCCAGCCGCTCCAGCCAGCGTTTGGCGCGGCGGCCAGCAATCCGCTGATCGGGCTGAACAGGCCGACGAAGGTGATGCCGGTCCACACTGACAGCAGGCCCCAGGCCAGCTGGGTGGCTGGGCCCGCCGCAGGTGCGGGCAGTACCCGCGCCGCGCTGCGGGCGATCCAGTCGAAGGCACGGCGCCACAGCGTCTGCGGGCAGGCGTGGCCGCACCAGATGCGCCCGGCGAGGTGGGTCAGCAGCGCGAGGCTTACTACCAGTACCGCCAGCAGGCCGATCAGCGCGCCGACGTCGCCGGGCCACAAGGTCCAGCCAAACAGGTCGAATCGCCGCGCGCTGATGTCCAGCAGCAGCGCCTGGCGTCCTTCCCAGCGCAGCCACGGCAGTGCGTAGAACACCACCAGCAGGGCAGCGCTGAGCGTGCCGCGCCAATGCCAGGGACGGGGTACCCGGGTGCAGGACGTGCTCATCCCAGCGGCAGCTCCTCGTCGTCATCGCCCGGCAGGGGCCGCTGCAGGTACCAGGTGACCGCGCTGGACAGTGCAGTGACCGACCAGAACATGAAGAATCCTGCCGTATAGCCCAGTTCGCGGCTGATGGCCGTGCCCGGGAAACTGATGGCCTGCAGGCGCAATGGATCGACGAAGGCGAAGAACACCACGCTGGCAACGCCGGCGGCGATGAAGCTGGGCCAGAGGATCGCGCCCCAGTGCTGGATCAGCCGCTGGCGGCGGTTGGGAAAAGGTCTGTTCATGCTGTCCCCGATCGAAAAGTGGGCGGCGCGTATACTTCGCCAGGATCGGCGCCGTATCCGCAGGGCATGCTTCCTGCAAGCGTGCCAGCCTAGGCGCAGCGGATTGCGCCGACATTGATCTGGATCAACGGCGCTGCCGCCTGGGTGCGGCAGCCTGCCTGCAAGCTTTGGATGCCCCGATGAACGCAACACAGCCGCCTGTCCTCCCCGTCGCCTCGCCCGGGTTGTGCACCGAGCAGGAAGTGACCCGACTGGTCCACGATTTCTATGCCCGCGTGCGAGCGGAAGAGCGGCTGGGACCGGTGTTCGAGGCGCACGTGCACGACTGGCCCGGGCACCTGGCGCAGCTGGTCGATTTCTGGTCGGCGATGCTGCGTGGCACTCGCCGCTTCAAGGGCTCGCCGATGTCCAAGCACATGGCCATCGAGCTGGACAAGGACCTGTTCGACCGCTGGCTGGTGCTGTTCCGGGCCACCACTGCCGAGTGCGGTAACCCGCCGATGCAGGAACTGGCCAACGACGTGGCAGCGCGGATCGGTGACACCTTCTGGAAGCGCTACCAGATGCTGCGCTGGCCGCAGGTCGGCCTGCCGGTACTGGGGATCGCCGGCAAGCATTGATCTGGGTCAAGGCGGCATAGGCCGCCTGGCGCGATGCTGGCGGCATGGACACGTTCTCTCCCGCCGCCGGTGGCCTGGCCTGGACCTTCGACCCCGACCTTCTGCGCCGGCACGACCGGCCGGGCCCGCGCTACACCTCGTATCCGACCGCGCCGCATTTCCATGATGGCTTCGACGCGCCGGCGCTGCGCCAAGCGATCGCCGACAGCAACCAGCTGGCCCGCGCGCTGTCGCTGTACGTGCATGTGCCGTTCTGTTCCAGCCCCTGCTTCTACTGTGGCTGCAACCGGGTGATCACCCGCGACCGCGGACGTGGTCACAGCTATGTGTCGCGCGTGCTGGCCGAGGCCGACCTGCTGGCGCCGCAGTTCGAGGACGGCCGTGAGGTCATCCAGCTGCATCTGGGCGGTGGCACGCCGAATTTCCTCGAGGCCGAGGCGATGACCACGCTGGTGGAAGGGCTGCGCCGGCGCTTCGATTTCAGCGATTCACCGCAGCGCGATTTCTCGATCGAACTCGATCCACGCTTCATCGACACCCGCGACGTCGCCATGCTGGCGCGCCTGGGATTCAACCGGGCCAGCCTGGGCGTGCAGGATTTCGACCCGCAGGTGCAGGAATCGATCAACCGCATCCAGGGCGTGCAGCAGACACTGGACATCCTGAGCGCCTGCCGCGACAGCGGCATGCGTTCGGTCAACGTCGACCTGATCTACGGCTTGCCGGGGCAGAGCCTGGAGGGGTTCGGCCGCACCCTCGATAGGGTGCTGGCGCTGCGTCCGGACCGCCTGGCGGTGTACGGATACGCGCATCTGCCGCATCTGTTCCGTGCGCAGAAGCAGATCGACGAAAGCCGCTTGCCTTCGCCGGAGGACAAACTGGCGCTGCTGGGTCTGGCGGTGGAGACGCTCTCTGCGGCCGGCTACCAGTACATCGGCATGGATCACTTCGCATTGCCGGAAGAAGATCTGTCGCGCGCACAACGCGCCGGGCAGCTGCATCGCAATTTCATGGGCTATACCACCCACGCCGATACCGATCTGCTCGGCCTGGGCGTGAGTGCGATCAGCCACATCGGTGCCACCTACAGCCAGAATCCGCGCGACCTGCCGTCATGGGAGGATGCCGTGGACCAGGGGCAGCTGCCGGTGTGGCGCGGCGTGGCGCTGAGCGCTGACGACCAGCTGCGTGCGGAACTGATCCAGCAGTTGATGTGCCAGGGCGAGGTCGATGGCGTGCAGCTGGGTCAGCGCCACGGCGTGGATTTCGAACAGTACTTTGCCGAGGACCTGCATTCGGTACAGCGGCTGCAGGAAGACGGCCTGGCCGAATACCGCGATGGTGTGGTGCGTTCCAGCGAACCGGGGCGACCGCTGCTGCGGTTGCTGGCGATGTGCTTCGATCCGTACCTGCGTGCCACTCACGAGCAACCGCGTTACTCGCGGGCGATCTGAGTGTGGGTTGCGCGGCGTGCGTATGGTGCCCGGAGCCGGAATCGAACCGGCATGGGGTTGCCCCCGGCGGATTTTAAGTCCGATGCGTCTACCAGTTTCGCCATCCGGGCCAGCAGCGCGGCGCCGATTGTAGCCCACCTGCGGTGCCTCGGCCTGTTTGCATCACGGCGGTCGCGTGCTTAACTGCCGATCGTATTCATGTCATAGTCCCTGCCATCGTTCCCAGGGGGGGGGAGCCATCTGATGTCGCTGCACGCGATTGCCTATGCCAGCGAGGCCCGCGCCGATCTGCAGACAACCGATCTTGACCGCCTGCTGGCCGATGCCACGGCATTCAATCGTGTAGCTGGAGTCACCGGCGTCCTGATGTTCGATGGAGCACGCTTCCTGCAGTATCTCGAGGGCCCGGAGGACGGCATCGATTCGGTGTTCCAGCGCATCCTCAACGCGCGCAGCCATGGGCAGCTGCACGTACTGTGCCGCGCTCCGGTGGTGCAGCGGGCATTTCCGCGCTGGTCGATGGGTACGCGGCGCATCGAGCCAGAACCACTGGCGCAGATCGTCGACGCCGCTTGGCCCGGCTTCCTGCTTGGCAGCGGTGGATTTGAACGCCTGCTGCAGGCCTGGACCGGTGCCGACGGTGAGCTGGAACCGGCGGCGGTGGCGTTGGGGTCCTGAGCCCGCCTTGGCGGCAGGGCGCCGGGGCCGGTAGGCTGTAGCCTTTCTGGCGCAGGTTTTCCGGAGTGGTGCAGCAGATGAGTGTGTTGGCCGAAGCCATGGCAGCGTATGTGCGATTGCATCGATTGCATGGGATGTGCCGATGAGTGTGCCGGTTGCGGCGGCCAGTGACCCTCGGTTTGCGGTGGTCGGCCTGGGCTATGTCGGCCTGCCGTTGGCGGTGGCGTTTGGCCGGCACTGGCCGACGTTGGGCTTCGATATTGACGCCGGTCGCATCGCCGAGCTGCGCAGCGGCCAGGACCACACACTGGAAATGGAAGCCGACGAGCTGGCCAGTGCGCACCTGTTGCAGTACGGCAGCGATCCGGCACTGCTTGATGCCTGCAATGTCTACATCGTCACCGTGCCGACCCCGATCGATGCCTACGAACAGCCCGATCTGGAGCCGTTGCGTTCGGCCACGCGCCTGATTGCCAGCCATCTCCGCGCCGGAGATCTGGTGATCTACGAGTCCACGGTCTACCCTGGAACCACCGAGGAAGTGTGCGTGCCGCTGCTGGAACAAGGGTCCGGCCTGCGCTTCAACGAAGACTTCTACTGCGGCTACAGCCCCGAACGGGTCAGCCCCGGTGACCGCCAGCGGCGCCTTGCCGACATCCGCAAGATCACCTCCGGATCGACCCCGGAGGTCGCTGCGGTGATTGATGGCCTGTACCAGCGCATCATTGCCGCCGGTACGTTCCCGGCCCCTTCGATGCGCGTGGCTGAAGCGGCCAAGGTGGTCGAGAACATCCAGCGTGACGTCAACATCGCGCTGGTCAACGAGCTGGCCCTGATCTTCGACCGGCTCGGCATCGACACCCAGGACGTGCTGGATGCCGCCGGCAGCAAGTGGAACTTCCTGCCGTTCCGCCCGGGCCTGGTCGGTGGTCACTGCATCGGCGTCGATCCGTACTACCTGCTGCACAAGTCCGAGAGCGTGGGTTACCACCCGGACCTGATCCACACCGCGCGACAGGTCAATAACCGCGTCGGCGAGCACGTAGCGGCTCGGGTGCTGGCGATGCTGGCCGAGCGTGGCCGTGCGCCGGCGGATGCACGCATCCTGGTCCTGGGCGTGACCTTCAAGGAGGATTGCCCGGACCTGCGCAACAGTCGCGCGTTGGAACTGGCACAGCGCTTGCGCGATGCCGGTGCGAGGGTCGAGGTAAGCGACCCGTGGGTCGGCCCGGCGGCATTGACCGGCGAGGGCCTGGACTGGCTGGCCGAGCCCGGGGCAGGGCGCTATGACGCGGTGGTGCTGGCGGTGGCCCACGCCCGGTTCAAGGCGATGGATGAATCCGCAATCCGGGCGCTGCTGGCGCCCGGTGGCCTGGTCTACGACGTGAAATCGGCCTGGCCGCGCAACGTGGTTGACGATCGTTTGTAAGCCCCGGCTGCGAACGGCGCGGTAGACTCGGGGGCAGTTGCAACCGAGGAACGCCATGCACCGGTATATCGTCTACCTGCTCGCCATCCTGATGTTCCCGATATGCCTGTGGCTGGCCACGATCTGGCCAGCGTGGTACTGGGGCGTCGGCCTGACTGCCGCGATGGTGGCGCTGGGGACCTGGGACCTGCTGCAGAAACGCAGCACGTTGCGCCGCAATTATCCGGTGATGGCGCACTTCCGTTACGGGCTGGAGTCGATCGGTCCGGAGATCCGCCAGTACTTCGTGCAGAGCGACCTGGAAGACGTGCCGTTCTCGCGCCAGCAGCGCGCGCTGATCTACCAGCGCGCAAAGAACGAGATGGACACGGTGCCGTTCGGCACCCTGCGCAGCACTTATGCGGTGGACTACGAGTGGATCAACCATTCGCTGGCACCGACGACGATTGCCAAGCATGACTTCCGCGTCCTGATCGGCCCGAACTGCGCCAAGCCTTATTCGGCCAGCGTGTTCAACATCTCGGCGATGAGCTTTGGCTCGCTGTCAGCCAATGCGATCCGCGCACTGAACGAAGGCGCGCGCCGCGGTGGCTTCTACCACGACACCGGCGAAGGATCGATTTCGCCCTACCACCGCGAAATGGGCGGCGACCTGGTGTGGGAGATCGGCTCGGGGTACTTCGGTTGCCGTGACGAGAAAGGTGGTTTCAGCGAGGAGCGCTTCGTTGCCAACGCTACCCACGATCAGGTCAAGATGATCGAGATCAAGCTGTCGCAGGGGGCCAAGCCGGGCCACGGCGGTGTGCTGCCGGCACCAAAAGTGACCGCCGAGATCTCGGTGACCCGTGGCGTGCCGATGGGCGTTGACTGCGTGTCGCCGTCGCGCCATTCGGCGTTCTCCACGCCGGTTGAACTGTTGCAGTTCGTGGCCCGCCTGCGCGAACTGTCCGGTGGCAAGCCGGTCGGTTTCAAGTTGGCCATCGGCCACCCGTGGGAATGGTTCGGCATCGCCAAGGCGATGCAGGAAACCGGCCTGTTGCCGGACTTCATCGTGGTGGATGGTGCCGAAGGCGGCACCGGCGCGGCACCGGCCGAGTTCGTCGATCATGTCGGCGTGCCGATGCATGAGGCACTGCTGCTGGTGCACAACACCCTGGTCGGCCTCGACCTGCGTGAGCGCATCCGCATCGGCGCGGCCGGCAAGATCACCAGTGCGTTCGACATCGCACGGACCATCGCGTTGGGGGCCGACTGGTGCAATGCCGGCCGAGGCTTCATGTTCGCGCTGGGCTGCATCCAGTCGCTGAGCTGCCATACCGACAAGTGTCCGACCGGGATCGCTACCCAGGATCCCGCGCGCTGGAAGCATCTGGATGCACCGGACAAGGCTGCTCGTGTCTACAGCTACCACGAGCACACGCTGCATGCCTTGAAGGAACTGCTGTGTGCCGCTGGCCTGAACGACCCGGCTGAACTTGGGCCGGAGCACATCCTGCGTCGTGTTTCGCCGGTGGAGATCCGTTCGCTGGCCTCGCTGTACCGTTACCTGGAACCGGGCGAGCTGTTGCACAAGGTGCCCGACCATGCGGTGTTCCATGCGTTCTGGGCCGATGCACGCAGCGATTCCTTCCAGCCGCCGCCGAAGATCCAGGCACTGCGCGCCAGCAAGTCGCGATAACGTGTTGCTGTAGAGCCGAGCCCATGCTCGGCTGCTTCTCTCATCGCGATGTTGGAACGAAGAACAGCCGAGCCGAGCATGGGCTCGGCTCTACAGGGAGATGTCATGCGGTTCAGGACCGGCACCATCGACGATGTCGCCATGCTGTGGGCACTGCGCACGCGTTGCGTTCGCGAGACGTGCAGCAGCCACTACCCGGCGGAGGTGATCGATCCGTGGTCTGCTTCGCCGCCGCCGTCGCAGTACGCACGGTTGCTGGGGCAGGGAGGCTGCGTAGTGGCCGAGGACGGGCAGGGAGGCCTGCTCGGCTTCGGCGTCTTTGATGCCGATGCCAATGAAGTCGATGCGTTGTTCGTCAATCCAGATCATGGCGGCCAGGGCATTGGCCAGGCGTTGATGCAGCGCCTGCTGGCGATGGCCGATCGTGAACGTGAGGTGGTGCTGTCGGCCTCGCTCAACGCCGTGCCGTTCTATCAACGCCAGGGGTTCGTCAGCGTGCGCGAAGAGGCCTACCCGCATCCCAGCGGCGTGGCGCTGGCTTCAGTGAGCATGCGCCGGCCGTGGTGAGTGACCTTTCCCGGCGTCAGATTCAAGCCGAGCATGGGCTCGGCTCTACAGGTAACGCCGTCGAGCATGGCTTGACGCTACAAGGCAGGCGTCACCGCCCGGCCAGGCACCTGATTACGCCTTCCGCAGCACGCAGGCCACTGGCGTAGCACGCGGTCAACAGGTAGCCACCTGTCGGCGCTTCCCAGTCCAGCATCTCGCCGGCGCAGAACACGCCGGGCACTGCCCGCAGCATCAGGCCATCATCCAGCGCATCCAGGCGCACGCCGCCGGCGGTGCTGATCACCTCGGCCATCGGCCGGGGACGCAGCAGGCGCAGCGGCAGGCGCTTGAGCGTAGCCGCCACGGCAGGCAGGTCGCTGCCCGCTTCTTTACCCAGAATCTCGAACACCAGTGCGGCTTTCACTGCATCCAGTCCGGCTTGGCGGCGCAGGTGCTCGCCGAAGCTGCGGCCCTTGCGTGGGCGTGACAGATCGGCAAGCAGGCGCGCCTCGTCGCGGCCCGGTACCAGATCCAGCCACAGCATCGCGTGGCCCTCGCGGTTGATGGTCTCGCGCAGGTCCGCCGCCATCGCATAGATCAGGCTGCCTTCGATGCCGTACTCGCTGGCCACGCATTCGCCCTGCAGCGACCGTGGCTGTCCGGCCAGGTCGATCCAGTGCGCGACCACCGGCTTCAACGGCGCGCCGGCATTGCGTTGGGCGAAGAATGGGGTCCAACCCACGTCGAAACCGCAGTTGGCCGACTGCAGTGGTGCGATGTCCACGCCACGGGCCTGCAGTGGCGCGACCCAGGCGCCGTCACTGCCCAGCTGCGGCCAGCTGCCGCCGCCCATGGCCAGCAGGGTGGCATCGGCATGTACTTCAACGGCGCCATCTTCGGTTTCAAATCGCAGCGCGCCATCCTCACCCCAGCCGATCCAGCGGTGGTTGGCATGCAGGCGCACACCCTGTTCCTTCAGCCGGCGCACCCAGCCACGCAGCAGCGGCGCAGCCTTCCGGTCGACCGGGAACACGCGGCCGGAGCTGCCCACATAGGTCTCCACGCCCAGGCCGGCGGCCCAGTCGCGCAGCGCCTGCGCATCGAAGTCGTCCAGCCAGCGGCCCACGGCCGTGGACTGCTCGCGGTAGCGGCTGTCGAACAGCGGACGCGGATCGGAATGGGTGAGGTTGAGCCCGCCCTTGCCGGCGATCAGGAATTTGCGGCCGGGCGACCCCTTGGCCTCGTACAGGTCGACGTCCAGCCCGGCGGCGCGCAGGCGCTCGGCGGCGAACAGGCCGGCCGGGCCACCGCCGATGACGGCGACGCGGTGGGGCATGGCGGCATCACGGTTTGACATCGAGCAGCTCTACGTCGAACACCAGCGACGATCCGGCCGGAATCGGGCCGACCTTGCGGTCACCGTAACCGTAGTCCGGCGGGATCATCAGCGTGCGCTTGCCGCCAACTTTCATGCCGGCCACGCCCTCATCCCAGCCGCGGATGACCTGGCCGGCGCCAAGCGCGAAGGTGAACGGTTGGCCGTGCTTGAAGGAGCTGTCGAAGGTCCTGCCGTGCTTGGTCTCGGTACGGTTGTCGTAGATCCAACCGGTGTAGTGCACGGTGACCTTGCTGCCGGGAACGGCTTCAGCACCGGTACCTGGCACGGTATCGATCCGCTCGAAGGCGGTCAGGGTGCCGCCGGGCGGCGGGCCGGACGGTTCGGTCGAGCAGCCAGCGGCGGCGAGGGACAGCAGCAGGGGAAGCAGCAGGCGGCGCATCGGGCGTCTCCGGTAGGGCGCAGGTCGAGGGCGGCAAGGGTAGCGCATCGGCGCCGGGTATCATGGGGACATGGCAAAACTCCTGCTCAATCTGCGCAATGTCGGTGACGACGAATACGCCGATGTCTGCACGCTGCTCGACCAGCACGGCATCGCCTGGTACCGCACCGAACCCAGCCCCTGGGGCATTTCCAACGGAGGCCTGTGGCTGCGCGAGGACGCCGATCATCCACGTGCGAAGGCGCTGATGGCGGAGTACCAGGCCGAACGCGGGCCGCGCATCCGTGCCGAGCGTGAGCAGGCATTGCGTGATGGCACGGCGGAGACCTTCGGCAGCCTGTTCCGGCGGCGGCCGCTGTTCGTAATGCTGGTGCTGCTGGGGATGGCCGCTGCCGCTGCGCTGGTGCTGCTGCCGTTCGTACTGTTGCGGGGGTAAGGGGTTTCGGCCGGGTTGCACCCGGCACCCGCAGACGCAACGTCGACGTCAAAAGCCGGGCTTCAGTGGGAGGGTGGGGCGGTGTGGGGAGGCGGGGGACGGCAAACGCTGCTCCTGCGTGCCTCGTAGAGCGCCATCCATGGCGCTCTGCGCCCCCGCCTGCCCACACCGCCCCACCCCTGACAGATTCCGGGTGTCTGCCGGGCTTGGGGTCGGATCCCTCTGCTGTGCAGAGGGCACTGACCCCTGAATCTGTCTGTGCGGGCGGGAGGCGCTAAAATGGCGGGATGATCGCCAATACCGCTGCCTACCATTTCGCCGTCATCGACGCCCCTCAGGCCCTGTGTGACCAGCTGCTGGCGCGTGCCGAGGCGGCACAGCTGCGCGGCACGATCCTGGTGGCGGGCGAGGGGCTGAACCTGTTCCTGGCGGGTGCGCCAGAGGCGGTCGAGGGTTTCTACGCAGCGCTGCGCTCTGACGCGCGCTTTGCCGATATGCGGGTCAAGACCAGCTTCAGCGAGCACCAGCCGTTCGCCCGGCTGAAGGCCAAGGTGAAGGACGAGATCATCAGCTTCCGCCGTGATGACGGCCAGCCGCTGGACTATCCGCGTGCGCCGGCGGTCGATCCGGCCACCGTGCAGCGCTGGCTGCGGCAGGGGCATGACGATGCCGGCAAGCCGGTGGTGATGCTCGATACGCGCAATCTGCAGGAAGTGGAGTACGGCACCTTCAAGGATGCGCTGGTGTTGCCCATCCACAAGTTCACCGACCTGCCGGAGGCGCTGGCGCCGCACCGCGAAGCACTGAAGGACAGCACCGTGGTCAGTTTCTGCACCGGCGGCATCCGCTGCGAGAAGGCGGCGCTGTGGATGGTCAACGACGGCATGGACAACGTGCTGCAGCTGGACGGTGGCATCCTCGGCTACTTCGAGGAAGTGGGCGGCGAAGGCTACGAAGGCCGCTGCTTCGTGTTCGATGAGCGCATTGCGCTGGATGCGGAACTGAAGCCGATGGTCGACCAGCCGTTGCCTGATCCGCGCCCCAGCGCGTTCTAAGCCGGGATGTCGATTCCCCGGTAGAGCCGGCCGCTGGCCGGCTGCCAGGGCACGTTGCCTGCCGGCCAGCGGCCGGCTCTACCGGATCAAGCGCAGTCAGTCGTGGACCCGCGCTGCGGGAATCAGCATCCCGCCACCGGCACTGGCCGCTGCGCCGGGTCGTCCCCATGCATGGGGATCCTGTGACGGAAAAACGCCTGATGATCCCGTTGTCGATCCTTGACCTGGCCCCGGTCTGCGAGGGCAGTGACACCACCACCGCCTTTGCCAACATGCTGGAACTGGCCCAGCACGGCGATGCGCTGGGCTACCGCCGCTACTGGCTGGCCGAACACCACAACATGCCCGGCATCGCCAGTGCGGCCACCGCCGTGCTGATCGGCCATGTCGCCGGCGGTACCCTTCGCATCCGGGTCGGTGCCGGCGGCATCATGCTGCCCAACCATGCCCCGCTGCAGGTGGCCGAGCAGTTCGGCACGCTGGCCTCGCTGTATCCGGACCGGATCGACCTGGGCCTGGGCCGCGCACCGGGTACTGACCAGCCGACCGCGCGTGCATTGCGCCGCTACTTCGACAGCGCGGACCAGTTCCCACAGGACGTGCGCGAGCTGCTGCACTACTTCGAGCCGGTTCAGCCGGGGCAGGCTGTGCAGGCCGTTCCAGGTGGCGGCCTGCGGGTACCGACCTGGATCCTCGGTTCCAGCCTGTTCGGCGCGCGCATGGCCGCGTCGATGGGCCTGCCGTATGCGTTCGCCTCGCACTTCGCACCCGACGCGATGGACGAAGCCCTTGCTGTCTACCGCCGCGAGTTCCGCCCCTCGGCGACGCTGAAGCAGCCGCACGCGATGCTGGCCCTGAACGTCGTTGCCAGCGACAGCGAGGCGGAGTCGCGCCGCCTTTTCACCAGCCAGCAGCAGAGTTTCGTCAACCTGCGTCGTGGCCGGCCGGGCAAGATTCCGGCACCGATCGACGACATCGAGTCCTTCTGGGAGCCGCACGAAAAACTGGGGGTGGAGCGGGCGCTGGCCTGCACCGTGCTGGGCGATCCGCAGCAGGTCGGGGAGGGCATCGCCGCGTTTGTCGAACGGCACAGGCCCGACGAGCTGATGCTCACCGCCAACCTGTACGACCACCGCGCGCGCTTGCGCTCGTTCGAACTGACCATGCAGGCCTGGCACGCCCGCCACGCGGGCTGAACAATTGCGTCACGGGCTGTTGCGGCCGTGCCCGGTCTGATGGGGGCTCATTCCGATGGAGTCCCCCACATGGCCGACACCCGTGCCGAACACGTCAACCAGCTGGCCGAACTGATCAAGGATGTGGAGGTGGCCATGTTCACCACCACCGGCGTCGACGGACGGCTCTACAGTCGGCCGCTGGCCACCCAGCAGGTCGCCTTTGACGGCGACCTGTGGTTCGTGATCACCGGCGACAGCCCGAAGGTGGCCGAGATCGCGCTCGACCCGCGGGTCAACGTGGCGTATGCCTCGCCCTCGAACAACACCTATGTCTCGGTGGCCGGGCGTGCCCGCGTCGTCGATGACCGCGCGAAGATCGAGGAGCTGTGGTCGCCGGCGATGAAACTGTTCTTCCCGGGTGGCAAGGACGATCCGAACCTGCGCCTGATCCACGTGCGCGCCGAGAGCGCCGAATACTGGGATGGCCCGGGCACGCTGCTGGGCAAGGCATTGAGCTTCGTGCTGTCGGCGGTGCAGGACGAACCGGCGGCGCTGGCCGACAACGGCTTCATCGATCTTCGGTGATGACCGATGTCCGGTATTGGTAGTGCCGGCCGCTGGCCGGCAACCCTGGAAACGTGGCAGCCGGCCAGCGCCCGGCTCTACCGGATGCCGCTTCAGAACCAGCGCTGGAACAGCTCCACTGTATAGCCCACCAGCTGCCCCGAACTGAAGCCGAAGAACGCGATCGCCACCAGTGCGGCGATCCAGTTGAACAGCATCAGCGCACCATCGCGTTCCAGCAGCGCCAGCGAGAACAGCAGCAGCTGGAAGCCGAACAGGAAGTTGGTGAACGGAATCGGCAACGACAGCAGCAGGCCCAGCAACACCAGCAGCAGGCCAGTGAACGCGTGTGCGGGCAGCGGTGTCAGCAGCTGCGGCAGGCGTGGCTTCAGCATCCTGTCCAGCCGCCGCAACGGGCGATCGATACGGTCCAGGAAGCGGTGCATGGTGCCGCGCTTCGGCCCGCGTCGGGCAATGAAACCGGGCAGCCAGGGGCGGCGCAGGCAACACAGCATCTGCAGGCCGATCAGGACCACCAGTGGGCCGCTGACCGCACCCCCCATGCCCGGGATCGGGATGAACGAGGGCAGGATCGCCACGAACAGGAACACGCCGAACGCGCTCTGCTGCAGGTTGCTGAGGATCTGGCCGAGCGGCATGTGCTCGGCGGGATCGCCGGAGGCGAACATCTCCAGCAGGGTGCGGATGCCCTCGTTGCGGTAGGCCGCGCGCTGAGCGCCTTGGCCCTGGCCGGTCTCAGGCGGTGAGCTCATCGGCCTGCTCGTCGGACAACGTGCGCAGCAGCAGCTTGTCCACCCGCGCACCGTCCAGGTCGACCACCTCGAAGCGCCAGCCGGCCCAGTCGAAGTACTCGCCTGCGTGCGGGATGCGGCCGAAGTAGTGGATGCACATGCCGGCCAGCGTGTAGTAATCGCCGTCCTCGGCATCGGGCAGGTCGTTGCTTCCGATCAGCTCGCGCAGGTCTTCGATCGGCAGCGAGCCGTCCACCAGCAGCGAGCCGTCCTCGCGGGTCACCACCAGGGCATCCTCGTCGGCATTCTCGACCGCCTGCAGGCGGCCGACCACGGCGCCCATCAGGTCGCTGATGGTCACCAGGCCCTGGATCTCGCCGTACTCGTCCACCACCAGCGCCATCGACTGCTGTTCCTCGCGGAAGATCTCCAGCAGCTTCATCGCGTGGGTCGATTCGGAGACGTACAGCGGTTCGCGCAGGGTCTGGAACAGCGCGTTGTCGCCGCGCGCCATGCGCGTGGCCAGCGATTTCAGCTCCAGCACGCCGACCACGTCCATGTCGTTGTCGCGGTACACCGGGTAACGGGAGAACTCGTGCTCGGCCATGATGTCCAGATTGCGCTCCAGCCCGGCCTGGGTGTCGAGCCAGGCGATGCGGTTGCGCGGCGTCATCAGGCTGTCGGCGGTGCGGTCGCCCAGGCGCATGACGCGGTTCATCATGTCGCGCTCGTGGGCGTCGATCACGCCGGCCTCGTGGCTCTCGGCCACCAGCATCCGGATCTCTTCTTCAGTCACCTGCGCGGCCTCGTCCTTGCCCAGGCCCAGCACCTTCAGCACCAGCTGGGTAGTCTTGGACAGGAGCCAGACGAAGGGCAGGGCGAGCCTGGCCAGCCAGCTCATCGGCATCGCGACCAGGCCGGCAATGGCCTCGGAACGTGTCAGGGCCAGGCGCTTGGGCACCAGTTCGCCGAAGATCAGCGTGATGAAGGTGATCAGCGAGACCGCCAGGGCGGTGCCTACTTCGCGCGCGTACGCAAAGCCGGGCATCAGGCCCTGCAGCCAGCCGGCGATCGCGTCGCCGATCGCATCACCACCGAGGTAGCCGGTGAGTACGCCGATCACGGTGATGCCGATCTGCACGGTGGACAGGAAGCTCTCCGGCTTCTCCGACAGCTCCAGCGCCTTGGCGGCGCGCTTGGAGGTGGCGGCCATCTGCTTCAGGCGGCTCTTGCGCGAGGTCATGACCGACATCTCGGACATGGCGAAGAAGCCGTTCAGCAGAACCAGCGCGAAGACAATCAGGATCATTTCAAACACGGGCGTCGTCCCCGGTTGGTGGCAGGGAGGGCGGGTGCTTGCGATGGCGGCAGGCGCTCAGGAACGGGGTCCGGCGCGGCGCAGGGGGATAAGGGTCGTCGTCCATAAGGTGCGCCTGAAGGCGCGCTGGCATCTTAGCAAAGGGGCGTGGCAGGGTGGCAACCGCCTGTTCAGGTTGGGGCTCCCAGAGCCCGGAAAGGGCGCGGGGATACCCGTGATGGTCATCTAGCCGTCATAATTCGCTCTGGTGCCGTCCTTCCCGCGACGGCTGACAGGTTTCTCAATGTTCTCTCTGCAGACCATTTTCGGTTCCGGCAAACAGTTCTACACCCTGCTCGATGAGGCTGCTGTCGCGGCTTCCGATGCCGCCAAGGCGCTGCATTCCATGCTGCGCGAGGCCGACCGCCAGCCCGCGCTGGACGCCTTCAAGCTGGCCCGCCTGCGCGAACGCGCGGCCTCGGACAAGATCAGCCAGGCGCTGGTGGACAGCTTCATGACCCCCATCGAGCGCGAAGACATCGAAGCGCTGGGTTCGGCCCTGTACAAGATTCCAAAGCAGATCGAGAAGTTCGCCGATCGCTATTCGCTGGCCACGACCCACCTGGAGCACATCGACTTCGCGCCGCGCGCGGCGATGCTGGAGCAGGCCGCCGGCGTGGTGGTGGAGATGGTGGCCGACCTGCGCCACATGAACCTGGACCGGATGACCGCGCTGAACGAGAAGCTGCGCTCGCTGGAGAACGAGGCCGACCGCCTGATGCTTGAGCTGTACCGCGACATCTACTCCGGTCGCCTGGACAACCTGCAGATGTTCCTGCTGAAGGAATTCTTCGAGATCCTGGAAAAGGCCATCGACCGTTGCCGCGAGGCTGGCGTGGTGGCGTACCAGATCGTGTTGAAGAACAGCTGACGGACGCCGCCGCATGTTGACCCTTGTCCTGGTAGTGATCCTGGCCGCGCTCGTCTTCGAGTTCATCAACGGCTTCCACGACACTGCCAATTCCATTGCCACCGTAGTGGCGACCAAGGTGCTCTCGCCCGGCTGGGCGGTGATGCTGGCCGCCTTCATGAACCTCATCGGTGCGCTGACCGGTACGGCGGTGGCGCTGACCATCGCCTCGGGCCTGCTCAACACCAACGTGGTGGAAGTCACCCCGCAGGTGATCCTGTGCGCGCTGCTGGGCGGCATCATCTGGAACCTGATCACCTGGTGGAAGGGACTGCCGTCCTCGTCCTCGCACGCGCTGATCGGCGGCCTCTGCGGCGCCGGCCTGGCTGCGGCCCACAACAACTGGGATGCCCTGATCTGGTCCGAGCGCCTGGGCAGCTGGGCGCAGAACAAGGGCCTGCTGTGGAAGGTGTTCGTGCCGATGATCACCTCGCCGATCGCCGGCTTCCTGCTCGGCATTGTGGTGATGGTGCTGCTGTGGGCGCTGATCGCCGGCCTGGCCAAGGTCGGTGGCGCCATCGGCCGCCTGGCCCGCCCGCGCATCGTCAATGCCTTCTTCGGCAAGGCGCAGATCGCCTCGGCGGCCTACATGGGCTTCGCCCACGGCCACAACGACGCGCAGAAGACCATGGGCATCATCGCGATGACCCTGATTGGTGCCGAAGCCACCGGCGCACTGAACGATCTCCCGTCCTGGCTGGCCTTCATGCACCCGGACGCGCACGCCGGTGACGGCATCGCCATGTGGATCGTGCTGACCTGCGCGGTGGTGATGGCGGCCGGTACCGCTTCGGGTGGCTGGAAAATCATCAAGACCCTGGGCCACAAGATGGTCAAGCTGCACCCGATCCACGGCTTCGCCGCGGAGACCAGCTCGGCCACCATCCTGACCCTGGCGGCCCACTTCGGCATGCCGGTCTCGACCACGCACAGCATCTCCACCGCGATCATGGGTGTCGGCTTCGCCAAGAACCCGCGTTCGCTGAAGTTCGGCGTGATCGAGCGCATCGTCTGGGCCTGGATCCTGACCATCCCGGCGGCCGGCGGGTGTGCGTACCTGATCCTGAAGCTGTTCGAACTGTTCGGCTGGACCTGATCGCCACGCCAGGGTTGCAAACGAAAAAGCCCGCCATATCAGGCGGGCTTTTTCATGGGCAAAGAATTTTTCCGCATACAACGTGTCGACCAAGGTCGACACCTACCAGAGCAGAACCAGGGTCAGAGCCCGTTGCCAAACAACGGGATCCACCCCCGTGCCGACCAACGGTCGGCACCTACCAACAGCGCCCGGAAACTGTCGAAGGCGGGGTGGGGTGGGCAGGCGGGGGCGCAGAGCGCCATGGATGGCGCTCTACGAGGCACGCAGGAGCAGTTTTTGCCGTCCCCCGCCTGCCCATCCCACCCCGCCATCCCACGGAATCCAGGCCTTTGCAGTCGCAGCTGCAGTTGCAGTTGATCCAGCGGGTGCCGGGCCGCAGGCCCGGCCGCCACCACCCATCAATTACGCTGGAACAGCGCCTTCACATCATTCCGGAACGCCGCCTGGCTGTCGGCCCGGCTGTAGAACATGTGCCCGCCCGGATAACTGCGCACCTGCACCCGGTCCGGATTGCTGCCCATCGTCGGCATCTGGTCCACGGTCAGGATCGAACCCATGAACGGGCACGACAGGTCGTTCCAGCCATGCACGATCAGCACCTGCAGGTGCGGGTCGATCGCCACGGCCTGGCGCAGCTGGGTCACCGCGCCATCGCGCAGCTCGCCATTGCGGTCCCACAGCCGGTTCACGTCGTAGTTCAGCGCCTGGTACCGCGCATCCACCTTCCAGCCGACCACGCGCGTCACGAAGTCGACCATCGCCGTGGTGGTCGGCGCGATGATGCTGTCCAGCAGCGGATCGTTGGCGCGCTGCTCCGGATCGTTCGGGAATGGATCGAACGCGGTCACGTTGGAGTCGTAACGGCTGCCCAGCGTGCCCTTGTCGCGGAATACTTCGCGCAGGTAGGCCTGCGTTTCCAGGCGGCCACCGGCACGGCGCACGAACTGCGGCTCCAGGCCGGTCAGTTCGGTCACCCGGCGCAGCATCGCCTCGGTTGCCTGCGGATCGCTACGGCCTTTCATCAAGGCGGTGGCGTAGTCGCCACGGGTGTATTCCACTACTTCGCGCATCGCTGCATCGGTCAGTTTGCCCTGGCGCTCCAGGTGCGCGGCGGCGATCGACGGCAGGGTCTGCATCCACGCCATCGGCGAGACATCGGCGTTGTCTTCCAGGGTCGGGCTCAGGTACGGCGAGACCAGTACCAGGCCGTTCATCGCCACGCCCAGCCGGGTCTGCAGGTAGTGGGTGATGCGCGGGCCGCGATAGCCGCCGTAGCTCTCGCCAGTCAGGTACTTGCGCGACGCCATGCGCTGGTTGCGCAGCAGCCAGTCGTAGATCGAGCGTGACAGGTATTCGATGTCGGCGCTGGGGTTGTACAGTGCCTTCTTCGCTTCATCGTCGCCGATCCGCGCGCGGCTGAAGCCGGTGCCGACCGGATCGATGAACACCAGGTCGGTGAAGTCCAGCCAGGTGCCGGGGTTGTCGTGCAGGGTCGCCGGCGCCGACGCGCTGTCACCCTCGGAGCCGAAGGTCACCACCTTGGGTCCGATCGCGCCCATGTTGAGGTACACCGACGACGCGCCGGGACCGCCATTGAGCGCGAAGGTCACCGGCCGGTCCTTACCCGGCATCGTATAGGCGGTGAACACCACATCGGCGATCACCTTGCCCTTGGCATCGCGTACCGGCAGGGTGCCGACGGTGGCGGTGTAGTCCAGGGTGCGGCCGGCCAGGCGCATGCTCTGGCGGGCTGAGGCGTCTGCGGGCAACGCAGACGCCTCGGTCTTGTCGTCTTTCGGATCGGGCTTGGCGTCGGCATCAGGCGCGGCCAGCACGCTGGCTGGGGCGATGAGCAGGCCGACGCAGAGCGCGGCAGTGTGCAGCAGGGACTTCATGGCACCGGGTGGGCAGCGGAAGGGGATTCCGATGCTAGGCCGGTGGCGGCCCATGTCGTATGTGTCCAAAGGCATGGCCGTGCGTTGAGCCCGCTACTGGCCAGATTGGGTCAAGCGGGCAGGGTGGCGGCCGCTTCGTCATCGGCCAGCAGGCCATAGACGGCCGAGTCGGCCAGTTCCCCCTGGATCCGCCAGCGCTGGCGCAGCACTCCCTCGCGGCGGAAGCCCAGGCGTTCGAGCACGTGCGCGGAGGGTGCGTTGCGCGGGTCGATCTCGGCTTCCACGCGATGCAGGTGGAGGGTGCCGAACAGGTAGGCCAGTACCTGCTGCAGGGCCTCGTGCATGTAGCCCTGGCCCTGGCGATCCGGTGCCAGCAGGTAGCCGATCTCGGCGCGTGCCGCATCGCGGTCCAACGCAAACACCACGCAGATGCCCAGCAACGGGCCGTCCAGCGTTTCGCGCACGGCCAGCTTGAGCTGGGTGCCGGTGGCCTGTGCCGCCAGGTCATCGTCGATCTGCGCGCGTGCCTCGGACGGTCGTGTCCATGCAGGATGGTTCCAGAACCGCATCACGTCCGGATCGGACTGGATTGCGAACAGGGCGGCCGCATCGTCGCGGCGGATCGGGCTCAGGACGAGGCGCGCGCTGTGCAGCGGCAGGCCGGGAAACAGCAGGGAGTGGCTGGCCAATACATTGGTCCACACGGATGGACGCGCATTATGGCGCCGCCGGGTTTGCCGATGGGGGTGGGATCTCTGTAGAGCCGAGCCGATGCTCGGCTGCCCGGCACGGCGCGGAATGCAGCCGAGCGTGGGCTCGGCTCTACAGGAGGGCTGCGGGAGTCAGACTTCCAGCGAAGCCAGGTCGCCCTTCGACTCCAGCCAGCCCTTGCGGTCGGAGGCGCGCTTCTTGGCCAGCAGCATGTCCATCAGCGAGCTTGTCTGCTCGCGATCGTCCACGGTCAGCTGCACCAGCCGGCGCGTATCGGGGTGGATGGTCGATTCACGCAGCTGAGGCGGGTTCATCTCGCCCAGGCCCTTGAAGCGGGTCACGTTGATGGCGCCCTTGATCTTCTCGCGTTCGATCTTGTCCAGCATCGAGCGCTTTTCTTCCTCGTCCAAGGCATAGAACACCTGCTTGCCCACGTCGATGCGGAACAGTGGCGGCATGGCCACGAACACGTGGCCGGCATCGACCAGCGCAGGGAAGTGCCTGAGGAACAGCGCGGTCAGCAGTGTTGCGATGTGCAGGCCGTCGGAGTCCGCGTCGGCCAGGATGATGACCTTGCCGTAGCGCAGGCCGCTGATGTCGTCCTTGCCCGGGTCGCAGCCGATCGCGATCGCCAGGTTGTGCACTTCTTCCGAGGCCAGCACGCTGTTGGAGGAAACCTCCCAGGTGTTCAGGATCTTGCCGCGCAACGGCATGATGGCCTGGAAATCCTTGTCGCGGGCCTGCTTGGCGCTGCCGCCTGCCGAATCACCTTCCACCAGGAACAGCTCGGTGCGCGACAGGTCCTGGCTGATGCAGTCGGCCAGCTTGCCGGGCAGGGCCGGGCCCTGGGTGACCTTCTTGCGGACGACCAGCTTTTCGGTCTTCAGACGGGCGCTGGCGCGCTCGATGGCGATCTGCGCGATCTTCTCGCCCAGCTCCACGTTCTGGTTGAGCAGCAGGCTGAAGGCATCATGGGCGGCACCTTCGATGAAGCCGGCCGCCTGGCGTGAGGACAGGCGTTCCTTGGTCTGGCCGCTGAACTGCGGGTCGGTCATCTTCAGCGACAGCACGAACGACACGCGGTCCCACACGTCTTCCGGGGCCAGCTTGACGCCACGCGGCAGCAGGTTGCGGAAGTCGCAGAACTCGCGCAGCGCCTCGGTCAGGCCGGTACGCAGGCCGTTGACATGGGTGCCGTGCTGGGCGGTGGGGATCAGGTTGACGTAGCTTTCCTGCACCAGCTCGCCTTCCGGCAGCCAGGCCACTGCCCAGTCCACGACCTCGGTGTCCTTCTTCAGGCTGCCGACGAACAGCTCGGCCGGCAGCATCTCGCGATCACCCAGCTCCAGCTTCAGGTAATCGCGCAGGCCGTCTTCGTAGTACCAGGTATCGACTTCACCGGTGGCTTCATCGGTCAGCTTCACGGTCAGGCCCGGGCACAGCACGGCCTTGGCGCGCAGCAGGTGCTTGAGCGCGCGCACCGCGAACTTCGGCGTATCGAAGTACTTCGGGTCCGGCCAGAAGCGCACGCGGGTACCGGTGTTCTTCTTGCCGACGCTGCCAACTACTTCCAGCGGTGTGGCGCGGTCGCCATTGCGGAAGGTGATGCGGTGTTCGGCACCGTCGCGCTTGATGTGCACTTCCACCAGGGTCGACAGCGCGTTGACCACGCTGACGCCGACGCCGTGCAGACCACCGGAGAAGGTGTAGTTGTTGTTGCTGAACTTGCCGCCGGCATGCAGGCGGGTGAGGATCAGCTCGACGCCCGGGATCTTCTCTTCCGGATGGATGTCCACCGGCATGCCGCGGCCGTCATCGCTGACCTCCACGCTGCCGTCCTTGTACAGGGTGATCTCGATCGAGCGGGCGTGGCCGGCGAGGGCCTCGTCCACCGAGTTGTCGATCACTTCCTGCGCCAGGTGGTTCGGGCGCGCGGTGTCGGTATACATGCCGGGACGGCGCTTGACCGGGTCAAGGCCGGACAGGACTTCAATATCGGCGGCGTTATAGCGGGCGTTCATCTGTCTTCGAAAGCTTGGAGCGACGGGCAAGTGTGGGGTCTGGCACGGGATTTTGCACGCCTGCGGTTCAGTCTCGGCGACGCAGAGGGGGTAAAATGGCAGCCGCTGGAATCTGAACGCCGGCGCTCCGTTGGATCAGAACGTCCAAGCCATACCGCGAGGAGGACTCCATGAAGAAGTTGCTGACCATTGCGATCCTGGCCGCTGCCGCCGTTGCAGTGCCGCTGGTGGTGGCGCAGAACGCCGGCCAGTCGGCCCCGCAACAGGGTGATCAGGCCGACAAGGCCCAGGCCGAGGCCGATGCAAAGGCCAAGCGCCGGGCCCAGGCCAATGCCCAGATGAAGGCGCAGGGCCAGCCGGCCCCGCAGCAGGAAGAGGAAGAGGAAGCGCGCAAGAAGCGCTGATCCTGCAGCCTGCCAGGCGCCCTTGCGACAAGGGTTGCGCACCGGAACGCCCCGCTCAGCGGGGCGTTTCTTTTTGGGAACGTGGCGTCTGCCCCTTGGGTTGGCGGCCATCAATCTGTAAACTATGGCTTTCCGGGAGTAAGTGCGTGTCCACCATTTGCGAATGGGCTGGAGCGGCCAAGCGTGGCTTCCAGCATGGCGGGTCGCAGGTGACGGTCGATTTGGCCGGCACGGCCGCCCCGACCTCGCACGATGGTTCCGGTCCGGCGCCTGCCGCCGCACGGATCCGCACCTCCCTCGCTGCCTCAGCGAACCGGAAAACCCCCTCTGAGCACCATGCCCGCCCACCGGGTGCGCGTGGTGCTGCCGTTTTCCATTTCCAGACAGGATGCTTGCAGCCATGACTCCCTTGATTTTCGTAACCGGCGGCGTGGTGTCCTCGCTCGGCAAAGGCATTGCCGCCGCGTCGCTGGCCGCCATTCTTGAAGCCCGTGGCCTGAAGGTCACGATGATGAAGCTCGACCCGTACATCAACGTCGACCCGGGCACCATGAGCCCGTTCCAGCACGGTGAGGTCTACGTCACCGACGACGGCGCGGAGACCGACCTCGACCTGGGCCACTACGAGCGCTTCGTGCGCACCCGCCTCAGCCGCAAGAACTCGGTCACCACCGGGCGCATCTACGAGAACGTGATCCGCAAGGAGCGCCGCGGCGACTACCTGGGCGCGACCGTGCAGGTCATTCCGCACATCACCGACGAGATCCGTCGCTGCATCGACGAAGCCACCGAAGGCTACGACGTGGCACTGGTCGAGATCGGCGGCACCGTGGGCGACATCGAGTCGCTGCCGTTCCTGGAAGCGATCCGCCAGGTGCGCACCGAGCGCGGCCCGGAGAAGGCGCTGTTCATGCACCTCACCCTGGTGCCGTACATCGGTGCCGCCGGTGAGCTGAAGACCAAGCCGACCCAGCACTCGGTGAAGGAACTGCGCTCGATCGGCATCCAGCCGGACGTGCTGTTGTGCCGTTCAGAACAGGCGGTGCCGGATTCGGAGCGCCGCAAGATCGCCCAGTTCACCAACGTCTCCGAGCGTGCAGTGATCAGCGTGCCGGACGTCGACGTGCTGTACCGCATTCCGTCGGGCCTGCATGCACAGGGCCTGGACGAAATCGTGGTGAACCAGCTGAAGCTGGCCGACAAGGCCGGTCCGGTCGATCTTTCGATGTGGGAAGACGCGGTCGACGCGACCCTGCACCCGCTGGATGAAGTGACCATCGCCGTGGTCGGCAAGTACGTCGACCACCAGGATGCCTACAAGTCGGTCGGCGAAGCACTGAAGCACGGCGGCCTGCGCCAGCGCACCAAGGTCAACCTGAAGTGGCTGGAAGCACAGGACCTGGAAGGCACCGACATGGCTGCACTGGCCGATGTCGACGGCATCCTGGTGCCGGGTGGCTTCGGTGACCGTGGTTTCGAAGGCAAGGTGCTGACCTCGAAGTTCGCCCGCGAGCAGCAGGTGCCGTACTTCGGCATCTGCTACGGCATGCAGGCGGCCGTGGTCGACTACGCGCGCAACGTGGTCGGCCTGGAAGGTGCCAACAGCACCGAGAACGACCGCCAGTCGCCGAACCCGGTGATCGGCCTGATCACCGAATGGCGCACCGCCAGCGGCGATGTCGAGAAGCGTGACGACAAGAGCGACCTCGGCGGCACCATGCGCCTGGGCCTGCAGGAACAACGCCTGAAGCCGGGCACGCTGGCCCGCGAGCTGTACGGCAAGGACGTGGTCGCCGAGCGCCACCGCCACCGCTACGAGTTCAACAACCGTTACCGCACCCAGCTGGAAGATGCGGGCCTGGTGATCGCCGGCAAGTCGATGGACGACACCCTGGTGGAAGTGGTCGAGCTGCCGCGCGATGCCCACCCGTGGTTCCTGGCCTGCCAGGCGCACCCGGAATTCCTGTCCACGCCGCGTGACGGCCACCCGCTGTTCATCGGTTTCATCCGTGCCGCGCGCGAGCGCAAGGCCGGCGGCAAGCTGCTTTCCGAAGCGCGCGCCTGACTTGTGAATGGGGGCTTCGGCCCCCATCCTGCATGCTTCAACCCCCAGCGCACCGGCCCGTCCGGTGCTGCGGACAACAAGGAAACGCCATGAAACTGTGTGGATTCGAGGTCGGGCTGGACCAGCCCCTGTTCCTGATCGCCGGCCCCTGCGTGATCGAGTCGATGCAGCTGCAGCTCGATACCGCCGGCAAGCTGAAGGAGATCACCGACAAGCTCGGCGTCAACTTCATCTTCAAGTCCAGCTTCGACAAGGCCAACCGCACTTCGGGTACCGCATTCCGCGGCCCGGGCATGGAAGAGGGCCTGAAGGTGCTGGCCGAAGTGAAGAAGCAGATCGGCGTGCCGGTGCTGACCGACGTCCACGAGTACACCCCGATGGATGAGGTGGCCTCGGTGGTGGATGTGCTGCAGACCCCGGCGTTCCTGGTCCGCCAGACCGACTTCATCCGCAAGGTGTGCTCGGCCGGCAAGCCGGTCAACATCAAGAAGGGCCAGTTCCTGGCGCCGTGGGACATGAAGCCGGTCGTGGAGAAGGCCAAGGCCACCGGCAACGAGCAGATCATGGTCTGCGAGCGCGGTGCCAGCTTCGGCTACAACAACCTGGTCAGCGACATGCGTTCGCTGGCGGTGATGCGCGAGACCGGTTGCCCGGTGGTGTTCGACGCTACCCATTCGGTGCAGCTGCCGGGCGGGCAGGGCACCAGTTCCGGTGGCCAGCGTGAGCACGTGCCGGTGCTGGCCCGTGCCGCCGTGGCGGTGGGCATCTCCGGCCTGTTCGCCGAGACTCATCCGGACCCGTCCAAGGCGCTGTCCGATGGTCCCAACGCGTGGCCGCTGGACCAGATGGAGGCCCTGCTCGAGACCCTGATGGAACTGGACGCGGTGACCAAGAAGCACGGCTTCTCGCGCTTCGCGTGAGTCGTGACCCGTGGCTGGCGCTGGAAAACCAGCGCCGCCGCCGGCACTGGAAACAGTGGCCCTGGGGCCTGATCGCACTGGGCCTGGCCGTGCTGTTCACCGTGGGCATGTTCGGTCTGGTGCTGATCGGCGCCGCGTCAGTGCGCCCACCAGGTGATGGCGGCAGCGCGCTCAATCTGCGCGTGTACTTCATTGCGCTGCAGGTTGCAGAGCTGGTCGGCGCCGTGGGATGCGTCGCTGCCGCCGTACTGGCCTGGCGCCTGAACCGTGGCAAGGTGGCCGCCGGGTTGGCGATCATCCTGCTGTCGCTGTGGCTTGGCGCCCTGTTCTACGGGCTGTTTTGATGAATGCGACCCTGGCAACCCGTGATCGGCCCTGGGGCCTGATCGCGCTGGCGCTGGCTGTTCTTGCCTGGGCCGGCCTGGTGGCAGCTGTATTCGCCTTCGCCGCCAGTTTCGGTTCGCCCGGGGATGGCAGCCATGGCATGCAGGCCATGCAGTACTGGATCTGGGCTGCACTGGCCATGCTCGTGCTGTCCTTCGTTGGCAGCCTGGTGGCGATGGTGATGGCCTGGCGTTGCCGCCGCGGCGGCGTAGTGGCGGCCATTGCTGGTGGCCTGCTGGTGGTGATGGTGTCGTTGATCCTGATGGTGATCGGGGCCACTCTGGCCTGACGGCGCCCACGCCATTTGGCAAGTGGCGGGCAGCCGGGGATAATCACGCGGCATTCGTTTTGTCGCCCCCTCTCCAGACAGGTAACCGGCCCGACCATGAGTACGATCCGCAGCATCCACGCCCGTGAAATCCTCGACAGCCGTGGCAACCCCACGCTGGAAGCCGAAGTCATCCTGGAGGACGGTTCGTTCGGTCGTGCCGCGGTTCCCTCCGGCGCCTCGACCGGCACCAAGGAAGCGGTCGAGCTGCGTGATGGCGACAAGACCCGTTACCTGGGCAAGGGCGTGCGCAAGGCCGTCGACAACGTCAACACCACCATCGCCAACGCGCTGAAGGGTTTTGAAGCCACCGACCAGGCCGGCCTCGACCGTCGCCTGATCGATCTTGATGGCACCGAGAACAAGGGCCGCCTGGGCGCCAACGCGCTGCTGGGTGTTTCGATGGCCGCCGCGCACGCCGCCGCTGCATCGAACAAGCAGGCGCTGTGGCAGTACCTGGCCGCCAAGACCGGCGTTACCCCGTCGCTGCCGGTGCCGATGATGAACATCATCAATGGTGGCGCGCACGCCGACAACAACGTGGACTTCCAGGAGTTCATGGTGCTGCCGGTCGGCTTCACCTCGTTCTCCGAAGCGCTGCGCGCCGGCACCGAAATCTTCCATTCGCTGAAGTCGGTGCTGAAGGGCCACGGCCTGAGCACGGCGGTGGGCGACGAAGGCGGTTTCGCGCCGGACTTCCGCAGCAACGTCGAAGCGCTGGACACCATCCTCGAAGCGATCGGCAAGGCCGGCTACACCGCCGGTGAAGACGTGCTGCTGGGCCTGGACGTGGCGTCCAGCGAATTCTTCGAGAACGGCAAGTACAACCTGGTCGGCGAGAACAAGCGCCTGACTTCCGAGCAGTTCGTCGACTTCCTCGCTGACTGGGCCGCGCAGTACCCGATCATCACGATTGAGGATGGCCTGGCCGAGAATGATTGGGCGGGTTGGAAGCTGCTGACCGACCGCATCGGCAAGAAGGTGCAGCTGGTCGGCGACGACCTGTTCGTGACCAACCCGAAGATCTTCCAGGAAGGCATCGACTCGGGCACCGCCAACGCGATCCTGATCAAGGTCAACCAGATCGGCACGCTAAGCGAAACCCTGGAAGCGATCGCCATGGCTGATCGTGCCGGCTACGCCGCCGTGGTTTCGCACCGCTCGGGTGAAACCGAAGACACCACCATCGCTGACATCGCCGTGGCTACCACCGCCACCCAGATCAAGACCGGCTCGCTGTGCCGCAGCGATCGCGTGGCCAAGTACAACCAGCTGCTGCGCATCGAGGAAGCCCTCGGCGCCGGCGCGCGTTACGCCGGTCGTGACGCGTTCGTTTCGCTGAAGCGCTGAGCCGATGCGCGACTGGCGCTGGATGCTGCTGGTGCTGGCCCTGTTGCTGGGCTGGCTGCAGTACCGCTTCTGGTTCGGTCCGGGCAATTCGGGTGAAGTGATGATGCTCGAAGCCCAGGTCGCCAACCAGGAGCGGGACAACGAGGGCCTGCAGCAGCGCAACGACGCGCTGGCCGCCGAAGTGAAGGACCTCAAGGAAGGCCAGTCCGCCATCGAGGAGCGCGCGCGCAGCGAGCTGGGCATGATCAAGCCTGGCGAGAAGTTCTACCGTGTGGTCGAGGATGCGCCGGTCCAACCGGCGCAACCTGCGGCAGGTGTCAGCGCCCAGGTCGGCGATCATCCGGCGGACGTGCCATGAGTGGGGCGATCTGGGTGGTGGTTCCGGCCGCCGGCCGTGGCGCCCGCTTCGGCGCACCGCTGCCCAAACAGTACCTGCAGGCCGGCGGGCAGATCCTGCTCGCCCATACCCTGGACGCGCTGCTGGCGCACCCGGCCGTGGCCGGCGCGATGGTGGTGATCGGACAGGACGACGGTGACTGGCCTGGCTGGAGTGAATGGGCCGGCAAGCCGGTGCTGACCTGCATCGGCGGCGCGACCCGTGCCGCCTCGGTGCTGGCCGGGCTGCAGGCCCTGCCGGACTCGGTGCGTGCCGATGAATTCGTGTTGGTCCACGATGCGGCGCGGCCGAACCTGTCACTTGCCGATCTTGGGCGGCTGCTTGAAGTCGGTCGTGCCGACCCGGTCGGGGCGATCCTGGCCGCACCGGTGCGCGACACCCTCAAGCGCGCGGGCGATGACGGTGGCATCGATGGCACCGAGCCGCGCGAGCGCCTGTGGCGTGCATTGACGCCGCAGCTGTTCCGCCGCCACCAGCTCAGCCGCGCGCTGTCCGAAGCCGCTGCCGCCGGTGTCGAAGTCACCGACGAGGCCATGGCCATGGAGCGCCAGGGCCAGCGCCCGCTGCTGGTGGAAGGCAGCGAGGACAACTTCAAGGTAACCACTCCGGCCGATCTCGACCGGTTCGAATTCGTACTTTCCCGTCGCGCCGGCTGATTGCCCGCGCGGCCCTGCTGCAAGGGTTGCATCCATGAGCACCGCACCGTTCCCGCCCGTCCGCATCGGCCAGGGCTACGACGTCCATGCCTTCGGTGAGGGCGATCACATCATGCTCGGTGGGGTGAACGTGCCGCACAGCTGTGGCGTGCTCGCGCACAGCGACGGCGACGTGATCCTGCATGCCCTGTGCGACGCGATGCTCGGTGCGCTGGCGCTGGGTGACATCGGCCAGCACTTCCCGCCGAGTGATGACCGCTGGAAGGGCGCTGACAGCAGCGATTTCGTACGCCATTGCGACAGCCTGCTGCGCGAGCGTGGCTGGCGCGTCGGCAACACCGACATCACCGTGATCTGCGAGCGTCCGAAGGTCGGTCCGCATGCGCTGGCCATGCGTGAGCGCATCGGTGCGCTGCTGCAGCTGCCGCTGGATGCGGTCAGCGTCAAGGCCACCACCTCGGAGAAGCTGGGCTTTACCGGCCGTGGAGAAGGCATCGCCGCACAGGCGGTGGTGCTGCTGGTGGCGGCATGATCCCGCTGCCGCTTGCGTTTGGTGCGCCGTTGCTGTCGGCGCGCATCCGCACCACGCCGGAAGATTTCCAGGTCGACGAGTTGCCGGCGTTCGAGGCCACTGGCGAGGGCGAGCACCTGCTGCTGCACATCCGCAAGCGCGGTGCCAACACCGTGCATGTGGCCAAGCTGCTGGCCAAGTGGGCCGGCCTGCCGGAAATGGCGGTGAGCTACGCCGGCATGAAGGACCGCCATGCGGTCACCACCCAGCGCTTCAGCGTGCACCTGCCCAAGCGCATTGCACCGGATCTGGCCGAGCTGGACAGTGATGAGATCGAAGTGCTCGAAGCCACCTGGCACAACCGCAAGCTGCAGCGCGGCGCCTTGGCCGGCAACCGCTTCAAGCTGGTGCTGCGCCAGGTGCGGGGCGATGCTGCAGCGATCAGTGAGCGTTTGCAGCAGATTGCCAGCCGGGGCCTGCCGAACTGGTTCGGTGAGCAGCGCTTCGGCCGCGACGGCGGCAACGTGCCGGCCGCATTGGCGATGTTCGGGGGCCGCCGCATGCGCAAGGACCAGCGTTCGCTGCTGTTGTCTGCCGCCCGTTCGGCGCTGTTCAACCGCGTGCTGGCCGCGCGCGTGGAGCAGGGCAGCTGGGATCAGCCACTGGAGGGCGAAGTGTGGATGCTGGACGGCAGTCGCAGCGTGTTCGGCCCCGAGCCGTACACCGACGTGCTGGCCGAGCGCCTCGCGCGGTTCGACATCCATCCCAGCGCACCGTTGTGGGGCGAAGGCGAGCTGCGCAGCGCCGACGCTGCACGTGAGCTGGAGCTGGCCGCGCTGGACGACGAGGAATCGAAGGCGCTGCGCGCTGGCCTGGAAGACGCACGGTTGAAACAGGAGCGCCGCGCGCTGCGCCTGCGCCCGGCGCTGCTGCAGCATCAGTGGCTGGCCAGTGATGTACTGGAACTCTCGTTCGCGCTGCCGCCGGGCTGCTACGCCACCGCTGTACTGCACGAGCTGGGCCCGGTCGAAGACGCCTCGCAGGCCTGAGCAGGGCGCACGGTAGAGTCGACTGTCAGTCGACTTGCGCGCGCAGCGCGGGGTATTCGCTTGCCGCTGGAAGAGCAGTCGACTGACAGTCGACTCTACCTGGACTCATGGCGTCCCCTTTTTTCAGCGCCGCGCCAGCAGCACCAGTACCGCGCCGGTCCCGCCTTGTCCGGTCGGCGCTGAATGGAACGCCAGCACGTCGTTGCGCAGCCGCAGCAGGCGGTCAACCAGGTTCTTCAGCACCGGCGCACCGCCATCGGCTTGCAGGCCCTTGCCGTGGATGATGCGCACGCAGCCATATTCGTGTGCATGCGCTTCAAGCAGGAACTGGCGCAGCAGCGTCTCCGCCTGCGCGGCGGTGGCGCCGTGCAGGTCCAGCTCGTCCTGCACCGAGTACTGGCCACGCTTGAGGCGCTGGAACAGGCGTGGTGGCAGGTTGTCGCGTCGATAGCTGGCCACATCGCCGGCTTCCAGCGGGGTGCTGTCGCGCAGCAGCCGGGCGAACTCGCCGGCGGCGTCGGCCTCGTCACGTTCGGCCATCCGCGCACGCGGCTTCGGTCGCGGCGCGGCAGGTGCCGGCTCGGCATCCTTGCGCAGCGGCGTCACTTCGCCGATGGCCGCACGGAACAGCGCGGCGGGATCTTCGTCTTCAGGGTGCGACATGCGCACAGGGTAAACCGCCGGCGCAGGTCTGCCTATGACGGTTCGATGTCGGCCGTGACCGCCGGCAGGGTAGGACCGGCGGCTCGCATGCGGCACAATAGACGATGCGCTTGCAGGGTCGACGGCTTCCGCAGGGGAGCGCGGCGGTCCCGCTTACACTGCACGGTGACGGAATCGAATTCTTGGAAAATCAAGCGGTTAAATCGAAGATGCGAATCCTGGTCAGCAATGACGATGGTGTCGACGCTGCAGGCATCCGGATGCTTGCCTCGGTCCTGCGCGAGGCTGGGCACGAGGTTACGGTGGTCGCACCCGACCGCGATCGCTCCGGCGCCAGCAACTCGCTGACGCTGGATCTGCCGATACGGCTCAAGCGCATCGACCATTACACCGTCTCGGTGGCCGGCACCCCGACCGACTGCGTGCACCTGGCGCTGACCGGCCTGCTTGAATTCGAGCCCGACATTGTCGTGTCCGGCATCAACAACGTCGCCAACCTCGGTGATGACGTGATCTATTCCGGCACTGTTTCGGCGGCGATGGAAGGTCGCTTCCTGGGCCTGCCCGCCGTGGCGGTGTCGCTGGTCAGCCGCAACCACGATCCGAAGCACTACGAAACCGCTGCGCGCGCCGCGGTCGAGATCGTTGCACGGCTCAAGGCCGACCCGCTGCCGGCCGACACCATCCTCAACGTCAACGTGCCGGACCTGCCGTGGAGCGAGGTCAAGGGCTTCGAGGTCACGCGCCTCGGCAACCGCCATCGTGCCGAAGGCTGCATCGCGCAGAAGGATCCACGCGGCAACGAGGTGTACTGGATCGGCCCGGCCGGCCGCGAGCAGGACTCCGGCCCGGGTACCGATTTCCACGCCGTGCGCACCGGCCACATCTCGATCACGCCGATCCAGGTCGACCTCACCCGCTACCAGGCGCTGGAGAAGGTGGCCAGCTGGGTCGGCGGCCTCAGCGCAGCCCTGGACCAGCCGGCATGAGCCCACGCCTGCGCCTGCAACCGGAAGCTGTGGGTATCGGCATGACCTCGCAGCGCGTGCGTGACCGTCTGGTCGACCGCCTGCGCGAAGCCGGCATCGTCGACGAGCCGACCTTGAACGCGATCCGGGTGGTGCCGCGCCATCTGTTCATCGACGAAGCGCTGGCCTCGCGTGCCTACGAGGATACCGCGCTGCCCATCGGCCACGGCCAGACCATCTCTCAACCCTGGGTGGTAGCGCGGATGACCGAAGCGGTCCTCCAGGTCGCGCCCAAGCGCGTGCTGGAAGTGGGCACCGGTTCCGGGTACCAGGCCGCCATCCTCGGTGCGCTGGGCCTGGAGGTCTACACCGTGGAGCGCATCGGCGACCTGCTGCGCCAGGCGCGCAAGCGCTTCCGTGCGCTGGGCATGAACATCCGCACCAAGCATGACGACGGTCGCGTCGGCTGGGCCGAGCACGGTCCCTTCGATGCCATCGTGGTCACTGCGGCGGCGCCGGCACTGGTCGACGCGCTGATCGAGCAGCTGGCCGAGGGCGGCCGGCTGGTGGCGCCGGTCGGTGGTCCCGGGGCGCAGTCGCTGGTGCAGCTGGACCGCAAGGCCGACGGCAGCATCGAACAACACGTGCTGGCGCCGGTCACCTTCGTGCCGCTGCTGTCTGGCATGCTCGACTAATCCACGGAGCAGGGTTGCATGAAGATTTTCGGGCCGCTGTACGAGCGGGCGATGAAGTGGGCGGCGCACGAACGCGCGCCGACCTACCTGACGGTGTTGAGTTTCTTCGAAGCGATCATTTTCCCGGTGATGCCGGAGGTGATGCTGGCGCCGATGTGCGTGGCCCAGCCCAAGCGCGGCTGGTGGTTCGCTACCCTCAGCCTGGCCGGCTCGATGCTCGGCGCGCTGGTTGGCTATGCACTGGGTCACTACGCCTTCGAGGCGATCAAGCCGTTGTTCGAAGCGCTGGGCATGCTGCCGGCGATCGAGCAGGGCATCACCACCGTGCAGGCGAAGATGGCCGAGTCGCCCTGGGCGGTGTTCACCTTCCTGGTGCTGGGCGGATTCATGCCCATCCCGATGAAGGTCTTCACGTGGGCATCGGGTATCGTCGGCGTACCCATGCCGCAGTACCTGCTGAGCATGCTGATCGGTCGCGGCAAGCGCGTGTTCGTGCTGGCCGCGGTCATCCGTATCGGTGGTGCGCGTGCCGAAGCCGCACTGCGTCGCTGGATTGAACCGCTGGGCTGGATCGCCACTGCGCTGGTGGTGGTGCTGATCGCCTGGCTTGTATGGAGGTCGAAGTTCGCATGAGTCCTGATCGTCTGAGCAAGGGAGTGCGCATCGGCGCGCTGGCGTTGCTGGTTTCCACCCTGGCCGCCTGCGGTACCGCCACCGTGGTCCGCCCGGGAGGCGGCAGCGCCGGTGGCGGCGTGAGCACGCCGAAGACCTCGGTGCCCAAGCCCGGGCAGACCGTGGTGGTGCGCAAGGGCGACACCATCTATGCGCTGGCTCGCATCCATGACATCACCCCGGCCGACCTGATCGCCTGGAACCGCCTGGACAATCCGTCGACCATCTACCCCGGCCAGGTGATCCGCCTGTATCCGCAGGGGGCCACCAGCGGCCGTGCGCCGACCACGGTGGTCACCGCGCCGCGCCAGGGTGGCGGCAGTGCTGGCAGCACCGCACCGACGACGGCGCCGGTGGGGCCGGTGAAGAGCAACATTGCCTGGCGTTGGCCGGCCGACGGCGCGATTGTCGGCCGCTACGTGGCCGGTGACGCGACCAAGCAGGGCGTGGACATCGCCGGTACCAGCGGCCAGCCGGTAAAGGCCGCCGCCAATGGCGTGGTGGTGTATTCCGGTGCCGGCCTGGTCGGCTACGGCGAGCTGATCATCATCAAGCACAGCGACCAGTGGCTGTCGGCCTATGGCCACAACCGCAAGCGCCTGGTGAATGAAGGGCAGAGCGTGAAAGCCGGCGAGCAGATCGCCGAAATGGGCCGCACCGGTGCGAACCGCGACATGGTCCACTTCGAGATTCGCTACAACGGCAAGCCGGTCGACCCGCAGCAGTATCTGCCGGCGCGCTGACGCAGGCAGAGACGGGTAGCGCCGGGCCGTGCCCGGCGGCTTTCCGCGCCGCGATGCGGCGCCGCCCGGGCACGGGCTCGGGCTCGGGCTCGGGCGCTACAGAGTCAAGTGTGATCCAGGGTGGCGCCGGGCCATGTCCGGCGGCACCACGTCAGCCTTCGAGAATGAAGGCGGCGGCGACCTTGCGGCCTTCGCCGGCCAGGATGTTGAACGTACGCGCGGCGGCTGGATTGTTCATCACTTCCAGGCCGATGCCGCGTGACAGGCAGGCGGCCATCACCGCCGCCGGCGGGAACACCTGACGGTCACCCGTGCCGAGCACGATCAGCGCCGGGTTCAGCGCCAGGATCGGCTCCAGGTCAGCCAGCTGCAGCGCAGTGGCGCTCACCGCCGGCCATTGCGTGACCAGCTGGTCCGGGGTCAGGAAGAAACTGCTGCCCAGCAGCTGGTCATTGACCTTGGCCGAGCGGCCATCGGCGGCGCGCAGGCTGTAGGCGTAGTCCGGCGGTTCGTGGTTCAGCTGCATGGCAGTAGGCCGATCAGCCGCGCGGCAGCACGATCTGGCGCTGTTCCCTGCTCGGGCGGTACAGCACGGCGACGTGGCCGATGCGCTGCACCAGCGCGCTTTCGGTGGCTTCGACGATCTCGCCGATCATCACGTCACGGGCCTCGCGGTCTTCGGCAGCGACCTTCACCTTGACCAGCTCGTGGCGCTCCAGCACTTCGTTCAGCTCCGCAATGAAGGCCGGGGTCACACCCTTGCCGCCGGTCTGCAGCAGGGCCTTCAGGTCGTGGGCTTGGCCGCGCAGGAAACGGGTCTGGGAGGCGGTCAGGGCGATGGACATGCAGGAAAAGACGGTTGAATGGGGCGATCAGGGTATCATGAGGACCCCATCAGCCCCTATTTTCAATGGCTACCCGCAGCAAAAGCAGCCAGCGCTGGCTCAAGGAACACTTCTCCGACCCCTTCGTGAAGAAGGCCCAGGCCGAAGGCATGCGCTCGCGTGCCGCCTACAAGCTCGAAGAGCTGCTGGAACGTGACCGGTTGCTGAAGCCGCACATGGTGGTGGTCGACCTCGGCGCGGCCCCGGGCGGCTGGTCTCAACAGGTGCGGAGACAGATCGGCGATACCGGCCGGGTGCTGGCCCTGGATATCCTGGACATGCCGCCGCTGGCCGGCGTGGAGTTCCTTCATGGTGACTTCAGGGAAGAAGCCGTCCTATCGCAGATTGAAGCCATGCTCGGGGACCAGCCGGTAGACCTTGTGCTGTCGGACATGGCCCCCAATAAGAGTGGTGTGGGTGCGGTCGACCAGCCGCGGATGATGCACCTGGCGGAGCTGGCCCTGGATTTTGCCGACAACCACCTCAAGACCGGTGGGGCGTTCCTGATCAAGCTGTTCCAGGGTGAAGGCTTTGACGACTACGTGCGCGACATGCGCCGCCGGTACGACAAGGTCTCCATCCGCAAGCCGGAAGCCTCGCGCAAGCGCTCTCCCGAGGTGTATGCCTTGGGTCAGGGAAAACGCGCCCACATGAAGTAAGCTCGCAATGTACGCAAGTTCGACCCCCACGCAACGCCAGCACTGAGAGGAACACCGGAGCCAATGAGGATGAACGACTTGACCAAGAACCTCCTGCTATGGGTGGTCGTCGCCGTCGTGCTGATGGTGGTCTTCCAGAGCTTCTCGCCGAAGTCCTCCGGAGCCGGCGCGCAGGGCGCGTCGTACTCGCAGTTCCTGGACCAGGTGGACAGCGGAAACGTGCAGAAGGTCGCCTTCGGCGGCGACATGCGCGGCGGCACCAGCCAGCTGACCTACACCACCCGCGGCGGGCAGACATCCACCATCACCGCACCGTTCGATCGCGACCTGATCAACGTGCTGCGCACCAAGAACGTGGAGATCGTGCAGGAGGAGCCGTCCAGCGGCATTTCCCTCGGCGCGATCCTGATGAATTTCCTGCCGGTCATCCTGATCATCGGCTTCTGGTTGTTCATCATGCGCCAGATGCAGGGCGGCGGTGGCGGTGCCAAGGGCGCGATGTCCTTCGGCAAGTCGCGCGCCAAGCTGCAGGGCGAGGACCAGATCAAGGTCACCTTCGCCGACGTCGCCGGCTGCGACGAGGCCAAGGAAGAAGTGGGCGAGCTGGTCGACTTCCTGCGCGACCCGTCCAAGTTCACCAAGCTGGGCGGCAAGATTCCGCGCGGCGTGCTGATGGTGGGCCCGCCGGGTACCGGCAAGACGCTGCTGGCCAAGGCCATTGCCGGCGAAGCCAAGGTGCCGTTCTTCTCGATCTCCGGTTCGGACTTCGTGGAAATGTTCGTCGGCGTCGGCGCCAGCCGCGTGCGCGACATGTTCGAGCAGGCCAAGAAGCATGCCCCGTGCATCATCTTCATCGATGAAATCGACGCTGTCGGCCGCCACCGTGGCGCCGGCCTGGGCGGCGGCCACGACGAGCGCGAGCAGACCCTGAACCAGCTGCTGGTCGAGATGGACGGTTTTGAAGGCGGCGAAGGCGTGATCGTGATCGCCGCGACCAACCGTCCGGACGTGCTGGACCCGGCGCTGCTGCGCCCGGGCCGTTTCGACCGCCAGGTCGTGGTCGGCCTGCCGGACGTGAAGGGCCGCGAGCACATCCTGAAGGTCCACATGCGCAAGCTGCCGCTGGCCGACGACGTCGAGCCGATGGTGATCGCGCGCGGTACCCCGGGCTTCTCCGGCGCCGACCTGGCCAACCTCTGCAACGAGGCCGCCTTGTTCGCTGCGCGTGGCAACGAGAAGGAAGTCCGCATGGACCACTTCGACCGTGCCCGCGACAAGATCCTGATGGGCGCCGAGCGCCGCTCGATGGCCATGAGCGAAGAGGAGAAGACCCTCACTGCCTACCACGAAGCCGGTCACGCCATTGTCGGCCGTCTGGTACCCGAGCATGATCCGGTCTACAAGGTCACGATCATTCCGCGTGGCCGTGCGCTGGGTGTGACCATGTACCTGCCGGAAGGCGACAAGTACTCGATGAACCGCGTCGCGATCCAGTCGCAGCTGTGCTCGCTGTACGGCGGCCGCGTCGCCGAAGAGCTGATTTTCGGCGAGGACAAGGTCACCACCGGTGCCTCCAACGACATCGAGCGTGCCACCAAGATGGCCCGCAACATGGTCACCAAGTGGGGCCTGTCCGAGCAGCTCGGTCCGATCGCCTATGGCGAAGAGGACGATGAGGTGTTCCTGGGCCGGTCGGTTACCCAGCACAAGAGCGTGTCCAACGACACGGCGCGCCGTATCGACGAGGAAGTGCGCAATATCCTCGACAAGGCCTACGCCCGTACTACCCAGCTGCTGACCGAGAACATCGACAAGCTGCACGCGATGTCCCAGCTGCTGCTGCAGTACGAGACCATCGATGCGCCGCAGATCGACGCGATCATGGAAGGTCGTGATCCGCCGCCGCCGGCGGGCTGGAGCAAGTCGAACAAGGACGGTGGCAACGACAAGGGCGGCGACGCCCGTCCGCTGCCGCCGATCGCGGGTCCGGCCGAATCGCACTGACGGTCCCCTGCAGGTGCACCAGACGAGGCCGGGGCAACCCGGCCTCGTCGTTTCCGGGCCACTGGCCCATCCCGAAGATCCGATCTGACGCTGGAGCCCGCATGTCCGCCCCGAAGCCCGAACCTATTTCCCACACCGCTGAAATGGTCATCGCCACCGTGGTCGGCGTGGGTGTGGGCCTTGGGGCCGACAACCTGCTGCTGGGCTGCGTGGTGGGTATCGGTGTCGGCATTGTGCTGAGCATTGCCAGGACCCTGTACGTGGACCGCAAGCGCCGCCGCCACTGAGGAGGGGGCGGGAGGGCTGCGCCCTGCACCCGTGGTAGTGCCGGCCGCTGGCCGGCAACCTCAACAGCAACAGCGGGCTTTCCGTAGGATGGCGGGGCGGTGTCGGAGTGCGGGGACGCCGTAAATCCGTCCATGGAGGCTTGGCAGCCGCATCCATGCGGCTGACACCCCGCACTCCGACACCGCCCCACCTCTGACAGATTCCGGGAGCTGTTGGTAGGTGTCGACCTTGGTCGACACGTAGATCCACGCCATGCGTGGATGAATCTCCATCTAAATCGAACATCTCGATATCCGGGAGATCTGAGCCGAGCATGGCTCGGCTCTACAGAAAACAGGGCCCGACAGATCGTGGAAATCTGTCGAAGGCGGGGTGGGTCCGGTTGCGGGGGCGTGAGCCGCATGGGCCCGAGGCATGCCTCGGGCGGGTTGGGCAGGACGCCCAACCCCGGTCTTGCCGTGTGCGCAGGACAGCGCACACGAGCA